>JAUXWR010000378.1 GCA_030680075.1 Legionella sp.
GGGTGGGTGGGGATAGAATTTCCGCGGCGTGCTGCTCGCTGGCGCCATTACCGCTTTTGACCCGACGCGGTCACTAAAAGTGCCGATGGGGTCACTCTGCCCTTTCCGCCGTGAACTCGGGTCCGATCTCCCGCCACATGACATGGTCGACCTATCGCGTTAGTATGCAATCGCCCTGAATACGGGCCATTTTTTGGAGCGATTGATCTGCCGCGCCCGGCACAGATGAGCTATGGGGACCCAGTGACACCAATCAGGCAACAGCGGGTGCCCCATGGCGGATGAGCTGATCCCGCCGGACGTGCGCGAGTTTATACTGACCTATATTGATTCCATCGCCCAACTCGAGGCGCTGATCCTTCTCGCGAACCAGCCGGAGGAGCGTTGGACCGTTACCGGCGTTGCGGCCCAACTCTATATAGGTGAAAGCCAGGCCAAGGCGGTTCTCGAACGGCTGTGTGACAATGGCCTGCTCGACTGCGGCGACGGCGTACTTTGGTTTAATGGTGATCCCGCCGGGCAGCGTGAAATCGTCGAGAAGCTTTCAACGCACTATGCGCGTCACCTCATTCCTGTAACCAATCTCGTGCACGCCAAGCCATCGGGCGCTCGAGCATTCGCAGCAGCGTTCAAACTGCGAAAGGATCGATGATATGGGCCCAGTGATTTTCGGTCTGTGCGCCCTGGCGGCCGCCACATGCGCCTACCTGCTTCTACAGGCCTACAGCCGCGGTGGTTATCGGCTGCTGTTGTGGAGCGGACTCTGCTTTGTCGGTTTGACGCTCAACAATCTTGCGCTCGTTGTCGACAAGATCATCGTGCCCCACATCGATCTCTCGATTGTCCGCGCATCACTTGCCCTGATTGCGATGACCGTGCTGCTTTACGGCCTGATCTGGGATGCCGAACGATGAACACTGACATTTATCCCATGCTTATGGGGGCCGTCGCCATGGCTTCGTTCGTCGCGACGCTCTTCTTCCTGCGCTTCTGGTCACAGACGCACGACCCGCTGTTTCTGTTTTTCAGCGCGGCTTTTGCGCTCGACGCCGTTACGCGAGTCGCGCTGGCCTTGAGCCATCCAAACGAAGAGCTGGAGCCGGTCTTCTATCTAACCCGGCTCATCACATTCGGCCTAATCATCGCCGCGATCATTCACAAGAACCGGCCGCGCCGCTCGGATTGACCGAGGCATGGAGTCCGGAGCGCGTGATCATCGCTCACGGACGTTGGATCGAAAGGGACGGCCCGCGCGAGCTGCGCCGGGCCTTCCTCGGCTCCTCGAT
>JAUXWR010000391.1 GCA_030680075.1 Legionella sp.
ATTTACGGATGACGTCTCCGTCTTCAATTACCTTCCAGTGGAGGACGGCTCGCTTGAGATCGCCATTCCTGTCGAATGCAACAGTCCGGGCGGCTTGACGGGTGAGTTTCCTGTGATGGATGGCGCGACAAATTTGAATAAATCACCAAAGTATGTAACGTATCAAATTGGAAAGCCGCGCAACGAAGTGGCGGATTTTTATCGCGCAGAGATGCCGAGCCACGGCTGGTCGCTGACAGATGAAGGTATAGGGGGCGGCATTTTTCTGGTCTTTACCAAGGATGGTAAAAAAGTTCGAGTAACAGTGGCCGGCAATAGCGATGATACCTCCGCTTCGGTCGCAATTACGGAAGAATAAATTGAAATTTGAATTACATATTGGCCGCATTGGCGGCCTGTATGTTTAACCGATCTTTTCCAAAAAGGAGAATCTCATGAATAGAAGAAGATCGAATGTTCGGGTTGGCAGACGGCGGCGGGGTATAAGCAACCCGTTTGCGGGCCTGGTCGTGGGTCCGTTTTTGATGGTATTTGGAGCGATCCTGCTAATCGTCGGCTGGGGCTGGTACAGCAAAACAAACGAGTGGGCGGCATCCGGAGGCACGGCCGTGGGGACGGTTGTGGAAATGAAGCAATATGAAAAAACATCGGACAGCGGTACCAGCATCATGTATCAACCCGTCATCGAGTTTAAAACTGAAACTGGAGAAGTGATCCGTTACACGGATCCGACATCCACGAGTTCGCCGCGTCATCAGATCGGGGAGCAGGTCGAGATCATCTATAACAAAAATTTCCCCAGCGATGCGCGCGAGAATAATTTTTTGAGTATGCATTTACCGGACGCGATCGTGATGGGCATGGGAGGATTCTTTATGTTACTGGGCCTGATCGGCGGGATCCGTTCGCTTTTGCTGGTGTTGGCGGCGGGGGGGATTGCGGCGTATCTCCTTATGAAGAAAAAGGAAAAGGATGAGCAGGATCAGGTGCAGGGTTGAAATGGATCGGTCCGGGTGGCAGCCCGGACCGATTTTTCTATGTCCC
>JAUXWR010000401.1 GCA_030680075.1 Legionella sp.
GCACGATATCGGCAAGGTCGCCATCCCGGACAGCATCCTGTTCAAACCCGGTCCGTTGACGGATGAGGAATGGGTCATCATGCGCCGCCACCCGTTGATCGCGGTGGATATCCTCAGGTCGATCCCCTACCTAAGCCCGGCCCTGCCCATCCCGCGCTCGCACCATGAAAAATGGGACGGCAGCGGCTACCCGGACGGGCTGGCCGGCGAGGCCATCCCGCTCTTTGCGCGCATCTTCGCCTTTGCCGATGTGTACGACGCACTGACCTCCGACAGGCCCTACCGCCGCGCCTGGGCGCAGGCTGATGCGCTCGAATACATGCGCGGGGAAACCGGCAGGCATTTCGACCCGATGATCGCGCCGCTCTTCTTCAGTCTGTTCAATGGGCACAGTGACAATTAATTTCCCACATCGAAACAAGGATTTCGCAATGGCAAAGAAGATCGAAGCTTGGACGAAGTTTGGTCCGCGGCTGGAGACTGCTGCGCCGATGCCGCCGCGCCAGCTGGTGGACAAGATCAGCCAGGAATCGAACGAGAATGCAAGTTCGGTGCTGGCGGTGCTGACCTTTTTGGACAGCGTCATCGAAGACGCGCTCAAGGACGGCCGCACCGTGCAGCTGCCCAACGGCACGTATTACAAACCCGTCGGCAAGGCGGAAGGCTCCATCGAGATCAGCGTGCGCGTCAACCCGGAGGTGGTCAAACGCCTGAATGCCGAGTTCCGCGGCGGCTGGCAGAACGCGGAGAACATCGGCAAAAGCGAGGCGGAGATCATCGCCCTGTGGAACGCCGCCCACCCGGAAGAGCCCATCGAAGAATAGTCCGCTTCACGGACCGCCCGAGGCTGGGAGCCGTCGTGGGGCCCAGACAGTCTTGATCTTACATAAGGGAGGGATAAAATAGTGGGATGAAAAAACAGGCGCGCCACCGACCGACGAGACATTTTGAAGAAGTGAAGCGAGAGATCGTAGAATGTGATTTAGAGAACTGCCCGCATTGTGGAGAGAGATTGCGGGCACGCAACACATGGCATACGAAGAAGATGCGCGTCGCTTTTACGAAGTCTTGGGCAAGCGGCTGGGCAAGTTTGGACTGGAAGTATCCGCAGAGAAAACGCAGATCATCCCCTTTAGCGCGAAAGCGTTGGAGCTCGGAGCGTCCAGTTTCGAGTTTCGATGGGGCAGAGATCGAAAGGGCAAACCGCATGTCGAGACGCGCACTGCTCCCAAGTCCCTCAGAAAATCCCA
>JAUXWR010000406.1 GCA_030680075.1 Legionella sp.
GGTGATGTCCATGCCATCGAAGGCGCTCCAGCCGGCGCGGCTAGCGATCCATTTGTTTGTAATGGTGCGTTTGGCTTTGAGGTCGACCACGGTGAAGTCCGCATCATAGCCGACGGCGATGCGGCCTTTGTTGGCGATGCCGAAGATGCGTGCGGGGCCGGCGCTGGTGAGATCGACCAGGCGCTGCAGCGAAAGCCGGCCCTCGGCCATGTGATTCAGCATGAGAGGCAGTAACGTCTGTACACCCGTGAGGCCCGACGGACTGCGGGGATAAGGTTTGGCCTTTTCCTCGAGCGTATGGGGGGCATGGTCAGAGCCAATGCAATCGACGATGCCGGCCTCGATGGCTTTCCACAGCGCGTCGCGATGACGCGCTTCACGGATGGGCGGGTTCATCTGCGCGAGGGTGCCGAGGCGCTGGTAACACTCGGGCGCGGCGAGGGTGAGATGCTGGGGCAGGACTTCGACCGTGGCGATGTCCTTATGCTGGGCAAGGATATCCATTTCCTCGGCGGTCGTGACATGAAGCACGTGTACGCGGCGGCGATGCTTGCGCGCGAGCGCCAATAGACGCTGCGTGCAGCGGACAGCGGTTTCCACATCGCGCCATTCGGGATGCATCGAGACATCCGCGCCGTCTTTCACCATGGCCGCGCGTTCGGTGAGGCGCATATCGTCTTCACTATGCACCGTGACGCGGCGCGTGCCGGAGGCGAGGACACGGCCGACATTCTCATCGTCGGCCACCAGCAGCGAACCGGTGCTGGACCCCATGAACATCTTGATGCCGCAGACGCCGGGGAGACGCTCGAGCATGCCGAGTTGTTCGGCGTTGTCGGGCGATGCGCCGACGTAGAAGGCAAAATCGGTCCAGGCGCGGCCCGTGGCGCGGCGAATTTTGTCGTTGATGGCCGCTTCGTTGGTGGTGGGCGGATCGGTGTTGGGCATTTCGAACAGGCAGGTGACGCCGCCGAGCACGGCGCCGCGGGTGCCCGATTCAAGATCTTCCTTATGGGTGGGACCGGGTTCGCGGAAATGGACCTGTTCGTCGATCACGCCGGGCATGACGGTGAGGCCCTTGGCGTCGAAGCGCGATGCGGCGGAGGATGCGCCAAGATCACCAATAGCAACGGTACGGCCGGCGCGCACGCCGACATCGGCCAGGACCGGACCGCCCGGAAGCAAAAGAGTTCCGCCCGCGAGGATGAAGTCGAAAGTCTCTTTCATCAAGGCACGCCTTTAGCTGAGGGAACACTTAGCTTGAGATTGGTTGGCTGAGATTTTGGCCGAGATTCATTGGCTCGCCCGGCGCCACCA
>JAUXWR010000078.1 GCA_030680075.1 Legionella sp.
TTTTTTCTCGGATTACAGGAGCCAAAGTAGTGACTATCACTTGGACCTTCGCGGGCCTCATTCCGCCCTTCCAAAGCACACCGAAAGCGGCGACAAGCGAACAACTGTTGACATCAATCGCGATAGAAGCCAAAGTAGAAACCGAAGTAGAAGTCGAAGTAGAAGCCGAGGTCATGGCCGAAATCGGAGTCGAGACCGCAGCCGTGGTCGAAGCCGCAGCCGTAGAAGCCCTAGCAGAGACAGAGAGTATCAAAGTTACAGCCGCAGCCGCAGTCAAAGTCAAAGTCCCAACCACAGCCGCAGCCGCAGTCGAAGTAGGGGTCCAATGGGGAGTACTCCAGCTGCAAATTACAACAAAAGTCAGTTAGCAGCTGCTTCTTCTTCTACATCATTTGAACGCACCAATTCATCGAATTCACATTCGTCGACTTTGAGTGGCACATCAACTTCCAAAATATTATCTGACTTGGAGAATGTTGGCGATGATACCATTGACCATGATAAGGTCATTGATTTTGATGAAGATATTGATGTTGATGCATTACTAGGAGATGTTGATTATGAGGCTTCAAATCAGATCAGCAGAAAACGACCTCGGTCTCCTTCCTCTTCTTCGAATTCGTCAGAGTCTCAAAACGCTAGAAAAAAGCAACGCCTTCCATCAATTTCAAGCACCGCTTACCAATCAACTGTAGATGATGGATTTGACGATTTTCCCCCTCCTAGCTCGCCACCAGAAGTTCCTACTTCCCCTTCTTTTGTTAATCCACTCCCTGTACCACAAGTCAACTTTGGCAACAGTAGTAGCTCGACTACTTTATTGCTGGACGAGCGAGGTAAAGAGTCGCTTATTCAAGAGTTACTGTCGCGCTTGGGTCATCGTGGACAGCCACTGGCCTCTCCTCCTTTGCATACTTCCCAAAGTTTCCAACACTCCGCTCCTTCCCCTTCTCAATTTTCCTTTGCAGCTCCAACAAGGACACCTGCATCTTTGTCTTCTTCTTCTATGGAAATGGCTAGTGCTCCTTCGAGTGTTGTTACAAACCTTTCGCACTCTTCCCAATCCTGCCAGCAATGTGCTGACCTATTCCAACAGTATCAATCTCATTTGGCTTCCGGTAGAATTGCAGTTGTGGTAGAAGTTGTTAAACGCTGGGTGGCTGCTTGGTTTAATGCGAGCTTTGAGTTTGTTGTGGATAATGAAGATGGCTCTACTTCTGCTTCTGCTGGACGGCCAGAGCCGCAGATGGTTTTGGTGTTTAATCGAGGCACCTTTCTACAACAAGAGATTAACCCTTTTCTGACTCGATTGGGTTTCACTGCATGGAATGCCAAGACCAAGCTGTATCGCGAGTGGTTCTTGCGTGAGTTTCTGGGTCAGACTGAGACTCAGACCCGATTGGCTAAACCATTCCGACTTCTTCGCAAAGTCTCGGAAGTGCAAGCCCTACAAAGGCTTAGACAATTGTTAGATTACTGAAGAATGAATGTTGTATAAATTTATGCCAAACTGCTACAAAATAGCTTTATCTAATTAGATATCTTTTCAATCAAACTAACCTTTGTTACCAAAGGGATGCTTTTCTCTTTCTTTATTGCGATGACCCGCCTGCAACAACCCCGCCAGTGGAACAGATGCGAAAACATTGTTGCCTTTAAAGGCAATCCGCGCCAAATATGGTATAATCAATTTTAGGCTAACACGCTTGGAATTGAAAGTTGGTAACGCAGCGAAAAGATTTCCCCATCAAACCATTGTTTTTGCCATTCAACCAACCCCAAAATGCAAGTTTCCTCTGCATCCGCAGGAAGATTTTGTTGGACCAAGGAATTACACAACAAATTCGAAGAGGCTGTTCAAATTCTAGGACCCAATGCCACGCCTTCAACAATCCAAAATTTGATGAAAGTGAAGGAAGTTTCTCGCAAGCAAATTAGTTCACACTTGCAAAGATATCGCAAAAAAGATCTCAAAAACAAAAACCATTTCTCACAACAACAAGCATCTGAAATAGCCACAGAAAATCCCATAATTGCTAGTGACAATTCTCCCAAGAAGTACTCATTACCTAACTTGTTGTAGTTTGTACAACTACATTTTCGTCAAATAAAGACAATTGTGTACACATGCATGATCATATTGAAAGGTTTATTTAATACAAATACAAATACAAATACAAATACAAATACAAATACAAATACAAATACAAATACAAATACAAATACAAATACAAA
>JAUXWR010000079.1 GCA_030680075.1 Legionella sp.
ATCTCTGCATTCAGATACTCTCAAGCATCAAGTCGAAACTCTTCTCCTACCTTTTAAATCAGTTATAATAGTTCTTGACAAATTTGAGTCATTGCTCAACAATCAAAGTGCAGTACAAGCAAGAATGCTTCTTTCAGATATCGCTTCTTTGAGACTTAATTCTCTTGTGCTGACTGCTTCTCAAGAAATCTTTCCGGGTGCTGATCAACTCTTAAGACTCTCGGGTCTGACCCAATGTGAAGCAACTCAGTTATATCATATGCGTCGACTCCAACAATCGATTCTACACCCACCCTCTTTCTCTTCATGTGAAACCGAAGATCTCCCGATATTCGACCAAGACAATCCTCCTATGCGTATCTTGATTGGATCTAGAGGTTTGACTGTTGAAGAGGCTCTTTATCATGCTGCCCGCAATCTCAATGTAATTGAAAGATTTGCTCTTTCATTTATTGCGGTGGCGCGTTCACCGATATGTCAAAGACTCATACCTTCAGAACTCATTGTAGTTTTGCCTAAATTAGAGAGCAGGGCCCTTATCGAATGGTTACCTTTGAATCACGGCAGTTGGACAATGCAACCTACCATCAGAAATCATTTTAAACACACAGTCGATTTTTCATCCAAAGTACACAGACATTGGAGTCTTGTCCTTCGATCATTTTTGCAATGTTCATCTTTGGAGCTCGATGAGCGCGATCGCCTTGCCTTCGAGCTAATCTATCATCTCTGCAGACAATCACGTTGTTCAAAGCCAGAATTGGTAAACAAGAACTTCGAAGAAATATTTGATATTTTTCGGACTAGCATCGATATTTGGGCTTGTCATGGCCAATGGAGTCAGGCACTGCGGGCTTTAAATACAGTCCACAAAGCTCTGATAAGACAGTTGAACAATAGCAATGCCGACTTCGCACGGTATATCAGCGATTGCCTCTATCACAAGATGACATTCGCACGTCGAATGGGTCAAGCAACACAAGCCATTGAGTATTCAAGGGATGCCATAGAAAGTTTGTATCGTTCCGTTCCTCTTTCGGATGATGTTTTGATAAGGCACGCCTCAATCAATTTCGAATCGGGAAATATCTATTTGCATGCATTTAATCATCTAAAAGCATGTCGTTATTGGGTTTCAGCGATACAAGCCATCGAAAAAACTTCCACACCGCTTGAGCATTGGATCTACGCAGCCAGTTTCCAGCAGATTGGTCGTGTGTTTGATCAATTACGACTCTCCAGATCAGATATGGCTCAATTTTGTGTTGAAAGAGCTGGCACATTATGGGCACATGCAACAGTTTTGAAATTTTCTAACCCAATCAACTCGTGTGATTATCGTAGTGTGGCAACCTCACTTCATGTCTTGGGGACTTATTGGTTGCGGAGAGCATGTTTCCATCCCGCGTGTAGGTATTACCTCCGTTCAATCAGGTTGAAACATACGATTCTGGATCAGCGCGGACTCGCTATGTCATTTTTAAAACTCTCTGCTCTCGGTGTCGAGATGCTTAAAACTGCACCCAACAATGTACAATTGATTCGATCAATCGAAGCTTTGCTTATTGAAACCATTCGCATTAGCATGTTGCTAAACGACCATTACAAGCACGCACAAGCTCTTTCCTTAAGAGCAGAGCTCCGATTGCTCGAAGATAATAGTCATACCCAACAGTTAGCCATGCAAGATTTGCTTGAATCCCAGAGACTGTTTATGTTGACTGATTCTTGGTATCGAGAGTATCAGGTTAAATGTCGCCAGCAAAATTTGTTCTTAAGTTCATCGAATGCTGATGCTAGCTCCCTCAAACCGCGTGTTCGCAAGAAACGAATGTCCAACTTTCAGCGAGGAAAGTGTTTGGCATCGGTGGAGCGGCTCTTAAACCAGATCGGGATATTTCATCGGTTGATTTCTCGAGAATTTAAAACCCAAACTCAACTCGATATTGAAACTATTTGTCAGCATCAAATAGACAGTCTTGCATTACCTCTTCCTCTAGAGTTGCAAGAATGTCTACTCTCGATAGAAACGAGCACTCGAATAGATGAATGATCTCGAATAAAGAAATGCACTTGCAAAGTGTTGTTCAATTCTTGGTTTTAATTAATAAGATGTGGAAGGACCAGGAGATGGAGCAATTAGATTTAGCTCGGCTTCAATGTGATCAAGTTGCTCAGGAGTAGGTAAAGGAGGAAGAGCTCCAAGAAGGCTCAGATCGCTTTGAAATGAGCAGTTTTTGAGCCATTTCAATACTTCTTTCAGTCTTTTTCCTGACTGGAAGGTATGAAGATCTTCCAAAACAATTGAATCGAGTTGATCAACCGGTGTGCTGCCACTTGAAAGATATCCAAACTGTTGTTTCAGGCACAAGACCTGATAGACACGGAACCATGATCCGGTAGAGGTAAAAAGTTCTTTGGCTTTGTCGAGCATTTCTCGAGCAATCAGGTTTCCTGGGGTTTCGAAGAGAGAAAATTCGGCTTTAAGAAGATGAGTCTGGGCTAACTTATAACTATCGTTCAAGAGGAGACATATTCTTTCGCATTGTTCTAAACTGTCGCTGATTTCAATCAATTGACACGGTGTAGCACTCTCCATCTTCTTTTTTGATACCCGAAGTTCTGTAAGATGGAGTAAAGCAACTTTTCTGTATGACATCGCAAGGCCACGCTGATCAGAAAGGGTCTTCTTAAGAGAAATTGACCAGATGAAAAATCGACGGGCTCGAAGATAATCGCCGTTTCGCAGGAGGAAGGTACCCATCTGATGAACTGAAGTTGCAAGATAACGACGGGTTTCTTGATTATCAGTTGCTCGTACTTCTCGAAGCTTGATGGACAGGGTCCATGCCCAAAATCTACCTGCGTAATCAATGCATAAGAGACTCTTCTCTTTGTTTGCCTCTCGTAACTGATCGAACGCCCTTCCAATCTGAGCCAATGAGGCTGAGAATAGTCCGATATGGAGATTATTTTGCAGTGCTAGCTTGCTGATTATCCCACTCCAATACTCACAAGCACGATCATGCTGAAAAACTTGCAAGTAGACATTACCAGATTCAAAGCACAGGCGATTGTGGAGCTCCGCGATCCTGGACTCGCTCACTGCTCGCTGAATACTGACAACTTGAAGCATATGTTGCATCGCATCTTTCGAGGATTCCATTGCAAGTAGCGTTTGGCCAAGACGGCGAAAAAACACCAGTTTTTCAAAATAACCTCGTGTGAGTAAGAATTCCAGCTCTGGATCAGGCGGATGGAAGCGAAGAGCACGGATAAACCACTTAAAGAAGTTGAGAGTTTGGAACCAATATCCTTGGCAAATCCAATTCTCTTGATGCTTCTTGCAGAGATCGAACATCAAATTAATTATGTCCCGATCAACGATTTGAGCAATTTGCTGACAGTAATGATATAATTGTTGAAAGACGAGGGTATAGTCTCCGGTTTCTTCTGGGTCATGAAAATCGATTGCACGTGCCATAGCCTTAGCCCAGTCAGAATGAATTTGAGCTTTTTCATGTTTAACCAGTGCTTCTGTCTCGGTTTCGGTCGGTGCTGCGCGACTTTCACGGAGAAATTGCAGAATATCCTTGCGAAAAAAGCTATGAACAGAAGGATGCATGCTGTAGTGTTTGTCAACACATCGGACAAGGCTTCTCGTTGCGAGCGCATTCAAAGTTCTGCGAATATTTGCCCCGTCTGGTAAATAATGAAACACAGATTCTGGAATGGTTGAGGGAGAAACAGCCAGCCGATGAAGTGTCATCCGCTCGACCTTTTCAAGTTGCAAGCCCTTCAAAAAGTTTTCGTTGGTTTCAGCCGTAGAAAGAGCAGTTGGATTCTTGATGCCTAACTCCACTAACATTGGGGAGGTAAATTCGGCAAATACGGGTTGAGCAACGGCATCTCCCGGAGATGATCCTGGAGATGAAAGTATTCGAAAGAGTGTTGAGATGTCATTTCTTGGAAGACCTTCGAGGGCGATAGATTGATATGATCGGATTGATCGAGAAGGAACACCAACAGCATACTGCGTAGTTGTCATGATCAAACCAACAGTGTCGATGCTGGCAAGAGTTTCGAGAAAATATTGAGCACGTTGTAAACCGGTGTGCTTAATCATTTTTTCGAAATTATCCACGACCAAAATTACAGACCGAAATCGAAGTGACAATGTCTGAAATTCTTGGATCAGACCAGGTACTAAAAAGGACCGCTTCGACTTATTCGAGACACCAAGCGAGAGACCATATGTGGTCAGTAGGCTTATCCAAAAGCTTCGAGGGTCATCAGGTTCAAATTGTAGCTGATCAACCGGAGCAAGTGAGAGCCAGATGATAGGAAATCCATTTTCAATAAAGACATTGAGTCGACGGCGGATTAAAAAGAGAATCCAGCGATGTACGAGCACTGATTTTCCCATGCCACTTGGAGCAACGATATTGAGGATCACGTTCTCAAACCGTCTCTGAACGAGGTTGTGAATTTCATTCCCACGTCCAACGAATGGTTTTGTTGGGTCAGGCTGGATTAATCTCCACAAAGGCAGAGGAAAATTCGTCGGTGGTTCACACCACGGTTGTCCATGGGTTGAGTCGACAGAAAACGGACGTGACGAGTTGGC
>JAUXWR010000429.1 GCA_030680075.1 Legionella sp.
TGCCTGCGAACCGGCGCCGCGCGCCACCGCCACGAAGCGATTGACGGCCGCCAGCGAGCGCGCGTCTAGCGCGGCGCGCCGCGTCGACCCCCAATCGAACAAGGGCAGCCGGATCTCGAGCTCGAAGCCGCGCGTCGTGGACTTCTCGCCGTTGCCTTCGAAGCGCGTGTCGCGCCGGGCCCCGAGCTCCACGTCCGTCAAGCTCGTGATCAGGTCGACGCCGCGCCCGCGGCTGGCCGCTTCGAGCTCCAAGCGCGCCAGGCGCGCGTCGAGACGCTGCGAGGCCAAGGCCTTGCCGACCTCGTCCGGGGCCTTGGGCGCCTTGGGAAGGTCCGGCAAGCGGTCGGGCAGCTTCAACGCCTTGGCCTGCTCGTCGGTCAGGCCCAGTTGGCGGACGAGCTCCTCGCGCGTCGACACCGCCTGCTGCCTTGCCGCGGCCAGGCGCGCGGTCGCGTCGCCGTAGAACAGGTGCTGGCGCGCGGCTTGGAGCTTGGTGAAGTTGCCCACGCTCTGCAGGCGCCGCGCGAGCTCCGCGCTGGCTTCCGCCGCGTCTTTCACCTGGACGGCGTAGACCTCGACTTCGCGGGCGGCGACCGCCCGCACCCAGGCTTGCTTGGCGTTCGACACCTGGTCGACCACCGCGCCGGCCATCCTCACGCGCGCTTGCTCGGATTCGATCCGCGACACGACGCGGCGCTGCGGGAGCGTGATCAAGTCGAAGAGGCCCACGGAGAGCAGGCGCCCCAATTCGAGGTCCGCGCCTTCGCGCAGCCTCTCGAACGAGAAGACAAGGCCTCCTGGGAGCCCGCGCTGCTGCGCCGTGGCGATCTCGCCCCAGCTCTGCGCGAGGGCGGCTTGGAACGCCGGGCTGTTGGCCACGGCGAGCTGCGCCGCGCCGTCCATGGTCAAGGGCTTGGCGAGCAGGTCGCCTGCGAGCTTGGAGGCCGCCTCGCGCTGCGACGCGTCGCGTTGGAGCTCGGCCTTGACTCCGCCGGAGACGGGGCCCGCCAGCTCGTTGGCCTCTCCCATCGCGGCTTGCATGTTGGGCGCGGCGCAGCCGGCCAGGACGAGGGCGGCAGCGGCCGCCGCCGCCAGCTTGAATGTTCTTTTCATCGGGCGTGCCCCTGGTGAGGATTGGCGGGAGCCGCTGGGCGAGCCGGAGCGGCGGAGGGAGCCGGAGCCGAGGAGGCCGGGGTCGGCGGGCGCGGCGCCGCTCCTTGGCTTTGGGGTTGGGCTTGGGCGGGCTGAGCGCCGTGTCCGCCGTGCCCGCCAGCGGGAGCCGCGGCGCCCGGCTGGGCCTGAGAGCCGCCCTGGATTTCCCGGGCGTAAGCGCGCCAGCCGCCGATCTCGCGGACGGTGTCGTTGGCCTTGCGCCAGTCGCCGACCTCGTCGGCAAAGAAGGAGCGGTAGCCCTCGAAGGCGGAGCTATACGGCGCCGATTGCGCGGCCGCGGGAGCCGCCTGCTGGGAGGGAGCCGGGGCGGGAGCCGCCGTCTGCGCGCCCGCCGCGAGGCTTGCCGCGAGCGCGGCGGCGCTTAGGAGAATGGTTCTGATTTCTTTTGACATGGGTCCTCGCGTGATTTCGTTTCGCATGCGCCTGGCCGCGGGTCGCCGCGAGCAGGGTGGAGACGGAAATGCGGCGGCCCGGCCCGGATCTACCGGGCCGACGGCGGCCGCCTAGGCGCGAGGAGGCTTGTCGGGGGTGGGCGCGTGGCGCGTAATTACGCGCGCGGGCCCTTGGAGCGGCTGAGCTTCGGGGGAGTCCCCGGCAAAGCTCAGGATGGGCGC
>JAUXWR010000438.1 GCA_030680075.1 Legionella sp.
GCTGTCGAACTCGTCGAAAAGATATACGCCTCGTGTCTGACTGAGCGTCTCGAAAACGATCCGTAGTTTGGCGGCTGTCTCGCCCATGAACTTCGTTATCAAGCCGTCGAGCCGGACGACAAAAAGCGGCAAGCCTAATTCACCAGCGAGAGCCGACGCGGTTAGGGTCTTGCCAGTCCCCGGCTTTCCCGAAAGTAAAATCTTGCGACGCGGGGAAAGTCCCTTTCCGCGAATGACCTGAATTGCCCTTTGCTCACGAATGAGCCGCTCAAGTTTTTTCTTTGTCGGCGGCGCAAGCACCATGTTGTGAAGGCGCACGTTCGGATATGAAACGCTTAACAGTTCAGAAGCTTCGCCACGCGGTCGGGCTATCGGGATAGTGTTTCTCGCCGGGAAACGTGGCCGCGATTTTGCCTTATCAATCATCGTGCGGATTTCATCAGCGAGCTTGCCGTGACCCATGCGCGCCTCGTAAGCGGCAATCTGCATGGCAACCGCGAAAAAATGCGCTTCATCCCCTTCCGCAAGGGACGAGATAAGAGCTTTGACGTGGTCGGCGCTAGACATGTTGTTTATGTACCGACTATTTCAAAATTACATTACGGATGCGTATACCAGCGACGTTCCGTACACATCGGTAACGCCTGCTGGTGCGAATTCAGGTTGGGCCCGGCAGCGGAATCATACCTGTCGGTTGAAAAACCACCAAGAACTGCTTGGCGGTTATATGCAGGGCGATAGGCCAGTGACCCGCTCTGGCTCGGCCCGAAAGTGGCGAGACTTCGGTAGGACGCCCATTATGCTGTCGTAGTCGCCGCCGGCGCGTCGTGCCTGACCTGTTATTCGATTAGTTGGTACTTTGTTGGTAGGCAGACCGGCCGCACCAAAAGAGCCCGAGATATGAAGCAGTTGCGGGCTAAACTGGCGGTCCCGAGAGGAGTCGAACCTCCGACCTTCGGTTTAGGAAACCAAAGGTCAGTGGCTAAAATGCTCGCGTAAGCTCATTTTGCATTACTTTGGATTTTTCACCTGCGCGACGAACTCGTGGCGAGTTCATCCGTGAGGTGATTCTGCCAAAAATTTACATAGTGCTTCAGACTTTTTGGGTCACGTTGCGCGGATTGCGCCATCAATTGTCGATCCGACCAGCCCGTCTCGATGAGTGATAAGACTTGTCCGTGTCTAATATCGGGAATCGGTAATGACCAAGTCCAATTTTGTGCCGAACTCGTGCCCCTTCGCTACCGTCCCCTTTCTTAGGTCAGAGATGCAAGAAAAGGTTGTACCAACAGGATTCATAGCCAGAATGGGCTCGGGGCGCCTCGCCGAGCCAGTGGCGGTGGCGGTGGTCAAACATGGGTGTCCCCGCCTTTCGGCGACGGCGGTGTAGGCGTTCGAGCGACTGAAGGCGCTGAAGGTGCCGAAGCCCGCGTCGGAAGCGAA
>JAUXWR010000446.1 GCA_030680075.1 Legionella sp.
GGGTGCTGGGAACCATGCTTCTTGCCAGGACAACCGAGCAGCGGCTGGCACTGGGGGTGAGATCCTTCGATCGGTTCTTCCCGAGTCAGGATTTCTTGCCCACCAAGCGGCATGGCTTTGGCAACCTCATCGCATTACCGCTTCAAAAGATCCCGCGGGACAATAAAAACTCGGTCTTTCTGGATGCACAGATGAACGTTCTGGTAGATCAGTGGGCTTTCCTGGCCGGCGTCCGATGTTTGTCGCTGCAGGAACTGCACTCCCTTGTGCGCGGCGCGGTGGTGGCGCCAAAGGTTGGCGACAACGAAGCTGATGCGTCCTTTGAGACCGATCGTGCCCTGATCGACAAGGAAGATCGGATCGTCAAACTGTCTGTTCCCATGGAACTCACCCTGATCCGAGATGAACAGATTCAAATACCTCTGCCCGGCCTTCCTGCGGGACTTGTCTCACGGTTGAAGCGTCTTGCAACGTTTCCCAACCCCAAGTTCTACGAGCGCCAGCGGATGCGCATGCCCACGTATCCCGAAGAGAGATTTATCTTTTCCGGGGAGCTTCGCGACAGGTGGCTCGTCTTGCCGCGGGGCCTCACGGACAAGGCGGCTGCACTTCTCAAAAAAGCAGGCGCATCAGTTAACGTCGAGGAGCGTCGCACGGCGCGGAAGGGGCTCAAGGTTGCCTTCAGCGGCACGCTTACGGCGGAACAGGCAGCCGGCATGGCCAGCATGAAGTCGCACGACATCGGCATCGTGGTCATGCCGCCCGGCTCCGGGAAGACCGTGCTCGGGTGTGCCATGATCGCTGAGCGCAAGGCAGCAACGCTGATCCTCGTTCACCGTCAGCCGCTCCTGGACCAATGGAAGGCGCGTCTGCAACAGTTTCTCGCGCTGGGTGACATCAAGATCGGCGTCATCACCGGCGCCAAACAGAATCCTGGCGGGAAGATCGACATTGCGATGATCCAGTCGCTGGCCAAGAACCCCGATCTGCCGTCTCTCGCGGCCCGCTACTCCCACGTCATCGTGGACGAGTGCCATCGAATTCCGGCCGCGTCGTTCGAGGGTGTGATCAAGACGTTCAAGGCCCGCTATGTTCTTGGCCTCACGGCAACACCGTATCGCAAGGACGGCATGGAAAGGATTCTCCTGCACCAGTG
>JAUXWR010000447.1 GCA_030680075.1 Legionella sp.
TGCCTGATCAACCAGCGCGAAGTGGGCACCCACACCGGCGGCTTCAAGGCGGCGCTGCGGGCGGCCATGCGCGAGGACCCCGACATCATCCTGGTGGGGGAGTTGCGCGACCTCGAGACGGTGGCCATTGCCATTGAGACGGCCGAGACCGGGCACCTGGTGTTCGGGACGCTGCACACGACGACCGCGGCCTCGACCGTCGATCGCGTGATCGATCAGTTTCCGCAGGAGCAGCAGGCGCAGATTCGCATCATGCTGTCGGAGTCGCTGAAGGGCGTGATCGCGCAGAACCTGTGCCGCAAGATTGGCGGCGGCCGGGTCGCGGCGCTCGAGGTGCTGCTGATCAACAGCGCCATCAGCAACCTGATTCGCGAGGCCAAGACCTTCCAGATCCCGTCGATGATGCAGGTGGGCCGCGCCCAGGGCATGGTGGCGCTCAACGATGCGCTGATGGACATGGTGACCAAGAAGCTGGTCGAGCCGCAGGAGGCATACCTGAAGGCGGTCGACAAGGCCGGGTTCGAGGGCCTGCTGAAGCGGGCCAACATCGACACCAAGTTCGTGCAGTCGTCGGCGATCTAGCGTGAAGGCTAGTCCTCGCCGGTGCGCGGCGGCTTGGCGGCCGACTCGGCGCCCGGTGGTTCGCGGAACGGCGCCACGGGGATGGGCTCGTAGCGCACGTCGCGGATCTCGAGGCGCTCGGTGCCGCCTGGCGCGCGTAGCGCGACGCGGTCGCCCGGTCCGGCCTTCATCATGGCCCGCGCCAGCGGCGACACCCAGCTGATGTAGTTCAGCTCAAGGTCGACCTCGTCGGCGCCGACGATGCTGACCTGTCGCTCGACGCCGGCCGAGGTGGCATAGCAGACGGTGGCGCCGAAGAAGACCTGCGTCGCCGCGCGTCCGGTCCGCGGTTGTGCGGGATCGACGACTTCGGCGGCGTCGATGCGCTTGGCGAGAAAGCGAATGCGGCTGTCGATCTGGCGCAGCCTTCGCTTGGCGTACTGGTAGTCGGCGTTCTCGCTGCGGTCGCCGTTGCTGGCGGCCCACGTCACGACCTTGGTCACCGCCGGCCGTTCCCGGTTGAGCAGAAACGTGTGCTCGTCCCTGAGCCGCTGCAGGCCGCTGGGGGTGATGTAGTTCTTCACCCGTACGGCGGGAATCGGTTCATCGGCTGGTCTTCTGAGTGGTCGTTTCATGCGCGGCGGGCAAGTAGAATACCGCGTCGTGACGCTCGATACGATCATCATCGGTGGCGGTCTCATCGGTTCCGCCGCCGCCAGGTACCTGAGCCAGGCGGGCGAAGCGGTGGCGGTGATTGGACCAGCTGAGCCGGCTGATGCCAGGAACGCGGTCGTCTTTGC
>JAUXWR010000453.1 GCA_030680075.1 Legionella sp.
TGGTGCTCGCGCTCGTGCTGCAGTACCGCATCGTTAATTCGCCGCTCGGCCTGCGCATCCAGGCAATGAAACACAGCGAAATCGGCGTCGCCTCGGTGGGTGTGGACGTCTACAAGCTCAAGGTTCTGGTTTTCGTAGTCAGCGCTGCGTTTGCCGGTTTCGGGGGTACGCTGTTCGCACATCAACAGAACTACATCAGTCCAGATAACTTTCAGTTCTTCAGCTCGGTCTTTTTCCTGCTGGCGGTTTTGTTCGGCGGCGCCGGTACACTCATGGGACCGGTGATTGGTGCCGCCGTTTTGACCCTGTTGCCTGAAATGCTGCACGACTTCGACAAGTTCCGACTGATCGTCTACGGCAGCTTCATCCTGGTCACGCTTTATGTGCTGCCGAACGGCGTAATGGGGCTGTTTAGGGCCAAGGAGAAAGGCGCCTCGTCGAACTTGCAGGAGAGCGCGTTGGTCCTGCCAAGCGATGCGAGGCCAGTTCCGAGCTTCATGTCCGCCGTCAAAGGCGCTTCGCTCGAACTCGAGGCCGTGTCGCGGGCCTTTGGGGGCTTGCAAGCCCTGCGCGAGGTAAGTTTCAAAGTCCGCGCCGGCAGCATCCACGCCCTGATCGGCCCGAACGGTGCGGGCAAGACGACATTGATCAATTTGATTACCGGCTTCTATCGAAAGGATTCAGGACGCATTCTGGTCGATGGTGAGCCGGTGCCACTGCGCTCCATGCACGAAGCGGCCTTTAATGGCATCGCCCGCACGTTCCAGACCATCAAGCTGTTCGGCGATATGACTGTTCTCGACCACGTAATGGTCGGCTTCGCGCGCCACTCCCGCTCGGGCATAGGGTCGGCGATCATTCGGAACCGCCGCTCCATCGAGGAAGCCGAGACGAGTGCCGCCGAGGCGCGCGAGTTGATTCGGTTCGTCGGTCTCGCCGGGCTGGAGAACCGGCCCGCCAGCGTCCTGCCATATGGTCACCGCCGTCTGATCGAGATCGCCCGCGCGCTGGCGGTTCGGCCACGGCTGCTGTTGCTGGACGAGCCGGCCGCCGGCCTCGTCGCCGAGGAGATCGAAGCATTGGCCGAAGTCATACGGCGGCTGAAGGCAACCGGCATGACGGTGCTGCTGATCGAGCATCATATGGATCTCGTGGTGAGCATCTCGGATTTCGTTACGGTCATCGACTATGGCGAAGTGATAGCCAACGACACGCCGGCCGCCATCCAGCGCAACGACAAGGTAATTCAAGCCTATTTGGGCCAAAGCTATGCCGCTACTTGACGTCGAGCAGCTCCAGGTGGCCTACGGCCCGCTCAATGTCCTCAAGGGCGTGTCATTCGATGTCGCCGCAGGCGAGATCGTCACTGTGCTAGGCAGCAACGGCGCCGGCAAGACCACGACACTGCGGACCGTGGCTGGTCTTATCAGACCGAGCGGCGGCAGGATCCGGTTCGCGGATGTCGAAGTGGCGGGACTGCCGGCGCATGAAATCGCCGCGCTCGGGCTCGCGCTCGTG
>JAUXWR010000470.1 GCA_030680075.1 Legionella sp.
CGCCTGACCAGCCACCCCACAGACATCGCCATCCTCGTCGTGCTGTGGGTTCAACTCGTCGTCGGTCTCATCACGATTCCGTATTCATGGCAGCACGCCGACGGTAGTGTGATGTTGGTACTTGCCGATTGGGCACAACGCATTGTTACGCTAAGGCCGGTGGACGCCACTGCGCTTGCGGGTCTGCCTTGGCCCTACCTCTTTCACGTGGTATTTGGCATGACGATCTTCCTGCTGTTCCCGTTCAGCCGGCTGGTGCATGTGTGGAGCGGCTTTGCCACCGTCGCCTATTTGTTCCGGCCCAAACAAATCGTGCGCAGCCGCCGGCTTAACCTGCCAGCGGGCCACGATCAACCGCGCACGGGCGCCTGAGATTTTTAGAGGAAAAGCAAGATGACTGCCGATACCATAGTTAAGCAAGCCGTGGCCCGCATCAACGGCGTTGCGCTGAATACGCCCGGCGAGAAGTTGTCCGCTGAAGCGTTGCGCCAGCGCGCCTGTACCGAGTTGCTGCGTCAGGCTGCGCAGGCCGCTGGTCTGCTGCACAGCGACACGCCGTCAGCCGATGGCGTGATCAGCGAAACAGCATCGAGCGCCATCGAGGTGCTGCTTGAGCAGAATCTCCAGGTGCCCGAACCGTCTGAAGAGGCCTGCCGTCGCCATTATGCCGCGCATGAGAGTGGTTACCGTACCGGCGAGCGCGTACGCGTGCGTCACATTCTGTTTGCGGTGACGCCGGGCGTGGATGTGGCGGCATTGCGCAAGCAGGCGGAGCCCGTTTTTCTTGACGTGCGCTGCCATGACGGCACGGAGGTTGACCGTTTTGCCGAGGCGGCGGGCAAGTATTCCAACTGCCCGAGTGGCGCCGAGGGCGGCGATCTGGGCTGGCTCAGCGCTGAAGACTGCGCACCCGAGTTCGCGCGCGAACTGTTCGGCCACATTGAGGTGGGTGTGTTACCCCGCCTGGTGCACAGCCGCTTCGGCTTGCATGTGGTAGAAGTGCTGGAGCGCGAACCGGGCTTGGCGCAGTCATTCGAGTCGGTGCGTGGGGCGCTGGAGAATTCGCTGCGCCAGCAGGCTTTTGTCACAGCGTTGCGGCAATACCTGCTCTTACTGGCCGGTGCTGCCGCGCTGGAAGGTGTAGACCTGGACGCGGCAAATACCCCGCTGGTGCAGTGATCATGAACATTTCAAACTTTGAAGATCTCCTTCGGGCTGCAAAACAGCAATCCGAGCCGCAACGCCTGCTGTTCGTTTTTGCCGATGCCGAACTTCCTGATAACTGCACAGCTGAACAACGTGCCCGTTTTCAGGCAGGGGATGGCGGCGCGCTTGTGCCGTTGATGTCAGTGGATAAGAAACCCGGTGACTTAAGCACGTTTTTAGAGCTGGCTGAGGAGTCTCGCCAGTTCGGGCGCGACTGGGCAGTCGTATTTGTAGCAGCCCTGTCCGGGCGCGGCGGGCGCGCACCTACGGATGTGGAAGCTGACCAGTCGCTGCAGCACATGATCGAAGCCATCAAGTCAGGTTCATTTGGCGCGCTTATGCCCTTCGACCGGCAGGGCCAGCCATTGATTTTTGACTGAGTAATCGTTGGTTTTGTTCTTAGCGCCAATCAACAGGCACCGGAACTTTCCGGCAGCATCCAGAAAACGGCAGCATGAGCCTCATGCGGTGTCATCCCCCTCCATGGCATTTCCCTCAATACCGCGCTTGACGCCAGCCAGGATTTGACATGAGCGAACTGCCGCCAGACCGATCATCGCAGACCGGGCAGCTAGCTGCAGCGGCCGGCTTTGCATTGTGGAGTCTGGGATTTCGCCCGTTTTACCTGCTGGCGAGTGTTTTCAGCGTCATCAGCGTGCTGCTGTGGATGGCCCAGTATTCGGGTTGGCTGCCTTTTGCCTACCTGCAGGGGCCGCTCTGGCACGGTCATGAAATGCTGTTCGGATTCACGATGGCAGTCGTGGCCGGTTTTCTGCTGACCGCAGTGCGCGCCTGGACCGGGGAGCCGACGCCGGTCGGTGTGCCACTGATGGCGCTGGCGGTCCTTTGGGTGGCGGGGCGGGTGCTGGTGCTGACGCCTCTGGGCCTGGCGGCGGCCATCGTCAACGCGGCATTTCCCGTGGCCCTTG
>JAUXWR010000486.1 GCA_030680075.1 Legionella sp.
CTTGCCCTCGTACGAAATGTGCATGAGGTTGGCGTCCATGGAATAGGGCGCTTCGCCGCGCTTGTCGGTCGGGATGGGAATCTGATGCTGTTCGGCGTAGGCGATCAGGCTCGAACGCGACGTCAGGTCCCATTCGCGCCACGGCGCGATGACTTTGATGTCGGGCTTCAAGGCATAGGCGGTCAGTTCGAAACGGACCTGGTCGTTGCCCTTGCCGGTTGCGCCATGGGAAATGGTGTCGGCGCCGGTCTCGTCGGCGATCTCGACGAGTCTTTTCGCAATCAGCGGCCGGGCGATGGAGGTGCCCAGCAGATAGACGCCCTCATAGAGCGCGTTGGCGCGGAACATGGGGAACACGAAGTCCCGCACGAATTCTTCTTTCAGGTCTTCGATATAGATTTCTTTGATGCCCAGCAGTTCGGCCTTCTTGCGCGCGGGCTCAAGTTCCTCGCCCTGGCCGATGTCGGCGGTGAAGGTCACGACCTCGCAGTTTTTCTCCACCTGCAGCCAGCGCAGGATGATTGAGGTGTCGAGACCGCCGGAATACGCGAGAACGACTTTTCTTGCTTTCGCCATCTGTGGAAATCCTCAAATACGCCGTAATCTACGGGCCTAAATTCGGCGCGCAGTATAGGGCGCGACGCCCTGCGGGCAAGGGATGGTTACGTGGCAACTGATACAGAATTTCTAATTCCAAGGCGCGCGCTTCTGGCGGGCGCGGCGGCGGGGCTTGTGATGCCGCGGACCGGCGCTCGGGCCGCCGCGCCCTCCAATCCCTTCACGGATTTACAAACCGCCTTTGGCGGAGTCGTCGGCGTCGGGGCCATCGACACCGGCACCGGCAAATTCGTCGGCCACTGGCCCGACATGCGCTTTGCCATGTGCTCCACCTTCAAGTGGCTGTTGGCCGCCCAATGCCTGTCGCTCGCGGAAAAGGGCGAACTCAAACTGGGCGAGCCCCTGAAACTCGCCGCGGCGGACCTTCTCGAATACGCCCCCGCGGCAAAGGTTGCGCTGCCCAAAGGCGCCATGACGGTCGCGGAATGCTGCCAGGCGATGGTCGAGATCAGGTAGCCACCCGCCGAAGGCCGCCTACCGGGCTGGCGGGTAATGTGCCGTAGTGCGGCACTGGTGCAAGCACTGTGCTTTGCACCGATGCAAGCACTGGTGCGATGTCTCAGGTACAGG
>JAUXWR010000495.1 GCA_030680075.1 Legionella sp.
TTTTAACCCATCACAATTTTCAAACTCACGATACACTCCCTAATGGTCGTGGCTCGGATATGCGCAACCGAGCCGCGACCGTTAGGGAGTGTTGCAAAATGCTGATGCTACCTTGAGCATTTGCAAAACCAACCTATTGCCAATTTTAACCCATCACAATTTTCAAACTCACGATACACTCCCTGACGGTCGTGGCTCGGATATGCGCAACTGGGCCGCGACCGTAATCCGGGCTACGACTACGACCTTAGAATAAACGTCATCGGGCCGTCGTTGCATAAATTTATTTGCATATTAGCGCCGTACTGTCCGCTGGCGACAAGGGGGTAATTTTGGCAAGCGTGGGCAACCAAATATTCAAATAGTTCTTTGCCCCGCTCAGGCGCCATACCTTTTGAAAAACCGGGGCGTAATCCTTTTGTGGTATCTGCAACCAACGTAAATTGCGATACCAGTAATAACCCTCCTTGCACATCTTTTAAGCCAAGATTGGTCTTACCTGCCGAATCCGGAAATATTCGGTAATGGATAATCTTGTTAAACAATTTTTCAACGTCTTTTTCGGTGTCTGTTTTTTCAATACCGATTAAAGCGACGATACCTTTTTGAATAGCGCCGATAATTACATTATCAACTTTTACATTGCCATGAGTAACCAGCTGGATAACACTTATCATTGTCTATGCCACCCCTTACTACGGGTATCAAAAAATCCGATAGTAAAAGTGATATTTGCCATTGTCAATTTTCAGCGCTGGGGGTTAATTTTTTTTAGTAGGCGTATTTTCCGATGCCGTCTCTTTATTGACCTCAGTTGCAGATTTGGTCTCTTTCCATTTCAATGTATCAAAAAAACTTAGCGGAGTAATTCGTGACATATTAATCGCCTGATAGAGATCGGAGTTGGTATCATCTAGAAGAGTCTTTAAAATGACGCCTTCTGTAAGCTTATTATTAACAGCATTTATAATACGGTCGAGTTTAACCCCACTCTTCATCCAGTAAGGATTCCATTGATTATCAGCCCCTTTTTGCAGGCGCTTCATAACATCAATTACGGCCTGTCCCTCGGTCTGAGCTTTTAGTAAGTTTAATGCTCTGTAAAATGGGGGGGTGTTTTTACTATTCGCATAACCTTGGGCGATATCCTGACTATCAACATTATGTTTCATGCGATATTCTTCGACTTTTTGATGGTTGCCTGCGCGAGCATAAGCCTGTGCAATATCTTTAGCAGGGACCTTGTACCCCACACGATACTCTTCAACTTTCTCATGAAAATTTCCACGAGCATAACCTTCAGCAATACTGCCAACGGTGGCGCCAAGCTTTGCGTATTCAATTACTTTGGCGAAATTGCCAATTGACGCGTAAGTGTAAGCAATGGCGGAAACGTCCGCCCCCCGTTTCCTGTAATATTCAACTTGCTGATGGTTATTGATGCGAGCATAACTTATAGCAATTGCGGTAGGATTGGCGCCGTATTTTTCGTAATACTCTCGTGCCTTATCCTCATAACCTGCCTTGGCATAATAAGAGGCAATGGTATCGACGTTGGCACCATACCGTATTCGATATAATTCAATTTTTTTATGATTACCGGCCAATGCAAACCCCTCTATGATTGCATTAACCATTAAATCTCGCATAGCTTCGGGGCAGTAAGCCATGTACTCCTTAATTTTTTTGGTGTTATTAGCCAGTGCGTAGCCTTGTAAAACAGCCCCCGGGTGCGCTTTATAAACGGTAAGATATTCTGTTACTTTCTCATGATTGCCAGCAAGCGCGTAGCCTGTAGCAATCAAATTAACGTCTGCGTGATAGCGTGCCCGGCATTCTTCCACTTTTTCATGATTGCCGGCCCATGTGTAGCCCAGAGCACTGGCATTAACAAAAGCAGGATCTCGTTGAAGGTATTCTTTTACTTTTTTATGATTATTGGCACTTGCATAACCGGCAACAATATATTTAGGCTCAGCCCCTAACTGGCGTAGCCTTTCTGCCATTTCCTCGTTATTTTCAAGAGCAAACTTGCCTGCGACGGTATAAAAAGGGGGAACACCATCTAATCTGTCTAAAAATTTACCTTTGAGTTGTTCTCTTAATTCATCGATATTGCTACTCTTCAATACCGTTTGATAAATTTCTTCAAACATAGCCAGCTCGCAGGATTAAACTACAACGTATTGTATAATTATACTACAATATTGTCAATTTAATGCCTGTCGTTGATGTGGCAACGCAGGTCGGTGAGACGCCCAACCTGCAAATGATAAGCTCCTTCTTCCAGCCACGTATAGATTAACTGCGCAAAGAAGACATCGCGCGCTTCGTTGCGGTTAACGATTTGCTTTTATCCCAACGTGGGGTACCAAAAATAGTAAGCGGGGTTATTCGTGATTTATTAATTGCCCGATAAAGATCAGAGGTCTTGTCATTAAGCATTTCGGCAAGATTAAATCCCGCTTTTTGTTTATTAATAACGCTAACAATACCGTGAAGTTTATCTTTACTATTCATCCAGTAAGGGTTCCATTTATTATCCTCACCTTTTTGCAGGCGCTTCATTACCTCGATTACTGCAGAGCCTTCAGCATATTCCTTGAGGATATTAATTGCCTTATAAAATGGCGGTGCTTTTTTAAACTTATCATAACCCTGCGCTATGACTTCAACATCCGCATTATGTTTTTTACGAAATTCTTCTACTTTTTGGTGCTGACCTGTAAGAGCATACGTATGAGCAATGTAGTTAACCGGAATAGAATAGGCTTTACGATATATCTCAGCATCATCGTGAAAGCCGCCATGAGCATAACCACGAGCAATCACCTGTGCCGTTTTTTGCGCATTATATGTCGCACTTTGTTTCGCAAAACCTTCATATTCAGCAACTTTGACATGATTACCCACACTCGCGTACGCAGAAGCAATAAGAGACGCATCCGCACCCTTGGCATAGTAATAATTAACTCGTTGATGATTATTTGCCCGGGCATATGCCGCTGCAACATTTGTAAGTTGCGAAACGTCCTCTTCATCGCAATACTCTTCAACCTTTTCATCATTCCCTGCCAGTGCGTAATGATAAGTAATCACATAGATTTTTTTGCTATCGTGCTTTAAAGCTTCTTTAACCTTCTCATCATTGCCTGCCAGGACATAACCACTCAGAATAGCGTCCGTGATAAAATCTGGAACAGTATCGGGATAATACTCGAGTAGATAACTATCAATTTTTTCCTGGTTATCAACCAAGGCATAACCTCTCAAAATAACATCGAGATCAGCTTGATATATATCCAGATACTCTCGGACTTTTTTGTCATTTCCAGCCACTGCATGACCTGCAGCAATTGCGCTGGGACTAGCCTGGTGCTGCGTACGGTACTCTTTAACTTTCTTATGGTTATTAGTATAGGCAAAACCTAGCGCAATATTATCAGTGCAAGTGGGATATGCCTGACGATAGGTATCAGCCATTGGACTATTGGCAATTGCATAACCCAGAGCAATATATTTTGGCGCCGCTCCCAATCTCCTTAATTTTTCTGCCAGGAAATATTTTTCGGCCATTGAACCGTTATCTTCCGCCGCCAATTTTCCTGCAACTGTATAATAAGGAGGTTTATTATCTAATACATCTAAAAATACATCTTTCAATCGTTCTTCTAATTCAGACTCATCACTATTTAGTACTATTTGGTAAATCTCATCAAAAGTCATAATAATCTCAAAGAAAAAAATGAAGACTTATTGTACAAAAATGGATCAAGGTTGTCAATTTAAATTGTTACAATCAAATGTCTCATAAAATCATTACGAAGAACACAAACCATCCTTTTTGTGTTATTTTTGACACTGCCGTGTTATTATTGCTCTTTTGTCAGGCAGGTTAGAGAAATTTATGAGATTTAAAGGATCAGCAATTGAAGAGCAATGCAATGAATTATGGAACAGTCTGGTCGTTCCAGCGGATAATGCAATCAAACGAGCGTTGAGCGTAGAACCCCGTTTTTTTCAATCCAATGAATTAACGCTCAAGCGTAATGTTAAAAATATTATAAAAGTGTAGAGAGTATTGTTAACCTTGCTGATTCTCAATTAGCCGTGTGTAGCGATAAAAAATATATCCGTTCATACATCAGTAACGTTCAAATGACCGCTTTAATGGATCTTCAAAACCATAAAAGTGACGCTCATGCACGCAAACTTGGCGAGGTAGAAGATTTAATTGATGGATTCACAACATCTTTAATAATCAAGTCGCCCACTCCATTAGCTTGTAATTTATTTAAAAATTAAAGCGATTTTTTACCAGCCGGCGTGTTTTTTATCGCCTCTGTGCTATTATCGGCCTTTCTGTAAAGTAGAGAAAATAAATGAAATTTGAGGGTTCATCTATTGAAAAAAAATGTCATGAATTATATGACCAAGCTCTTCAAGCGAATAGGGACATCCAGGAGGCTTTTAGCCCAACCTTCTCTTTTTTTTCATCTGACCAGGAAAATCTTAAGGCTGCTTTTAAAAAATACCATGATATTACAATGGCGATTATTACGCTTACTCTTCATCAACCGGCAGAGTTTGACGATCCAAACTATCTCCGCTCATATCTCAGCATCACCACAGTAAAGATTTTAACGATTCTTCAAAATTATAAAACTTTAGCTCATGAGCGCAAACTAACATCTGTGGAAAAAACTATAGACGAAAAGATAACGTCATTAATGAGTAGCTTAACCCCTCTAAAGTCTTACAAGATAGTCGCTAATAAAGGGGTTGAAGGCTCAGCTTTTTCATCTACTGACGAATTCGCTAACAACCCATACACATGCACACCCGCTTTTAGTAGTAAAGGTTGATGTTCAATAAGCTTCCCATTGCATAAACTCATCATCAATCGTCCTTTTTTATCAAAAACCACAAAATTACGATCATCCGGTAAACGGGCTATTGCGGCTGGTGATAAGGATGATTGCCTTGGGTTAGTCACTGTCGCTGCATAAATGGCGTCCATCGGATCGGTAGTGTCGGCGAGTGCGGTCCATTCACAGTAATTTTGCACACAGCGTGATAAAGGGGCGGCACTTCCTGCCAGTGATTTTACTTTTCCTTTTTGGCCATCGGGCAGGGTACCCTCTTTCATCAATATATTTCCAGCCTCATCAGCCAAATAAAAACTTCCCTCATCAAGACAAATCGCAAGAGAGCCCAACTTATAAACACCGTTTGAAAGGCCTGATGGCCCTAAAGCATCGGTTACCAACACCTGCTTCTCACCCAGTGTGCGTTTTAGAAGCGCCACAAAAGAGGGGGACACATGAACACCATCAGTAATAATTTCCACCCCAGCCGGGCAGTATTCAGGGTTTTCCAGCACCCATTGCACGAGGTTACTTTTCGCATCCGCTATTTCAAGCGCACGTGTTTCCCGACAGCAGGTTTCTGCACAGGCATTACCAAGGTGAGTAAAGCCTGCCGCCCCCGCATCAATCGCCTTTGTAATTGTTGCTTTGTCAGGATTACTATGGCCGATAAATACTTTTACACTAATACCTTCCGCTTCAAGCGTTTTGACCTCCTGAATAAAATCAATAGCACCAGGCAAATCCGGTGCGAGCGTTATTTTCCATTCCTTAATTGCCGGCGCTGCCGCAATAATTTGCTTAAATTGCTCAAGACTTATACTGTCTTGTAACGCATTTAAAGCATGCGCACCTTTGCAATTAGGTGCGATAAAAGGGCCTTCAAGGTGTACACCGATTATGCGGGTATATCCCGGCATCTGATTTTCTTCTTGATTTTGCACGTAGTCATTGATTTTTTTAAGGGAATTTTCCAGCGTTTCTAAAGGTAAAGACACGAGCGTTGCCATTGCATAAGAAAGACCCGTTTTTCCAAGCGCCTCAGCAATTATTGGAAGCCCCTCGTCATCGGCTAACGCTCCCACATCAGCAAAATCAACACCCCCTTGTCCATGAACGTGCGAATCAAGCATACCAGGCATGAGCGTATAACGACCTTTTGCATTAATACTGTTTAAAACGTCGGGCAACTCTTCACCGCTATTTAAAATTTTTACTCGACCCTCGTCAGTCACGTAAACATTTTGGAGTTCTTTTGTCGGATAAACGTAAATGTTTTTAATAAGCATATAATTTTATACCGTGAAGTCGGAGATTCTTGATTAATACTATACTATTTTAAATAAATGAGGCTATGACTTAAGACCTGTGACTGAAAATCGTTGTCTATCTTGTAAGCGAAGAGCGGTTAACTTCCCGCCCCAAAGGCACCCTGTGTCAATCGCATGGATGGTTGCAACGGGACATGCACCCTGTAAAGCCGCCCAATGACCAAAAACAATATCTTCCGTGATAACACGCCGATTTGGCACGGCATACCAGGGAATAAATTCAGGGGGCGCCTCATCAAGTGTGCCTTTATAATTTAACAGTAAGCGCCCCTCACTATCGCAAAAACGCATACGGGTAAAATAATTAGTAATACTGCGAAGCCTCTCAATACCACTTAAATCAGGCGACCAATAATCTGGGTCATTGCCATACACATACATAAGAAATTCGATATAGTGATCACTTGCCAGCACCGCTTCCAACTCCAGCGCACAAGCTTTGGCCAAAGATAAATCCCAAACCGGCGCAATACCTGCATGACACATAACAATATTTAAAGCAGGCTCATGATAAAGAATGGATTGCTGACGTAGCCAATGACCAAGCTCCTCCCCGTCGCTCGCTGAAAGAATAGGCTGAAGCGTATCATCGATATTTTTCCAGGTGTGCCCGCCAAATAATTTAGCCAATAAATGAATATCGTGGTTACCTAAAGTAATTCGCGGTTTAACGGGTAAATTTTTAATGAAACGAAGAACCTCAAGCGATTGCGGGCCGCGATTTACCAGATCCCCCACAAACCATAGCCGGTCAGCTCGCTCATTAAATTGTATATGATCAAGCAAACGTAACAAAGGTTCATAACACCCCTGCAAATCGCCGATTGCATAATCAGACACCTGACTTAACCCCTGGTTTAGAAGGATTTGGAGTGGTCGCCCCATTAATTTCTTGCCATTGGCCAGAAGCATTTAATCCTTGCAACGAGTTTAACGTCATATTCTGCTGTTTACGGGTAAAATAATTGTTAAATTGCGATAAATGAATAATTTCCGTCGCAGACATTGGAATGGATTTACCCGTATGTAAATTGTGCACTTGCGCGGCAGGGGGCAATGCCACCGCAAAATTGGCGAAAACAACACCCGTGTGCATTTGTTGATTATTATTTTGTTCAAAGCGCCCGTTGATATTGCCCTCAGCGTCGGTGGCATGTAAGCCTAAGGATAAAAAGCCATTTTGCACCGCTTGCCAATTTTTATAATCAGGATTTTCACGAATAAATAATTGGAAAATTTCCGCTGACATCAACAAACCGCCCGGCACCATCAATAAAGGGGCTTTATTGACTATAATTGCACCGGATTCGAATGATTTATAAAGCCATTGCAAGAACTCAATACCGACCTCCTGCTCTATTTCACTTACGTCAGGATTACCCCCGGCAAAAGTGCTGACGCGCCCATATCGCCCGCCACGAGAACCATACGACCGTGCACTTTGTTGATTAAAATAGCGCTGTATCGCAATGGCATCCGCACGAATTAATATGGCGCCCAATGTGCCTGCGGCATAGGGGTCTTCATTTAACAAAGCGAGCCATACCGCCAGAACTTTTGGATTAGACGCAATCCAGCTAAATCCACTCAAGGGCATTAATAAGCGCGCTAGTAAAATATTTAAACGTCGACGACACTCAGGATCCGATTCTTTTTGGAAGCTATAAGCATAGTGACTGCCCACTAATGCCAAATTTTCCAATAAGGGATTCCACTCTTTTAAAAATTGCCCATTGTTATCATAAAGACTAACCAGGTAATCAATCTGTAATTTACCAATACCTTGTAATAATGCGGCAGTTAATAGCGCGTATTGCCATAATTTTTGATCTTCTGAAAATTCAGAATGCTCATCGGCTATCAAATATTGTTTGAATAAATTTAACGCCGCTTCCGTTCGATTTAAGGCGTGATCCAACAGCCCGCCTTGCTGCGAGTAATAGCTATGGGAGGTGTCAGGCAAGGATTGACAATGATTAATCAGATTATGAAGAACCGTCAGTCCCAGACTATCAAAACGAGGTGCTTCCAAAGCGCAAGCCTCGCGAATCTGAAGCAAAAGCGAGCTTCGTTTTTCGTCAGCCAACAGGTGGTCAGCTGTCACAATACGAATCAGATCCTTTAGGGGTTTGGCATTTAATGCAGATCCCTTTTTGCCATGTCTGTGAAACAAAATAACCTCCAACACTAAGTATCTATTTCAATTTTACACTATTTGAAACAAAGTTAGTCAAATTAACGTAGTCCATTACACTGATTTGTTCTGGCCGAAGACCAGGATCGATACCCAGCTCACTCAATCGAGCAGCACTCATTACCGGTTTTAAATTATTCGCAAGCGTTTTGCGCCGCATAGAAAAGGCCATTGCCACAACCGCTTGCAACGCCTCCACACCCACTACAGGAAAGGGAGAAGTCGTATAAGGAATTAGACGAACTACGGCTGATTCTACTTTAGGCTTGGGATGAAAGGATTCGGCAGGAACATTAAATAAATGCTCGACCTCACAATGGTACTGTATCATGACACTTAAACGCCCATAATCTCTTGTGCCAGGTTGACCCGCCAGGCGTTCAACTACTTCTTTTTGTAACATAAAATGCATATCAGCAATGTTAGTCGCATACGATAACAAGTGCAGCAGCAAAGGCGTTGAAATATTGTAGGGAAGATTTCCAATGACACGCAAATTGGTGCCCAATTGACTGTAATCAACCGTTAGCGCATCGCTATTAATCAAATTTAATCGCCCTGTAGACTCAAAAGAATTCAATAAAAAAGCCTGCAAATCCCTGTCGATTTCAATGGCGGTTAATTTCTGCAAACGCTGCAACAATGGGCGCGTTAAAGCTCCCATGCCAGGGCCTATTTCAACGACATTGTCATCCGGTTGCAGGTTAAGTGCTGCTAGAATATGCTCAATAATCGGCTGACTTTGCAGAAAATTCTGACCAAATCGTTTGCGTGGTCGATGGCTCACAGTTACACCTCAAAATACAAAGCAAAATTATACCGAATAATCGCCCAATAGGGTAATTTTACCTGATCTTCTACATCAAACGAATTAAGAGCACACGAGCGGCATATCTATACGTATTAAACTAAATGGTTTGTACCAATGAATACGCAGTAAATCAGCCCGATTGGTAAATTCATTGATAAAAATTAACGGATTAGTGGGCTCTAAATCCAAGTGATTGCTTATTAACAGCTCATTAATAGCACTTTTTATTACCCGTTTTTCGTTTGCATCAGGAATATTATCCATTTGTTGTTGCAGTGAAAACAATGCGCCAATCAGCTCACCTTCTGATAAAGCTTCATCACTAAGCGTTCCTAATATTTTTAACAAGTTCTCCGACGCTTTAGTATTTCCAAAAAGCCAGTATAAGCAAGACGCTTTGCACTCAGCGATATAAGCTCCCAGTGTTTTTTCAACGTTATGTATCCCACGGATAAGATTGATTCGTCGTAATTTACTGGTCGATAAATCCAACGCTTCATAAGCGTTCTCAATAATTTCAGTGTCCTTCTGAGACTGCTTTGTTTTGCGCCCAATAATCAGTAGCAAAAGATTTGAATATTTATCAATAAAAGTTGCGGCCAATTTAATTTTTATATCCAGCTCTTTTTCAGAATCTTCACTTGCAGGAAATTTATCCACCATTGTTAGTTCGATTTCTGCCTTATTTAAAATTTCCTGTAAATAATCATTCATGTTCCCTTGATACAGATCGTATAGCAAACTTACAATTTCTTTTGGAAGGGACAACCATTTGGGCGTGGGCGGGGTCTTTGGCTTTGATTTGAACAGACCAAAATGGGTGGCTTTTGGTGGTTGCTCCATGAGCTCTGTTGAGATGCTCGTAAAGGCGTGTAAACGCTCAAGAAGAAGATCACGGGATATTTGGTTTGTTTCAGGGAAATAGAGAGCTTCCGACGATAACTCTTTATCTGGAATAATGCAGTGACTGATTTTGGCTTTATTTCTTTCAAGACGCCCCAGACACTCTGACAGATGGATCCCTCGCTCCTGTTCCATGCCTTATCCTTTTTGCTAATTTTAATAATAATAAGCAATTATCAGTCCATTTTTTTGCTTATAATTTGCTCGGTGTATTCGTTTATAAAAATTACCCTTGCTATTTCAATGTAATTTTTTTATTTTGAAAAAGCAAATCTAATAAGGATAATTATAATGAAACGAAAAGGTCTTCTTTGTGTACTCGGCCTGTTGCTCTCTCACTCGACTTTTGCAATGGACTTTGTTTCCAGAAACTATGAATTCAAACCAGGTATTCCTCAAGCTGTTGAAAATCCGGTATGGTGGCAATTACATATTAGCTGCGCTATTACCGCGACCGATGACGCTGATGTTCTAACCGGGATAATGAAAAAGAAGTCAGCGAGTATTAATGGCGTCGTGTTAAAAGAAGGCGAAAGCACAAGCCTTTCAGTTAAAAATGGTGACATGATGTATATCGTCATTGATGCGTCAGCGCGAGTTGAAATTACCAATTACGGGAAGTCCACCGTTAAAGCGAAATGTTCAACCTGAGCATAGCGTCTGTCATCCAGAGTCGCCCCGCCCCAAAAATTGGAGCAAACATCAAAAATGAAGCTCATTGGGAGTAGACGCTTCCCTCGTCGGAGATGAACTACAGGGCGCGTCATTGCGAGGTACGAAGCAACCCAGAGTTCGGAGCTTCGTTCCCTGGTTTGCTTCGTACCTCGCAATGACGAACTCTGAATGCACCTACCTCATTTCAACTTAAGCTAGATTGAAAAGACCAATTGATACTCACTTGGTACGTCATCCAGAGTCGCCTCTCCCAACAATTGGGGCAAACATCAAAAAATAAACTTCATTGTAAAAATCAAATAATTAAAATGAAGTTCATTGGGAGTAGACGCTTCCTTCGTCGGAGATGAACTGCAGAGCGCGTCATTGCGAGG
>JAUXWR010000514.1 GCA_030680075.1 Legionella sp.
TAGACAATGCAGATCGGCAGCAGGACATAGAGGATGCAGCGCGTCACATCGACCCAGAAATTGCCGATGGTGCGCATCGAGGCGCGGGAGAAGCCGCGGATCAGGGCCACCGCGAGCACGATGCCGGTCGCCGCCGACAGGAAGTTCTGGTGGGTCAGGCCGAGCATCTGCGTCAGATACGACAGCGTGCTTTCGCCGCCATAGTTCTGCCAGTTGGTGTTGGTGATGAAGCTCATCGCGGTGTTGAAGGACAGATCTTCCGCGACCGCGGATTGCTCCTGCGGGTTGAACGGCAAGACCGCTTGCAGCCGCATCAGCGCATAAAGAACGAGGAAGCCGGCAACGTGGAAGAGCAGCATGGCGACCGTGTAAGTCAGCCAGTGCTGCTCACGCTTCTCGTCGACGCCACCGATCCAGTAAAGCCCTGCCTCGACGGGCCGCAGGACCGGCGACAGCAACGTGCGCTCACCATTGAAGACGCGCGTCATGTACCAGCCGAGCGGCTTTGCGAGCGCGACAATGACAGCGCAGTACAGAATGATTTGAATCCAGCCGATGACGGTCATGGTCGTGTGCCTTCTGGGAAATGCGGGATCGGTGCGCGGAGCGGTCAGAACCGCTCGGGCCGCAGCAGGGCGTAGGTCAGGTAGAGCAGCAGGCCGGCGGAGACGATGGCGGCGAGTGAATAATCGAAGATCATGGCCGTTCTCCCCCTAAAGCCGTTCGCAGGCATAGGCGTAGCCTATGCCCACCGCGAACAGGCCGAAACCGAGGGCCAGCATGACGATGTCCAGCATGAGGTGCTCCTTGTCGCGCTTGTTTCTTGGCGTGCGCGACCGTTGCGTGTTTTCAGCGAGGCGGCTTGCGATGAATCAATCGCGGATCGGATTACGATCCCTAGCCTTGCCCGTATCAGTGGCCGTGACGTGCCACTTCACGCATATGTTTTCGAGATGGGATTTGCGGCGACGTTATAGGAATCTCATAAGTATCCGGCGCCAGCCGGAGGAAGCTCGCCCGGTTCTTTCGCGGCACAGCGCGCAAGGGCGCCCGCCTTTATGACATCCTTATTTCTGGGGCCTCCGCCCCACCTCGCTTTCAAATGACGTTTAATCCATCT
>JAUXWR010000526.1 GCA_030680075.1 Legionella sp.
GACGCACTCACCCGCCAGAGCTCCGTCGACGCACTCACCCGCGAAAGCTCCGTCGACGCTATCACCCGCGAAAACTCTGTCGACGCACTCACCCGCCAGAGCTCCGTCGACGCTATCACCCGCGAAAACTCCGCCGATTCCGATCCCATCAAAACTGTCAGGGTTAATGAGGATGCTGATGACGCTGATGGCGCGCAAGATGTTCGTAGTGTTGAAATCAAACAGACCAAGAAGATGGTGACGATTGTGAAGATTGTGAAGAGACGCAAGAACCACAAGATCAACCAGGATGCGGATGAAGGCACCACGCACCACCAAGCCGCTTCGGCCGCCGACGTCTGCGCGGAGGAGGAGCGTGCAACAAGTGGAGATGTTGCAAACGCTCAAGATGACGATGGCGGAAATGATGAATAAATCAGTTCGTGAAATATAAGTAAAAGGTTTTTCCAATTTAATTTAGAATCATAATCAGAACTCAAAAACATCTTTTTTTCCTGTTATGCGTTTTTTGTTTTGTGTGTCTTTCTCGATTTAAGTTTTGAGGTTTGCTGTTATTTTTTTTTTTGTTGTTGTTTTTTACGAACAACCAAAGTGCAGGTTCGAAAGAACAATCGCGAAAATTTTGTTTGATATGACCCCTTATGCTGGTTCTTCTTACTATTTTTCTTGTGAAATATTTTTCATTTTTGCACATTTTGTTAAAAGATATCCAATCCAATCCACCATCAATTTGTTTTTTAAAATTTGGTTTTTTTCTCGTTTTTTTCTTCTTAGACATATAAATTTCCGTCTTTTACTTGTTCCGTTAATTGTGTGTTTTGTTTTCTATCCTTCCATCATCTCCATTTTTTAACAACACGATTTTCTCTTCCGGTTTCTTCCTTTGTTTTTCGTCGTCAGCCATGTGATTTGATTGTTTTTAATATCTGTAATCCAGTTTTTGTTTCTTCCGTCTTTCCTCACTTCACCACAAAAAACAAATTGTCCAAGAATAACACCATGTCAACGCTGATGATTACGGCGCCTCAGGAAGTCACCCATGGCACGCCTTCGGTCAACAACAGCGCGCCCTCGACCGTCTCATTCACTGTGTCGAGTGCTCGATCTGACGTAGTCTCCCTCGTCAGGTCCACCAGCAACTCCGATGGATTGCCTCTAACCGGTTCCGTCATTGCTGCAACTGCGGGCGCCACCGACTGCTACTACGCCTGGCACAACAAGGGTTCTTCCGTCGTCGTCATCAAGGCTCCCGATCGCGCAGATCAAGCCGTCAGCCTGGAGGAAGTCACCGCGCTCCAAGGCATTGCTAGGGTCAACAAGAATAAATTGCGATTGCCCACCGATCCCTCGTTGTTCGCGAACCTGTGCGCCCTCGTTCGTCGCCTCAAGATGATGCACGAGTTACAGGTCGTCGCGGAGCTTCTTGCTCTGCGCGCCGGCGAAAGTAACGACCTCGCAATTGGCCCTCCGTCGTCTGGTGCGCAGGAAGCGGTCAGTGCGTTGATCGACGCGTGGTCGCAAACCGTCCAAGATATCGGTGCTCGCCTCTTCGACGACGCTTGTGCAAAAACAAT
>JAUXWR010000529.1 GCA_030680075.1 Legionella sp.
ACCGGAGATCTCCTCCAGCGCCGGCGCGATCATGCGGCACGGACCGCACCATTCCGCCCAGAAGTCGACGACGACCGGCTCGGCCGATTTGAGAACATCCGCGTCGAAGCCTGCATCCGTGGTTTTGCCGACGGCCATGGGGGGACCCTTTATTCAAATGAGCGGGGCGAAGAATCGCGCCGCGAATGGCGAGGCTGCGAACCTATGAACGGCACCCCCAAGCGTCAAGGCGCTATCGCGCGGACGTGACCTGCGCCAGCGCGCCGTCCAGAACGTCAGCGGAAAGCTCCATGAGATCAAGGACTTCGGTCCAGATCAAAGCGGCGCGCACCGGCCGGTCGCGGTACAATTGCGCGAGTACGGCCCGGTAAAGCGCGAGCTGGCGGACATAGGCCTGCGGTACCTCCTGAAGGCTGCTCGGCGGCGGCCGGTTGGTCTTGAAGTCGCCGATCAGGACAAAGTCCTCGGTCACCACCAGGCGGTCGACCTGGCCGGACACCAGCAGCGTTTGCCCGGCGGTCTTGAGCCGGCCGACGATCGGCACCTCGGCGCGGCTGCCGGGCCCGAACAGCTCGGCGAAGCGCGCGTCGTCGAGCACGGCCATCACTTGCGCTGCGAGTTTTGGCCGGTCCTCGGACAGCAATTCGGATCGCGACAGATAGTCGTCCGCCGCCTTGCGCCTCAATTCGCTCGCCATGCCCGGCAGCGATTGCATCAGCCGATGCACAATTCGTCCGCGCAGCAGACCTTGCTCGTTGCCGCCGCCAGTCGCGACAGGCCGTTCGTCGTCCTCGAGCAGGCCGGACGGCGTTACGGTGCGCGCGGCGAACTGTTCGCGCGGCGCATCGCGCGTCAGCCAGTCGGGCACGATAATGCTGGATGCGTCTTTCTTCTCCGTCGTCGCGTCGACTTGCGGCGGCGCCTCGCCCTTGCGATAGCGCTTGACCTCGCCGTCGCCATCGTCGGCCGGCTCGTTGACGCATATCTCGCTCAGCGCGTCGTCGACCAGCGCATACCAGCAGCCGTCGGGTATCTTGTTGGCGCCCTTGGCGCCGCAGACAATGAGCCGTTCGGCGGCGCGCGTCATCGCGACATAGAGCAGGCGGCGATATTCGTTGCGCGCTTCCTGCTGCGCCGTCGTCCGCGCGCCGGACATCGGGCCGACATCTTCCTTCTGGCCTTTGGCCCAGGCAATGGCGCCTTTCTCCAGATCCAGAAGCCGGGGGTCCTGTTTTCCCGTCGGTCTGCCGACGGTGTCGGCGAGGATCACCGTGTTGGCTTCCAGTCCCTTGGCGCCGTGCACGGTCATCACCCGCACTTCGTCGCGCGCCAATTCCATGTCGCGGCGGACTTCGCTCTGCGCCGCGCGCAGCCAGGCCAGATAACCTTGCAGCGAGGGCGTCTGCTGGATTTCATAAGTGAGCGCGAGATTGAGGAACTCGTCCAGCGCGTCATTGGCTTCCGGGCCGAGCCGCGCCAGCAGCCGGGCCCGTCCCCGGCGCGCGCCCAGCACATGCGCGAAGAAAGCGAACGGCGTCAGGCGGCGCGCGGCGTCGCTGAGTTCATCGAGCGCGGTCGAGGTCGCGGCGAAGGCTGGATCGCCGCCCGCTTTCGCGCGCAAGGAGGTGCGCAGCGAGCCGGTGCGTTTCCAGGCCAAAGCGAACAACTGCTCTTCGTTCACACCGAACAAAGGAGACTTCAGCACGCTGGCCAGCGCCAGGTCGTCATCCGGCAGCAGCAGCGCATCGGCCAGCGCCATCAGATCCATCACCGCGATGTGCTGCGTCAGCACCAGCCGGTCGGCGCCGGCGACCGGAACGCCGGCGCTCTTGAGCGCGCGGATGATCGCCTCGAACAACGGCCCGCGCTGGCGCACCAGCACCAGCACCTCGCCGGGCCGCAGCCCCTTGGCCATCCAGATTTTCACGTGCGCGGCGATGCGGCGCGCCAGCTGCACGCGCGGACTGTCCTCGCTCTCGGTGTCGAACGGCGCGTCCCAGCCTTCGATCTCGCGCCGCTCGGCAGGCGCGATCAGCGGCCACAGCTCGACCAGCCCGGGCGCGGCGTCGGGCAGCGAG
>JAUXWR010000531.1 GCA_030680075.1 Legionella sp.
TCAGTATTGCGTAAGCGCAGATGTGGATGCGCGGATCTTTCTGTAGCATCGGGTTTAGCAGCGCCGGATCCAGGCACTTGGTGCCAGCATCTATTGGCGGCGTCGCTGACCGTCTTCGGTGTCTCCCTCGGTATCGGTTCGGTCATCGCCCAGGAAGCGGCCCCTTCTCAGCAGTTGCCGCCCGTGGTGGTGGAGGCGAGTCCCGCCGCTGCACCGAAGAAAAAGGCAGCCGCCAAGAAGAAGGCGGCGCCCTCGACCGCCGTCGCCGGCACACCTGACGTGGCGCCGCCCGTCCAGCCGACACAGCCCACCTCTGGCGGCCCGCTCGGCAACCCAAACCCGGGCGGCGTCGATGGCTATCTGGCGACGCGCACCTCGACGGCGACGAAGACCGATACGCCGCTCATCGACATTCCGCAGTCGATCACGGTCGTGCCGAAGGAGCTGGCGAAGGATCAGGGCGCGCGCGACCTGAAGACGGCGCTGACGTATGTGCCCGGCGTCGTTGTCGGACTGGGTGAAGGTCACCGCGACGCGCCGACGATCCGCGGCGTCAGCACCACGGCCGACTTCTTCACCGACGGCATCCGCGACGATGTCCAGTACTTCCGCGACCTGTACAATATCGAACGCGTCGAGGTGCTAAAGGGCCCGAACGCCATGATCTTCGGCCGTGGCGGCGGCGGCGGCGTCATCAACCGCGTCACCAAGAAAGCGGAGGGCGAGCGCCTCTACGAGGCAACGACGACATACGGTTCGTTCGACACCAAGCGCGTCGAGGTCGACGCCGGGCAGGCGATCACCAACGACTTCGCGTTCCGCATCCTCGGCATGTACGAGGATTCCGGAAGCTACCGCGATTTCGTGGATCTGGAGCGCTTCGGCATCAACCCGAAGATTGCCTTCAAGCCGGACGACGACACCGTCGTGCACCTCGCGTACGAGTACTACAACTATGACGGCGTCGTTGATCGGGGGATTCCGGGCGACAGCCGGACGGGCAAGCCTGCCGATGTCGATCAGAGCACCTACTTCGGCAACCCCGATGATAGCTATACGTATTTCAACTCGCACGTGGCGACGGCGATCGTCGAGCATGAGTTCGACAACGGCATCAAGCTCAAGAACCAGACGCAGTACGGCAGCTACGAGAAGTACTACCAGAACATCATGCCGCGCACGACGGTGA
>JAUXWR010000533.1 GCA_030680075.1 Legionella sp.
TTGTGAAGGAAGGACAAACTGTGGAAGTTTGGGTGCGCCGTGTCAAAAAAGACCGCATCGAACTCACCATGATCGAACCACTTGCTTATGAGTGGAAGGAAATCCTGCCCGATCTGATCGTCAAAGGCAAGGTCGTTCGGCTTGAAACATATGGCGCATTTGTGGAATTCGGCGCAGAGCGCCCGGGTCTCATCCACGTGAGCGAACTGACACACGGCTATGTCAAGACCGCCAGCGAAGTCCTCAAGGAAGGCGAGGAGATCGAAGCAAAAGTCCTGGATGTGGACCGCCGCAAGCGGCAGATCCGCTTGAGCATGAAAGCCCTGCAAGCCGAAGTTGTTGAGGAGGCCAGACCCGAACGCGAGGACCGCAAGGGCAAGGGCAAACGCAAGGGCAAAAAAGAGGACGAGTATGTTATGGAAACCGAAGTTTCCAACGAACCTCAGTTCACAGCCATGCAGATCGCCTGGCAGCAGGCTCTCGAAAAGTCAAAGGGCAAAAAAGTCCGCCGCAAGTCCTATAAGTCTGCTTCAGAGGAACAGGAACAACTCCTCAACAGCACCCTGGAAAAACGTCTCCCCACTGGCGGATAAATCCTACCAATACGGGAGAGGTACAAAAAGAGCGGGTTGAAACCCGCTCTTTTTGTACCTCTCCGTCTCTTAAACACAGCCTGTGGAATCAATCTATCTGGAGCCGCTCTTCAAGTAGGCTTCCATAAAGCCATTGAGGTCGCCGTCCAAAACAGACTGCGCATTGCCGGCCTGAAAATCCGTGCGATGGTCTTTCACCATCTGGTACGGATGCAGCACATAGGAACGGATCTGACTCCCCCACTCTGCCTTGGTGTATTCGCCGCGTAAAACTGCGCGCTCCTCCTCCCGCTCCGCCTGGCGCAGTTCCAACAACCGCGCCCGCAGAATCCGCATGGCAAATTCGCGGTTCTGCATTTGCGAGCGTTCATTTTGACATACCACCACGATCCCGGTTGGAAGATGGGTGAGGCGCACGGCGGTTGCATTCTT
>JAUXWR010000095.1 GCA_030680075.1 Legionella sp.
CCGGCACGCGTGATCGCGGCAGGGGTTTCGCCTACCTGCGGAAAGCCTTGGGCATCAGGTGTCAACTGCTCCCAGTTATCGAACAGCCGCCCCCACGGGCTGGCCAGCGCCTCGCGCATCTGCCGCTCGGCGTTCATCGGATACCAGTAGCTGTCGTGGTAGATCACGCTGGCGATGTAGGCCCACGGCGCCAGCACCGTCTTCAACGACCATTCGATCGGCTTGCGCAGCGGTCCCCAGTAGATGTGGTGCTGCATCTTCGATGCGAAGGTCATCTTCTTGAAGGGACCGGTGAAGTGCCAGTTCTCCTTCGCCGCCTCGAGATCGCCGACGATCTCGATGTCGCGCGGATCGCCGCAGCCGAGTCCCAGGTCGTGGGCGACGCGGATGTACTTGATCGACATCGGATCCATGCCCATCAGCTTGGCCGCGACCGCATCGATCGCCACCTGGTCGGCGCTGGCCAGCATCACGTTCTTGACGTGCGGCACCATGCAGCGCGGCCCGGGGCCGTCGCCGGCGAAGGTGCCGTCCATCACCGCGAACACGCCGCGATGAATCTTCTTCTGGATCATCAGCAGGTCGACCAGCGTCTCGTGGATCACCGGATGGGTCCAGTGGCGGCGCTCGTTGAGCAAGCCGCCGAACGCATTCTTCATGGCCCCGGTGGTGGTGGTGAAGACGTGGGTCTTCACGGTCGGCAGGTGAATGATGTTCTCGCCGATGAAGCGCTGCGGAATCATGAACCCGTCGGGGTAGACCTGGTTCAGGCACAGGAACCTGTCGGCGATCGCGCTGCCGACCGCGTCGCGGACGTTAATCCACGGCTCGTCGCCCTCGTAGAGATGGACGTTGCGGATGCCGTGGGCCTGCACCACCGGCAACTGCTTGTTGGCCGCTTCGCCAAGGTGGGCGTCGATCACCACGGTGCGGTTGTGGCAGGCATGGATCAGCGACGGGTCATACCCGTCCTGCTTCATGGCGCGGATCACCCCGTCCAGCTGCCACGGCGTGGTCGAGCAGCCTGGAAAGAAGAAATGCCACGAGATGTTGACCTTGAGCGCGGTATCGGCGTCGCGGGCGATGACGTCCTGATAGCCGGCCAGATTCATCACGGCGTGGGTGTCCCGAAGGACCGTCGCGGGCGAGGTCTTGAGTAAGGCGACTTTTGAGCGCGTCACGTGCCAGTTACGACGCGTACGGTCGATAGATGATCAGGACTACCGCGATCCCCCACAACGCCACGCAGCTAAGCAGCGGGCGATCCCGTAACAGCATGTCCGATGGGCTGCCACCGCCGCGCCTGCGATGCACGAGGTAGAGATACCGGAAAATGCCGTAAATCGGGAACGGCGTGGTCAGCACCAGCAACGGGGTGCCAAACCGCTCGGCCGTGTCGGGGCTCGCGCAGTAGATGATGTAGACGACGAGTGTCGCCGCCGCTACGATCGCGATCATCTGATCGAGCAAGTACGGATCGTACTCCTCCAGAATTCGACGGTGTCCCGGCGCCCCGCCGGCCAGCATGGTGATTTCATGCCGCCGCTTGGCCAGTCCCAGGAACAACGCCAGCAGGATCGTGCAGACCAGCAACCAGTCGCTGACCGGCACTCCAATTACCAACCCACCCGCCACGGCTCGCAACACGAAGCCGATCGCGATCGACATCACGTCGAGAATCACGACGTGCTTGAGCGTGTGCGT
>JAUXWR010000099.1 GCA_030680075.1 Legionella sp.
GCAGCGCCCCCGATCCGGCTCGGCAAAAAAACATTGCGGTCAACTACGATCAATTTTTGCGTTGCGAACTGCCGAAGCGCGAGACCATTCTCGCACCGTGGCTGCCCAAACAGGGGATTGCGATGGCGCACGCCCCCCGCGGCATCGGCAAGACCCACTTCGCCCATGGCATTGCATGGGCCGTGGCAACCGGGGGCAGTTTCCTTCGTTGGGGCACGCCGGCGGGTGCATTCCGCGTTCTAGTGCTCGACGGGGAGATGCCCGGCGGTCTGCTGCAAGAGCGTTTGCGCAAAGTAGTTGAAGAAAGCGGCCTTGTGCCGCCGATGCCGGAATATTTGAGGATCGCGGCCGCTGACATGAGCCCGGAAGGGCTTCCCGATTTGGCCGATCCGCGTTCCCACCAGCATTACATGGAAATTGTTGGGGCCGCCGATCTCGTGGTCGTGGACAATCTTTCAACCCTATGCCGTTCGTTGAAGGAGAACGACGCGGATAGCTGGGCACCGGTCCAGGCTTGGTGTCTCGCGATGAGGCGGCAAGGCAAGTCGGTCTTATTGATCCACCATGATGGCAAGAATGGCGGACAGCGGGGGACTTCGAAGAAGGAGGATGTGCTCGATACGGTCGTCGCTTTGCGTCATCCGCCGGACTATCAGGCCGACCAAGGCGCTCGGTTCGAAGTTCACTTTGAGAAGGCACGTGGCTTTTACGGCCCTGACGCCGAGCCGTTCGAAGTCCAGTTGATCGAGGGGAAATGGCAAGATGGGCCAATCGGCTCAGAAGCAGACGATGCCTCGTTGGTCGCTATGAAGCAGGCGGGCATGTCCGTGCGTGATATTTCAGAGCGCACCAGCATGCCCCGTTCGACCGTACACCGGCGTCTCAAGGCCAATCAGTCGTCCTGACTTGTCCCGGCTGTCCCATTTGTCCCAAGTGTCCACGCTGAGCGAAGTAGTTTAGGAGATGTCCCATGGGACAAGGCTAAGGTCCGTCCCATGGGACGACTTGGATTAGGCCGCCGTGTCGAAGCCATGCAGCCGGCGCCTCCGAATTTGCGGGCGCTCGCTTCTAGCAGCAATTGCCAAGGACAAGACCTTAGGCAATCGGCACGAAGCGTAACCACTGCAACGTCT
>JAUXWR010000539.1 GCA_030680075.1 Legionella sp.
CTGGCGGCACTGGCGCCTACTTCGGCCGCCTTTGCGCAAGCCTATCCGTCGCGTCCGATCCGCTTCATCGTTCCCTTCGCGGCGGGTGCCGGCGTGCTCGACTTCATGGCGCGCCTGGTCGGCCAGCAGGTGTTGATCGACAACCGTCCCGGCGCCGGCGGCAATGTCGGCGCCGAGGTGGCGGCCAAGGCGACGCCCGACGGCTACACCCTGCTGATGGGCGCCGTCGCGCTCGTCGTCAGCCCCTATCTCTACGCCAGGCTGCCGTTCGATCCGCTCAGCGACCTGGTGCCGGTGACGCAGGTCAATTCCGCGCCGCTGATGCTGATCGTACATCCGTCGTTGCCGGTGAATTCGGTGGCCGAGCTGATCGCCTACGCCAAGGCGCGGCCGGGCCAGCTCAACTACGGTTCCGGCGGCGTCGGCTCCACGCCGTTTCTCGCCACCGAACTGTTCAAGTCGATGGCCGGGATCGACGTCGTCCACGTCCCCTACAAGGGCGGCGCGCCGGCGCTGGCCGATCTGGTGGCAGGCCAACTCTCGTTCATGATCGAGAACGTGCCGGGCACCTTGCCGTTCGTGCGCGACGGCAAGCTCCGCGCGCTTGCCATCACCAGCCGGCAGCGCCTGGCCCTCGTGCCCGGGCTGCCGACGATGGAAGAGGCAGGCGTGCCGGGCTACGAGATGATCGGCTGGAACGGCATCTTCGTGCCCAAGGGCACGCCGCCCGAGATCGTGGCGCGGCTGAACGCCGAGCTGGTGAAGGTCCTGCGTTCGGCCGAGGTTGGCGACCAGCTGGCCCGGCTCGGCGCCGTGCCGGTCGGCGACACGCCGCAACAGTTCGGCACCTTCGTGAAGGCCGAGTCGACCCGCTGGGGCAAGATCATAAAAGATCTCGGCATCAAGCCGGAGTAGCGCGCACGACCTTTTCGGCCAGCGCCGTGTCGACGCACGCCTCGAACGCAACATCGCGCGACAGTGCGCCCGAGGCCCGCATCGCGGCGTGCAGGCGATCAAAACCTTCGCGGCGGATGACCGGATCGGGACCCCACAGACCCAGCGCGCGGTAGCGGTCGATGCAGGCGGCGTAGAGCGGCGTCGGCAGGTCGGGGAAGTAGTCCTTCAGGAGTCCGGCGATCTCGAGCGCGGGCGTCCCGGCAAACCACTGCAAGGTGCGATGGATGGCGCGGGTCATGCGCTGCAGCTCGTCGGCGCGTTCGACGAGAACATCGCGGCGCGTCACCAGCGTCGTGTAGGCGGTGAGGCC
>JAUXWR010000007.1 GCA_030680075.1 Legionella sp.
TTGGAGTGTGAATCGGAATTTTTGTTCGCGTTGATTTACTCCAAATAAAGAAACTTTTTGTAGTTATCTATTTTTGCCAAAGAAGGAAGTAGCGCAAACCAAACATATTTTTTATACAAAAATAGCAAAACATTAGCCGCAAGAATATGTTTGAAATGCTCTTTCTTGAACAGGCCTATAAATGGTAGTCAATCCGAACCTTTTTTGTCGATAACTACTCCTTAACTCTGGAAAAGGAAAGAAAACTTGTCTTTTTTGTGCATACATTAGTCCGGTTTTTGAGCACTTATTCCGTATTTAGCCTTATTCATCAAAATATCTGCAGAGCTTTGCAGAGGCCGCCGGCAAGGATTCATTCTTTCTGTGTGCCTATCGACGCAAGAGTGGTGCCGTTAAGTTTCTCCAGCATATTTATTTATTTATTAGCCATCATTATTTATTCTACACTCATTGCTTGAACCAGTCAGTCACATTCGTTTATTCTATTTATTATATTTATTCAGGCGAATCGCATTTCGTTACCTTCCCTTCGACAATGGCACAGTTTTGGTACAATTCGAACTTTGTTCCTGTTCAAACCCGAGCATCAGGATCCCCAGGGCAAATGAGTCCTTCCAAGCTGACCTCTTCAGATTTGCACAAAGCCTGGGAGAGAGTTAGAAAACCACTGCATTTGGAAGAGGTCAAAGATGCCTTGGAGTGCGAATCAGAGTCGGGCCCTTCTAGTCCTGAAAGCGAGTCGCCAAAGATTTCTGATGAGACAATCCAGAATTTTTACATTCAGGCCAAAAGAAGAAACAAGAATAGAACTCACACAAAGAAACAAAGAGTAAAATGGACTCCTGAACTTCACGAAAGATTCCTCGCAGCATTAACGATTCTTGGTGAAAAAGGTACGAACGCACGATTTTCGCTGTTAATTAAATTGATACTGATGTGGGACGAAAATGTGGATTTGTTTTCACCAGCTTTCCCAACCAGAATCATTCAAATTATGAACGTGGAAGGGCTGACACGTGAACAGGTGTCCAGCCACTTGCAGAAGTACCGCACAACTAGACAATTCTCAGGTCCGATTCAAACTTCTA
>JAUXWR010000018.1 GCA_030680075.1 Legionella sp.
ACGACCGGCGTGGACTGGGTCGGCGCGGTCGAGGCGATGCACGCCCGCGGCGTCACCACGTTCATCGAGGTGGGCCCGGGACGCGTCCTCACCGGTCTCATCAAGCGCATCGCCGCAGGTGTCACCACGCTCGCCCTCGACGATCCGGCCGCGGGCGACCGCCTGTCGATCCCCTTCGCCGACACGGCCGCCGCCGACGGCGCGTAGCCCACCCGAACCCCGAACCCCGAACCAGACGGTTCACAAAGGAGCACCGTGCGCCAGCCCGATTTCACCCGCCGCGTTGTCGTCACCGGCCTCGGCGTCGTCAGCCCCGTGGGCAACGACAAGGACACGGTCTGGTCGAACCTGCTCAACGGCGTCTCAGGCCTGGGCGTGATCACCAGGTTCGACCCGACGCCGTACGCGCAAAGGGCGGCCGGTGAGGTCAACGGCTTCGATCCGGGCCCGTGGATGGAGGCGAAGGCCATCCGCCGCAGCGAGAGCTCCGTGTGGTTCGGCGTGTCGGCGGCAAAGCAGGCCATCGCCGACGCAGGCCTCGAGATCACGGATGCCAACCGCGAGGACATCGGCGTGATCTTCGGGTCCGGCGCGGGCGGCCAGCAGCTCATGATCGACAACTGGCACATCCTCCGGGACAAGGGGCCCGGCCGCGTCGCGCCCACGTTCATCGCCAACGGCCTCGTCGACTCCGCCTCCGGCATGATCGCGATCGAGACCGGGGCGATCGGCCACAACCTGTGCATCGTCACCGCCTGCTCGACCGGCACCAACTGCGTGGGCGAGGGCGCGGAGCTGATCCGACGCGGCGACGTGCACACGGTGATCACCGGCTCCACGGAGATGCCGCTGCTGGAGGTCGCTCACGCTGGCTTCGGCAACATGCGCGGCCTCGGCTCCCCTCGCCCGGGCGAGCCCATCTCCGACACCAGCCGTCCCTTCGACCGGACGCGAGATGGGTTCGTGCTGGGCGAGGGAGCGGGCTCCCTGATCCTCGAGGACCTCGAGTACGCCACGGCTCGCGGCGCCCGGATCTACGCAGAGCTGGCCGGCAGTGGGATGAGCAGCGACGCCTTCCACATGACCCTGCCGGACGAGAGCGGCGAGTCGCAGGCTCGCGCAGTCCGTATGGCCCTGGCGGAGGCCGGGCTCGAGCCGGACGCGGTCGACTACGTGAACGCGCACGGCACTGCGACCGGCGCCGGCGACATCGCCGAGAGCCGCGCCATCAAGCAGGCGCTCGGAGACCACGCGTACAAAGTCGCCATCTCGTCGAACAAGTCGATGATCGGGCACTGC
>JAUXWR010000027.1 GCA_030680075.1 Legionella sp.
TGGCGTGGTCGGCGTAGTTGAGGCCGATGGCGACGAAGTTGCGCGTACCGGCGACCGGCGCACCAAGGCGCACGCCTGCCGGCGCGGCCGGCAGGCTGGCCGGATCGATGGCGCGCAGCTTATCGAGCATCGCCGGCGACAGGTTCGCGCCCGTGAAATCCGCAACGTGGGCGGAGAGATCGCGGATGGCGCCGTTGCCGTCGATAAGGCCAGGTTTTTCAGCGCCGGGGTTGCCAAAACGCACGAGCTTCATGGATCAGCGCTCACAGTTATCTGATGGAGGAGGGTGAGGTCGGAAGGGAACTACTCGCTATCGCACTCTGCGTTGGACGGCAACTCGCCGCGGGAGGTCTAGCGCCAATCAATGACCGCTGCCGTGCGGATAGAAGACGGCGATGGGGGCGACGTAGTCGGGCAGCTTCAATGTGGCGCCGATCTCGTCGCCGGTCGCCAACAGCGGCGGCAGGAAATGGGTGCGCGCGCCGGTCGCGGGTACGCCGGGCGACGGTGCGATGGGAGAAAACACCTCGACGCGCGCCAGCATCGTCTCGACGACCCGCGTGGGGTTTGCCGCCACGATATCGGCGCCGGCCGCAGCCATGACCTCGGTCCACCTGCGGCCCTTGAGCCCCCGCAATACCTCGAGCAGGCTCGCGTCGGACGTGCGCAGACCGAAGCGGCTGAACTGGCGGCCGAGGCCCAGGTCGAACAGCTCCTGCGCGCGATGCCCAGCGTCGATGGCGTCGAAGTCGGCGCCGAGCGCCGTCAGCTCGCTAAAGCGCGCCAGCGATATGCGCACCTTGGGAAACCCAAGCACGACGGGTCCGTCGGCGAAGACGAACGCGCGCAGCTTGTCGGAAGCTGCCAGTCGGAACGAGGCGTCGGGAGCACACACCGTGACGCCCTCGGCATCGACGTCGAGGCCACAATCCTCGGTGCAGGGGAACTCGGCGCTGGCGCCCGGCACGCCGACGACCCAGGTGCCTTGCTTGTCGCGGACGGTGCCGGCGACCCAGGCGAGGATTTCCTCGCCGGTCCACGGCGCCAGGCGCATGCGCACACCGAGCGATCCGAGGCGCTCGGGAAGCTGCTCCCAGATGGCATCGCGCCCGGCCTCGCTCATGGACGCCCAGCCGGCGATCTCTGCACCGGTCCGCGCGCATCCGAGACACAGCCCGCTCGCCTCATCGAGCCGGCAGACGCCTATGCATGGGGAATGGCGCTGGAAGATTGGAACGACGCTGCTCATCCAATCGCCTTCCTACGGCCGAGGCCGAAGGTCAAGTGACGCGAG
>JAUXWR010000033.1 GCA_030680075.1 Legionella sp.
ACGGCGACGACGAGGGCGATCTGCTTGTTGAGCTCGTTCACCTGGGCGCCGAGCTCGTTGACCCGGGTCACGCCGAGGTTCACCCGGGTGTCGGCCTCGGTCTGCGAGGCCGTGAGCTGCGCGTTGAGATCGCGGAAGCCCTGGGCCAGCGACTCGCCGGACGCGCGGACCGCCTCGCGGGAGGCGGCCGAGTCGGGGTTCACCGACAGCGCCTGCCAACTGCCCCAGAACTGGCTGAGCAGGCGGGTCAGACCGGTGTCGCCGGGCTCGTCGATGATCGTGTCGATGTTCGTCAGCGAGTCGGCCTTGGCCTGGAACTGCCCGAGGTCGGAGGTGCCGCTGCGGTAGCTGAGGTCGGCGAACTGGTCGCGCAGCCGCGTGTACTGCGCGGCGACCACGCCGGTGCCGAGCTGACCGGGGCCGACGGCGGTGTTGAGGCCGGGGTAGGCGAAGGGCGTGTTGGCCGCCATGTCGACCCGCTGGCGCGAGAAGCCGGGGGTGGTGGCGTTGGTGAGGTTGTGCGAGACCGTGTTGAGGGCCCGCTGCTGGGTGACGACGCCCGAGAGGGCGACGTTCAGGCCGAAGAAGGTGGATCCCATGATCAGGCCGCCGTGTTGAGGAGTACCGGACCGGTGGCCGGCGCGCTCGCGCGCGCCCCGCCGGCGGTGTAGGCGCGGTGCGAGACGCGGGGGTCGGGCGCGCCGAGGCTTCGGACCGAGAGGTCGAGGAGCTCGAGCTCCTGGCGCACCAGCTGGCCGTTGACTGCGTTGGCGAGCTCGAGGTCGCGGACGAGCACCTCGATGCGCTCGACGCGCGGGGCGATCAGGGCCCGGTCGAATGGGTCGAGCGCCTCGCGCAGAGCCGACCAGCGCGTGGCGGCGATGCCGAGCGCGTCGGCGAGGGCCTCGGCCGCCGCCCCGCGGGCCCGCTCGGCGGCGGACAGGCGGCGCACCTCGGTCTCGATCTCGCCGGCGATCGCGTCGACCACCGCGTGGCGTCCGGCCACGATCTCGGGGCGCTGGCGCTTCACCATCGCGAGGAGGTTCTGCTGCGAGTCGATCACCTCGTCGAGGCGGTCGGCCAGCGCGGTGA
>JAUXWR010000042.1 GCA_030680075.1 Legionella sp.
AAAAAGATTCAAGGATCAGGTTAAAGGGCCGAGGATCAGTGGGGTTTCACGGCGTGCAATGTACCTTGTTCTCCAGCTCCAGGATTACAATCTCCTTGTACATTTGCGAATGAGCGGGGATATAATTATCAGGCAGGGTAAAACCAGGCCGGAAAAACACGACCGCCTCCTGTTGAATTTTTCGAACAGCACATACCTTGCCTTCAACGATACCCGTAAATTTGGGCGTGTGTGGTTGACAGACCGGCCTGAAACAATCCTCGGCATGCTGGGTCCCGAACCGCTGGAAAAGGGATTCACGCCGCAGTGGCTGTATGAAAACCTGAGCAGGCGCAAACGTCAACTGAAACCGCTGCTCCTGGACCAGACCTTTCTTGCCGGTCTCGGAAACATTTACACGGACGAATGTCTGCACATCGCAAAACTGCATCCGCTTGCCTTGTCGAATGCGGTGACGAAGAGACAGGCTGGGGCTTTGCATGAAGCAATCCGCTCCGTGTTGCGGGAGGGCATCCGCCGCAACGGCGCCAGCATAGACTGGGTCTACCGCGGCGGTGATTATCAGAACCATTTCCGTGTGTATGACCGCGAAGGCAGCCCCTGCCCGGTCTGCGGCACGAAAATAAAAAAGGTCATAGTTGGTCAGCGCAGCACGCATATTTGCCCGAAGTGCCAAGGAGTGAGGTAGCGCAATGAACATAGATTTTGCCCCTACGGCTGTTTTTTACATCATCATCGGCCTGCTGGTCGGCATGTTCGTCGGCTGGGTGGTCGGTTTCTTCGACGCCAACAACCGCACGGCCCAAAAAATAAAGACCGCGGAGACAAATGCGGAAATAAAAATGCAGGAAGCCGAATTGAAACTTAAACAGGCCGGGGAACAGTTTACGCATGGATCCCCGTCTTCCGAGAGTGTGCAGGATGACCCCGGGCTTTTGCGGATAAAGAACAGGGACGGGCGCATGATGCTTGAGATGGACGGTGCACCCGTGATGGGAACACTATCCCCCGAGAAGAAAAAACGGCTGATCGAATTGATCACTTTCTTTCGCCCCTGGCTTGAAGGCGGCGGGACTTCCCCCCAGCCGCCGCAGACTCCGCCCGTGCCTGTATCTGCTGTTCAGGAACCTGCATCCCGTCCTTTGCAACCCGTCAAGAAACCTGACGTGGAGAAAAATATCCGTTCTCTCAGCATCGTCCAGCAAATAGACACGGTCCTGCAGGCGCGTCTTATGGATACATCCCTCGATAAAAGAGGGATTCGCCTGCAGGAATCTCCCGAAGGCGCGGTGGAAGTGTATGTCGGCCTGCAAAAATTCCACTCTGTCGACGATGTCCCCGATGAAGTCATCAAAGCTGTGATCCGCGGCGCAATTTCAGAGTGGGAAGACAAGTACACGCCGCGCTTATAGTTTTCTTATTCCCTCTTATACCTTGCCGTCAGTACCGGGCAGGGCGCACCGTCGGCGATCTCGGCGGTGA
>JAUXWR010000047.1 GCA_030680075.1 Legionella sp.
GCTGGGCAAGGCGCTGGGCAGCACGACGCTGGCCGTACTCAACGGCCTGGTGTTTCTGTTGCTGCTGCCGTTCTCGGGCCTGTCGCCCGGGCCCGGTAGCATCGTGGCGGCCATCGCCTGCGTGGCGCTGCTCGGACTCGCGTTAAGCGGGCTCGGATTCATGATTGCCTGGCCGCTACGCTCTGCCCAGGGCTTTCACGCGATCATGAACGTCGCACTGGTGCCCATGTGGCTGCTGTCCGGTGCGCTGTTCCCCGCCACTGGCGCGTCGCCCTGGGTGCAAACGCTGATGCGCCTCAATCCGCTGACACCGGCCGTCGAGATCCTGCGGGCACTGCTCGCCGGCGGCCCCGCCACCAACCTGGCCGCCAGCGCCGGCGCAGTCGCCCTGTTCGCCCTCGTCACGTTGTCGATCAGCACGCTGCTGGTAAGCCGCCCCGTGCAAGACTAGTCCCTGATCCCTGATCCCCGATCCCCGATCCCCGATCCCCGAATGTCCGTCACCGACCTCCCCGCCCTCAACGCCACCCTCAACGCCATCTCGTTCGTGCTGCTCACGACCGGGTGGTTCATGATCAAGAGCGGCCGCCGCCAGGCGCACAAGCGATGCATGATCGCGGCGCTGGCAGTGTCGGCGATGTTCCTGACGTCGTATGTGATCTATCACCTGGAAGTGGGCTCGGTGCCTTTCCAGAAGACCGGCTGGATCCGAACGCTCTACTTTATGGTCTTGATTCCACACGTCATCCTGGCGGCGGCGATCGTGCCCATGATCCTGATCACCGTGTCGCGAGCGCTGTCGAGCCGGTTCGACAAGCACAAGCAGATCGCCCGCTGGACGCTGCCACTGTGGCTGTATGTGTCGGTCACTGGTGTGATCGTCTACCTGATGTTGTATCGGATGTAACAACTGGAACCACCCCTGCGCGGCCGGCGTCTCAAGAAGGCAATGATCCCGCTGGTTCTCGCCATCGTTTTTCTGCTGCAGGTCTCGCCCGCGGAGGCGCAGCTCCCACCAGCTCGATCCATTTCCGGCGTCGTGGTCGAGGCCGGCTCACGCGCGCCCATTCCCAACGCGGGGCTGTCGGTCGGTCAAGCCCGCGCCACCACCGACGCGGCCGGGCGCTTCACGCTGGCGGTTCCGGCGGGCCGCATCACGGTGGTGGTCACGGCCGATGGCTACTTCGCCCTGACGACGGGCCTCGACGTGCCCGAGACGGGCCTGTCTGGCGCCGAACTGGCGCTGGCGCGCGACGAGGGATTCACCACCGCTATCGCGGTCACCGCGCCACGCCCGGCCGCCGCGCCGGCCACCGCGGTCGTCGAGCCACTGGCCGTGCTGCGAACGCCCGGCGCGCTCGACAACGTGTTTCGCACGCTGCAAAGCCTGCCCGGGGTCGCTGCCACCGACGAGTTCGGCAGCCGGCTCGCCGTTCGTGGCGGCTCGCCCGACCAGAATCTCACCGTCATGGACGGAGTCGAGATTCACGATCCGTATCGCCTGTTCGGCTTGACCAGCGCGTTCAACCCCGAGATTATCGAGCGCTTCGAGCTGGCCACCGGCGGCTTCAGTGTCCGGCACGGCGACCGCCTGTCGTCGCTGCTGGTGGTGGAAAACCGTGACGGCACGCGGGCGAAAGCGCTGGCCGGCTCGGCCGCGTTGAGCATTACCGACGCCAACCTCGTGCTCGAAGGCCGCCTGCCGGGCAGGGCCGAGGGGTCGTGGCTCGTCACCGGCCGCCGGACCTACTACGACCTGGTCGCGGCGCGCATCACCGACCAGCAGTTCCCCGCCTTTACTGACCTGCAAGCCAAGGGCGTCTGGGATGCCGGTCCCGGCCGCACCCTCACCGTGTTCGGCCTGCGCAGCCGCCAGGATGCCGCCATCACGATTGATGAAGACGACGCTCGCGGCGAGTTCCAGGACGATACCGAGAACGATCTGGCGTGGGCGCGCTTCGATCTGTCACTCGGCGCCAGCGTCCAGTCGCACACCGTCGCCGGATACTCGGACACGCGCTCGACC
>JAUXWR010000061.1 GCA_030680075.1 Legionella sp.
ATATTTTTGGGGATATTTTTGGTGGCCGTAGCGCGCGTTCAAATATGCATCGTGGTTCCGATTTGCGCTATAACCTGGAAATTACTTTGGAGCAGGCTGCACATGGGACTGAAACGAAAATTCGTATTCCGACGATGGAAAATTGTGATACTTGCCATGGCAGCGGATCCAAGCCGGGGAGCTCGCCGAAAACCTGTTCTACTTGTAATGGTCATGGACAGGTACGAATGCAACAGGGTTTTTTCTCTATTCAGCAAACTTGCCCTAAATGTCATGGCAGCGGAAAAGTAATAGCGAATCCTTGTGCATCGTGTCATGGGGTAGGACGAATTAAACAACAAAAAACACTCAATGTAAAAATACCGGTGGGTGTCGATGATGGTGATCGCATCCGTATTTCTGGAGAAGGGGAAGCTGGTGTGAATGGTGGTCCATCGGGTGATCTCTATGTAGTGGTTCACCTATCGGCGCATTCTGTTTTTCGTCGTGATGGGGATAATTTGCACTGTGAAATACCAATCAGTTATACAGTGGCCGCATTAGGAGGAGAAATTGAAGTGCCTACACTTGATGGGCACGCTAAGATTAAGGTGCCGGAAGAAACTCAGACGGGTAAAATTTTTCGTTTGCGTGGTAAAGGGATCAAAGGTGTGCGTAGCCATGATAAAGGGGATTTACTTTGCCATGTTGCCGTAGAAACTCCGGTTAAGTTGACCGCGCGTCAAAAAGAATTATTGGAAGAACTGGAATCAATTAGTCTAAAAGATGGGCCTCGCCACAGTCCTCGTGCTAAATCATGGATGGATAAAGCGCGAGAATTTTTTTCGGAATAACACAAGGCGATCTAATTATTCAGATCCGCTATGTGTGAAACACTCCGAGAAATTGATTGATGTATCTGTAATGGTGTTGATTTTCTACCATATTGGCTGAATTTTTTACTGATGAAATATGATTTGTGAAGAATAGAGATAAATGACTTGTTATATTACGTGTTTTCTGATATTAGTACAAAATTTTTATACACTACCACTTCTGGAAGCGATAGGAGCCTTAAAAGATGCCAAAAGAACTACAAAGTAAACAAGTGACTCCCTATGAACCAAAATCAGGTGAAGAATATATGAGTCCTGATCAGTTGCTGCATTTCCGCAAAATACTGGAAGGTATGAAAATTGAACTTAGTCAAGAGATTGATCGTGCTGTTCATACTATGCAGGATGAAGCAACAGTTTTTGCTGATCCTAATGATCGTGCAAGTCAAGAGTCTGACATGACGCTTGAGTTGCGCAATCGTGACCGTGAACGCAAGCTCATTAAAAAGATAGATGAAATTATTAGTAAGATTGATTCTGAGGATTATGGCTATTGTGAGAGCTGTGGTGTAGAAATTGGATTAAAAAGACTTGAAGCTAGGCCGACAGCAACGCTTTGTATTGATTGCAAGACATTGGATGAAATGCGTGAGAGACAGATAGCTAAATAGTCAGCCCTGAAATATCCACAAC
>JAUXWR010000063.1 GCA_030680075.1 Legionella sp.
ATCGCGCGGCGCGTAGATATCGCGCTTGCGGTAAGGAATGATTTCGATGATCGTCGGGACGCCCTTTGTCTGTGCGATGTCCGGCAACCACAGTTTGGCGGCCAGCTTCACGCCGTCCGGCATGGGGATCCAGCAGTCTTCAGTCTCGGTGTACTGGTGTGGGAAGCGGGTAATGGTTTTCAATGCGGATTTCCTGAGGTGTATGGCGACGTGCCGGGTGCAGAGTATGTAAAGCAAGACTCAGGCCATTCTAGAAGCACGCGCGAACGCGTCAAGGAACTGACCGTATGCTGGACGGGATGAGCCGACCAAAACCGGCGTGAGCGTAAAACGTTAGAGAGAACAGGGAAGAGGCGCCTGCACCTCACAAACTTGGTGCAAGGTACAACGCACCGCCGTTTTGCCGGTCAGTGCTCAGGATTCTCCAGCGGGAATTTCGAGCTCAAAAAAACATGCTTCAAGGCGAAAGTGTCAGAGGGAAAAAGCGTGAGTGCAGGCACGCTGATGCCTGACCGCTCACGCTTTTACGATGCCCTTGCCAAGTGTGACGCGTGACCTCGTTTACCGATCACCGTTTACCAGTCACGGATCACTGTGGCTTCAACCCCGCCGTCTGCGCCACCCTCTTCCACTTGGCGATCTCGGACTTGATCAGCGCCGCGTGTTCCGCCGGGGTGTTGCCGATGGGTTGGGCGCCGCTGTCGATGAGGGTCTTGTTGTTCTTCGGGTCGGTGAGCGACGCCCGCAGCGCGTCGTTGAGCCGGGTGGCGATCGGCTGCGGCATGCCCGCGGGGCCGAGGTAGCTGAAGGGGCTGGTGACGACAAAGTCCTTCACGCCTGATTCAACCATGGTCGGCACGTCGGAGAAGGAGGCGAAGCGCTTCTCGCCGCACTGCGCGATCAGGCGCAGCCGCTTCGCCTGCAGATGGCCGCTGATCGCCGGGATGCTGATGAATGAAAACTCCACGTGGCCGGCGACAAGGTCGATGATCGACGGGCCCGCGCCCTTGTAGGGGATGTGTACGGTGTTGATACCGGTCGAAGCGTTCAGCAGCGCACCAGAGAGGTGGCCGAGCGCGCCCTGGCCGGAGCTTGAAAAGTTGAGCTGGCCCGGCCGCTTTTTAGCGAGCGCGACCAGGTCCTGCACGTTTTTCACCGGCAACGAGGGGTGCACAAGCAGCCCCGCCGGGATGTCGACGATGACGCCGAGCGGTGTGAAGTCCTTCTCCGCGTCGAAG
>JAUXWR010000068.1 GCA_030680075.1 Legionella sp.
ACGACATTGCTCGGCGTCTCGGCGCCGAAGCCGGTCGGCGGCTACACCGAAACGATCCTGCGCGTCATCGACACCGTGTTCGGCGCCTTCGCCAAAGCCGCGCCCGAACGCGCCAACGGCAGCCCTTACGCGACCATCAACGCGCTGTCGCTCGCCGGCTGGCGGCAGGATGCCAGGCGTTGGGTGATGTTCTGTTTCTTCGGCGGCGGTCTCGGCGGCAATCCGGAGGGTGACGGCCTCAACCACCGCAACAACCCGATTTCGACCGCGACCATACCGCCGGCGGAAATCCTGGAGTCGCTTTATCCGGTGGTGTTCACGCAATGGGCGCTGCGCCCGGATTCCGCCGGCCCCGGCCGTCATCGCGGCGGTCTCGGTGCGATTTATGAAATCGAGGCGCTCAATGAAAGCGACACAGACGTGTTCCTGCTCGGCGAGCGCGGCAAATTTCCGCCTTTTGGTGTGAACGGCGGCAAGAGCGCGGCGTTGAACCGTTTCGTCTATCAGACCGAAGCCGGCGAACACACGCCGCCGCTGGTCTCCAAGGTCACCGACGTGCGGATCAAGCGCGGCCAGTGTGTTCGCCTGGAGACGCCGGGGGGAGGCGGCTTTGGCGATCCGATGACGCGCGAGCCTGCGCGCGTCGCCCGCGACTTTGCGTTCGGTTACATCTCGCGCGAGGCCGCGCGAAAAGATTATGGCGTGGCGTTGCGTGACGACGGCAGCGTCGATGCATCGGCCACGGCGGCGCTGCGCGGCGGAGCCAGATTATGAGTCAATCGATCGTCGGTGTCGACGTTGGCGGCACTTTCACGGACTTGTTTTTATACGACGCGGCCGCGCGCAGTTTTCGCACCGCCAAGGTGCCGTCGCAGCGCGGCAATGAGTCCGCGGGGTTCATGCAAGGGCTCGGCGTGCTGGGCGCGATCGACAGCTTCGGCGCGATTGTCCACGGCACCACCGTTGGCACCAATTCGCTGCTGGAGCGGCGCGGATCGCGCATCGGCGTTATCACCACGCGCGGCTTTCGCGACGTATTGGAAATGCGCCGCCGCGACCGGCGTCAGACCTGGGGCCGGTGGGGCGATTTCACGCCGATCGCCGACCGCGACATGCGGCTGGAAGTCGATGAACGCACGCTCGCCGATGGCAGCATCCGCACGGCCGTCGATGTCGAGGCCGTGCGCGCCGCGGCTGAAACTTTGCGCCAGCGCGGCGCCGAGGCGCTGGCGATCATCTTCATCAATGCCTATGCGAACGCCGAAAATGAACGCCTGGCGCTGGCCGCCGCCCGTGCGGCATGGCCGAACGAGCACATATCGGCTTCGCATGAGGTGTTGCCTGAAATTCGCGAATTCGAGCGCGCCTCGACCACCGCGCTGAATGCTTATTTGCAGCCGGTGGTCGGAAACTATCTGGCCAAGCTGGAAGGCGCGCTGGCGCAGAACAATTTCCACGGTACCTTCCATATTGTGCAGTCGAATGGTGGCGTCATGTCGACGCGGACCGCGCGCCGTCTGCCGGTGCGCACCGCTTTGTCGGGACCGGCTGCCGGCGACATCGCCGCGGCCGCGATCGCGCGCGCA
>JAUXWR010000071.1 GCA_030680075.1 Legionella sp.
TGCATTGAGGTAAGTCTCAGTTTATGACCTGATTTCTTCGAACAGCTTGGTTACTCACCCTGCAAATATTTTAGAGCTGAGTTACAAAAGATTGAAGCGTAAAGATTTTGTTAATATCAAATATAACAGAAACAGGCACACTTGTACGCATTGCAACTCACTGATTCTGTCCTTTTTGTAATTTGTAATATTCTTATTTCAGTTAGATTAATATACAATGGTTTAATTTAATATCACAAAAGTTCACTGAAGTTCACATAAAGCACAATACAACAAACAGCTCTAATCTCTATCATCTCTCTTTCTTTTCGTAAGATAAGAATCCGGTTTTAGACCGCCTAGCTTTTCTTCAAACTTCTTTCTGATCTTTGTATCTTGAGCCCAAGGCGAGTCTGCAACAGTAGTGTCCTGATCTTTGAGATGCGTGTACTTGGTTCGTCCACTTCTACCAAAGTTCTTGACTTGCAAGACCTTGGGCAGAACTGTTTTGTCCAGTTTGTCTTCGCCGGTAGGCAAACTGAAATCGCGTTGCTTGAGAGTCTGAGAAATTTGGTCATCGTCATTGAAGAAAGCACCTTTGTGATAGTACTTCTGTTGAAATCTCATCTTCTTGAGCTCTTTCTTGTACTTTTCTGGATTCTCTCGCATGATTTCTTCATCTGTCATGTTTCTGCGTCTCTCGATCTCTTGTTGTTCCAAAATACGCCTAAAGAAGAGGTACAGAAGATCATATGATAGTTAGTATTTATTAAATTCCACTCGATTTCGATCCTATTGGTTACATACCTTTGTCTCTCTTCTCTATCACGCCGTATACGAGCTTTCTCTCTCTCTTTCCACAAGTTGAATTCTTCTTCTTGATCATCTTCATTATCTGCTTTCTCATCTGGCCTTTTTGAATCCTCCTGTTCCTTATGAAGCAACTTTTGCACTTCTGTTGCCAAAAGCTTGCGAGTTTCCTGCTTTCTTTCTTCCTCTCGCTTCTTTTTCAACTCTTCAAGCTCCTCCTCTTCCTTGGACTTCTCTTCTTGTTCTTTAATCGTATCTCTGAAAGCTCTATTTTTGTGGAGAGTTAGCATTCTATCTTTTAAAAACTTAAAGATATAGGAGCTACTTACTTTGGGACAAACATGGGACGAACAAAGTTTTCCAATTCTTCTTCACTGTCAGTTTCATACTCTGATGATTCTTCACTTTCTTGTTCTTGTTCTTCTT
>JAUXWR010000076.1 GCA_030680075.1 Legionella sp.
TCTGGCGGCGAAGCTCCTCGAGCTGCTGCGAGGCGAGGAGCTGCGCCGGAACGTAGAGCATGCCCCGCTCCAGCAGGGAGCTGATGCGCTCGACCTTGCCGCGCAGCTTGCGCTGGTAGTGCGCGTCGGCGAAGCGGAGCACGATCGAGGCGATGAGGCCGGCGATCGAGGCGAAGAACTTCGCGCCGGCTACGGCCAGAAGCTCCTGCAGCGCGAACTGCGTCTCCTGCGTGCCGCCCTCCATGCCGGCGCCGGCCGTGTTGAGCGCCACGACGATGCCGATGAAGGTCAGGAACGCCACGACCGTCATGATGGTGCGCAGGTCATTGATGTCCATGGCCCCTTTACCTCACCGTCCTGATCGCAGTACCCATGCCCTGCAGGTAGGCGATCATCGCTTCCATTTCGGTCTTGCCCCGCACCTCGTCCGCCGCCGACGCGATTTGCTCATCGGTGTAAGGCACGCCGATCCGGCGCAACGCCTTCAGCTTCGCCGCAGTCCCGGTTTCGTCGATGCGGTTGGTCGCAAGCCACGGATAGGCCGGCATGTTCGATTCCGGGACCAGATCGCGCGGCTGCATCAGGTGCTGGAAATGCCACTCGTCGCTGTAGCGGCCGCCGACGCGGGCGAGATCCGGCCCGGTGCGCTTGCTTCCCCACTGGAACGGGTGGTCGTAGACGTACTCGCCGGCGACCGAATAATGGCCGTAGCGCTCAGTTTCGGCCCGGAATGGCCGGATCATCTGCGAATGGCAGTTATAGCAGCCCTCGCGGATGTAGACATCCCGCCCCTCCAGCCGCAACGAGCTGTAGGGCGTCAGCCCCGCCACCGGCTCGGTCGTGGAGCGCTGGAAGAACAGCGGCACGATTTCGACCAATCCGCCCACTGCCACCACCAGAATCGTAAACACGATCAGCAAGGTGACGTTTTTTTCGATTTTTTCCTGGAACGATGTCATCGACATGGTCTTATCCTCAGGCGTGCGCGCCGGCAGGCAGCGGAATCGGTGCATCCACCGGTTTCTGGCCGGCCACGGTCTTCCACACGTTCCAGGCCATGATCAGCATTCCCGCAAGGAACAGGACGCCGCCGAGCAGCCGGATCGCGTAGAACGGATACGTCGCCTTCACGCTTTCGACGAAGGTG
>JAUXWR010000087.1 GCA_030680075.1 Legionella sp.
GCCACATTCAATCCTCGCTACTAGATAAAGATTCATTTGTGAAAATTATCGAAGATTTTGCGAACAAAAAACATGAAGACGAAAGTGAAGAAAGTGACCACTTTGAAACGATTTTAGATATTTCCCACCCAGGATTATGGCCATGACTGATAGAAGCTAATCCTGATGATGGAAGCCTGCATAATATAGCCCAAGGAAAACATTTATTCCCTGTTATGGGAAAGTATTTTTCTTATGTGGTTGACTGGACTGAAAAGAGTAGCATTTCTGATCCTATTTGCAAATTCTGGAACAACCTACAATCCACTAGTCTGTACGAGCCAGGCAAGCGCTTGTCGAAATTAAAGAAAAAATATGATGCAACGATTACTCTTGCCAAAACAATTCATAACAAAAAATTGTATTCATTGAAGAGAAGGAAAGAATATGAATGGGAAGGTACTGAAGTTGAGCAACGTATGAGCAACCTTTTTAGGGCACGAGATTATCAGAAAATGTTATCAGCAGTTGAAAATTTCCTTGAAGTCCATCCAACATGCTGTATGATGCTCAAGTTGAAAGCTGATCTCCTTCGCCGAACCGGACAATTAGAAAATGTTGAGGAGATTCTAAGAAAAGCGTACGATTTGTCCGCTATCAATTCCTGGCAAAGGGCAGACATAGGGATTGCACTTGGCCAATATTATTTGTTCCACTTTCGGTTGGAAGATGCTTTAAAACACCTTACAGAATCAGAAAGAATTCTGGAAGAAATACCTGGTAAATACTCTCGTTACGGATATTGCTTAAACTGCATAGCCAAAGTTTATAGAGAGAAAGGGAAGTTAGAATCTGCTGAATTTTATTGCAAAAAGTCTATTCCAGTCTTTCAATTTGCTCAAGACTTCTACAAACAAGCATATTCGTATCGATTACTTGCGCGAATAGAAATACCCAAATTTCATGATTGTTCTCCAAAGGTGAGAAAGTATTCAAAATATTACGGCGAGTATTGCATCTTACTCGCCAGCATTATCGAACAATTGCCTTGGTATTCCAATGACTATGTACAAGACTCTGTTGAAGCGAAGACCGCAATGTACCGAGGAGAGTTCTTGTTTGCTATTGGCGATCTTGTAAATGCCAGGAAAGACCTTCGTTCATCGCTCGAACTGGCGATCACTCAAAGCAAAAAAACCAACAAAAAAAATCCAACAATGTGTCGGGTGTACAGAAAACTAGCAGATATAGATGTCATTGACAACAACGCAAAGGAAGCAATCCAAAATTTTCTTGAAGCTAAAAACGTTCTC
>JAUXWR010000089.1 GCA_030680075.1 Legionella sp.
GAGAACGTCGAGATGCACTTGATGTTTTCGGGAATGCGATCGATCACGTCCTTGCGGCACTTTTCGTTCAAGGTCAGCAGGATGGCATCGACGCTCTTGGCGGTTTCAAGCATTTCGTCGATGGTGATCTTGGGGTCGTCACCATGCGCGATCACATCATAGGTTTCGCGCGCCCGGGCCATAACGGCCTCCGGCAAAGGCCAGGTGATCAGAATTTTCTTCTTGGACATGTTTGAAGGGCTCCCAGGCATACGACTTTGGTCGCGGATTTCCGCTTGTGCCCGACCGCAGCGGCGCTGACAAGCCCGGAACGGTGCGATGTTCAGGCTTCCGTCCCGATCCGGCCTCCAAGACCGCCTCACAGCCCGGCCGTCGCCAGACTGGCCGAACGCATGGCCAATGCGGGACGCGATGCCTGTCGCCGCCCAGCCGTGAAACCCTTTTTTCACCATACTGGCCACAAAGTCGGACTGCGGCCGGCATCACAGGATGAGCCAGCCGCCCTTCCCGGACATATCCGCCGGGCTACCGCCAAGAGGGCTTCGCCCATGCGCTTTATCGTTATCGCTTTTGCAGCTCTGGCCTGCCTGAAGGTCTGGACCCAGGACAAGTTGTACCGTTCGGCGATGAGCGATGCGCTCATCGAAGCCTACCGCGAACGCGCCCAGCAGGTGTGCAGCCGCGAATCCGCCAAACATGGTGCTGCGGGTTCGGGGCTGTGGGCCAGCGCCGCTGAAATCACCGTCGGCAGCAAAGTCGCGAGCGTAATGCTGTGGGACTACGACAATCCTCTCTGGGGCGTGCGCTACCGCCATCCCCATCTCGTGCTGACATCGGGCGGCGCACGCAAACTGACATGCAGCTACGACCTGATGGTCGGCGTCGCGTTCGTCAAAGCCTTATAGAAAGAGCTTAGCGCTTTCGCGCGATCATCGCGATCTGGGTCATGAATAGATGGTCGAACCGGCCAGCGGTCAACTTCGAGATCAGCTCGGTGCGCGTGCTGAAAGCTGTCACGGGACCCAATTCCTCAACGTCGAAGCCCGCCTGATCTGCGAGGTCGGCGAAGGTGTCGGGCGTAAACCAGCGCAGATGCGTGCGATCGAAGACGCCCTGATCGGCCAGTTGGAAGCGGCCCATCACAAGCTCGCGGATCACGCGCCAGTGCGAAATATTCGGCGAGCTTGCGAGCAGCATGCCACCGGGGCGGACATAGCGCGCCAGCCGTTTCAGCACTTCGCCCGGTTCAACCAGATGTTCGAGCACCTC
>JAUXWR010000101.1 GCA_030680075.1 Legionella sp.
TCACCCGTTGCGCGGCGCGGTTGCCGGCGGCCCCCTGCAGCGCGCGTATCGGGGGCGCCGCTGCGGGGGCTGCCGCGGCAAGCCAAGCCGCTCGGCTCGCTGACGAGGCGTGCGGGGTGGATGGGGTCGCCGCGGCGACTGGGCTGATGCGCTCGTGGGGTGGGGCGGGGGCATTGTCCCCGGGGTGGCGCGCGAGGCGGCTTCGAAGCATGGAGGGACTCCCGCTGCGGAGAAATCCTACCGCCCGCCGTTCGCCCGTCCTCCCACGCTGTCTGACGATTGTCTGATTGCGGCTCCCTATACTCGCCCGGAGCATCGGGACAGCGGAGGGCAGCATGGCGGACAGGATCCGGGTCGGCATCGTGGGCGCGACGGTGACGCCGGGCGGCAGCGGCTGGGGTGCGAACGCGCACATCCCCGCGCTGCGCGCGCTCCCCGACTTCCAGATAACGGCCGTATGCACCGCGCACGAGAACACCGCGCGTGCCTCCGCCGCCGCCTTCGGCGCACGGCTGGCGTTCCACAACATCGAGGACATGGTCACCCACCCGGAGGTGGACCTGGTCGTCGTATGTGTACGCGTGCCGTGGCACCACGCCCTGGTGATGGCCGGGTTGCGCGCCGGGAAGCCCGTGTTCTGCGAGTGGCCCCTCGGCGCGAACCTCGCCGAGGCGGAGGCGATGGCGGCGCTCGCCCGGGAGAAGTCGCTCCGCACCGCCGTGGGCCTGCAGGGCCGCAGCGACGCCGCCGTCCGTTACGCGCAGGACCTGGTCGCGGAGGGCGCCATTGGCGAGGTGCTGACGGCGAACCTCAGCCTCATGTCGGCGGCCACGTGGGAGCGCGGCGCCGGCCGGCTGTGGCAGGGCCAGCGCGTCAACGGTGCGAACACGCTCACCATCTCCGGTGGACACGGCATCGACACGCTCTGCGCGATCCTCGGTGAGTTCACGGAGGTCTCTGCGCGCGTCACCACGAGGGTGCCCGAGTGGTTCGATTCGGACGCGGGGAAGCCGGTCGCAGTGGACGCGCCGGACAGTATCGCCATCGCGGGCCGCCTCGTGGGCGGCGGTGAGGTCGCGGTCCAGGTGGCCGCCGTCCCGGTCAGCCCGAGCGGCGGCCGCCTTGAGATCTACGGCCGCGAGGGCACGCTGATGCTCACCGCCGCCGGTGGCCTGTCGATCGGCCCGAACCGGCTGTACGGCGCGAAACGCGGCGAGGGAGCAGCGGAGATGCCGGTGCCGGACCGCTACACGATCGTCCCGGAGGGCACGCCGGCCGGTTCACCTCGCAACGTCGCGCAGGCGTACGCCGGGCTGGCGGACGCGTTCGCCGGGAAGCCGGCCGCCGTCCCGGACTTCGACCTGGCCGTGACGCGCCACCGGCTCATCGATGCCATCGAGCGCTCCTCGGACGAGGGGCGCTCCGTGATGGTCGAGGCGTAGCCCGTTACCAGGACGCAAGCTTCCGTTCGACGAGTCCGATCGCCTCCGCTTGGTCGCGCAGCGCGGCCTGGCGGATGTCGTCCGGGGCCAGTCCGAGCGACTGCACGATCGTCTCGCTGTTGAAGCGCTCCGAGGGCACCTCGCTGTCCAGCATGTTGACCAGGTCCACGGCGGTGTGGTGGCGCTTCTCCGTGAACTGGTGCTGGGCCCAGGCCTCGATGGCGCGCTGGTCTCCCCGGTGCTGGTCGAAGATCGCCTTGGCTGCTGGCTCGCCCTCCCGTGCGCCCTCGATGATGCCAGCCGCCATCTCCTTCGCGACGGTCTCCTCCGCCTTGCGCTTGGCACGCCGGTGGAAGTACTTCCAGAGCCCGACCCCGAGTGCCGCCGCCGCCACTGCGATCCCGGCGAGCCCCAGGATGAGGCCGCCCGAGGCGATCCCCGCGATCCCCACGGCAACGGTGGCCGCGCCCAGCACGGCGAGCCCGAGCTGCCGGTTCCGCTTGGTCTCCTTCTGGCCCTTCGCGTAACTCGCGATCGACTGTGCCTTCTCGGACGTCAGGTACTTCTCGATGGCGGCGATTCGGCCCACCGCGCCGTGGGCGTGGACGGCGGCGCGGATCGCGAGCACCGTCCCCACGCTTGCGAACACGAGCCCGACGGCGGTGCTCACCGTCCCCGCCACGGCTGCGGCGGTGGCGGTCACCGCGACGCCTAGGATCCCGGTCACCACAGCCGTGGAGTTGTTGATCGCGTCGCCAATGGCGAACTTGCCAGAGCTATTGTCGTGCAGAGTAGCCTTCTCGGCCAGTGCATCCAGTTCC
>JAUXWR010000103.1 GCA_030680075.1 Legionella sp.
CCTCTCGTACACCGGGGTGCGCGGCGGGCTGGTTCTCGTCTCCGCCGACGACCCCAACCTGTTTTCCAGCCAGAACGAGCAGGACAACCGTCACTATGCCCGCTTCGCCAAGGTGCCGATGCTCGAGCCGGCCGACAGCCAGGAGGCGCGCGATTACACGATGCGCGCCTTCGCCCTGAGCGAGGAGTTCGACACGCCCGTGATGCTGCGCAGCGTGACCAGGCTTTCGCACGCCAAGGGACGGGTCATCTACGGCGAGCGCGGCGTCTCCCCGGTCGAGAAGCGCTTTGTGCGGGAGCCGGAGAAGCTGGTGATGGTCCCGGAATTCGGCCGGCGGCGCCACCGGATCGTCGAGGAGCGGACCCTGCGCCTCGCCGCTCTCGCCGAGACGACCGACCTGAACCGCGAGATTGCCGGTGAGAGCGGTGAGCCCGGGATCATCGCCGCCGGCATCGCCTACCAGTACGCGCGCGAGGCATTTCCACGGGCCTCGTTTCTCAAGATCGGCCTGACCTGGCCGCTACCGCGCAAGCGGATCGAAGATTTCGCCGCCCGCCACGCGCGCGTTATCGTCGTGGAGGAACTCGACCCGTTCATCGAGGAGCAGGTCCTTGCCTGGGGGATCGCCGTCGAAGGCGTCTCGGGACGCTCCCTGGCCGGCGAGCTCAACCCCACGCTCGTCGCCGAGGGTTGGGGCGGCGAGGCGCCCCCCGTGGTCGCTGCCTGTCCCGCCGATCTTCCCGGGCGCCCGCCCGTGCTCTGCCCTGGCTGCCCCCACCGCGGGATCTTCTCGCTGCTCAAGAAACGCCGGGTCATCGTCTCCGGCGACATCGGCTGCTACACACTCGCGGCGCAGCCGCCGCTGTCTGCTCTCGACACCTGCCTCTGCATGGGGGCCAGTCTCGGGGTGGCCCACGGCATCGAGCGCGGGTTGCCGCCATCCGAGCGCCGCCAGGTCGTAGCGGTCATCGGGGACGGGACCTTTTTCCATTCCGGGCTCACGCCGCTTGTAGATCTCGTCTATAACAACGCGCACACCCTGACGATCGTCCTCGACAACCGGACCACGGCGATGACCGGGCGGCAGGAACACCCAGGGACAGGCCGGACGCTCGCCGGAGAGCCGAGCGCCGAGGTCTCCATCGCAGCGATCGCCCGCGCCATGGGCATTCCCGAAGTCGTCCAAACCGATGCCTACGACCTGCCGCGCCTCGGGGCTGAACTCGACCGCCTGCTGGCAACCCCGGGTCCGGCACTGCTGGTCAACCGCGGAGCCTGCGTGCTGCTGACGCGGAAGCCGCACGGCCCTGTGCTCGTCGTCGATCCGGTGAAGTGCGACGGGTGC
>JAUXWR010000104.1 GCA_030680075.1 Legionella sp.
GCGACACGCACGAGGCCGTCCGCTGCCAGCGCAACTCCATCCGGGACGCGAACGGCTTCTACGCCGCCCCCGTCCTGCACCTGACGCGGCTGCTCCTGCGGAGCGACCCGCCGCTCGAGGTGAGGGAGTACCTGGGCCGGATCATCGGAACGTCACGCCGCGCCGAGTCGCTGCGGGCGCTGGCCCAGGTGCTCCTCGCGGAGGGGTACCCCGAGCACTCGCTCGCCGTCCTGACCGAGGCGCGCGAGCTCAGCCCGGACGATTCGTCCATCAGCATCACGATGGCCGACGCGCTGATCCGCCTCGGCGATCTGGACGGCGCCCGCGAGCAGATCGCAAGCGTCCCGCCCGGGAGCGCGACCCACTCGCTGTCGCTCGCCAAGCAGGTGCTGATCGGGATCATCTGCGGCGACGCCGGGGAGGCCCGCGGGGCGATCGAGCAGCTGCGTCCGGTGGCCGACGGCCTCTACGCCGCCGCCTACGAGGCCGCGCTCGCGATGCAGCAGCCCGACGCGCCGATGGCCGCCCTTCCGGACGGTCTCGACCACCCGGCGATGCTCACGACCGTCCTCGAGCTGGCCGGCACCCTGCTGGAGCTGGGCGAGCTCGGGGCGTTCAACAACCTCATCCCGCTGCTCTACGAGATCGCCGACGAGCGGGCCGACGTGGACCGCCGGCTCGGCTACCTGCTCTACACCAACGACTTCCCCGACCCGGCCGCCGACCGCCTGATGGCGGCGATCCAGGGAGGCGACGCGACCCCCGAGGCGTACGCCGCGCTCGGCCACATCTGCCGCGCCAAGCACCTCGACGATGACGCGGAGGCCTTCATGCGCGCCGCGCTCGAGAACGACGAGCAGAACATGACCCGCCACCTCGACCTGGCCGGCCTGCTCGCCGGCTCGGGACGCTACGCCGATGCGGACGCCGTGCTGCGCGAGGGTCTCCTCGTCTACCCGCACTCGAACGTCCTGCGCGAGCTGCGCCAGTCGATGTCGCTCCTCGCCTCGGCGTAGCGCGCCTGGCCACGACCGTGGGGCCATGGACGGCTCCAGGCCCCGGCCATCGTTCCCGGCCGGAGGCCGGAGGGCCGGACCGCGGACCAGGCCCGGCCAGAGCCTGATCCGCACAACGAGGGCCCCGTTCGCGGGGCCCTCGTCACGTCGACGCAC
>JAUXWR010000108.1 GCA_030680075.1 Legionella sp.
CGGTGACGAACTTGTCTTTTCCGCATTGGACTGGAAACGCGGAAAGGTGACCGATATACGGCCCGGAACGAATCCATCCGTGAAGGATTTCGACGTATTGACTGTCGAAATGGAAGATCGGAGCGAGCGGATGTTCGCCGCCAGGCTGGAATCGCATCTTTTGAACGATGCTCCGCTTTCAACCCCTGAAAGCGACGAAGTCAGTTCCGCAGCTGTTTTGAGCGAGCACAGCGACTTGATCGAGAAAAAACTGGAAGACGCATTCAGCGCGGATGATGGACTTGTCAAGATTGCGGGACGCTGGTTCCCGCGCGCGCTTTTGATCGATATAAATCAAGGCCAGTTAAATCTTGCGGAAGCCATTTTGGATATGTCCGCAGGTGAGCCGCTTCCCACCGAAGCGTTGATGAAGGACATTGAGCTGCCTGCCGGCGTAAATCCGAAGCTGGCTGAATTTTCCTTGAACCATGCCTTGCAGGATGACGACCGCTTTGATGAAGTGGGTCCCGCGGGGCAGGTGTTGTGGTGTTTGCACCGCCTCGAACCGGATTACGTGCGGGAAATCCCGCCGCCGCTTGAGTACACCGAGATTGAATATGACCGCAGCCAGCTGAGCACAGAGATGAAGAACCTCGAGTCGCAACTGGATGATGAGTTAACTCCGCCCGAAGAAAAGGATTCTCGCGAGGATATCTCGTCCATCACGATCCCGCTCATCTACCCTCATCTGCGCGCAGGGACACTGCCCATGTCTGCGCGGGCGCGGACGTTGTTTCCCACGGCCTATGAATCGCCGCGTGTTCGCTTTACCCTCGTGGACGGAAAGACAAAACAGCACATCCCCGCCTGGGTTGTGCGCGAACACGGTTATGTGTTTGGCTTGCGCGAATGGTATAAATCGTATCAACTAATTCCAGGCTCACTCGTGCAGGTTCGCAGAGGTGAAGAGCCCGGTGAAGTAATTGTGGAGGTGAAAAGCCAGCGCTCCTCGAAAGACTGGGTGCGCACGGTCATGGTGGGCACCGACGGCGGTTTTGTATTCGCCATGTTAAAACAATCCATTACTGC
>JAUXWR010000109.1 GCA_030680075.1 Legionella sp.
TGCGGGTACTGCACGCGGCTGAAGAAGGACTATCTGATGGGCGCGGATCGGGGCTGCGGAGAAGGACGTGGAGTTACTGCGGCGCGGGGAAGTGAGTCTGCAGAAGGCGGTCGAGATGAAGCCGGACCACGCGGAGGCGAAAGAGTGGTTGGAGTCGGTTCGCAAGCTGATTGCAAGTCAAGGCGCGTCCGTGGGTGACGGCGGTCGGTAAGCCGCTTCTGGGAGGAGGTTCCTTCGAGAGAAAGGAATTCTTCCTGTAGAAAATCATACAATGCAGCCAAGCGCAATCTTGGGAAGAAAGAGAGAAAGGCCTACCATGCAGGCACGTGCACCGTTGATGATTGAGCACAGACTCATCGAACAGATGCTCTCTGTTGTAGAGCGCGCGCTAATATTGTCAGAAAAGACAGGGTCGATCGATCCTCTCTTTGTCGATCTGACAGTAGATTTTATCAAGACTTACGCAGACCGGACACACCACGGAAAAGAAGAGGATATCCTGTTCAGAGAATTGGAGCGCAAGAATCTCTCGGAGGCAGATCGACGAGTAATGAAAGAACTTATCGATGAGCATGTCTTCGGGAGGATGACAACAAAATCGCTCGTCGATGCGAACTTGCAGTATCGAAATGGCAATAACTTGGCGTTTGCATCGGTCCGGACACAGTTACTTACGCTTGTCGAGTTCTACCCGAAACACATCGAAAAAGAGGATCAGGTCTTCTTTCCGGCGTCACGGGCATATTTCAGTGATGAAGAGGACCAGGCGATGCTGAGAGAATTTATGGAATTCGACCGGAAGATGATTCATGAGAAATATGCTGCGGTCATTAAAAGCCTGGAATAGAACTAAAGCCAAATTCTCGCTGTTCAGATCGCGCCGGGCCGCTATAGAACAGCTGAATCATGAGCCAAATGAGGGTCCCTTGAGCGTATCGTCCGAGTCGGCGCTGTAGATGGGCAGGATCCGGGAACCACCGCCGGCCAAGCTCTTCATGGCCGTCATGCACCGCCCCGACGTCGATCCGGCGCCGCTGCTGGCGCA
>JAUXWR010000116.1 GCA_030680075.1 Legionella sp.
CGGGAGGCGCTGACGGAAAAGGGCCGGGGCTCCGTGACGATCACCGTCGGTGACGTCTCGGCCCGGTCGATCGGGGCGCTCGTCGCGCTCTTCGAGCGGACCGTCGGCCTCTACGCCCTCCTCGTCGGGATCAACGCCTACCACCAGCCCGGGGTCGAGGCGGGGAAGAAGGCGGCCGCGGCCGTCCTCGACGTCCAGCGGGCGCTCCTCGCCGCGATGCGGGCCGAGCTGGGGACCTTCCGGTCCGCCGAGGAGTGGGCGAAGAAGGCGAACGTCGGTGCCGAGACGGCGTGGAAGGTCCTCGAGCACCTCTCGGCGAATCCCGACCACGGCGTGACGCGCCGTCCCGGCGAGGACCCGTTCGAGTCGACCTACGGGACGTCCTGAGCCGCGGGGCTCACCCCTTCTTCAGCGTCTTCAGGAGGGCGTCGAACGCGGGCGTCGCGGCGAGGACCGTCTTCTTCGGGCCGACCATCTTGAAGAAGACCGGCCCCTGCGGGCCTTCCGCGATCCCGCCGCGGAGCGCCCAGCCCGGCTTCGGCGTCATCGCGCCTCCCGGCATGCCGGAGGAGTAGGTCCCCTCGGTCGTCACGATCGTCACCGGGATCGTCCCGGCCTTCATCGCGATCGGCTTTCCGGGACCGGCGCTCCCCTTCTCGGACTTGAACTGCGCGATCCAGCGGTCGACGTTCGCCTGGGTCGAGCCCCCCTGGCCCGGCCCGAAAAAGAAGACCGCGACCTCGCCCCCTTCGGCGTCCCCCGCCGCGGCCGGGACCCGGTAGGTGACGACCCGCATCGAGGAGGTCGACGGTGCGACGCTCCACCCCTTCGGGGCGGCCCACGTCAGACCCCCCGCTGCCGACGGGCCGGACGGCGAGCCGTGCGAAGAGACCAGCTGGAACAGGACGAGCGATGCGGCGAGGACCGTGTTCATGGCGGCAGACTCTAGCAGCAGGCGAGACGGTGTCGCGTGTTTCCAGGGAAGGCCCGCCTCTTCGATCTCCTCCCCGGGCACCGCCTCTTCAGCGCGGCCTCCCCGCGCCGGACGCGGACGACCTCTCCGGCTCGCAGAGTGTAGAAGGTAGACCTGACCCCATGAGGAAAAGAAGGGTGGCGGCGGGGGCGAGGTCGACGGGCTCGCCGTTCGCGAGCGGAGCGGTCGGCTCCACGTCGAGGAGGGCGCGCGTCGCCGGGTCGAAGCGGGCGAGGAACCGCTCCGTGCGGTACTCGAGGCGGCCGGTACGGCTCTCGAGGCGGTGCGTCGTGCCCGACAGGCGCGCCTCGAGAACGAACGCGCCGGCCGTTCGCTCCATCCGGAAGGCGTCGCCCTCCGCCCGGGCGAATCCCTCCGGGTCGTGCCAGAAGCGGGGCTTGTCGCGCCAGGGCGCTCCCGCGGTGGGGCAGAAGGTCACGCAGTTGCCGCACTGGTTGCAGAAGTCAGCGACGTTCGCGAC
>JAUXWR010000118.1 GCA_030680075.1 Legionella sp.
GCGGCACGCTGGCGCAGCCGATGAGCAGGAGAAGCGCCGTCAGCGTCGACAAGGTCGGGACTTGGGTCATGACGAGCCTCCTTGGGCAGTGTGAGGAGATATAAAGCGCGGGCCCCGTGTTTCGTTGCAGGCTATTTGACGGCGGATCGGCGGCGCCGATTTTGAAATAGGCGTCGGCGTCGACAATCAGCCGAGCATCCGGCAGAAAAGAGTTGAATAACATTTTACATACTATGTAATATGTAAATGATGAATATGCCCACCGCCATTGAACGCCGCCGACGCGAGCAGGCCGCGACGCCCACGCCGGACAAGCGGTCCCGCCGCAGTCACGAGCAGCGCTCCGCGGAAACGCAGTCGGCGCTGGTCGAGGCCGCCATCGAAATGCTTCGTGAGGTCGGCTACGCGGGCGTGACGACGGCGGCGGTCGCTCGCCGGGCCGGCTGCACGACCGGCGCGATGCATCATCATTTCGGCTCGAAGGAAGAGTTGATGCTGGCGGTGCTGACGCGGCTCTCGCTCGAGTTCGAGGCGCTCTATCCGGCGTTCAAGCTGCTTGCCGACCTGCCTCTGCCCCGCCGCTGCGAGAAAGTGGTCGAGATGCTGGCGGACTACTACATCGGCGCGCGTTACGTCGCCATTTGGGAACTCTACGTCGGAACGAGGTGCGAGCGGTCGCTCAACGAGCCGTGCGTAAAGAATCGCAAGCGCGTCGTCTCCAAGATGGAATCGGTCTGGCTGCAGATATTCGCCGATGTCGAGGCGACGAAGGCAGACTTGGTGGCACTGCTGCGGTTCACGCTGACCTTTCTGCGCAGCCTTGGCCTCGATCACACGCTTGGAACCGACTCCGGCGCGACCGCCGCCCAGCGCGAGATCCTTCGCGCGACCCTGATGGAGCGGATGTCGGCGTCGTCGAGCGCAAGAAAAGGAGGCCGCGGCTGACGGCCGTATTTGACCGAAGAAACCTCAAGGCTTCGTGCCCAACGCCGGCGGCGAGAACCGGCGCATCGCCATCACCGCACGTTTGGGAGAACTAGGATGACTTCTGCACTCACAGGTTCACCACTGGGTATCCGCCAGGTGCCATCGGTAGTGAAGACAAACAAGCTGATCGCGGGCCTCGCCGGCGCCGCACTGTTGCTGGCGGGCGCGCCTGCCTTCGCTCAGCATCTCACCATCGGCTCGCGCGCCGAGATCACGATGGACCCGCACTATCAGTGGCTGTCGTCGAACATCTCCTACTACCGCCAGATCTACGGCTCGCTGACAGTTCTCGGTCCCAATGCGCAGGCCGAACCCATGCTGGCCGATTTCCGCAAGGTCGACGACCTCAATTGGGAGTTCAAGCTCAAGCCTGGCGTGAAGTTCCAGAACGGCAAGCCGGTGACGGCGGACGACGTGGTTGCCTCGCTCAATCGCGCCAGGACGCTTGCCAACGCCGCCGCCAGTTACGCTGGCGCCCTGCAGACCGTCTCCGGCATCAAGGCGGTCGACCCGCAGACCGTCGTGATCACGACGGAACGCCCAAACGGCAATATTCCCCAGCAACTCACGCAGATCGCCATCATTCCCAAGGAGATCGCGGACAGCGCGACGCGCGACGATTTCACGTCGGCAAAGGCTGCGATCGGCGCCGGCCCCTACAAGGTCGTCCGCTACCGTCCGGGCGATCGCCTCGAGCTTGCCCGGTTCGACGACTTCGCGGGTCCGAAGCCGCATTGGGCGACCGTCACCTATCGCTTCATTGCCGACGACGCGGCACGGGTCGCGGCTCTGCTCGGCGGCGATGTCGACCTGATCGACTACGTGCCACCCGCCGATCTGGCGCGCCTGCAAGACGACAAGCGCCTGGCGATCCATACACGCGCCTCGGACCGCGTCATGTATCTCATCCCGGACACGTCGAGCGACAAGTCGCCCTTCGTCGCCGACCTCGACGGCA
>JAUXWR010000135.1 GCA_030680075.1 Legionella sp.
GTCCCAGGCCAGCTCGTCGGAGCGCACGCCTGCCACGTTGATGTTGCCGACGACGAGACCGGTAGCTGGATCGACCTTGTCGATGCGCGTGGACTCGCAGTCGGTGGCCCAGAGATACGCTCCGTCCCACATCAGACCGTCGGGGCTTGGGAACGACGAGGGGAAGCTCCTGAGCGCGTCCCCCGTCGCAGCCCGAGCACCGGCAGACAGCAACAGAACGGCTACGGAGGCGAGCAAGGCACGTGGCTGCATGAGATCTCCTTTGGGAACCGATGGCGCCGGGCCAGAAGCAACCTACGTGCCCGCGTCTCTCAACACCGGCGCGCAGCCCGCGCGCGCAACGCACTCGGTCCCCGTCGTGAGCGCGGCGCGCAACTGGTGCGTGCCGACTCAGTGGTGCCCCTCGTGCCCGCCGCCAGATCTCTCCTCTTTCTGCGGCTTGTCTGGTCGCTCGGCCTTCTCGGATTTCTCGGACCTCTCGACCGGCTCCCGCGTGGCACCCTCCCTGGCCTCCCGCGGGTCCGTATCCTCCGGAGACTTAGCTGTCGATGCACCTCCACAGCCGGTCGATACCAGTGCCGCAAGCAAGACTTGGAGAACGAGCGGGCGGGTCATGTTTTTGTCCTTTCGCTGATGAAGATGGGAGCAGCCATTCGGAGCTTGGTGCGGTCGAGCGTCCGTCGTCTCGGGGATCCAGGCCGAGCGGAGGAGCGCGGTGAAACTCGACGGGCGCCCGCCGCGACGCCCCTGGAGCAACAGCCGTGCCGGCGTCGATCGAGCGGACCTTGCTCGGGACATTGAGCATGCAGGCGTGACCGCGTCCGTTACTCGCACTTTCGATCGTCACGCGCACGCGGGCCACGAGCACTCGCCCCGGGCGGAGGGGCCGTGACCGAAACGCACGCGGTTGAACCGCTTGCTTGCGGCGCTGGCCCTCGCCTCCCGTCTCTCAGCTTGCAAATCACGGCAGGTGCCTTGTCCACCGGATGTCCGTTCACAGGATCCGTCGCCGTGCGCGCTGAAGGCTCATCGCTGAGTCGCCGCTCGCACACTGGACACACTTTGGCGGGCGTCACCTGCTCCCAACGGGAACGATCGATCGTGCCCGCGGTGCGCACGGTGGACACGTTGTGCCATCTCGCGCGTGACGCTCGAAGGTGCGTGTAACGGACGCGATCACACGCAGCCGTCGTAGTTCGGCTCGGTTCGAGGGCACTGTGGTGGGCATGCATGTTGCTCGGCGGACGGCGCGGCCGACGTCCGCCTGCAGTCCGCTCTCGTCCTGTCCACCGGTCGGGATACGCCGAGCGGCGGACGTTGGACCGCATCAACCCTCACTCGAGGTCAAGGCGCCTGAATCGAGCCTCCGGAGGTCAATCATGAATCGTAGCGTGATCCAGTTGTTCTCGACGGCGACAATCCTGGCTGCCGGTGGTGTCGTGTCGTGCAGCGCGGACAATGGGGGCGGCGGTGGCGGCTCCGGATACGGCG
>JAUXWR010000137.1 GCA_030680075.1 Legionella sp.
CCGAATATTTGGTTTTGACGCATGGAGCAGGGAAACCGTTGAGACCAAATGCGTCCTTGCACGAGAGAACCGCGGCGCGTTCCTAGCGGTTTATACCGCAAGAGTCCGGATCACGGTTCAGGCCGACGGCGCGGTCATCAGGGAAGGTCACGGCACAGGTGAAGGACGGGGCTCTTCGCCAGGCGAAGTACATGATCTTGCACTCAAGGCCGCGGAAACGGACGCCACTAAGCGGGCGCTAGCAACTTTTGGAAAACCGTTTGGCCTCGCCTTGCATGGAGGCGCCAAGCAGGCTTCTCCCGCGAAAGGTGCCGCACGTGAACCCACAAAGGCTAGTCAACGCGCTGAATCCGAAAATGCCCCAAACAGCACCTCGGCAATTCCGCGATCGAAGGATGAAGAAGTTGCTGGTGATCCCTCTCCAGGCAGCCAGTTGAGTGATCGGCCTGAATCGGAAACGCCAGCTGTCTCCCCCATGCCAGAGCCAGCACGCACGAAGATCGACAAGAGTGTTCTGACGATCTCCGAGCCCAAGAGACACAGGGACAAGTCACATCTCCGATTCGTAGCCGCGCATTCATGTCTTGTGTGCGGGCGACAACCGGCCGATGCACATCACCTGCGCTTTGCCCAGCCGAGAGCACTTGGTCTGAAAGTCAGTGATGAATTTACCGTTCCGCTATGTCGCGAACATCATCGGCAGCTACATCATGCTGGGAATGAAATTGCCTGGTGGCATAATTTAAACATCAAACCCCTGCCGATCGCGAAGGGGCTCTGGATGGCGAGCCAAATGAATGAAAATCGAGCGGTGCCCTTAGAGCCTGAGGTTCTCTTAGCAACGGCTTTGCCCTAATGGTGATGGCCTCCATATAGGCGCGGAGGCTCATTTTTATTTTTCATGTTGGGCCACGTCTCACCAGGCCCCAGCGATTCTCAGAGTTTTCGCCCCTCGCCTGTGGATCTCACTCCGACCGAGATGATGGTGCAAAGGGTCTCATACTGATTGAAGTCATAACCATCCGTGATGGCGACCGTGTCAAATCCGGTAGCTGTCCCGCTGGCTTTCACGAATTCGTAAATAGACACGTCGTAAGTATATCGTCTGCTGAGTCGGCTAGAGGCAAACGGCCACATGGCGGGGATAGCGACCAAAGTTCAGCTCTTCAATGCCGCCTATAAGCTGGCTTGGGATCAACTTATTGCCAGCAGCCAGCAATATCCGCAGATGGCCAGCCGGCTGCGCGATAACATCGTCGTCCTTATGAAGGCAGGGAATGATGATCCGGCCGAGATCGCTGCGGAAGCTGTACGCAGCATGCAGCAACCATAGTCGCCGCCTCAGCTGTTAGTCGCAAGATACTCTACCAGTTCGACGATCTGTCGCCGCATTCTGGGGTGTTTTATTTTCATAAATGACTTGGCCAGCACGAGGCCTTCTGAGGTGGCGAAGAACTGATTATAGGCGACCGGAATACCTGCTTCACCGGTTGCCGCGTTTGGTGCGCCCTCAAAAAAGGATGGCGCAGGCGTTTTCAAAAGACCTGCAAACTCCTGCAAGCGGCTCGCGCTAATCCGGTTGGTACCCTTTTCGTACTTTTGGATTTGCTGAAACGTTATGCCAACACTGTCCGCCAATTCTTTTTGCGTCATACCGAGCATTAGTCGGCGCATACGCACCTGACTGCCGACGTGTATGTCTACCGGGACCGCGCCGCGTTTTGGTTTCGTTCTTGCCATTTGGCAATTATGGCAGCAATTTAATTCGCGGCTACTGAAAACCCGAACTATACAACTCCGCCGTAGCCTCCGGCGTCCCCACAAGAGCTGACTCACTGGGTAATTTACCGATTTTATTGCGCTGCAGCATTCAGCCCGGTTTGAACGTGGTGCAGATATACCGGCGACCAAGCCGTTTCCGCGCCAGAACCCAATTAAATGTTGTATAATTGCAACTGGAACAAAGTTCCCGTCCTCCGCGTAATTCAGTGGTCGAAATCTGTTAATTTTCGTCCAATATACCTTGTCCGAATCGGCTTCACCATTCGGCCGGCTTTATAGGAGAGCTCAATGCGAAATTCAGTAAGTGCACTTGTAGTTGTAGGCATTGCGGCGTTGGGTCTTTCCTCGGCGCAAGCTGCGGACATGGCGCGGCCGGTCAGCAAGGCGCCCGTGCCAATGTATGTCCAGCCGTTTAGCTGGGCTGGATTTTATGCTGGTGTGAACGCTGGGTGGGGTTGGACCTCCGGCGATGGCACCGGGACTGTCGGTGGCGTGACGCAGGCCTACTCGGGCAGCGGCAACGGTTTCCTTGGCGGCGCTCAGATCGGCTACAACCTGCAGGCTGGCAATATCGTCTATGGCCTTGAAGCGGATTTCCAAGGCACTGGCGGCAGCGGCACTGTGAGCGGTACGACCTTCACAGGTACATCCAAGGTTCCGTGGTTTGGCACCGTCCGCGGCCGTCTCGGCTACGCCTTCGACCGCTCGATGCTCTACGTCACCGGCGGCGCGGTATACGGCAAGGGCACGCTGGAAGGCACCGACGTCGGCACCGGCGCATTCTCAAGCTCGGCCACTTATTGGACGTGGACGGCCGGTGGCGGTTACGAAGCCATGCTGTGGGATCGCTGGAGCGCCAAACTCGAATATCTTTACGCCGGCACTCCCAGCAACGCGCCTACGCCAAACGGCACCACTGCATTGGACGGCAAAGGCCGCACGCATGTTCTTCGGGTCGGTCTGAACTATCACTTCTAGTTCGCCGCGCACCTTTCGCTAAAAAAAACCCGCCGCGAGCGATCGCGGCGGGCTTTTTTTTGTAGGCTCGGCAAAGACATTACCTGCCTCGTGCAACGATCATAAGTCTATTGGGACGTGGCAGACCTTCCCATATCACTTGGCCATTATCTCTAGTCTCACACACTCAATTTCCCGCGTGAGCCAGAACATCGATTGCGGCGGTACCGGACGGAAGTGGGCGACGGTCGCCTCGACTGGTGCTTAGTACGGGCAGGGAGTATCCTAAAGTGAGCGAATTTTCACGCAATCAGTGCCGATCATCGACATTGATCGGCAAGGGTGCTGCCAATATGGTCGGACTGTTCCAAAATCCGCATGCTACCCATAGCCCTTTAGGCCCCCGCGATGCCCTCCTCGATCATTCCCGTCCTGCTGGCCGGCGGCGCCGGAACAAGGCTGTGGCCGGTGTCGCGCGATGCCTTGCCCAAGCAGTTCCTGCCGCTGGTCGGCGAGCTCTCGACCTATCAGCAAGCCCTGTTGCGGGTGGCCGACCCGATGTTCGCTCCGCCCATCGTCATCACCGGGCCGAACTTTCATTTCTTCGCGCGCCGCCAGGCCGAGGAGATCGGCGTCAATGCCACCGTGGTGATCGAGCCGCTGCGCAGGGATTCCGCGCCGGCGATTGCCGCGGCCACCGCCGTGGCGCTGGCGCGCGATCCGAACGCCTTGGTGCTGACGCTCGCCGCCGACCACATCATTCTCGATGTCGACAATTTCCGCGCCACCTGCCGCGCCGGCCGCGAGGCGGCCGAGGCAGGCCACATCGTCACCTTCGGCATCAAGCCGACCGAACCCAAGACCAGCTACGGCTATATCCTGCCGGGCGACGCCATCGGCACCGGCGGTGCGCAGGCGGTGGCGGC
>JAUXWR010000155.1 GCA_030680075.1 Legionella sp.
AACGTCGAAACCGCGCTTGGTGAGCAGAACCTGCAGTTCCTTGGTCTGTTCATAGCTGAGCGAGTCGATCTGCTGGCCGTTGCCGCGCGACAGATAAGGGGCACCCGCCATGCGGGTCGCGAGGTGCGCCGCCGTCGTCGCATAGGTCAAAGACTGGTTCCAAGATGTGTAAACGCGGAAGTTCTGATAGGCCAGCAACGCTGGACCGTTACGGCCCATAGGTAGCAGAAGCGAAGCCTGCATGCCATCGGCGGGCAGGTTGCCGTTCAACGCGACGACACCCCACTCGGCCCATTGAGACCGTGGATGCAGAATCGCGAGATCGGCCTGATCCCATGGCAATTCCTTGGTCAGGCGCACTTCCTGAAGCCAGGGCTCGCCCGCGCGCCATCCGAGCGCTTTGATGAAGTTGGCAGTGGAGCCGATGATATCGTGGATGTCGCGAATGAGGTCGCGGCGGCCGTCGTTGTCGTAGTCGATCGCGAAATTGTAATAGTGCTGCGGCAGAAACTGAGTCTGGCCGAGTTCACCCGCCCACGAGCCGATCATTTCATCGGCTCTTAGATCGCCGCGCTCGATGATTTTCATCGCGGCCTTCAATTCTTCACGGAACAATTCGCCACGGCGGCAGTCCCAGGCGAGCGTCAACAGCGACCGCATGACCGGCAGGTCACCCATACCGACACCGAAATCGCTTTCCAGCGCCCAGAAGCCGGTGATGACCGCACCCGGAACGCCAAACTCTGTCTCGGCGCGTTCGAAAATGCCGGCGTACTTCTTCAAGTACGAGCGGCCCATCTGTTCACGGCTCTTGGTGGCGAGCTTGCCGTAGAAGTCGATGAAGGTCTGCGTGAAGAAGCCCTGCTTGCGGTCGCGGCCGATCACGCTTTGGTCGGGCGTCATGCCGCCGATGGCGGCCTCGATCGTTGACGGCTTGATGCCGTCGGCGATGGCTTCTTTCTTGAAATCGACGATCCAGCGCGAGAACGGCACATCGTTACGGCA
>JAUXWR010000114.1 GCA_030680075.1 Legionella sp.
AAGGTAGTGAAGACCTCCCATGGCGCGCCGTGGTTCAGGCATGCCTTCACGCCGCAGCATCGATTTGACGGCTGGCCATTGCTTGAACTTCTCACCCATCACGATTTGGGAAAGAAGTCCGTCGTCCACGTAAAGTGGAGCGATAAGCAGCCGCTTTCCGACCAGAAGAAGTTGAATTTCCGACACCGCTAGCCCTCCAGAGACGTTTTATATCCCTGAATTCTCCAGAGATGCAATACGTCTCTGGGGACTATTTGGTGTATGGTTAGCGAAACGCTGATTCTTTGAGGGACCAGATGGCGACTTCGGGCGAATTGACTACCATTGTAGCGACAGCACTTGGCGTGCCGTTCGAGACGGTCCGCGAGCATCTTCGAAACATCCGCCGAAAACCAGGCACTATCACGTTCTCAGGCTACGGCAGGTCGGCCGCGGGGATGACGCCTCGTGACGCCGTACGGCTATTGCTTGCGGTCGCCGGCAGCCAATTCGTAAAGGATTCCAGAGCGACGTTGGACGGCTTCGCCAAGCTTCAGCCCGTCCGGCAATCGAGGCGTTCCCAGCCCGATCCGACTGACCCACCTCTTTTTGATTTAGAGCAGCATCTTGTTTGGATGATACAACGCGTAATCGATCGACGTGCAGATCTGCCCGCCGATTATGTCAGGACAAGCAAAGAAGTTCGCGCTCCGCTCGCGCTTACGCTCATTTTTGCGGCGAGTGCTTCTCAAGAATTGCCGCGCGTGGCCATCGCTCGCAACCTACTCGGCGGCGGTCGCGGCGCAATTAGCTTCGCTACGCCCGGATGGACCGCCCCTGTTTTATCACCGGCGGAATACGCAGCAACCGTACGCGATAGCGGATTAATCCAGGAGCGGCACGTGACCACGTGGTCATTCGCCGAAATCGCGCTCGCCTTAGGGAGAGTTTAGTCTGGCCAATTTCTCTCGGTAACAAGTCCGGTAACATCCGGTAACATCCGGTAACAGCGAGACATAACTTACAGCTAAGTCATTGAAATAATGGCGCGCCCGGAACGATTCGAACGTCCGACCCCCAGATTCGTAGTCTGGTGCTCTATCCAGCTGAGCTACGGGCGCTAAGGCCGCAGCCCGCGAGGGGCAGCGACGGGGCATAGCTATCGCCTTGCCCCGCCAATGGCAAGCCTATCCAGCCGCCGACCCGGTATTTGCCTGGAATTCGTTAAGCCTCGCATTTCCCTGAGGTAACGCGCCCTGCCCCGGCTACCCGCCGCCTCAGGCACTGGCGCGCTCGTTGCGGCGCTTGTCGAGGTCGACCGCCCGATCCGGAATTGCGATGCTGAAGGTGGCGCCGATGGTTCCAGGCACCAGTCTGATGTCGCCGCCATGTGCCCGCACCAGTTCGGCGGCGATGGCGAGCCCCAGCCCGGCGCCGCCGGAACGGGTCGAGCCCTGAAACGCCTGGAACAGAAAAGTGCGGGCACGCTCGGAAACGCCCGGGCCGGTGTCGGACACCTCGATCACCACCACGCCGCCGTCGCGCCGGCCGCTGATGCGGATCTGGTCGCGCGCGGGATCCCGCGCGCCGCGCACTTCCAGCGCCTGCATCGCATTGCGC
>JAUXWR010000183.1 GCA_030680075.1 Legionella sp.
TTCCGCTCCGCGCCCGACCCCGACCGCGGCTTTGCGCTCGCCGCCCTCACCGACGGCCTCTTCCCGCGCCTGCCACTGCGCCGCGCGCTGGGCGAGCTGATGGCCGACAAGATCGATCCGGTGCTGTACCAGCTGTCGCGCGACTACGTCGGCGACACGGCCGAGACCGTCTCGCTGCTGTGGCCGGACAGGCGTGACAAAGATCCCTCCCCGCGCCTCGCCGAAGTGGTCACGGCGCTGGAGCTCGCCCCGCGCAACAGCGTGGCGCCCATCATCGGCGACTTGCTCGACCGGCTCGACGTGCGCGGGCGTTGGGCGCTGCTGAAGCTGGTCGGCGGCGCACCACGCGTCGGCGTTTCGGCGCGCCTCGCCAAGACCGCGCTGGCGCAGATGAGCGGCCAGCCGCTGTCCGACATCGAGGAAATGTGGCACGCGCTGTCGCCGCCCTATGCCGATCTGTTCGCTTGGCTGGACAACCGTGGCCCGCGCCCCAGCGCCGAAGGCAAGCCGGTCTTCCGGCCGCTGATGCTGTCGCATCCGATCGAAGATGGCGATTGGGCCGGGCTCAACCCCGATGAGATTTCGGCCGAATGGAAATGGGACGGGGTGCGCGTGCAGATCGCCGCCGGGTCATGCCGAAGGCATGCTTCCAGCATGGGGGAGGTGCGCATCTTCTCACGCTCGGGCGACGACATCTCGCCGACCTTCCCGGAGATCGTCGCCGCCTTCAAGCCGTTCGACGCGGTACTCGACGGCGAGCTGCTGGTCGTGCGCGACGGCGTGGTGGCGCCGTTCAACGACCTGCAGCAACGCCTCAACCGCAAGACCGTCACGACCAAGATGCTGCGCGACTATCCGGCCTTCGTGCGCCTCTACGATCTGCTCATCGACGGCGCCGAGGACGTGCGCCCCCTCCCCTTCGCCGAGCGCCGCGCGCGTCTCGAAGCCTGGCACGCACGGCATCATCCGCGTCTCACCGACATTAGCGCGCTGGTGCCCTTCGACCATTTCGCGCACCTTGACGAACTGTGGAGCGGCACGCGCGAGGCCGGTATCGAAGGCCTCATGCTCAAGCGTAAGGCGAGCCCGTATGTCTCTGGCCGACCGAAGGGCCACTGGTGGAAGTGGAAGCGCGCCGCGCTGACCGTCGACTGCGTGCTGATGTATGCCCAGCGCGGCTCCGGCAGGCGCTCGTCGTACTATTCGGACTACACCTTCGGCGTCTGGCGCGAAGGAACCGGAGAGGATGGCAAGCCCGTGCGCGAGCTGGTCCCGGTCGGCAAGGCGTACTCCGGCTTCACCGACGAGGAGCTGCAGCGCCTCGACCGCTTCGTACGCAACCACACGACCG
>JAUXWR010000187.1 GCA_030680075.1 Legionella sp.
TCGAAGCGTTTGGCGCGGCCAGCCGGCCCCGGCGAGCCAAAAAAATGGCGGTCTGTTCGTCGTTCGTTTGACTCTATCGCAGGTTGAATATCCACAACCTTTGCGTGTCGATGCAAGCCGTCTGAATTAAGTATTTATTCCTATATACGGCTCAGGCTCATTTTGGCCAAACGAACCCAAAAAATGTGACATCTATGAAAAATCGTGGTGCACCAAACACATAACGAGTGTTCGCGCCAAGCGGGCGAATCGAACGCGCACTGATTCGCGCAATATGTGCTTAGAAAAGAGATGTTTTTGGTGACTGGAGCGGGCGAAGGGATTCGAACCCTCGACCCCGACCTTGGCAACGCACGGGTCCAACGACAATCGAGCGTCGTTTCAATCACTTAGAGAAAAGCTCGGATATCCAAAATCTCAGCAAATCAGCGGGTTTTTGCCGCCTGCGTGTAACTTGCGTGCAAAGCGCCGGCACCGGCCGCTCCATGAGGGCGCGCGGCCATGGTGAAATCCAACCAGGTCCTCGGACGTCTGCCGGCTCCGGTGCAGACGCGGTTCCGCGAGATCGGCAGGAACGCACGCAATTTGCTGGGCGAGCTGCGCGGCTTTCAGGACGTCTGCGACGCTGAGGTTTCATTCTTCGACGGGCTTGTTGCCGACGGCATAACCCAGTCGGTGCTCGGCGGGTTGCTAGCCGAGGTCGGCATTGCCCAGCCCGATGGCACGGCCCTCCCCCTCGGCAGCATCTCGTCAGCCATGTCGCGGGCCCGCAAGCGGGCCGGCGCCGCTGGGCCTGCCGCGCCCGCGTCCGGCACGCTCCTGCAGAGTCCTGCAGCTCCCGGCTCGATCCTGCGGGGTCCGGCTGAGTCCGGCTGCGTCCTGCCGCTTCCGGCAGAGCCTGGCGCGCTGGGCAAACCGGAATGCCGCCACGGCAAGCGCACCTTGCCGGCCACTCCCAGCCGCCGGCCTCGCGCCCTCCCCAAGAGCGGGGTCATGCCGCGCAACCCCGCCAGCACCCCGCCGGCCAACGGGGCTGAGACAGATTCCATTGCGTCCCTCGCCAACGACCCAACCGCCGCCCGCAACGCGCAGGCGGCAGCCCGCCTCATCCAATCCAGGAGCTAGACATGTCTTTGACCGAAAAGAACCTGCCCCTCTTCATCGACCTCTTCGCCGACGCCACGGGGGTCGGCAAGACTTTCTCCGCATGGCGCATCCGTTACCATTGCGATGCGGCGGGGATCCCGACCACGATGGTCCGCATCGAAACCCGCGGCGTTGCTCAGCGTCTGCGCAAGGGCGACGTCTACATCCCGGTCGAAGACTTCGCGCAGGCCAGCCAGCGGCCGGGCGGGCTTGCCGGCATCCTCAGCCCGCTGTCCGCAGCGATCGCCAGGTCCGCGCAGACACGGGGCATCACGATCGCGGACTGGGCCGGCGGCCTCGCCCAGCACCACGCCGCTTTCCTGACGACGACCCATTTCGACGAGCAGCTGGCGGCGCTCGGCGTCACCGGGCTCTCGATCGTCGCCACGACCAATCGGCTGGATCAGATGCGCCAGAGCGCGGAAAATCTGCGCTCGTTGGCGACGACGGCGCCGGGCCTGCATCGGGCCCTGCTGCTCAACGAACGCTTCGGAAAATTCGAGTTCATGGGCGGTAGCGGGCCGGCCGCCTCGTACCGTGCGCTCCTGAAGGCAGCCCGGGACTGCGACGTGATCAGATTCCCGGCGGTCGTTGGCGAGTCCTGGAAGTATGCCGAAGACGCCGGGCTCACGATGCCGCAAGTGATGCTCTCCAAACCGGCCGAATTTGCGGAGAAAACCGGCCTCGATCCGTTCACTTCAGCCGCCTGCATCACCGAGGTCGCTGCGTTCTGGGCGCTTTCCGAGCAGGTGTTGAAC
>JAUXWR010000194.1 GCA_030680075.1 Legionella sp.
TCACCAATAGCCATATCGGCGGCAAAAATCAGACTCGTGATCTCCGATATGAATAGACATCGGATATTCTCCTTGCACTATTCGTTGATGGACACTGGGGTATGTTGGGTCGAACCCAGCGGGTAGAGTATGATGCAACTCACTTCAAAACATTTATCTTGGGCATCATCAGGGAGCCGGTTGCAATATTTTGCGGGGCTATGGTCACCAGTTTTCCGTCCTGCCACTGCGTAAGCATGGCGCGCCGCCCCTTGTTGACTCCAGCCGCGTCAAACTGGATGAAATCGTTTGATGTTATGAGCTCGTCGCCCGGCAGCTTTATAGTCCGCAGCGCTTGCGCAATTTTCTCAGGATCGCGGCTCGCAGCCTTCTCCAAAGCCTGTGCAATCACGTTCGTCGCCTGATAGGTCAATACGGCCATGGAAGACATGCTCGCGTTGTGCTTCGATCGGAATATGTCATCGACGGCTTTCACCTTCGGCAAGTCGAGGCCCATCACGGTCGTATTGATGACACCGTTCGCCAACGGTCCGACCTGAGCACCGAATTTCGGGTCCGCGGTGCTGCCGCTCATTGCAATCCAGACCGGATGAAAATCGAGCTGCTCGAATGCCCGCGCGAAGCCGATAACTTCTCGTAAATAAGCAGCCATCACGACCATTTGCGCATTCATATCCCTGATCTTGAGCACGATCGGGGCAAAATCCTGGGCACGCGCGCTGTATTCGACGTCCCCCGTGAACTCGTAGCCGGGTTCCTTCGCAATCAACTCTTTGAACGATTTGGCTGCATTTTGACCGGTCTCGTTGTCGCCGTGAACGAAAGCTACGCGCCGCAGCCTTGAATCCTTCTGCTGAACCATCTGAAGGGCCTGTATCGCCGACGCACCGTAGTCGCTGTCCTTCAACCCTAACGACCACAACCATTTAAATCCGCGACTTGTAATGTCCTCCGATTGCGCCATTGGCACCAAGAATGGAATCTGGTACCGCTCGCTGACAACCGAAGCCGGAATCGTCTCGGCCGACGTGTTAGCGCCCATGACGACGCTTACCTTCGATTGCGTGATCAGACGCTCGGTTTCGCTCGCCGCGGATGCAGGTTTGCTCTGACTGTCGCCAAACACCAGTTCTATCTTCGCACCATCAAGGCTCTTGATACCTCCTGCGGCGTTGATCTTTTCTGCAGCCAGCTCCGCCCCGTTCTTTGAATCCTGCCCGCCGCTCGCAAACAGACCCGACAGAGCGAATATCCCTCCGATCCGGACGGCCTCGGCCGCCGAAACAGGAGAATGAAGAAAGCCCAGCAAAGACAGGCCAAGCACCAAATTGAAACTTATCGAAGCCATGCATAATCCTCCTGATTGGTATTTTTTATAGTTCGATCGCAATCCGTTACCGGATCAAAGCCCCATTTGGCGAGCTGCCAAATCTTTCATGATTTCTTCCGTTCCGCCGCCGATGGCGCTGACCTTTACTTCCCGGTAGATCCGTTCGACCTTGCAGCCTCGCATAAAGCCAGCACCGCCGAAAATTTGCACTGCCTCCGACGCACAGAACGCCAATGTCTGGGTCGCCTGGTTTTTACACATGCATATCTCTGCGACCGGGCTTTCACCTTGCTCAAGGCGCCAGACCAGCATCTCCAGCATGGCCTGGCTGGCTTCAACCTTCTGCGCCATGTCGACCAGCTTGTGGCGAATGACCTGATGTTCAGACAGCCGCTTGCCAAACGTATGTCGCTCGCGCGCATAGCTTTTGGCTTCCTCAAGACAAACCCGCGCTGCTGCCGCACAGCCCGCGGCTATCGTAAGGCGCTCGTCGTTGAAGTTCTTCATAATGAGCTTGAAGCCGGCGTTCTCTTCCCCCAGAAGATTCCCGACCGGCACTCGCACGTCATCGAAATGCAGCGTTGCTGTATCTGAAGCCCACCAACCCATTTTCTTCAATGGCGTGCGCGAGAACCCGGGCCGGTCCCGTTCAATCAGCAACAGGCTGACTCCGCCAGAACCGGCGTCGCCGGTACGGACCGCGACGGTGTAATAATCGGCGCGCATGCCGCACGTTATGAACGTCTTTTCTCCTCGAACGACGTACTCATCCCCTTCGCGGCGCGCGATGGTTTTGAGATTGGCCACGTCAGAGCCCGCGCTCGGTTCTGAAATCGCAAGCGCCGAGATTTTCTTGCCCGACATCAAATCTGGCAGCACCCGCGCCTTCAGCGCAGCCGACCCGCCACGAACGATCGGAGGAGCGCTGATCGAATTGGTCTTGAGTCCCGCGCTGACGCCCCCTGAACCTGGGCGCGCCAGTTCCTGAACCGCGATCATCCACATCCAACGATCGCATGGGACGCCCCCAAACTCCTCTGGGAATCCTAATCCCAAGATTCCGAGTTTTGCGGCCTTTTGATACAATTCCCTCGGAAATTCTCCCGCTTCATCCCACTTGGCCGTGAAGGGATCGATTTCCTTATCGACAAACCGGCGCACCGCAGCACGAAACGCCTCATGCTCCTCTGTTAGAAAAGGGCCCGACCTCCCTTTCACAGTTCCAATATGCTTTTCCACGAAGGTCCCGCTTTCTCGAGCTGGATAATCTCCCATAGCCGTTACCGACCATATTCGCTACAGACAGCCTTCAATGGATCGCTGCACCGGCAGGCTGTCTTGGTCGTATGCAAAGCTTGCTGAGAGACAACAAGGCGTCGGCAGCGTCCGAACCGGCGCTCACGGTGAACGCCTGCCGATTTCTACATGACTTTCCTGATGCCGGTCGGCAGATTGAACACTCGCGCCGCATTCAGCCCCAGAATATTTCTTTTGGCTTGGTCGGACAGAAAGGGGAGATCGATGATTTCGGACGGAAGATCGAAATCAAAATGCGGCCAGTCCGAAGCGAACATAAGCTGGGTATCGGCCTTGATCATCTCCAGCGTAAGTTCGAGCGCCTTCTTGTTCTGCGTTTCCATTGGCTGCGTCGTGAAGAAGCAACTTTCCTGAATGTATTCGCTCGGAAGACGCTTGAGCTGGGGAGCTTCCGATGGCCGCATCAGGTATTGATCATCCAGACGCTGCATCATGAACGGCACCCATGCCAAGCCACTTTCAACCCAGATGCTTTTTAGTTTGGGGAAGCGCACCGGAATGCCGTTCAGGATCCAGTTCGTCATATGGACCATATTGCACCAGACAAAACCCAATGCATGCATTCCAAGAAACCGGTTGACCTGAAGCAGCGAAGGGTCACTCCAGTTGTAGGCCGCGTGAAACGCGATCGGCTTGCCCAGTTCTTCAATCATCGCATAAAGGCGCATGTAGTCGTTATGGTGGACTGCCTTGTGCCGCACGCTCGGAACGCAAAACCCAATCACTCCCGGCGCGTCACCGAACTCCTTCACCATTCGGATGCACTCAGAAGGAGTATTGAACGGCAGATAAAGCAATGTCTTGATGCGCTCTTCAGCAGTCAGAATACGGTCAATCATCCACTTCGTGTAGGCGCGGGCAAGCCCCACTTCCATCTCGATTTGAGGATGCATTCCGAGAAACAGCATCGGGGTTGGGAAAAGGATCGTGTAATCCACGCCCAGACTGTCCATCGCGCGACGCGTCAACACCACGTCTCGATGAACATCGGTCTCGCTTACTGTCTCCCGCAGGTCCGCCTGGTGAGGAATTCGCCCGCCGAGACTCTGGTATCGCAGACCGTGATCCCCGTTCAGTCCGAATGGCGCGCCTCCACCCCCCCACCTGTTCGCATGATAGTCATCGGCGGCCGCGCGAACCACAGGATCTTCGATATAGGTGACAATCTCCTTCCAAGAAATCGTTTCGGTGTGATGCGCATCAATATCGCATACAAACCAGTCCTGCAGGCCGCGCCGCTTTCCGTCCCGGCGCGCATGAGCCAGAATATCGCGGGTGTCGGTATAGACGCTGATTTCCTGGGTGGGCAGTTCGTCCGACTTGAAACGGGTCACGGTATCCATGTTAGCTCCTATTCCTGATCTGGCCGACGTCGGTACCACAGAGCCAACTCCATGGGTCCTAGATGCAATGACCGCAGGAGCTCCGAGACGGCCGACAGCATTTCCGTTGCAGTAAGCTCGTCCTTGCCGTCGACGACCGGCCTGAACGTTCGTTCTTCCCCGTCCGCCTTGGCGAAATAAAGCCGCACAGCCGCGGTAAACATCTCCTGGACGGCCTGGTCGGATATTCTCCCGGCCTCGCCCTTCTCAACCAGGTCTCGCGAGGCCGCAAGAATGTCTCGCGTCGCAGCATCGATCCAGCCGTACTGATCATTGCGAAGACGTTTTTTAGAGGACAATGTAGACCTCACCTTCAACAATTTTCAGGTTTGCCTTTCGCAGGCGATGCCTTGCGCCGCCAGGATGTTCCCCGGTTTTGAGATCGAATTCAAATCCATGCCATGGGCATACGATGTGGCTCTGGGTGCCGAATTCCAGCAGTCCGGTCGTGCCATCTTCCGCAACGGGCTCCAATACACGCTTG
>JAUXWR010000197.1 GCA_030680075.1 Legionella sp.
CAGAAAATCACCAGCATCGTTTGCAAGGATATTCACCTTCGCTGCTTTTGCATGGCGCACGACATTTGCCATGGCTTCAATTACAATGGCATAGACGTGACCCGCCCGCACCGCCGAGATGGATTTCCCAGCGGGCAGATCCATTTGAATGGAAATGTTCACCATGGTATTGTAGTTTGGGTTTTCAGCGATCTTTTGCAGCAACTCTGGCAGAGACTCTTGAACAGCCTGGGTGTGGGAATACAGCTCGGACAGATTCCGCCTCAAGTCCACGATTGAATCGCTGAGTGCGGCTACGGCGCGTTTGAGTCGCTTATCCAGTTCGCTTTCAGGTTCGGAAATATTCTCCGCCGATTCCACCAGCAGGCCGGCTGTGTACACTTTCTGGATCGCGCCGTCGTGCAGGTTGCGGGCGAGCCGCTCGTGTTCGGCGTTGATGATCTGTTGTTGTTCCAATTGTTCGATCCTGCGTTCGGTTTCCAGGTCGAATATCTCCAGCGCGCGGATGATCGTAAAGGCGATGATCATCCCCACCAGGGAACGGAAGACAAGCGGCGGCGCACCGACCAGTTCTGTAAAGGTATCCGTATTGACGATGGTACCCGGGAAAAAACCAACCCGGGGCACGACCAGCCCGCCGACCACTGCATACACCCCCAATGAAAGTCCGGCAATTCGAAACATTTGCACGATCTTCGGTACATTCAAGGGACGGATCCGCTGAAGGGTATGCTTTCGCAAGCCGTACGCGGCGAGCATCCCGCCGGGGAAGCCGATGAAATACCGCGCCAGGGCGTTGGCGATCCGCCTCCATTCGCGATCAATCGGATCGCCGGGAAAAAAGAAAAAGACGAGCAACGCCCATAAAATAAAGACCGCGATGGAGTGCCAATGAAGTCCGCGCACCTTTTTGCCGGAGGGAAACACAGCCGCCCCGAATTCAAAAAGACAGACAAATGAAATCGCCAGCAAAACCTTGTGAACAAAATACAGGATCCGCATGGTGGCTTCGCCCAGGTATTCCCCCTGAATGGGAATGAACAGGTCGCCCCATTCATAGAATCCATG
>JAUXWR010000117.1 GCA_030680075.1 Legionella sp.
ATTTTTATCTGGCAATGGCTCGGCTTTATAAAATTTGCGGAGGAAGAAGCGTATCTGGGAGATAACCTGTTGATCCTGGCTGGCAGATTATTGCTGGGGTTGAGCGAATTCGCTTCGGGCAGGCCGGTCAAGGACCCATTATTTTTCGTGGCGCTGTTAAGCATCCCCTACTGGTTTGCCAGCCTAATCAGCGGGTATCAATTGACGCGCCATGCACATGGCCTTGCCGCCATCCTACCGAGCGGCATCCTGATGTTCCTTATTTACCTGAACCATTACACGGCCAGGGATTACACCTGGCTGTTCGGAGCTTACCTGTTCACGGCACTGCTCCTGCTGGGACGTCAAAAATACCTGGTGGACCGAAAAAAATGGCGGGAAAAACGCGTACAGATTTCCGTGGAAAGCGGCATGGATTTCAACAACACCATCATGGTCTGCGCTGCGATTTTGCACCTGCTGGTGTGGCTGGTTCCAGTCACCCTCCCCGTAAACCTGCAGGCAAGGAAGATGTGGCAAAGAATATCCGGAGACTGGTCCTCGGGAAATGAACGCTTTGAAGACCTGTTCGCATCCGTAAAAAAGGATAACCTGCCGTCCCGCGATTTCTACCGAAATGAACTGCCGCTTGGCACGCGCATCTCGCAGAGCGAATCTGTGACATTCCTTGTTTATGCGCCGGCCGCCGCACAGGAGTATCCAAGATTGTATTGGCGCGGGCGGATCTATGACCGTTTTGAAGAAGGCCGCTGGCTGACTTCGGGGGTGTATGGCAAAAACCATGAGCCTCAAGACGGTGAGTTTGAGATCGCGGATACGGAAAACAGAAAAAACTTGAGTTTTACCTATAACGTATACATTAAAGGACAAGCCATCCTTTACATGGCGGCCCAGCCCGTCTGGGTAAGCCATCGAGCCAACATTGTTCATACGAAAATCCCATCCGAAGATAATGAGGATGAGATCATGGATATTGTGACGGTGCAGGCGTTGCCGTATCTTGAAGCTGGGGAAACCTATCACTCGAATGCCCTGCTTGCCAACCCGACCGTCTTTGAATTGCGCAAAGCCGGGGATGACTATCCTGCGTGGGTAACGGATAATTATCTGCAATTGCCGGGGGATTTCTCCCCGCGCATCCAGGCGCTTGCATTGGAGCTTGCCGCCGTCCATGACAATCCATATGATAAAGCCGATGCAATTACAAATTATCTGCGCTCGGAAATCGAGTATAGTCCCGTCATCTCCTTCCCGGAAGATGCCATGGACAGGTTGGAGTATTTTTTATTGGAGGGCAAACAGGGTTTTTGTAACTACTACGCCAGTGCCGAGGTATTAATGCTTCGCGCGGTTGGTGTGC
>JAUXWR010000224.1 GCA_030680075.1 Legionella sp.
GCGAAGCCCAGGCCCGCTACGACCTGGTGATCGCCCAGGAGATCGCGGCCGAGAACGACCTGCGGGTCAAGCGGCTGGCGCTGGACACCCAGGTCGGACGGACCGACACCCAGCCCGATCCGCTGCCGTCGCCGCCGGCCTTGCCGGCGCCGCAGCCGCCCGACGTCAACGCCTGGGTCCAGCAGGCCGAGGAATACAGCCCGGCGATCCAGCAGGCCCGCACCAACGTCGAGATCGCGCAGCTGGAAACCGAGAAGGCCAAGGCCGGCCACAAGCCGACGGTCGACCTGGTCGCCAGCTACAACCTGACCCGCAACCAGAACGGCAGTGCCCAGTCGGCGCTGGATTCGCGCAGCGGCAACGCCAACGTGGGCGTCTCCATGAACCTGCCGCTGTTTGCCGGCTTTGCGGTGCAGAACCGCATCCGCGAAACGCTGGCGCTGGAAGAGCGCGCCCAGGCCGACCTCGAGACCACCCGGCGCAGCGTGGCGCAGGCCACCCGCAGCGCCTTTTTCGGGGTGGTGTCGGGCCAGGGCCAGGTGCGGGCGCTGCAAGCCGCCGAGGCTTCCAGCCAGAGCGCGCTGGAGGCCAACCGGCTGGGTTACCAGGTCGGCGTGCGGATCAACATCGACGTGCTCAACTCGCAGAGCCAGCTGTTCCAGACCAAGCGCGACCTGGCGCAGGCCCGCTACAACGTGCTGCTCGGCCACCTGAAGCTGCGCCAGGCCAATGGCACGCTGAGCCCCGAAGACCTGGTGCGGCTGAACGCCCTGCTGGCCGGCCGGGGCTAGCGCCCGGCCTGGGCCAGCTGCGACAGCAGGGCCTGCGCCGTCCGGCGCGCCGCGCCACGATGGGCCTCGGCGAAGGCCAGGGCCGCGGTGGCCACGGCCTCGTGCCGGGTTTCGTCGCAGGCCAGCGCCACCGCCGTGCGCACGGCCTCCTCCATCGTTTGCACCCGCAGCGCTGCGCCGGCCTCTTCGGCCAGCTGCGCCGCATCGGCAAAGTTGAAGGTGTGCGGGCCCATCACCACGGGGCAACCGCCCGCGGCGGCCTCGATCAGGTTCTGGCCGCCAAGCGGCTCGAAGCTGCCGCCCAGCAGCGCCGCGTCGGCCAGGCCGTAGTACAGCGACATCTCGCCCAGCGAATCGCCGACCCAGACTTCGGCCTGCTGCGGGGCATCGCTCCAGCTGCTGCGGCGCGACACCGAGAGTCCCTGCGCCGCCGCCAGGGCCGCGACTTCGTCGAAACGCTGCGGATGGCGCGGCACCACCAGCCACTGCACCGGACCCTGTTGCTGCTCCCGCTGCTGCTGCTGCTGCTGGATCGCCTTGAAGAAGGCCGCCTCCTCGCCTTCGCGCGAGCTGGCGAACATCACCACCGGCCGCTCCAGCCGGCGCCGCCACTTGCGGCCTTGCGCCAGTTGCTGCGGCTGCGGGCTGGCGTCGAACTTGAGGTTGCCGAACACGCCCTTGACGGTGGCGCCGACCCGCTCCAGCCGCAGGGCGTCGTCCGCGGTCTGGGCCCAGACGGCGGACAAGGCGGCATAGGCGGGCCGCGACAGACGCGCCAGCCGCAAGGCCTGCCGCATCGACTTGTCCGACAGCCGAGCGTTGGACAGCACCAGCGGCACGCCCTGCTCCACGCAGCCGGCCACCAGGTTCGGCC
>JAUXWR010000231.1 GCA_030680075.1 Legionella sp.
AACAACGAAATGGAAGCGGGACAGATCTCGCTGCGTGTGCGCGACGGCAGCCAGCAGAATAACATTCCACTCGGCGAGTTCATTGCGCGGGCGAAGGATCGGATCGAGAGGCGGGCGGCAGAGTTGTAGAAGAAAGACCCTGAACCAAAAACAGGAGAGCCAATTGGCTCTCCTGTTTTTGGTTTCCATTGAATGGATGGTAAATTACTTGTGTAGTTTTCTCAACACAAACAGCGACGTTCCCTGAACTGACAGCGCGGTCAAAAGCGCGGCTCCAAAGGAAATACCCAGGCTTGTTTTTTCAATCAGCAGGCTGAGTATAAGGAAAAAACCAATGAAGGCGAACATCCCATACAGCAATCCGCGCATGTCGTGCGCTGCTGCTGCCGGTCCTTGGTCGCGATGCGCAAAAATGGACAGGATGGTGACATACAGGGGAATCGTGGTCAACAGCCCCGTCATCCGCGAGCCGATGAGCGGCGCAATTCCTGTCAGCAGCAGGATGAAACTCGTGCCGATAAAAATACGGACGGGGATATCCCATTGGCTTACATGTACGCCGTCATTTATTATCACCGCATTATTGGGTATAAGCCTTAATCCAGCCGCGATCGCCAGAGCTGCCGTCACAAAGATCGGCAGGAGCGAAACCGTGATGTTTTGCAAAAAGAGCGTGCTCAGCGAAAAGACGAGCAGGCTTCCCGCAATGGAGATGTGCCAGCGAAACCATACGGCAAGCCACGAATACGTCAGGGCATAGGCAACAAGGGAGAGTCCGCCGCTGATTACACCGAGCCCCGCATTCGCCGCAAAGGATGCGCCATGGCTGAGCGCCACAAAAAAGATCACCGGTCCCGAGGTAAGCGGCATGCCCACGATCCAACCGCTGACAGCAGGACCCCAACGGCGCCCCGCAAGGCTGGCAGAACCGATGATGACCGGCGCAAGGATCAGTTTGAGCACAAGGAGATTCATTTCGATGCTAACCGACTTCCGTGATGATCGTCCGTTTTGCGCCTGCGGACATTAACGCCTCCGCCACCGCCACCGCCGACGCCTGATTCACCAGCGCGATCATATTCCCCCCGCGGCCTCCGCCGCTGAGTTTTGCGCCGAGCGCGCCGGCCTCCCTTGCGGCGGTGACAAGTTTATCCAACTCAGGCGAAGAGACGGTTAATTGCTGCAAGAGCGCATGGTTTTTATCCATCAACGCGCCGAGTAATTCAGGCTGGCCGTCTTCAATTGCGCGGCGCGCCATCAATGAGATCTGCGCGATCTGATTGAAAATACCCTCAAAGCGATCTGTATCCTCCAGCCACAAACGGCGCACATCGCCCACGGATTCCCTCGTCGGCGCGGGGATGCCCGTGTCGCCAATAACAATGGTGAAGGGTTTGCCCGCCTTGAAGGTTTCTATCGGCTGGCCTTTGATAAAGTAAACGGGCATGTTGTATGTGATCACCGTGTTATCGATCCCCGACGGCGTGCCGTGATGGAGCTTCTCGATTTCGTACACGAGGTTGTTAACTTGTTCATTTGTCAGAGGGTAGGCAAGGTGAGGGGAGAGCGCACGGATCAATGCGACCGAGACCGCCGCACCGGAACCAAGTCCCGAGGCAACGGGGATGGTGGATGAAATATTCAATTCAAGATTCGGCGCTTGGGAAATTTCAAAGAGGTGAAAAAGTTTCAGGATAACCGAACCAACGGGGTGGTCGGAAGGAAGCGTGGAGAGTTCGGCGTGCAGGTCAATGATGGGGGCGTGGATCCAAATCCCGCTGGCAGCCGAGTCCGAGACTTCCACCTCCACATGAACCTGCGTGACAGGAACCGCGAGCGCGGGGCGGGTATAGACAACGGCATGCTCGCCGAAAAGGATGATCTTGCCGGGCGCGGATGCTTTCACGAGAGGTAGAAGATCGTCAGAACAGCTGCCCCCCAAAGGATCATTGCGATTTGAAACGGGCGGTCTGTCAGCAAAATTTCCTCCGGCGCGCCGCCTGCATCTTCGACGTGAATAAGATAGAGATAGCGAAAGATCGCATACACCACGAACGGAATGGTAAGCATCATGCTGTGGTTGTCCGGCACGTTGGGCGCGGAGAACGTGTAAAGCGAATACGCCACAATGGTCGTGCCTGAAACAATCATGATGTATTGGTCGATCAGCGGCAGGGTGTAGCCATCCAGAACTTTACGATGTGA
>JAUXWR010000307.1 GCA_030680075.1 Legionella sp.
GGTTCGCGCTCGATCCCTCTGAGCTGGGACCAATTGCGCCAAGCGGGCGCCTCGGCGCGCGCGATGCTCGTGTCGGCCGCCGCGCGTGAATGGCGCGTACCGGCCAGCGACCTGACGACACAGGACAGCGAAGTGATCCACGCCGCGAGCGGCCGCAAGCTCGGCTACGGCGATCTCGCGATCAAGGCGAGCGCTTTGCCCGTGCCCGATCAGAAGACTCTTAAACTGAAAACCCGCGACCAGTACCGCCTCCTGGGCAAGCGCTTCGGCGGCGCGGACAACACCGCCATCGTGACCGGAAAATCATTGTTCGGCATCGACCTCAAAGTGCCCGGCATGGTCTACGCCACCTTTACCAAGTGCCCCGCCGTGGGCGGCAAGGTGGCCAGCGCCAACCTCGACCATATCAAGAGCTTGCCGGGCGTGAAGGATGCCTTCGTGGTCGAAGGCAATGGCCAGGTCTCTGAAGTCATGCCGGGCGTGGCGATCCTTGCCAACTCCACCTGGGCCGCGTTTCGCGCGAAGTCGGCGCTGCAGGTGAAGTGGGATGAAAGCGCGGCTTCCAAGGACAGCTGGAAGGCTTCGAGCGCGAGGGCGCGCGAACTCGCGAGCAAAGTCGGCGAACAGGAAATCGCCAAGAGCGGCGACTTCAACGCCGCCTATCAGGGCGCTGTGAAGAAGGTCGAGGCTTTCTACAGCTATCCATTTGTGGCGCACGCGACGATGGAGCCGCAAAACTGCCTCGCGCATTTCAAAGGCGACAGCGTCGAAATCTGGACCGGCACGCAGACGCCCGAACGCATCCTGGCCGTGACGGCGAAGATGCTGGGCATCGCGGAAAATCAGGTGACGGTGCATCAGATGCGCGCCGGCGGCGGTTTCGGCCGGCGCCTCGTGAACGACTATGCCGCCGAAGCGGTTGCCATTTCCAAACCGGCCGGCGGCATCCCCGTGACACTGACCTGGACCCGCGAAGACGATATGCAGCACGACTTCTATCGTCCGGGCGGCTTCCATTCCTTCAGAGCCGGCCTTGATGCCAACGGTAAGATGGTGGCCTTAAGCGATCACTTCATTACGTTCAGCAGCGACGGAAAAGGCCCCGTCGCTGGCGGCAATATTCCCAAGGAAGAATTCCCCTTCCCCCTGATTGCCAACGGCCTTCTCACACAGACCATGTTGCCGCTGATGACGCCCTGCGGCGCCTGGCGCGCGCCGCGCTCAAGCACGGTTGCGTGTGCGTTCCAATCTTTCCTGAACGAAGTCTCGACCG
>JAUXWR010000313.1 GCA_030680075.1 Legionella sp.
TTCGCATAAGGCACCAACCGAGCCGCGACCGTTAGGGAGTGTTCACGGAGCATCGCAAAATAACGAACGTTGAAAAATACTCGAAACACTTTCAGCCATCAAATTCCGTGAACGCTCCCTAACGGTCGCGGCTCGGTTATAAGCACTTTTAATGGCTGTTCCAAGGTTGAAAGATTAGGCCACCTCTAATGCTGCTGCCACCGGTGCGAAGCTTCTTCGGTGAATAGGACATGGGCCTAATTCCATTAAAGCTTTGCGATGTGCTTCTGTTGGATAACCCTTGTGACTGGAAAAACCATATCCTGGGTAAAGGCGGTCCATCTCCTCCATTTCAGCATCTCGCGCTACTTTTGCCAAAATAGATGCAGCCCCTATTTCAAAAACTAACAGGTCTCCTTTCACGACAGCCTCACATTTCATGCTCACAGGCGGTATAAACAAACCATCGACCATTACTTTGTCAGGGCAAATAGATAAGCCTTCTATAGCACGTTTCATAGCTAAAAGCGTGGCTTGATGAATGTTAAGCCGGTCTATTTCTGCAGGCTCGGCCCGACCCAGAGCATAGGATATGGCATTAATTTTAATTAATTCAGCAATTTGTGTGCGTTTAAGAGCACTAAGTTTTTTAGAGTCCGTAACACCCGGTATAGGGGTTGTAATAATAACCGCTGCAGTTACAACAGGCCCTGCCAAAGGACCGCGGCCAACTTCATCAACACCTGCGATATAAATAGTCATCTTATTAACCTTGAAGAAAAGGTTCCGTAACTTTAAGTGGCTCATCATACCCTTTTAAAATTGATTTATCATCCTGAAAATGCGATGATGCGCACAAATTATTATCAATTTAATCCTATGTCTGTAATTAAATGTGCTGTAATTGGTGTGGGGTACCTTGGGCGATTTCACGCGCAAAAATACCAAATGTTATCTCACGCTGAACTGGTTGGTGTTTGTGACGTCAATAAAGACGGTTGTGATGCCGTTGCCGCAGAGCTCGGTGTTCCTGCTTTTTATGACTACAAAGAATTGTTTGGCAAAGTTGATGCTGTCAGTATCGCCGCGACAACTAATCAGCATTACACCATTGCAAAAGACTTTCTTGCACAAGGCGTCCACGTTTTAATTGAAAAACCCATTACAGAAACGGTTGAGCAGGCAAATCAACTCATTGCATTAGCACAAAAACATCAGGTTAAATTGCAGGTAGGTCATATGGAGCGTTTTAACTCAGCGCGTCTCGCTCTTGAGGAGTATCTTGATAAGCCGCTTTTTATTGAGTCACAACGCCTTGCGCCCTATAACCCACGCGGTACTGATGTAAATGTAGTGCTCGACTTAATGATTCATGATATTGATATTATACAGTCCATCGTTAACAGCCCAATTACTCATATTGACGCACAGGGTGCGCCTGTTTTGTCACAGGCTATTGATATCGCTAATGCCCGTATTACGTTTAAAAATCAGTGTGTTGCTAATATTACAGCGAGCCGAATAAGTTTTAAAACTGAGCGTAAAACTCGAATATTTCAACAAGACTCCTATATATCCATTGATTATCACAATAAACAATTTGCCTTGTTTAAAAAAGGCGATGGTGAAATGTTTCCAGGCATTCCTGATATTTCCCGCTACCAGTCTGTTTTTGAAAAAGGAGATGCATTGCTTGAGGAGATTAAAGCTTTTCTCACGTGCATTATTGAAGATACTACACCGTTGGTTACGGGGGCTGCCGGGCGCGATGCGTTGGCAACTGCTGAACAAATTAATGCCCTTATTGATACTAATTTGATATCAAGATATGCCACTGCCTAAACGAATCGTTATTATCGCTGGCGAAGAATCCGGCGACATTCATGCGGCCAATATGGTACGTGAGTTATTGATTAAAAATCCGACGTACCAAATTACAGGCATTGGCGGCAAGCACATGCAGGAGGCGGGCGTTGAGCTAGTGAGTGATCTGGCGCGCTACGGCGTTACCGGACTTACAGAGGTTATACGCCATGCGCGGGTCATAAAAAAAGCCTATAAGGCTATTAAAGCCCACCTGGAATTAACCAAACCTGACTTATTAATTCTCGTGGATTATCCGGGCTTTAATTTACGCCTTGCCAAATTTGCCAAGCTTAAGTTGGGACTGCGAATTGTTTATTATATAAGCCCGCAAATTTGGGCCTGGAAAGCCAATCGTATTAATACCATTAGACGCTGCATTGATAAAATGGCGGTCATCCTGCCCTTTGAGAAAAACATCTATGAACTAGCCGATGTTCCTGTTTCCTTTGTAGGCCATCCTTTAGTAAATAAAATACCTGATTATAATGATGTCGCAGCCCTTCGCGCAAAACTTAATCTGCCTCTTGATAAAAAAATAGTAGCGATGCTTCCCGGCAGTCGTCGTAATGAAATTGAACGACATTTACCTGTGCTGGTAGAAACGGCGGCAAAGTTATCCGCAACAATTGAAAATCTGCATTTTGTTATACCCATTGCTGAAACGTTGGACCCTGCCATGATCACTTCATACTTTGCAAATAGCAAAGTAGCAATCAGTTTTATCCAGGGTCAAGCAATAGATGTTGCAGCCTCTTCAGACTGCGTGGTTGTCGCATCGGGAACCGCTTCTCTGGAATGTGCACTTTTAATAAAACCCATGTGTATTATTTACAAAACCTCATTACTGACCTATGTTGCCGCTACCAAGTTAATAAAGGTTAAATATTTGGGATTATGTAATTTATTACAAAATGAATTGATTGTGCCTGAGCTCCTTCAATACGACTGTAATAGTGATGAACTTACCATTATGCTCATGGAATTATTAACTAACAGCGAAAAAATTGAACGCATGCAATTAAAATTGCAAAAACTGAAACACTCTCTATCAGCCGAACAAGCAGATTCATCAATTGCTGAATTGGTTAATCTTGAATTACAGAATATAAATCCCCTATCCTGCGATGGCAGCACACACTGAACTCACTTAGGCTGCAATCAGCCAGGCTACCTATCGCCGGCTAAGATTAGTAGTCGTAGCCCGTTTGCTTGCAAACGGGGTGAAGCTCAATTTAAAATTGAGTCAAACTCAATTACATCGTTTTCATCATCATCATCATCATCAACGTCCTGCTTAAACAACGAAAAAGATCTCACGCTAGCAGGTTTGGCTGCCGCCTCTTCGTTAATCAAGGCAAGGAAATCTTGAGACGATAACTCTTGCGAATCAAACAATTGATCAACTATTTTTTTCATCAGAGGATACATCTCTGTTAGTATTTGCATAGCTCTTGTAGCTTCTGCTTGTAGGATTTTTTCTTGCGTTTCTGGTGAATCAAAATACTTACTAATTAACGTTCGAGCCTTACTTAAATCGGCATTAGATTTGTTGCCAGAATAGCCAAATAATTGTTCAGCGGCAGAACTTGCGAGGGTAGCGCAGACGATATCTAGAATGGAGATGTTGGAGGAAGACCGAAAGGAAGCATTACCGATTGATGTAGGGGTTTGAATAACAGAAATACGGTCAGCCGTAATTTTTCCTAAAGAGTAATATACTAAAGCTCGTGCTGTTAAATAAACACTTGCAATGTAGGAGCCTATCACTGAGCTCATGGGGGCCGAGAAGAATCTCGCGTTTGCTCCACAAATATTATACAGAGAAATACCATCACATTGTGTCGAGGGATTGGCCCCGGCCTTTAGCAATAGCACGATAATATCTTTATATTCAGCATTGCAATTTCCTTTATCAAAGGCCGTATGAAGAGCCGTCTTGGCACCATCGTGAGGTATTGCATTTATTACCTCTTTGCTGAATTTAAGAGATGATAATAAGCGACGAGCTAACGGTAAATAGCCTTTCTCAAGAATAAAGATAAGAAAAGTATAATTCGTATAGGTGATAGTATTAGTATCAGCATGCGCCGCTAATAACTCGCATGCTTCTTTGGTTTTTGGATAAAATAAGGCAGTTTTTCCCTCCTCATCCTTTATTTCTAAATTTGCTTTCATTTCAATTAGCCGAGTCATCGCAGCAATGTTGTTTTTTTGAGCTGCAATCATTAGAGCAGTAATACCGTTATTGTCTTGTTCGTCATGCGTTTCTTTTTCACTAATACATTGTTCAATCCTGTCTGAGTCGTTTTGTATTAAAGCGTACATTAAATCCGTTTTGCCTTGTTTATATAGTTCACTAGCATTAGCGCCTGCACGCAATAAAAGCTCCACCACAGCTCTACCATTCAAAGAGGAGGCTGCAATACTTATGGCAGTATTCCCATTATTGTCAGCCTCATTAACCAATGCTCCCCTTTCTATTAAAAGCTCAATTAAAGATGGATTCCCAAGCTCCCTGCAAGCACACATTAAAGGTGTTGTGCCATTCTTAGTTTTATGGTTTACATTAGCTCCATGTCCCGTAAGTTCTCTTGCTGCATCGGTATTTCTTGCTTTAATGGCATAAAACAATGCTGTTTCCTGAGCCCCGTCAACCACATCTACATCTGCTTTACCCTTAATAAGGCAATTAATAAAGGGAATTTGAAAAGGTGAAGCACTTTTCCTAACGATATACATTAGGGGTGTTCTTCGAGCACTATCTACTTCATTAGGGAGAGCCCCTTTTTCAATTAGCTTTTCTGCAATGCCAACATGATCGTTAATAGCTGCCGCTATTAATAATGTTCGTTTTCCAGATTGACCTTCGACCGCATTAGGATTTGCCTCTTTTTGTTCGATTTTGGTTACTACAGCATCAAGCTCTCCCTTCCACACTAGATCAAACAATTCCTGATCGATAATTTGAGTCACTGGCATATTCTTAACCTCATAAAACTGGTAGTGATTTTTTAAAAAAATAAAAAAATAGTCATTTTTGCAAAACTGGTTAAAGTTAAATATTTGGGATTATGTAATTTGCTACAAAACAAAATGATCGTGCCCGAGCTGCTTCAATATGACTGCAATAGCGCTGAATTGGTTGATCTTCAATTGCAGCAGATAAATGCTGATTAATATCCAGTAATAATACGGGGATAAGCTCCCCGATTATTGTCAACCTACTATCAAGGGCGTGGCATACTACCGATCGAACTCTCGATAATATAGAATGCCTCTATAATATCAGCCATTGCAGCACCGCTATCTAATTTCTCTATGAATTCTGAAGGCAAAATTTCTTTAAAATTCTTCTGTATTTGTTCTTTAAACATTCCATCTGCAAAACCATCGTTATATAATTTTTGCCACAGTAGACTGGCTTTTTTGGCATAGTCGCTATTTTCAACTAATCCTTTTCCAATAGGCATTAACATAGCTTCCAGTTTTCTAGTGTTAGTTATGCATCCATCCACTAAAAAACCACCAACTCCTGCATCTGCTCTTCCATATACCCAGTTTGCTCTCTCGTAACTATCATAAGCACTCGCTAAATTTTTTACAGTTGTTTCGATTATTTCTTTTTTCGAGAACATAATTATCTCCAGTTAAATTATTTTGCGAAATTTTAACACATAAAACACATTTTGTAAGCATATTCCGCACACTCTGTGCGTTTATCGCGCTAATAGTGCTTGTAAAGAGGATATGATTTTTTTCCTAAACAAATCCTGACTGCAAATAGCACAAGTATTACATATGGAAAATTTTGATACATATGATTTGAAATGAGCAAATTATTATGCCAAAGTTAATGACTGCAAAGAAACTTTGCACAGGACATTTTGTTAAATTTCAAAATAGATGCTGTCTTTGCGAACGAAGTGAAGCAATCCAGCGGCCTTGAAAAACCCAATTAGCGCACCTATTGCTCACAAAGGTCACTGTTTTGCTTCACTTCGTTCGCAAAGACGGTATTTTTTCCGAGAGTTAAAAAATTGTCCTGTGCAAAGGCAAAGAAATAGACGACATACCAAACTAAAAAAGGTACTAACAATGTATTCAAAAAAAAAGGAGACAGCAGAGGCACAAACATATTTCTTAAATGATTCTGCTTTATCGCTTGTCAAAATGTTGGGGATTCGATGCGCACCCGTGAAACCTGGTGTAGCAGATATCCCGGAAGAAAAATCCTATGACTCACCTGTGGAAATTAAGAAAAAAGATAAAGTAAATTTTGCGGCGCAATCATTTCCCAATGGCATATCGGGGAAAATGAAAAATTCATTCTATATCATCACCATTGATCTGGATGCTCAAATATTTAAAGATAAAAATGTTAGTGATCAAACACAGGCGTTATTATGGCGCCATGAGTCTGATTCTTGTTGGTACAAAAGTAATAAAGATAAAATATATTGCCTAAGCTTTAAAACACGAAAATCTGCTCAAACATTACTTGATTCACTGCAGCCCCTCTTGCCTGAGAGAGATCATGGCTCATCTTCTATAAATAAAATCCCATAACCGCCGCTATAATTAAACACAAGCCTAAAGTTAACTCGTACAAAGGACTCGACATGATTTATCGTTTGATTAATAAAATCAAAAATATGATTGTCACCTTGAGATTTAGCATTCTATTTGTATTTATCTCGTTATTTATTATAACAACGCTTCTGATAACACTTATTACAACATCGCGTTACACAAAATCATTAAATTATGTTGCTGTGGAGTTAATGGAATATGCCTCAAATGCTGTTGTGAATGAATTAACCACCAAATTAAGACCCGCCGCTATTGAAAGTCAATTTACAGTGGATTTACTGGAGCGAGGGGTTCTTAAAGAAGATGAATCGACCTTAGTTGCTTATACAACGGTATTAGTAAAAACACTCCCTCTCATTGTGGGTACCTACTGGGGAGACCAACAAGGTAATTTTATTTACTCCAGGAAAGAAAATAACGGCACTATTACGACGGAAATTTACAATCGGAAAAATATTCCCGCTACACGAATTATCCTCAATCGAGATAAAAATGATAATATTATCAAAAAGGTTTCATCACCTGATCTAAGTTATGATCCACGCAAACGCCCTTGGTATTTAAAAGCCGAGCAAACAAAAAAAACAATCTGGACAGATATCTATAATTTTCAACCTATTGCTGATTTAGGGATAACCACAGCATCACCGGCATTTCATAATGGACAGCTTTATGGAGTCTTCGGTATCGATATCGATTGGAGTTACTTAACGTTATTTATTAAAAACCAGAAAATTACGCCTAATGGATTTTCTTTTATTGTGACGAAAGCAGGTAAATTAATTGCCCATCCTGATAAAAATCCCTTTACCGACTCATCAGTTAAACAGATAACGAATGTTCATGCACAGTCTATTCCGTTAATTGACTCATCTCTTGATAAATACCTCAAAAGCGGCAAGAAAAAACTTACGTTTTCTCATACTTATAATGATAAAACGTACATGATTACTTACGAGCCCATCGAGGCGCTTTCAGCCTACGGCTGGCTTGTAGGGATTGTGGTGCCACAAACAGACTTTACCAGTGATCTTGAGAAAATGAATATAATAACTGTTAGTATCAGTTTTATTATATTAATTTTAGGTATCTTACTGGTTTCAGCCATAATAACGCGTATTGTAGAACCCATAAAATCGCTTGTAGAAGAAACAGAAAATATTAAACGCTTTGATCTTGAGGGTGAAGTTCCGATTCAGTCAAAAATTAAAGAAATTATCTATTTAAGAAACGCCGTTCGTTCAATGAAAATCGGCCTTAAACTCTTTCAGAAATATATCCCTAAAGTCCTGGTAAGACAACTTATCGAATCAGGAGAAGACATACGAGTTGGAGGCGTTCGAAAGCAACTTGCCGTCTTTTTTTCTGATATCCAGAGTTTTGCAACAATCGCTGAAAAAACAGAACCTAATCTATTGATGATACAAATGGGTGAATACTTTGAGGAGTTAACCCAAATTATTATTAAAGAAAAAGGAACTATCGATAAATATATTGGTGATTCCATCATGGCATTTTGGGGCTCCCCTCTTCCCAACGAGAAACCGTGTTATCACGCAGCCAGAGCCGCATTGCATTGTCAGGACAAACTCGATGAATTAAATACTGAGTGGGAGAAACAGGGGCATGCCCGTCTCTTTACACGCATTGGTCTTCATACAGGTGATGCTATTGTGGGAAATCTTGGCTCTTCAGAACGTTTAAACTATACCGCCATAGGTGACACTATAAATATTGCCAGCCGGCTTGAAAATATCAATAAAAACTATAAAACAAAAATTATCGTGAGCGACGCCTTCTATGAGGAAATAAAGGATAAATTTGTATTGAGAATGATAGATTGCGTCGTTGTTAAGGGACGAACACAAAGCGGTTTCATTTATGAATTATTAAGTGACGATATCACCAAGGTTAAATTCGATTTGGTAGCTTATAAAGCATCTTTTGATAAGGGGTTTAAGGACTATCAAGAGCAGCACTGGAATAAAGCGATTAATCATTTTAAAAACTGTTTACATATTTTCCCTGAAGATACCATAGCCCCTATCTATATAGAGAGGTGCAAGCTTTTTAAAACCGTGCCGCCCAAACCCGATTGGAGTGGTATTATGGAGTAACTAGTAGCTATTTTACAGTTGATCTTATGATGTTAAATTTTGATAACAGCTTTTCACGACTCCCAGGCTCTTTTTATAGCAAACAAAAGCCTGTGGCGGTTACGCGCCCTGAGTTAGTGCATGTCAATCAAAGTGCGGCGCGCTTGCTCGATCTTGCTGAAGAAGATATTAACGTTCCTGATTTCGCCAGTTATTTCTCAGGAAACACTATTTTAAAAGGGAGTGACCCACTGGCAATGGTCTATGCTGGCCATCAGTTTGGCTATTATGTGCCGCAACTTGGTGATGGACGCGCGCTCCTTTTAGGTGAAGTCGTCAATAATAAGGGTGAGCGTTGGGACGTACAGTTAAAAGGCTCAGGGATAACACCCTATTCCCGAATGGGAGATGGTCGAGCGGTGTTGCGCTCCACCATTCGCGAATATTTATGCGCAGAAGCCATGAACTATTTAGGAATACCTACAACAAGAGCGTTATGCATCATCAGCACTAATGAGCTGGTCTATCGTGATGTACCAGAGCCAGGTGCCATCCTCACCCGCTTATCATTATCTCACATTCGCTTTGGGCATTTTGAGTATTTTTATTACACAAACCAACATGACGCCTTAAAAGAGCTGGCCAATTATGTTCTTCAACGTCATTATCCGGACATGCCTTTTAATAAAGAAGGCTATTTACACCTGTATCGAGAAGCTGTTATAAAAACCGCGAAGCTTATTGCTCAATGGCAGGCATTTGGATTTTGCCATGGAGTGATGAATACGGATAATATGTCAATTATTGGGTTAACTATAGATTACGGCCCTTTTGGCTTTTTAGATAATTTTAATCCCGGTCATATATGCAACAGTTCTGACTGCGCCGGGCGCTATGCCTATAATCAACAACCACAAATTGCTCAGTGGAATTTGATTGCCTTGGCGCAAGCCTTAACCCCTCTTATTGAGATTGAGCAATTAAATGAGGCTTTGCAATTGTTTATGCCGGAGTTTCACCGGCAATACTTCGGACTTTTACGCCAAAAAATCGGTTTGAAAAAAGCATTTCCCACTGATGAGGCATTAATAAATGATTTGCTAAAGTTACTTGCAACAAATCAAGTTGATTATACGCTTTTTTTCCGTGCTCTAGCGACACTTGACTCAACAGCTCAAAATAACAACTTGACGGATTTCTTTACAAGCAAACAAATTATCAACGAATGGTTAATTCATTACACCGAGCGTCTCACCAAGGAAACCGTTAGCAAAGAAGAGCGAAGACTCGCAATGAACAAAATTAACCCTAAATATATTTTACGCAATTATCTTGCGGAAAAGGCGATAGAAGATGCTTATGATAAAAATGATTATGATGAAATAGCCAAACTTCATCAGCTTTTACAAAAGCCCTTTGATGAGCAGCCTGATAATAAGCAATATGCGGTTACTCCTCCCGACTGGTCTCATAAAATAAGCATCAGTTGTTCATCATAAAGCACTATTTGTGTGGTGAAGATAGTTGAATTCCCTGACAAGACACATTGGAAAAATCCTGGTCAAAAGACATAAGCCTTTGTCTTGCCGTATTTGACAGTGTATGCACAGAGTTATCCACAGAAATTGTGGGTAACTACAACTTGTATCTGGAATACTATAAATGACAGAAAGCTTTGTGCAGTAAGGGTTTGAAGAAATCAGGCAATAAGAAATAAAATCGAATAAACAAATTGGTTGGGAAAATATCCACAAGGATAAAAGGCGCGATAAGAATCTACCGGGTTAATGATGATAACGAAATAATTTATAAAAAAATAGTCTTGACGTAAAAATAATTTAATTTTTTTTTGACTTTTACTGTTCTATAAACTACTCATCGCTGACAATACATTAATGTGCTAATATAATTATACAATGTGATTTGTTTACGGTCTCCAACGTGCATCATCTGTTGATTAGAATTTGAATTAATACGTTTTGACGAGAATAAGGATAATTCAACATGCTAATAACATTTAAAAGCGACGCTTATGAGAACCTTACCTTTTTTGAAAAGGTGGCACGTCAATTATTATTGCTGATGGGTCATAGTGGTACGGTTCCCGGTGCTCTAAAGGCCGATGAGGTAGCCCAGGCACTCGCTAATCTGCAAAAAGGGATTGCAAAAGAGGGAAATACACCCTCCCCGGCTAAAAATGATGCCAATGAGGATGAACCAGAGATAAAACTGGGAACTCGTGCCATACCTTTAATTAATATGTTGCAAGCGGCTCTTAAAGAAAACTGCGACATTATGTGGACGCAGCGTTAATCTACCCTTCTTCATCACATGGACAGTGTAGCCTGATGCTCAGCAATAGCCGTGTAAGAAGGGTTTGTATGCTCTATTCTTAAAGTGGCTGAGGTGAACTCAATGCAACTTGCGATTTCTTTTGGTAAAAAACTCAAAGCAGCCAATCTGCCTTTCTCTATTTCTTGCCCCTTGTTGACAATTTCACATTGCTCATCTGTTAGAAGAACTTTGTAACAAGATATAGCTCTCTCCGGATAGCGTTCTTTTTGAGCGCTATATAGCTCTTCAGGAGATTTATAAAATAATCGATGAAATTGAGGGGATTGAGCCAAAATCCATGTATGAGAATTCTTAACATCAATTGCTTTTATAGAAATTGGCATATAATAATCAGTTGTAGCGGAAGGTTTTTTATCATCAAAAAAACTCATGTGGTCTCTCCTTTTTTCAAAAAAACAAGCATAATAATTGGATTGTGCAAAGGAAAATTGCTTTGCACAGGACAATTTTAAATCTCGGAAAAAATGCCGTCTTTGCGAACAAAGTGAAGCAATCCAGTGGCCTTGGAAAAGCTAATTGGCGCATCTATTGCTGATAAGGTCACTGGGTTGCTTCGTCTGCGACTCGCAAAGACGAGTTATTTCCCCACACTTAAAAATTGTCCTGTGCGAAGGAAAATTGGTTGATGTAATTAAATTTAATACAACCTTAATGTTCATAGCATATCATAAATATATAAATTGTTACTTTATTGGCGATTATGAAGACCACAATTGAACTGCTATGTGATGCATTTGATAGATTCAAGGAAGAATCAAAATCGGGAATTTTAACGTTCTTTCACGATAACAATAAACTCCTGGCCATACGAAAAATTGAGGAGAGCTTGAAGCTTAATGATTTGATGAGCATACATGAGCTTCACGATGCGCTTGTTTTTATTGAAAATATCCGAGTGAAGAAGCCTGCTGAAATAGTACGCTTTCGTGAAATATTAAGTACAACATATCTCTCATCTATTCTCGATGAACCCTATATCATCCCCCCTGAAAAAAAATGGCAAATTACCATCATAAAAGATGATGATTTTATTCAGTTTCTAGCGGCAACCTATGATATTTTATTTAATTACTACCAAGATTCTTTAGATCGAGCAAATGGAAAATCTCCCGAAAGTGAAGTTACCTACGATCAAAAAATGCTCTCGGAATCGCAGGCCTTTCGAGACATGGAGTTAACGTCGAAAAGTGCTGAAGCAGCGGATAAATCAACAATATTTCCCGATGTTAAGCGCAACGGCGTGACTTTTGAAAACAAAATAATTGTTCCTGAAGATAGAGAGGACATCCTTGATCCGTTCACTATAAAAACGATTGAGAATTTTACTGGTGATAAAGTCAATACCGAAGGCTCCAGAGCTAACAAAATTTATCATTTTGGTGGTCAAATTCTTGAGGCGACGGTTCTTGGAGAATTCACTAATACGGCAGTTTTAATAAATGACAATGACCAAATTGTAGAGCGTGGAAAAACAAAAGGTCATATAAATTGGTCTAAAGATCCGGTAACTCAGGAAATTTTTGCTACAGTCAACATTGAAATTATGACGTGTGTCTATGCGGATTATAGAAATGAAAAACCACAACAATTTCTTTCTATTGGTAGTGATGGCAAATCATTGGTAGCACTAAACGATGATGATTTGGAAAAAATTTATAAACGCTGCGATAATGAACGATTTGGTATAACCAAAAACAATGTTGTTCCCATCTGCTCGATGAAGGCAAAATTCAAGTTAGAAGCAGAGGAAAATGGTCAGTATTACTTAAAGACAGATGAATTTTCCGCACAGTTTAATACCCCTGACTTAATCTTTAAAAATGATAATGCTATCGAACCAAGTCATCTACCTTCCTTAAACTAACATCATTTCTGGAAAAAAATCCAAAACCGTTCTGCCTCGAGATAGATGGAAACAAATCTCGAAGACTACCGCTAAAATATAATTTAGCCTATGCTCTTATAATGCAATAACGGAATTTTGCGAGAATGCCATGCGTATTTCATTTAAAGAGCCAATATCGCCTCGGTATATTCATATTAATCCCAAAACTAACCGGGTGCATCTCCTGGTTCCTGTTGTGGGTGGGCAAGATATTAGTACTGATAATACGTGTAAAGCCAATGTAACATTAAAAGAGTTTTTTGAGAGTGGCGCTCTTCGTTCATTAACCGCTTATAAAAACGCATTGGAATTTGATATTGCGTTGCTTAATGAAAATAACTTGGAGCATGAAAGTAAAGAATTTCGATTGGCGCAAATAGAGGTCTATATCGAGGCAGTCTCTGCGATGCGGTATAGCTACACTGATGCAATATACGCAGTTATGGCCAGACCTTCTAATTTGTATAGCATTCAATTAAGACCGCTTATTCTGGATCATCTATCCAAAGTAATTAATCCGGCATTTTCTATTAACCGTGGCGATAATAGTATAGGAATCCCCTTATCCCCCTTATACAATGTAATGCAGCGCATTTATCCTCACATTACCATCCCAACTCAAGACCCCATTGCCAGATTAACAAATGCGGTATTACACACATTACCTCCCTATCCAAGCTTTGAAGCTATTAAACATGCTTTGGAAAAACAATGTAAAGTGCTGTTTGATTTATCCATAGATTTCACGCAGTGTTCTGATGGCACACCCGCAACCAAAGAAGCCATCGACACTATCATGTTTTTTGAAGATAATGCGACCTCAAAGGATTATTTGGATGCCCTTTTAGGCGCTTGCGCTCCAACTATAGGAGAAAGTATTACAACGCCTTTCTATAGTATTCCAACGGCAAAGCCTACTTATGCACGAACAGAACGCTTATCTATCATGACGCAATTTTTTCTCGCAAACCTTGCTGTATATTGCAAAGCGAAAAACATAAGCAAGCAAAATTTTGGCGCGATCTTCGATGCCTCTCCCATTTTGAGCAGGGAGCTTGTAATGAAGGTGTTTACGGCGCTTAGTATTGGTGATGATGTGGAAAGGATTGTTTGTACTTTTTTTAACGAACATGCGGATATATTTAGCTTATCACGGTCTTTAAACTCAGACGATATTGCCGCTATTAAACAAAAATTTGAACGCATCTGGCGAACAATCACGGCTACTGAAGAAAATCCTCATATGGATGATTTCCTGATTTTAGACCTGGACGCCACAGGAGAAACAGCTAAATTTGTTACTCATCAGGGATCTATTTGTATCAATTTCGCAGAAATTGTAGATGCCGTGGCAGCTTCCGCCAATCGACGCTATTTTGAGCGTATTCGTAAGGATTTTGCGATACATCCTGTTGAAATATCACACAAAAATGAATCAATTGCAGATTATGTAGAAATAGAACCGCCAGTTTGTATGTCTGCTATGTCAATGTAGCCTCACGAAATAGCACGCAATGCTTCTACCAATAATTGAAGCCGTGAGCGTCCTTTGTACACATTAATATCCAATTTATAGGCAATATGAACTTGTTTGACGCGGTAATTAGGCCAGCAATTTAAATCTATATTAAAAGCAATGGCATCAATCGGCTCTCCACCTGCTGCATGAACTAAAGTGAGTTTAAGATGGTGTTGCCCAACCAGGCGTTGATCGAGTACTTCGAATACATTATCAAAACAAGGCTCAGGAAATTGCTGCCCCCATGGCCCTGCTGTTTGTAATAGTAGCGCGGTTTCCATGGTGATTTCTTTCGCTGTTAACGCGCCATCGGTCATTAACTGCCCTTCGCACTGCGAAACATCAAGGTGTCTAGCCACTTCCAAAGTGAAAGCCTCTTGAAAAGCTGAAAAATTATCGAGCGTTAAACTTAAACCGGCAGCCATTGCATGACCGCCAAACTTAGTGATTAATCCTGGATTATCTTTATCCACCGCCGCTAATACATCACGGATATTTAAGGCCGATACTGAGCGCGCTGAGCCTTTAAGCTCCGTGTCATTCACTTGCGCAAAGGCAATAACAGGGCGATGGTAACGTTCTTTTAAACGCCCGGCCAAAATCCCGATTACGCCCTGGTGCCAGGTATTATCTAACAAGCATAAGGCTACGGGCAATTTTTGCGAATGTTCCAGTTTTTTTGTTAATTTTTCCACAGCGATTAACGCCTGCTCTTTCATTTCCGCTTCAATCACGCGTCGTTCATGATTTAATTCATTAAGTTGCTCTGCAAAATCGCGTGCCTTATTAATATCATCACAAAGTAAACATTCTATTCCAAGCGACATATCATCAAGCCGCCCTGCGGCATTTAATCGAGGTGCTACGGCAAAACCAAGGTCACTTTCGCGCAGTCGAGTAATATCGCGCCCGGCAATATCAATCAGAGCTTTAATGCCTGGTCGGCACAACCCTTGTCGTATGCGGGTTAAGCCCTGATTGACTAAAATGCGATTATTCTGATCAAGTGCTACCACATCCGCTACAGTACCTAAGGCGACAAGATCGAGAAATTGCGACATATTAGGTTCAGGAATTGATTGGGCAGTAAACCAGCCGTCATTGGTTAAATGACGTCGCAACGCAAGCATTACATAAAAAATAACCCCGACCCCTGCAATTGACTTGCTGTTAAATTCATCGCCAGTTTGATTGGGATTAACAATAGCGCAAGCCTTTGGCAGTGTCTCGGCGGGTAAATGATGATCGGTAATTAAAACATCAATGCCCACCTCGTTAGCCGCATCGACTCCTTCTATGCTGGCAATACCATTATCGACGGTAATAATTAAATCAGGCTGCCATTTTTTAGCCACGTCAACAATAGCAGGTGTCAGACCATAACCAAATTCAAAGCGATTGGGAACTAAATAGTCAACATGTGCCGCGCCCATCGTCTTTAGTGCGGCAATGGCAACAGCCGTTGATGTAGCGCCATCGGCATCAAAATCGCCAATAATTAATATCCGCTGTTGTTTTTCCAGCGCAATTTTCAAGCGGGCGCAGGCTTTATCAATATCGCTTAACGTATTAAAGGGCAAAAGGGTTTGCAAGCGTTTATCGAGTTGTGTTTCATCGGTAATACCGCGTGTTGCGTAAATTCGTTGCAAGACTGGTGACATCTGTCCTAACGCCGGTACTGATTCAGGTAGTTCTCTTTGTTTGATAAGCATTAATGAATCCTCTCCATAGCCTACGCCACCAATGGCTTTTGGGGGTCAGGTAAGCTTTGTTGTTCCAAAACCATCGCACCTTGTAGTTGCATAAATTGGCACGCAGATGGTCAAAATTCGCAGATGTTTGTTGGGTTATAAGTAAAATTACATCATCGGATACCCTGTTTAAGGCTCCCTCGCGGGAATTCGATGAAAATTCATCAGGAAAGTGATTAATAAGTGGCTCATTATCCGTTATGATTTTTTTATTACTATCTATCGTAAATACCCCACTTCCATAAAACCATAAACCATTAACGGGAAGTTTATCCTGACGTTGATTATTGACAGGATGCGCGCTCAGGAACATTTGTAACTCAGTCATTATGCGCTGCCAATATAATGATTTATCCATTTTATCCAAAACCGGCATCATGGAGCGATGTAACATTAAATGAGTGGGCGGACTCACCAGCTCGGACTTGTTATCAACATTAACTAACCAGGTATGAGCGTTATGGTAGTGAAGTTTTATTCCTTCTTCACCAAGAAAAGACGCGACCTCAGCAAATAAACGCCGTGACTCGTCATCCGTTAGCGGCAATGACGCACCTTCTGCAACGATCATGGCATCGTTATGGGTCGCTTCCCAATAAATGGGAGCGGCTACTATCCATTTACCGGTGAGTTGATAATACTGACGCAGGAAATCACCAATAGGCGGGTTAGTTGCATCATACCCAAGGCTTGCTAAAAAATTTAATCCCCAATCATGTTGAGTTACCAGGGATTTGCTCTCTAAAGGCACGCAATCCGTATCGCCATTAATAATAACATCCATTAAATTGCCTTTAAGTAGCCATCTCGCTTAAATAATAATTTAATATTACGTAAGGCCTGACGAATGCGTTGATTATTCTCGATGAGTCCGAAACGCACAAAACCATCCCCTTGCGCCCCAAAACCAATTCCTGGAGATACCGCAACAAATGCTTCTTTTAAGAGATATTTTGAGAATTCAAGCGAGCCTAAATGCTGATAAAAATCAGGTATTTTAGCCCAGACAAACATTGTAGCTTTGGGTCTCTCTACCTGCCAGCCAATGTCATGCAGCCCATCACATAACGCATTTCGTCTTTGCTCATACAATGCACAAATTTCATGGACACAATCATCGGAGCCTTCCAGCGCTGCAATAGCTGCAACTTGAATGGGTGTGAAGGTGCCATAATCAAGGTACGATTTTATTCGGGTTAATGCGGCAACCAATTCCTCATTTCCACAAGCAAACCCCACTCGCCACCCTGGCATGTTGTACGATTTGGACATTGAATAAGTTTCAATAGCAATATCAATAGCACCCGGAACTTGCAAAATAGATGGTGCTTTATATCCATCAAAAACGATATCAGCATAAGCCAAATCATGAATAATCCAGATACTGTGTTTTTTCGCTAAAGCAACAACCCGCTCAAAAAAATCATAGTCAACGCAATGCGTACTGGGATTGGCGGGAAAATTTAAAACAAGCGCTTTGGGTCTTGGCCAGGTTTGTTCAATAGCGACTTCAATGGCCTCTAAAAATTGATTCTCATCAATCAAGGGGATTTGTTTAACGTTTGCGCCTGCAATAATAAATCCGTAAGTATGAATAGGATAAGCGGGATCGGGAACCAGAATCGTATCGCCAGGGCCGCTTATCGCCAAGGCAAGATGAGCCAGGCCTTCTTTGGAGCCGATGGTGGTTAGCACTTGCTTTTCACTATCCAGTTCAATATCGTAATTTCGTTTATACCAGCCGGCCATGGCACGACGAAGACGTGGAATACCTTTGGACATTGAATAACGATGCGTATCAGGGCGTTGCGCCGTTTCTATTAATTTATCGACAATGTGCTTTGGAGTAGGTTGGTCGGGGTTGCCCATGCCGAAATCAATGATATCCTCTCCACGCGCTCGTGCCTCAGACTTTAACTGGGTCATGGTGTTAAAGACGTAAGGAGGCAAGCGTTTAATGCGCGGAAATTGGCTCATGATTTAACCTTTGTATTATGATACATTTGTCGCTAGTATAAATTAATGTTTGACTTAAAACCATGCACATAAATTTAGAATCAACAGATAAATACAGCATTCAGGCTTATAGCGATTCACAAGTTAAAATTGACAACGTTGCCTATCAACATAACTTAATAGTGAGCAAACATGGCATTATTCCGGATTGGAATATTCTCACCATTCATGAGCTTGACGAAAAGAAGCTGCAAGAAATATTGAACTTTACCCCTGAGGTCATCATCATTGGCCATACAGCAACTGGTCAATTCCCCCCCTTTTCAACCATAAATTATTTATCCCAAAAACGCATTGGAATTGAATGCATGTCCATTGGTGCTGCTTGCCGCACTTATAATGTGTTACTGAGTGAACATCGGGAGGTTGTGTTGGGGATTATTTTTGGCGTTAAAAACGACCAATAAACGCAGCCAAAAAGCCGCAAGCGACGCAAAACCGCTATTATCCATTTACCAAGAGGATGCCTATGTTTGAAATATATAGAACTGCTGAATTTGTTTTGTATTGTGAAAATAAAGATTCTGATTTGAATTATACTCACGTGTTAAGGTTTCAAGACTTATCGACAGGCATGTTTAAATCATTGTGGATAAATGATTTCCGCGCAGAGATCCAAAATTTACAACAATCAAAAAATATCCTTCAACCAGACGAATACAACCATGAAGTAGCATGTTTTATAGAAAATCGCATTAAAACTGGGGGTCTACTCAGCAGTCTTGAAATCGCAAGCTCGTTGAAAGATATATTAAGGCATCATAAAAATCCGCAGGCATTATATGATACGCTTAACAATATTCCTTTATCTGATCCATTTTTGGTGAATAGCAAGCCGCGTCGTAATGAAAAAGGTAAGCTTGTCAGAACTCTTGAGCTTGTCAAATCTCTTAAAGAGTTTATTTGCAATTCCTTCACAATAGTGAATTCAGGCCAAGATCTCGAGGAGGTTAATGTAGATTTTCTGATGAACACCTTTATGAATATTCGCGCAATTCACCCTAGCTCGAAGCTTCGCCTATAATTCGGTCTGTTGTTTGCAAGATAATGTCGACATACCGAGACATCTGCCAAGTCTCGGTAGATCCTTCGCTGACCTTCCAATTAGTCTTAATTCTTACTTGCAGGTTTGGAAGCAAGATTTATCAATTGGCAGGATCTGCCCCCTCGCCCGCAAACGAAAAATAATGCAAAGTGATGAATTGTATTGCGGGAGAGGGTTGGGGAGAGGGTGAGATTTGAGGTTAGTAAATATCTGTTTTACCAACTGACTGCTTAACCCTCTCCCCAGCCCTCTCCCACGTTCATGCTTTAATGTCTACAAGAATTCCTGTCGTGGGCGAGGGGGCAGATCCTGCCGGCTGATAACATCTTATTTTTTAAGCAAAAGTTCAGTAAGTCTGTCAAATAAAACATGATGTTTAAACCATCTCCGGCTACAGAAGACTATAACCATGAAGTAGCATGTTTTATAGAAAATTTTATAAAAGATCGCGGTCAATCTGCCCTGAAAATTTCAGCATTGGCGAAAGACATATTAAAACATCATAAAGACCCACAGGCATTGAGTGAAGGGCTTAACAGGAATGAGTTGTCTTTTTTTCAAACTTCAGAGACGCAAAAAGAGTTTTCAAGATCGCTTAAAGAATTTATTAGTAAGCAAGTCAGTGGTAATTCTAGGGAGTGTAGAGAAGATACTCAAGTAGCTATGCAGACACAATAAATAATGATATTTATAGCCATGTAGCCTGGGTTAGCGCAGGGTAACCCGGGGATGGTTTTCTAAGTCTGTATATCTTAACAATTATTCTTAAGTTTTATTTGACAAACTTAATGAACTTTTGCTGAAAAATAACCCGTCTTTGCGAGCCACAGGCGAAGCAATCCAGTGACTTGTCGAGCAACAAGCATACAAATTGGCCTTCCCAAGGCCACTAGATTGCTTCACTTCGTTAGCCAAGACGGCATTTTTTCCGAGATTTAAAAATTGTCCTGTGCAGAGGGCGAATCCCCGGATTACGCTATGCTAATCTGGGCTACTCTTATACTTGCCTACGTGCCTCGAGTACATTCGGAATTTGCTCGAGTTTATTGAGCAAACGTGACAATGCGTTTAAGCCGTCAATTTCAACGGTCAAATTAATAAATGCAGTGTTTTCATGTTTGTTACTATGCGTTTGCAAAGCGTAAACATGTGCTTTTTCATTAGATAACAATGACGTTACATCACGTAGCAATCCTGCCCTGTCAAACGCTTTAATCAGCACATCTACCACGTAATGGTCACGCGTTGAGCTACCCCAGCTTACCTGAATAAAACGTTGGCGCTGTTTTTCGCTGGAATGCAATATATTTGAGCAATCTTGCCGGTGAATTGACACACCCCTGCCTACAGTAATATACCCAATCACCTCATCCCCGGGAACAGGCTGGCAACACCTGGCCATGTTGGTTAATAAATTCCCCACGCCTTCAATTTTTAAATCGCTACCCTTAACTTCAGGTAGGTGTAGAGGTTTAATAATCGTTTGAACAGCAGGCTCTATTTCTGCTACCGGTGATAACCGATGAAGAATTTGGCCAAGTTTAATATCTCCGCGGCCTAAAGCCGCTAACAGATCATCGAGCTTTTTAAAGTTAAAAGAGCTAACAACGTCATGGAGCTTATCCGCTTTAATGCCTAAAATTTTTAATTCTTTATCAAGTATCTCATGCCCTTCATCTCTGTTTTTATCGTAATCCTGCATTTTGAACCAATGAAGAACTTTGGCTTTGGCACGGGAAGTTTTAAGGTAATTATGGTGTGGATTAATCCAGTCACGAGAGGGGCGTAACTCTTTACCCGTTAATACTTCTATCCTGTCCCCGGTTTTTAGCTGATAGGTCAATGGAACAATAGAACCATTAACTTTAGCACCTCGACAGCGGTGCCCTATCTGACTGTGGACATGGTAAGCAAAATCAAGGGGTGTTACGCCATGAGGCAGGTCAAGCACATCCCCATCGGGAGTAAAGACATAAACCCGGTCTTCAAGAAATTCTCTTTCCATGGCGTCTGACACGCCACTTGAAGTGGCCATTTCACGATGCCAGGCCAAAACGTCACGGAGCCATTCAATTTTACGCTCATGGCTTTCTTTATGAGAAACACCACCCTCTTTGTATTTCCAATGGGCGGCAACCCCCATTTCAGCCAAATCATGCATCTGAAAAGTACGAATCTGTACTTCAAAAACACGCCCCTCAGGGCCTTCTACCGCGGTGTGTAATGATTGATAGCCATTAGGTTTGGGATTAGTAATGTAATCATCAAATTCTACAGGTACTTGCTTCCATAATGAATGAACCATTCCTAAAACAACGTAACATTGGTCCACCGTCTCCACGAGAATCCTGACCGCGGTCGCGTCATAGATTTCATCCAAGGAAACATTTTTGCGGGTCATTTTTTTATAGATACTGTGGATGTGTTTGGAGCGCCCATAAACGGCAAAATGCGAAGCCCCTGTCGTTCTAATCTGTTTATTTAACTCTTCAACAATAAAATCAACATATTTATCCCGTTCGAGACGCTTTGCTTTTAACCCTTTGGCAATAGATTTATAGTCTTCTGGGTGCAAATAACGAAATGCCAAGTCCTCCATTTCCCATTTGATTGCACCAATCCCCAAGCGATTGGCCAAGGGGGCATAGATTTCCATTGCTTCTGAGGCAATTTGTATGCGCATATTTTCCGGAAGGTGAATAGTCGCTCGCAAAACACAAAGCCTTTCTGCCAATTTGATTAAAACAACGCGCGCATCATCCACCATGGCTAATAACATTTTCCGTACATTATCCAATTGGTGTTTATTTTGCTGATAGCGATTAAGTGCCTGCAAATTATGAATGGCACTCATTTTTTCAATGCCTTTGACAAGTTTGGCGATATTTGGCCCTAACTGCTCCTCAACATCATCGAGGGATAATTCGGCATAGTGAACGCTCACAAAAATGATAGCCGCTGCCAATGTCTCCTGGTCTACTTCAAGATCAGCGAGAATATCTGCCATTGCCAAGCCTTGTTGCAAGCAAGTGACGCCTGTCTCAGTGGCATGATCTTGCCCTGCCAGTTGACTTAATGTGCAGGCATTACGAATCAATTCCAAGTCTTGAAAATAGCCTTTGCTGCCTAATTGGCGAAGCCACTGCTCTAAATCTATGTTGCCATCAGCAGTTGCCCAAGGGCTATCATCTTTGACTTTGACCATGACTCATTATCCTTTTTCAAATACGGCAATAGATTCCACATGAGCTGTATGGGGAAACATATCCATAACTCCAGCGGCTGTTAAGCGGTATCCATGCTGATTGACCAATATATCACTGTCACGTGCAAGTGTTGCGGGATTGCACGATACATAAACAACCCTTTCTGGATTAAGTTTATCCATTTGTTTCACAATTTCCAGTGCGCCCGTTCGCGGTGGATCAATGAGAATTTTAGTAAGACCTTGCGGTGCAATCGTTGCCAGTGCGTCTGCTTTATCGAGATCTCTGCAATAAAATTCCGTATTACTGATATTATTAGCCAAGGCATTATTTTGAGCTCTCTCTACCATAGCATCACTACCCTCAATACCAATAACTTTTTTACAACGAAGAGCAAGCGGAAGTGAAAAATTACCTAGACCACAGAAGAGATCTAAAACTACATCTTCGGGGGTCAACGCCATTAGCTCCATGGCACGAGCCACCATTTTACGGTTTAATTCAGCGTTCACCTGGGTAAAATCAGTCGGGTAAAATTTATAGCGAAGCTTATCAGCAGGTAAAGCATAGCTTAAAAATTGTGAACTTGATTCGGGGTAAAACAAAGTAACCGTATCTGTACCGCCGGGTTGCAGAAATAAAATGAATCCACTTTCTTCTCCAAAGCAGCGCAATTTTTCCTCATCACTGGCACTCAACGCCGCTAGATTGCGAAAAATTAATGCAACATCCTCATCACCTGCCGCAACTTCAATTTGGGCTATGACTTGAGGCGAATCCAGCGAATCGATTAATTTTCTTAAATTAACGATTTCTGCATCGACTTTAGCGTTTAATACTGGGCATTGATTAATTTCTGCAATGTATCGAGGATTGCTTTTTTCCCTGAAACCAACCAATGTCGCCTGTTTTTTTTCTACATAACGAACGCTTAACCGTGCTTTATTGCGATAATTCCAACTCGAGCTGGTTAATGGCTCTAAAAGAGTGTCCGGTTCGGTGTGGCCAATGCGTTGCAAGGAATCTAATAATAACGATTGTTTTACATGAATTTGGGCGTCTTCACTTAAATGCTGTAATGAGCAGCCGCCGCACATTTCATAATGAGGGCAGCGTGGTTCTGCTCGGAGGTTTGAAGGAGACAAAATAGATATTGTACGGCCCTCGTCATAATCTTTTTTGACTTGTGTGTATTGAAACTCCACCGTTTCACCCGGTAACGCCCCTTGAATGAAAGTGGTTTTACCATCAATACGAGCAATACCTCGGCCATCATGGCTAAATTTTTCAATTTCTGCGGATTTTAGTGTTACAGGAAGGCGTTGTCTTTTTCTACTCATTATTTACATCTCTTATCATATTAAACGAATTGCTTTACCACCCAATGGTATTTATGTAGCCCGGATTAGCCGTGTAGCCCGGATTAGCGCCAGCGTAATCCGGGGAAATGAGCTATGACAGAACATCGCTAATCCGGGCTACGTTTGATTTTTAGAGTCTTATCTCTTCCCTTACCAGGATCTCTTTTTGATGCTTCCTTATCTCGCCCACGTGGAAAATTACCACCAGATTTCACCGGACCTTCCTTTGATGCTCCTTTATCCCGCTGGCGGGGGGCTTTGGCACTCGGATTAGAGTTACTCTTGTCATCACTTACCGGTAAAACATAAGCTTCAATTTCTTTTTCCGTCAATTCCTTGAAGTTCCCGCGTGTTAAAAATCGCGGCATGGTAACGCGCCCGTAGCGAACGCGGATTAAACGGCTAACCTCTACTCCCTGTGATTGCCATAAGCGCCTGACTTCACGGTTACGACCTTCAGTGATTGTCACGTGATACCAGACGTTTACTCCTTCACCACCTTTTAAATCTATGCGCTTGAACTTGGCCACCCCATCCTCAAGAGTCACCCCTTTAAGCAATGTATTAATAGCCTCAGCACTTACCTGACCACGCACTCGAACCGCGTATTCTCTTTCCAGGCCATATTTGGGGTGCATTAGCTGATTTGCAAGCTCCCCATCATTGGTAAAAAGTAGTAACCCTGACGTATTAATATCAAGACGACCGACCTGAACCCAGCGCCCTTGTCTTAAATAAGGCAGCTTATCGAAAACTGTTTTTTCATGTTTGGGATCGTGTCTGCTTGAAATTTCTCCAACAGGTTTATGATAAACAAGAACACGTGTTTTTAGAGGCTCTTTAAGAGGATTTGCAATAATACGCCCTTTTACACCTATTTTATCGTCAGGCCCGGCACTCTCACCAACTTTGGCGACCGCTCCATTAATGGTGACAACACCCTCTTCAATCCAGCGCTCCATCTCACGTCTTGAGCCTAATCCGGCCTGGCTTAATATTTTTTGTAATCGTTCTTTACTCATTAGTCTACATACTCTTCTATAAATTTTTCGGTAACTACCGGTAAGAGATCAGAACTCTCCGGTAAAGGTGGCAATTGGTCAATTGATTGCAGGTTAAAATAATCAAGAAAGGTCTTTGTCGTCACAAAAACGGCAGGCTTCCCGGGAACATCCCTATGCCCCGCAATCTTTATCCATTCGCGCTCAAGCAATGTTTTTATCATGGGACTACTGACAGCAACACCGCGAATGTCTTCAATATCTGCACGGGTGACAGGCTGCCTGTAAGCTATAATAGCCAATGTTTCCAAAAGCGCTCGCGAATATTTTCCTGGTTTTTCTGTTTGTAATCGACCAATCCATAGGCCATATTTTTCCCGGGTCTGTAAGCAATATCCGTTCGCTAATACCTTTAATTCAATTGCCCTGTTTTCATAATCAGCGTCCAATGCCTTTAATGCATGCTGAATACTCTCTTTAGAAGGTCTTTGCCACTCCTCAAACGCACTACTAATTTGCTCAATAGAGAGGGGGGTTTCAGAACTCATTAATAATGCTTCAACAATGCATTTTATCTCAATGTCATCCATGACGTGCTGCCTGCAAATGAATGGGGGCATACATCATGGTTTGCGTAATCACCACCAGTGATTGCCGCCCTAATTCTAATATAGCTAACAAAGTAACTGCCAGCCCCATACGTCCTTCTTCTCGAGTAAATAGCTCTGTTAACGAAAGAGATTGCTCATGCTGCAATCGGTCAAGTACTTGCGCCATGCGCTCTCTTATCGATAACGGCTCCCGAGTTATTTGATGATGAACCTCATGGCCTTGGCGTTTAATCAAATCTTGCATTACGTCAACGAGCGTCGCAAGCACTACCTCTGGCGGCGTAATGATGGTTTGAACACCGCTCGTCATCATTGAGAATCTGAAATTATCCCGATCACAACGCGGTATTTCGTCAAGATTTATCGCCGCTTCTTTAAATTGCTCATAAATCTGAAGCTTTCTAACCAGGGCTAGGCGAGGATCTTCCTCTAACTCATCAGTCGAGCTATCGGTTTGCGGCAATAGCAGTCGTGATTTTATTTCTGCAAGCATTGCTGCCATCACCAGATAATCAGCCGCGAGCTCCAGGCGATGTTCTTCCATGAGATTAATGTATTGAATATATTGTTCGGTAATATGAGCAATCGGAATATCCAATATATCAAGATTTTGTCGCCTGATAAGGTATAGTAATAAATCTAACGGTCCTGTAAATGAATCAAGCAAAACCTCAAGAGCGTCCGGTGGAATGAACAAATCAGCCGGAATCTCAGTCAGTGGTTTACCGCTGACTACTGCAAAAACTACTGGCGTTACTGCGGCTAAACTTTCAGCCATTAATAATTCAGACCCATTACTTCTCGCACCTCTTTTAATGTTTTGTTAGCTTCCTCTCGCGCCGCTTCACTTCCTTCGGCAACTAACCGTTTCACCGAACCTAAATCCTCTTCATATTCTTTGATTGCAAATTGAATAGGTTTTAACTCTTGGTTGATGGCATCGACTATAGGCCGTTTACAATCAACACAGCCAATTCCTGCGGTGCGACAACCCGTCTGAACCCACTCTTTTACATCAGGAGATGAATAAATTTTATGAAACTGCCAAACAGGGCATTTTTCAGGCTCACCCGGATCTGTTCGTTTTACACGGGCAGGATCAGTGGGCATGGTTAATATTTTCTTTTCAACATCGACAGGGTTTTCTCGCAAGCCTATCGTATTGTGATACGACTTGGACATCTTCTGGCCATCAATACCGGGCATTTTCGATGTTTCTGTTAATAAGGGTTGCGGCTCTGAAAGAATGATTTTTCCCGAACCATCCAAAAAGCCGAGTAGACGCTCTTTATCGCCTATGGATAAATTATGTTGATTCGTTACCAGCGCTTTCGCCGTATTAAGCGATTCGTGACTACCATCCTGTTGAAAATGGGTACGTAACTCATTGTACAGCTTGCTGTTTTTTTTGCCCATTTTTTTAATGGCTTCTGCAACAAGGCCTTCAAAATTAGGCTCTTTGCCATACATGAAATTAAACCGTCTTGCTACTTCACGTATTAATTCGATATGAGCGACCTGATCTTCTCCAACCGGTACAAAATCCGCTTTGTAGAGCAACACATCAGCACTTTGCAAGAGCGGATACCCTAAAAAACCATAGGTGGATAAATCTTTATCATGAAGCTTTTCTTGTTGATCTTTATAGGTGGGCACGCGTTCAAGCCAGCCCAAAGGCGTAATCATGGATAATAGCAAGTGCAGTTCTGCATGCTCTGGCACCCATGACTGAATAAACACTTTAGATAAGCCTGGGTTAACCCCGCAAGCAAGCCAGTCAATGACCATGTCCCATAAAATCGTTTCAATAAAACCAGGTTCATCATAGCGAGTTGTTAACCCATGCCAATCTGCTACGAAGAAATAGCAATCATACTGGTGTTGTAACGTAAGCCAATTTTTTAATACACCATGATAGTGACCCAAGTGTAAACGACCACTGGCCCGCATGCCGGACACAACCCGCTTGTTAGAACTATATATACCAGACATCAAAATCCTCTAAACAGTTATCTGAAAGGCTCAGGATCACCTTTTCCTACTCGCAATACCACGGGGAAGTCCCCCGTCAAATCAATAACGGTTGTTGGCTCATGCCCACAATGCCCACCGTCAATGATTAAATCTGTCTGATTACCCAGTAAATCCTCAATAGCCTCAGGCTGGCTTAATGGTGCGTTAGCACCCGGCAGTATAAGGGTGGTACTCATCAACGGCGCATCAAGGCATTCAAGTAATGCCAGGGTAATAATATTTTCAGGTACTCGTAAACCCAGTGTCTTTCGCTTGGGATGTAACATGAGTCGAGGGACTTCATGGGTGGCATTCAAAATAAAGGTGTACGCTCCCGGTGTAAATGCTTTTAATAAACGAAAAATTGGGTTAGAAACTTTGGCGTAAGTGCCCAATTCTGACAAATCCCGGCATACAAGTGTCATATTATGGTTTTTATCCAATTGGCGTAAACGCCGAATGCGCTCTAACGCTGACTTATTGCCTAATTTACAACCAAGGGCATACCCTGAATCCGTTGGATAAACGATTAAGCCCCCATCTTCAACAATGGTTGCCGCCTGCCTTAATAAACGTGCCTGCGGGTTATCTGGGTGAATTGCAAAAAACTGACTCATAAAGTCCCCTGTCAAATGTTCCATTGATGCCAAACAGGTATACAGTTTAACGGCAGTTGCCGCTGGCGTCCAAGAGATATACGCGATAATGTATCACCATGATAGTCAGAGCCACTGGATGAGAGCAATTGAAATCGCTGGGAAAGACCTGCCATCTCTTGAACTTCGGTGACAGTCATTTCACCAGAAACAACTTCCAGACCACTTCCACCTGCCCCTTTAAATTCTTCTATTAAATCATGTAATTTGGTACGCGTTAATTTATATTTCAAAGGATGCGCGAGCACTGCGTGCCCTCCCGCCTCTGTAATACCTTCAACCGCCTCGGTTATTGAGATCCAGGGGGTTTCGACGTAAGCGGCTTTTCCTCTTCCCAAAAAACGTTTGAAGGCTGTTTGCATATCGGCAGCTAAACCTTCCTCAATAAAAACCCGCGCAAAATGCGGCCTTGCAAGTCGGTCATGACCTGCAATTTTACAGGCTTTTTCAAAGGCATCGCTAATTCCTAACGTCACCATACGCTCTGCAATTTGGCGCGATCGCACATAGCGGCTCTCAGTCTGGCGGGCAATAAGCTCTGTTAACAGGGCGTTATCGGGGTTTATTGCCAGCCCAAGAACATGAATATCATATTTTTTCCAACGGGTACTAAGCTCAATACCATTGATAAAAGTAATATCAGTATTAGTTTGGTCTTGCAGAATTTTAACGCCTGCGACAGTATCGTGATCAGTCAAGGCCAAAACCTTAACGCCTGCCTCAATCGCTTTTTCCAGTAGCTGTTGCGGGGATAGTATTCCATCCGAACAATTACTGTGACAATGTAAATCAATCATAAATTACCGAAGATACGCCTCATGCCAAGTCAATTTAAACCACACTTCATTATATAGTAGTTTAATGCTGTTTGTTTATATATTCTTTGCTTATTTTTGTAACTAAGCCGCTCACAATACTTGCGAAATAGTCGGTTTATGAACTATCCTTTAAACATACTTCTTAAAAATAACTATCCCATTGAGCAGTACATTACACAGCGAAAACATTTATTTACCCCACTTGACTGTCGAGCGACTAGCAAATTTGTGCGGCGTTTTCCATCAAAACATTAAATTTCTTGAAGATTCTCTTCACCTGACTATCAAAATCAACCAAACTAAATTGACCTTATTTAGCCAATCAAATCAGGCACTTTTGCGCGCCAAACAAATTATCAAACACTTATACAAATTCACTGAAAAACCAATAGATGTGGAAACTATACAATCGTTGCTAAATGAAAAGGAAACCAAACCCGCTATGTCCCCCATAAAATTAAGCCGAAAATCGATTTTACCTCGTAACAGCAAGCAAGCTGACTACTTAAAAAGCATTGACGAGCATGATGTTGTTTTTGCTGTGGGGCCTGCTGGCACCGGAAAAACATACCTTGCCGTCTCTAAAGCCATAGAATGCTTTGAAAAAGGCGAAGTGCAACGCCTTATTTTTGTAAGACCTGCTGTGGAAGCCGGTGAAAAATTAGGCTTTTTGCCAGGCGACCTCGTTGAGAAGGTTCTCCCCTATCTTCGCCCCATTTATGACGCACTTTATGAAATGCTGGGTTTTAAAGAAACCCAAAAACTTATTCAAAGTGATGTTATAGAAATTCTTCCTTTAGCCTTCATGCGCGGCCGCACATTAAATGAAGCGTTTATTATTCTCGATGAAGGTCAGAATACCACTGTTTTGCAGATGAAAATGTTCCTGACACGAATGGGTTTTGGCTCAAAAGCGGTTGTGACCGGCGACATGACCCAGGTTGATTTGCCCAAAGGTACACTCTCTGGTTTAGCGCATGCTACTAAATTATTAAAAGATATAAATGAAATCAGCATCCATACATTTACCAGTCGTGAAGTCGTAAGACATCCACTAGTGTCAAAAATTGTTGATTGTTATGATGTCCCATTAAACGAAGAGAAGTCTCAATGAACCATCAAATTGATTTACAAATAGCGTGTGAGGATCCCTTACCAGTGAGTGAGGACTGCCTTGTGAGCTGGGTTAAAAAAACATTGGATCAATACGAAGAAGAAGCTGAATTAACACTGAGACTGGTCGATATCGATGAGATTACTGAGTTAAATACGCTTTACAGAAAACAAAACAAGCCCACCAATGTGCTTGCCTTTCCTGGCAATGTTCCAGAAGAAATAGAACTTGAATACTCTTTTTTGGGCGATATAATTATTTGTCCTGCTGTTTTGAAAATGGAAGCAATCGATCAAAAAACACCGTTAGAGGCCCATTGGGCCCACATCGTTGTTCATGGGGTTCTGCATTTGTTAGGGTATGATCACATCGAGGACGCTGATTTTAAACTTATGCAAGCGAAAGAAATTGAGTTGCTTGATAACCTGGGATTTACTAATCCTTATCACCAAGAGGGTAATGACGTTGAGTAAAGAGGATGATTCGGGTTCCTGGTTTATACGCTTGAAGCAATTTTTGCAAGTAGAACCCAAAAACAAAGATGAATTAATCAGGTTGATACGCGATGCGCAAATTCGCTCTCTTATTGACTCAGAAACGTTGGGGATGATTGAAGGTGTAATCCAGTTTTCCCAAATGCGCGTGCGCGATATCATGCTTCCAAAAAAACAAATGACGACCCTGTCTCAGGATGATGACTTAAAAAAAGTAATCGAAATCGTTACCACGACAGGCCACTCGCGCTTTCCGGTGACGGGCGATAATAAAGATGACATTATCGGTATTTTGCATGCCAAAGATTTGTTACGTTATATCGAGGCGGGCGATAATGAAATTGATTTAGGCGATATTGTGCGTCTGGCAACCTTTGTCCCAGAAAGTAAACGCCTGGATTTATTGCTAAGTGAGTTCCGGAATAACCGTAACCACATGGCATTAGTCGTTGATGAATATGGTACCGTCAGTGGTTTTGTTACTATTGAAGATATTATTGAACAAATAATTGGTGATATAGAAGATGAGTTTGATGTTGATGAAGAAGCCTACATCAAAGCTCATGGCGATGCGCAATATATTGTGAAAGCTCACGCACCCATTGAGGAATTTAACGAACAGTTGCATGCTGACTTCAGCGACGAAATCTACGATACTATTGGAGGCATTGTAATGGCCAATTTTGGGTATTTACCCAAACGAGGTGAAGTCATTACAATTAATGACTTTGAGTTTAAAATAATTAATGCCGATGCCCGCTCTATAAAATTGTTAGGCTGCTTTGATAAACGTTCGATAGTTGACCCTACAGAGAAAGGACTAACAAGTGATGAACAGTAACATTTTAATCGTTGATGATGACACTGAGCTAACTGACTTATTAGTCCAATACCTCGAACCCGAAGGTTTTACTGTTTCTTGTGTTCACGATGGTGAAAATGCCGTTAAAAAAGCACTTAACCAACCATTTGACGCCATAATCCTGGACGTTATGTTGCCAAAATTAAATGGTTTTGAAGTACTGAAAGCCATTCGCGAACATCTTGAAACCCCTGTTCTCATGCTTACTGCTCGTGGTGATGATATCGACAGGATTGTAGGCCTTGAAATTGGTGCAGATGATTACTTGCCAAAACCTTGTAACCCACGCGAGCTGGTAGCACGTCTTCGAGCTATCTTAAGACGAACTCAAAAAATACCCACTCAGCGACCCGTTATTGATCACCAAGGCATCGTAGTCGATTGCTCCAAGCGCCTTGCAACGCAACACGGTGAGCCAATGGAGCTAACCAACGCGGAATTTAACATTCTGGAAATGTTAATCAAATCCCCAGGCCAGGCTTTTTCCAAAGAAGAATTAACCGAATATGCACTCGGTCGGAAATATACCGCTTACGATAGAAGTATTGATGTGCATATTAGTAATCTGCGTAACAAGCTTGGTGACAATCAAGAAGGCGAGCCTCTTGTAAAAACTGTCCGGGGCTTTGGGTATATGTTTAATGCGTAGTCTTTATTGGAAAATTTTTCTTTCCTTTTGGTTAGCGACTATTCTCACCATCATTACCACCGCCTGGGTAACCAGCGAAATCGCACAAAAATCATCAATCCCCGCGCGTGAAAAAGTATTTATGGATAGCTATGCCAATGCGGCTGTGGCGACCTTTGAATCAGGTCAGCACGCGGCATTAAAAAAATGGCTGGCACAAACTGGCTCCTCAAAAAGAATGACCCTCTATTTGTTATCCAGTACAGGAGAGATTGTCGGAAACCAGTCACCACCGCAAGAAGTCATAGAAATCGGCAGGGATTTGGTCAAGGAACAATTAGACGATGGGATGCTTAAATTTGGTAATTTAATTGTCAGTCACGAAATTTTATCCACTTCAGGTAAAGGGTACCGCTTGGCAGCTGTCAGTGAGAGGCCATTATCTCACTTTGTGGTTATTCCCTGGGCAGGATTAACCATTCGACTGACCATTGCAATTTTTATTAGTGGTCTTATTTGCTATCTATTATCTGTCTATCTGACCAAGCCTTTGCGATCATTAGGCTTGGCTGCAAAATCTATCGCGACTGGAAAATTAAATACCCGTGTTGGGCACTTTAAAGGACACAATCGCGATGAAATTGCTCAGTTAAGTAACGAGTTTGACCGAATGGCTGAACAACTTGAAACGCTTGTTAACTCCAAAGAGCGTTTACTACAAGATATTTCTCACGAATTACGATCACCCCTCGCCCGCCTCCAGATAGCCATAGAATTAGGCCGCAAAAAAGCAGCGCAGTCTGCGGAAGTCGAGTTTTGTCGCATGGAAGTTGAGTGTTTGCGCTTAAACACCCTCATAGGAGAAATCCTGGAGTTTGCGAGGCTTGATAAATCGGTCGATGAGCTTGATAAAAAAAACGTGAATATCAATGACTTGATTAACCGCATTATCACTGACGCAACTTTTGAGTTTGGGGAGTCTCATCCACAGACTATATTGAATTCTACTAAAGACTACTCTCTTTCCATTGATGAGCGCTTGATTCATCGAGCGCTTGAAAATGTTATTCGCAATGCACTGCGTTACTCTCCACCAGGTAAAGTAGTTACTATATTTGTCTCAGCTGATGAACAAAACAATCAATTGTTTATTGATATCACTGACGAGGGGCCGGGTGTTCCTGAGGAGCAATTAACGCGTATCTTTAACCCTTTTTATCGGGTTGATACCTCACGAGCAAAAAAAACGGGGGGTTATGGATTAGGGTTATCGATTGCTGAAAAGGCTATCATGCTTCATCAGGGAACGATTAGCGCGGTTAATTTAAAACCCTCGGGCTTACGAGTGCGAATCATGCTGCCTTTTTTCAATAATCAAACTAATCTTCTGTAAATTAAATCTTGTAATTGCCCTCTTAAACTCATTAAGATGGTTTATAATACAGCCCACACGGAAATTAGTCAGTGAGCCACGCCAAAAGACTTGATAGAGCAAGCGGCATTTTATTTTTGTTATCTTTTGTATTGTCTAAATTACGTTATATCCCGTTTTCTCTTTTCTCCGCAATTACTTATTCTTCTTCGCTGGTTGTGCTCATGATGGGGTATTTCCTATGGTTCCTGGCCTGCCAACTGTATCCTGAACATCCCCGATTAAAAGGTAATTGGTATGCCTTCAGTCAATTTAAAAACCAGAATAGAATGGCCGCCGTCATTGGTTCTATCGCTATTATTTGTTGTTTTGCGGCATTCGCATTTCCCGTTTTCATGGTACCCGCGTGCTGGCTATTTGTTCTCAGTAATATCTTCTGGGGTATTTCCCAGTTTCATAAAATGAAAAACCCACCCACTTATGACCCTGATTACTCCTCATCACGACAAAGAACCTATCTCTCTTATGTAGCGATTATGATAAGTTTAAGCATTTTAAATGCAATTTCAGCAACGCTATTGTTTATTTTTCCACTATTCACGGTGACTATTATCGCGCTAACCATTGGATTGAGTTTTTTACTCTGCCTTGCTGCATTTAATAAATGGCTTGATTTTAATTTTATCAAGCACCAACCGGATAGGATAGAGAGCCATAGTTACGCGTCCATGAAAGAAAAATTGGATATTAACCCCTCACCGACACCCTCGTTGCACGTGCCCGAGTTTGCTCTCTCTGATGATGAAGCTGACGAAATAGCGCGAGCAACCTTCCCTACCCCCATTAATACAACGTCTCGTGATTTGCTGGCTAGATTCGATGAGGTCGCCGATGTCGGCGCAGGAAACTCCTTAAGTTGACGCGAATTCGATACTTACAGCATTGCGTTTAATGATGGCGGATCTTTGGACAAGACAATTTTTAAATGCGGGTAAATAACTGGTCTTTGCGAGTCGCAGACGAAGCAACCCAGTGACCTTATCAGCAATAGATGCGCTAATTAGCTTTTCCAAGGCCACTGGATTGCTTCACTTTGTTCGCAAAGACGTGCATTTTTGCCGAGATTTAAAATAGTACTGTACAGAGATGGTGGCTCCTCAAGTGCACCCAGTTAAGTTAAAATAAGAAAATAAGTCTGTCAGTGAGAATGTTAAAGTCTTACAGACATTTTGCTTGATCAAGAGGTAAATCCCTAATGAACACACCCAAATATCTTGAAGGTGGGCGTACAAATAAGATTATACGTACCGAGGATTGTGTTCATCGTCCGACCGGACCATGGACTAACCAGGTTCACAAATTTCTGAATCATTTACGTAAAAATGGGTTTTATTCGGCTCCTGAGCCTTTAGGATTTGATGATAAGGGGCTGGAAATAGTCAGCTTTATAAAAGGCGAGGTGAGTAATTATCCGTTGAGTCCAAATGCGTCATCAAGCAAAGCATTGCTCTCTGCTGCCCGATTACTACGTAAATTTCATGATGCCTCACAAAACTTCTTAGCTGACAATACTTCTGAACAATGGCAACTGCCAGCACGTGACCCACAAGAAGTGATTTGTCACGGTGATTTTGCTCCCTACAATGTTGTTTTAGAAGGAGAGCAAGCTATTGGAATTATTGATTTCGATACGTGTCATCCAGGGCCTCGCACATGGGATATTGCTTATGCTCTGTATCGTTGGAGCCCATTTACCAATCCAGATAACAGAGACGGATTTGGAACTATTGAAGACCAAATTTCAAGGGCCCGTTTATTTTGCCAAGCTTATGGATTATCAAATGAGCAAAGAATTGGGCTGGCGAGTTTGATTATTGAAAGACTGGGTGTATTAATTAATTTTCTGTTGGCACAAGCAGAAAAAGGGAATAAAGATTTCGAGCTGCACAGGCAAGATGGACATCATCTGCTTTATTTGGCAGACGTTGAGTATATTAAGGATCATTTAATTAAAATAGAAGATGGTCTTGGCAATCCTTAAGTGGGGTAACTCCTCGACGACTCCAAGCCCGCAAAAAAACGCGCATCTGAGGGCTTATCGCCAGCTCACGTTAACAAAAGAGCCGTGACGCACCCGATTTAACACCCGAAATTTGGGAATTATTTCCGCACAATAATCATCCAAAGAATGATGGAGTTAGCAAAAAATATCCGCTAGAATGAGCATTATTTAACAAACATGGAAAAATTCTGGCACTACCAGCCTGTATTTTATAAGGAATAAGTCCATATGAGCAAACCAGCTGATACATTAAAAAAACGAATTAACCAGATAAAAAATGTTGATTTAAGTAACCTTCTTTTAGCGCATTTCAACCCGGACGCCATCGAAAACCATCATTTTTTTTCTAAAAATCAGGCTAACACACGCCCCTTGGCCACATCTGGACGCGCAATCTGTGCCCCCCCAAACGCCCCTCCATATGAGATTGTTCTAAACATGGTGTTTGCATTTGCACCTATTAGCGTATGCGATGACGTTACCGATGTACTAGTCAACTTAACGGATCATCAGTTTATTGGAATGCTCTCTGATAGAAGGATAAATGAAGTAAAAGATCTTAATGAAGGCGTTATGTCCACCTTAATGCAATATGCGCCGGCAAGCAGCAAATTTAAAATAATTTCTCGTATTAATAAGTTGTGGGAAATAGAGCAAGTTTCGCTACTTTTTGGTGAGCCTGGTGAGCGAAATTTTTCCAATTTTCTTGAATTGTTTAATCCCCTTGAACCAGACTCATCAAAAGCATTACTAACATTACTACAATCATTTAATAAAAATGAGCGCTTCAAATTATTTCAAACATCTTCATTTTCTTATAAAGCATTTATTGATTTTTTTAAGCAAAATAATGATGAAGAACTTTCATTGGCTATGCTTAAAATTCTCAACGAATACGAGAGAGACGAATTAAAAAAATTAGTATTTGGCAGTAATACCGGCTTTTTTGCTACTGATTCGAATTTATCACACGTGGTTTTTCAAAACCAGACACCATTGGTAGTAAATAAACTATTTGAAATTATAATAAAGCTTGAGGAATTTGATTTAAGAACATTATTAACAAACCGCGCCCCTGAATCTGATGAAACCCCGCTTGAAATAGCGTTTAAACGCAAAGACGCCGATGTGGCAAGTATCATTATACGTGAGCTAATGAAAAAGCGCGAGCTTAAATCCTTACTAAGCGCTGTTTCCACCTCTAAATGTTTTTCCCCTATTCATCACGCGGCAGCTAATAACAATATCAGGGCAATTACCTGCTTTATTGAACACCCCAATGCAGACGTTTATCACTGTTCTTATTCCACCAAGCAAACCTTGCAGGACATTGCCGCAGAAAAAAATTATCGTGATATTGTAACGCTAATTGATGCACTACCTCTTTATAGAGTTATTACTGATAAACACCTCAAAAATAGAGAGTTAAGCGCGCGGGAAGCATTACAAATCCGTCAACAAATTAATGACAACCCTGCGATATTAATTTGTCGCTCATCAGATGGCAGTCGAATGTTGCATCATGCAGCCAAACAGGGCAACGTCTCCGTTACCAGAGCACTGCTTAAAGAAGGTGCAAGACTTGAACACACGGACAATAATAACCTCACTGCCATAGATGTTGCCGTAGAAAATAATCGTGTAGGGATATTAGAATGCTTCTCAGAAGTGATTGCAGCAAGCCCTGATATTTCATTGCCCACATTTGCACTCACTTTAAACAGGCTCCCTGCCTCTGCAAACAAAGCACCGCTGGATAAAGTGCTGCAAACACCAACCACGAATTATCTAAATGATACGTTAAGTACTTATGCGCATCATTATAATGACGCTACTGTTTTTTTCATTTTGGAGGCAGCCAAATTTCTAAATGAAACCGCTCAAATTGATTTACTTAAAGCGCTCGCCATTTTTTTACAAACCAATCTCGAAAAATTAGCAGCACGTGCGCGCGATTCGCAACAGCCGCTGTTGTTTTGCCTTCTCTTCTCGATTAATCCAGAGATGCTTGTACAGCTGCTTTCCTCACTTAATTTGAGCAAGAAGCAGTCTTATCAATTGGGGCTTGTTCTCCTGCATGGCCTGGTACAGCCGGCTATTTTTTCACCACTATCACGCGAATCTCACCAGCATTATCTTAAGTTATTACACCATTTGAGTAATGACAGTCATAATCTCCCTTTATCGCTTGCCAGCTTTCACCTCAAACACAGCAATTTAACCTCTTTGCCGCCTGAAATTTTACAAGAATTAAGCACCTTCTTAAGCACGGACTTACATCTTTCGCACGTAAAACAACGCTGCAGTGCTCCTTTGATCGTATTAACACTGCAAAAACTGCTTAATGAAGCGCCTTTGCAACAAAAAATAATTGATGATTTACTAGGAGATCTCGTCAATGAGCTATCTCTGTTTAATAAAGAAAAAAGCAGTTTAGATGACGCGGAGCTTCTCTTATTTCTTAACTTGACTATGCATCCAACCCTTAAAACATTTCTACAAAATCAATTAGACATAATGGGTGAAGATAGCCCTCTACAAAAAAGACTTATGGCTTTATTTGCGCGCGTGCAGCGCACTGATGTGCTATTGCCCGACAGTTTTTTACGAACTTTATTTATCAATTTCGCGACAAGTAAAAGTATGGTCATTGATGCCCAAAACCACCCTGCAATTCGGGAGCTTCTAGCCATTGCCAACAACGTGGAAACGGCTAAAATCAGTCAATGCATGCTTGATATCGTGGAGCCTCAACTCGTATTGAATTCAAGACTTTCACCGCTATCTTCTTCACGTCAAATTGACGGGGATGCCCTCTTATTAAGTCAATGGCTTTATTCTTTAAATGACAAAACAAATCGATTCGAACTTATTCCATTAATCAATAAATTGGATAGCTACAGCCTCTGGATTAAAGCATTAATAGCAAAGCTGCCGCTTAATAATTATTTGGAACTCGAACAATCCTTAACCGCAGCGGCCGATGAGATTAATTTTCTGGCAAACTATATTTTTAATGCGCACGTCTCAACGGAGGTTATCGACAAGGCGTTATTAACGACCAAATATAGTCAGTTAAAACGATCTGTTAATGAAGTAAGTTGCAAACTTGGGAGCCTTGATAAAAACAGTGAGTTTTATCTGAGTCAGAAGCACTGTATTGAAACGATTTTCACATTAAGTTTAGTAGAAAATGTTAAAGCTGTCGTTTCTGAAATCCAGACCGTCTGTAAAAGACTGGACGATGAAAATCTTAAGCACCTAAATTATTTAATTTCAAATTTGCCAGACTCTCCAGCGCTGCAACCCTTGGTAACTTTATTTTCAGGGCAAAGAGAACAAGAAAACCACGAGGATATTATAAGCGCCGGCCAAGCTCTCGACAGCCAAACAAACCAATTGGTGACACCACTGATTCATCATGTCATTGAAGGCCTTTTGTCCAGGGTTGATTGTATTTCTCACGTAGATACGGTACTTCGCTGGATTTATCTGGGTACATCACCCGGCGATAGTGGGCTGATTTTCACTAAATTTGCAAAGTTAACCAGAGCGTTAAATCCTGAAACCCGCGAAGCGATTACGGCTCAGCTTAATCAGGAGCTATCTCTCATACGAAATAGCGTGACAATTATTATGGGCTTACAATGCCTGATGGTGACGAATGTCACATTGCCACAATTACTGGAAACTCTCTACACGTCGGATGATGAATTATTATTGCAATTTCGAAGACTATGCATCCATGCAAAATCCTACGATTTGCTTTATTTGATTGACTACTTACTCGCTGCAAAAAAAGAAAGCATGCCTTTGGAGATGTTAATTTCCATGTGTCCCCATCACTCTTTACGTAATATTGCGGACTGGGTGCAAAATTTTATCGATAAACTGGATAGCTACAGTTCTCGGGTTATGTCGATAAAAGTAGTTATCGAGGGGCTTTATTTAGACAATTCGACCCTGTCAACTCGCCTGGAAACATTAAGCAGGCTTTTTCATGACCATATAATTTCGCCTGAAAGTCCTGCCATTTTGACGGTTATGTGTTCGTATCAGGATCTTCTTCAAAATGAGAAGAATAGGCACTTTTATCGTGAAATTCTCATCGCCTTTAATGAACTGCTACGAAGCACAACGCTGGATGGTGCGTATGATATTGTCTCAAAAATGCCCGTTGATTTATTAAATTTGATAGTCCAACACAGTCTTTTTGGCGGAAGTTATGACGATAAAGTCCATAGAGACGCTTGCAAAAACTTACTTTCATTAATTTGTCAAAGCAATAATCAGTTAAGTGCAAACACCTTTAAGCTTATCAAATCACAATTGGGAAGGCAGGATTTTGATGTTCTCGGCGCTGAAAACTTAACCGACATTGCCACTGAGATTTTAAATGAGCAAGATAACAGTTTAAATGACTGCACACTTAATGGCGTCTGGATCCAGCGTCTTTTGAGATCGCCGCGTTTTGTAGCCGCCGCAAATCCTCAAGTGTTACAACAGCTTATAGAACGCTATCGATTAATTTCCCTGACCTTAAAGCAGGATGAATTTGAAGACCTGAACAATCGGTTAAAGTCTGACATTAATTTGAATCCGCTCTATCGAGAGACCATAAAGAACATAGAAAATGAGATGGAATCACCTCATTCTAAAAAGGCCACTCTTCTTAAAAAACGCGAAGAATTACTTAATTTTCGTGCAGAAGACAGTATACGAGCATTGCTCATTGAGCTGGAAGAAAACTGCATCGCTGTCAAAGCCCAAGATCCCGTACTGGCAGATTCTGCCCTTGACGTTCTCTATGCTCATTATCACACCAACTTAAGCAGTCTTCGATCTGATTTATTATTCCAGGTAACGGATTATTTATATTCAGCAGCAGTTCGCAATAAAGGCGATATAGCACTTGCTCAAAGTACATTAATGGGATGGTTAGGCAAATATTTGCCCCATAAGAATTTTGAGCAAAAAGAATTGGCTCGTAAAAAGGATGTGACGCTTTATGATGCTGGAGGCAAAAAAATTGGCTTTGTAACTGAATCAAATCACGTGATGTCATTACTTGGCGATGAAATTTGTCCAATGACAAGCATTCAAAATGCTTATACTGGCATGCAATTTTATGACGACAACCGGCATATTATTGGCACTTTATCCGCAAAAGGCGAATTTAAACGAGACAATATATTTCAAGAAAACACCAGTGCCCAGCTTATCGCAAAGGTTCCAACGTCAGACCTCTCGCAATCACCTGCCGCGCTAAAACTACTGCTTGATGATGTTTTATTGGAAAATTCCCTTGATGAGCTTTACAGTAATGCCGACAAATCCAGGCATTCGTGGATTGAAGAGCAAGTTCAAGCACAATTTCCTTTGCATAGAGAGCGAGTTTCGTTTGAAAGTCTGCAAGCCATGGTAAAGTACCAAAGTATTTCATCGCTGCTTGATTTACTTAAAACGGTTGAACATAAAGAGAATGCCCAGCAATTATTTAAAGCTATTATTGCAGACCCCAAAACACGCAAAGCCTTATTCAACCCTGATAATCAACATAGTTTTTTTGAGTTTTTAACACGCCATAATCCATCACAACAGTTTGCGACTTTTCTTAGTGCATACTATGCTGAGCCGTGGTTTATTTCTGGCCTGCAAGCTTTTGCAAACTATGCCAAACTAAATGCAGAGTCAGAGTTCCTGGTATCGGCCTTATTGATTCTCAATCAACACTGTTATAAGCAGGAGGTTCTTGCGGAAAATACTTACGACGCCATATTGCACACTTTGTTGCTCTCTGAGGAAGCCGCAACCATCATTTGGAAGTATTTCTTAACTGCTGATGTGTTAACCCAAATTCCTAAAGTTAACCCAGCCCTTGCAAAAGAATTGACGGGGTTTTTCTACAAACATCATATAACACCCCTTGTGGAAACTTTAAATGAGCAAGAAGGATGGGCATACAGTTATCAATACAAACTGCTTTTGCTCATTTTCACCCACCAGCGAAAGCAGATATTCTACCAAAAAGAACTTCGATATGCTGAGAAACTGGCATGGAGCCCTAAAGAATTAAGTCAGCTGTGCAAGTTTGTTAAAGGGCATAATAATCAGAAAAACGCTCAAGGCGCAGAGGGTCTTGGAAAAGAATTACTAAGCGAGCTAATTTTTCGCTGTGCTAATTTTGGCAATACGGAATTATTCTATCAACCTGATAAAACCTTTGATGAGAAAATGGCCACCCATACACTTCACCGGTCATATCTAAACGCTACCGCTCGAAGTTATATTAAAAAAGGATTACTCGCCAACTTGAAAAATTGGCTTAATAGACCCTCAAAGAATAAGGAGCTTGTTGCATCGTTAAAGGATAATCAAGCGATAATCGAGTGGGAAAATATCAGCAAATCAACTTGGGAATTAAATGACAGCGTCGATTCGATGCCCTTAATCAGCGCTTTTTTAATTAATTATTCAGGAAATAAGGAACTACTGTCAGCCTTGATAAGTGATTTTTGTAATAGTAAAGCCGCAAAACAAAATCCCGAACTTATTCATAATCTTTCTGTCATCATGATAAAGCTACCCAATAGAGATGTGAGCGCCTGTTTGTTTCAAACCCTGGAAGATTTTTTTATAAAAAATCCCAACCGCCTTGATGAGACGGTGTTTAAACACATGGCGGCTTATCATGCAGTGCAACACGTGAAGCTACCCCTCACGACTGTTCAGGAAAAATTACATTTAATCAATCACTTTGGTTTACAAAAAAATTATATGCTTGTCAGTCAATGTTGCAAGCTATTGGAGTCCGAGATAGACCCCGCGAATAGTGCCCGATTGAAAAAAATTAATATTGAAGCTACAGTTGAAAATCAGTTACACAAGCATCGTGGAAAATGGTATTTTGCCTTATTGCAATTTTTTAAAAGATATTGGAACTATGGCTTTAGCGGGGTTAAGACACCGACGGGATCCGTTGTTTTTTGCGATATAGAGAGCAACTATGCTTCTCCGGTGGCTCCACTTCAAAACATTGAAACACCAATTCCGGGTGGGCAAGCAATAGCTAGTCAAATAGAGTTCCATAAGAAAATTAAAAGTCTGAAAGCGCGATATGATCGCTTTTTGGAAAAACAAAAAAGCATTAAAGAAGGTGGTTTTTCAAAGCCTGTGATTAATGATGTAGCTGTAAACGCCATGAACCGGCCATTTTTTGAGCAACCCAAACAGCAGGTTCCGAACACAATCATTCCCGGATTACGCTAGCGCTAATCCGGGCTACTAAGCTATGTCTAGGTATCATTAAAGCTATTAAAACTGGTATGACGGCGCTTTTCCCGCACTTCTGCATCTTTTTCCTCGACTTTTTTCTTTCGAGCAGGAGATAAAAAAGCATGCCCTTGCCATCGTTCGCTATACTTAGTATTTTGAGCAGGATTTGCACGGCTATGCCAATCTTTACCATTTATCATTTCTACCGCGAATTTAGATGGTGCGGCCCCACTTCTCTCCTGTTTATATTTTAAGAATAAGTCATTAGTGTCAGGCGGTTTTCTATTATAAATAGTCAAACCAGCAATTTCTACTTTATCTGCGCTGACATGTTGTAAATAATCTTTAACAATATCCTGTAATATAATATCCGGATTCACCCCTTTTTTATCAACCAAGACATCTTTCTCTTTTTTGACGAACTCCATGTCTTTAGGTACAACGATGAATAACATCTGATTTCTCCAGGATTTATTTTATATTATAGTTTATAAATTCACAGGGATGAGTTGAAAATATCACATAAATAATTAATTTACGAGCGAACTGGATAATTTAAAGCCAACATGGAGATAGCTAACACTGAACCGATTTTCTAACTTCACCAATAACGTTTCCATCCCAGATATAATCATAATGCCCCGCTTGCACGGGAATTGTAAGAGCAGGCGGCCTAAATACCGCGATACAGGTAGCATTGACATTACGAACACTGGGATAGATCAACCCCCATTCATTTTGGGACTTTATCTCTCGTCCAAATGCCTGGCTATTTTTATAAGAGTCAACGTCTGGATTGAGGTAACTCTCATAACCATTGCCGGATAAATCAACAAGGCTTTTGTTCGTAAAGGCCGTGTATTCTCGCATTTGAGAGACACAGGGTGGCTCATTTGACGCTTGTAAAAATCGCTCCCGATGAAATTTGGTTTCAGCAATTGCTGTTTGTATTGAATCGGCCGCATAATAAATCCCATAGGACGTCCCATCACTAAAACGTGACTCACCAAAATGAGTAAAGGCCGCCATTAATGGTGTCGCTCCAGGACCACCCACCCAATCATCTTTTGCAACAAGATGAATGTGCCCATAGTCATTGGTCAATCTGTCATTCGTCAGCCCCTCAAGCAGGGCAATTTGCAAAAGCTCTTCAGGCGAGTCAGCCCAATCAAAAAAATTAACAGGTGGATAACGAGATGGAATAAGGCGGTGGGTTTTGCGGGTAAACTCCTTGTAAATATACATCGGATTAATAACCTCTCCAAAAATCCAGAAAGCGACGTACTTCAGCAAGCCTTAACAGACTGCCTTCCATAATATAGTTTCGCGGCGTTAACCCATTAAATGGTGGCAATGAATTTTCCCGGTCAATCCATGACATTGCCTGCAGGCTATCGACAAATAAAATACGCAAATTTTTGTAAATCCCGAGCAATAATGAAATTCGCTCTTTTTCATCGCGACTTAGATTGCCTTCGAGTTTGTTGATACCTTTATAATAGGAAGACGTGGCCATATCTCCCATTAACCGCATCGCTTCATTTTTATCAAAATGAAACCGCTCAACCAGATTTTTAAGCGATTTCCATGCAATTTCATTGGAAATTAACAATGGGGTTTGGGGCGAAACTCTCATCTGGTTTCCTTATTTGTAGCATACAAGAAGTATAATACAATTTTAGAAAATATTCTAATTATGTAATTACGTTATCTGAAAGCCTAAGGCAATGCGGGGCTTAAACTAATTGCTATAATTAAGTTGTTCTATTATAAAATGGATTTATGGAGAAAATGATGGATACTGCCGAAAAAATTTCCAACCCAACCAAATTCTATCGCCACCCTAATGAAGTGAGAGATGATGACACTTTAACTAAAGAAGAAAAAATAACGCTACTCTTAAACTGGCAAGACGATGAGAAATTAAAAAGCATTGCCACTGAGGAAAATATGCTTCCCCCTTTCCCCAATGAGAAATCTTATATGGCTTGTATTGAAAAATTGCTGGAGTATTATCAATCAAACTAACAGCAATAAAATAGAAATGCGCATGCTCTTGTAACCAACAATGATACTTAGTATATTCTGCACCCTGTTTGATATACCCCTCTATCACCAATACTTCAAAGAGACATGTGGATTTAATATGACAACAATGAATAATGCCGCGCAATTGGCTGCAGAAAAAATAAAACAACGCATGCCAGGCTTTAAGCCAACAGTGGGAATAGTGCTTGGTTCAGGATTAGGCAGCTTTGCCGAGCAATTGGAAAATCCTATCGTTATTAATTATGACGAACTTCCCGGCTTTCCCAAATTAACCGTGCATGGCCATGTTGGAAACATGGTTCTTGGGTTTCTGTCCGGTACTGCTGTTGCTTGCTTGCAAGGCAGAGCACACAGTTACGAAGGAATTAACCATGATATCGTCAAAACCTACGTCAGAACCTTGCGTTTATTAGGTTGCGATTACTTTTTAGCCACAAATGCCTCTGGCTCATTGCGTGAAGAAGTAGGCCCTGGCGAGTTAATGCTGATTACTGATCATATTAATATGCAACCCGGCAATCCACTGACAGGCCCTAATGACGACGAGTTTGGTCCTCGCTTTTTCCCCCTGGATAATGCCTATGACAAAGACATGCGTGATAAACTTTTACGCATTGCGAAAGAGGAAAACATTGCTTTAAGTCAAGGGGTTTATCTTGCAGTTTTAGGACCTAATTACGAAACAGCAGCAGAAATTAAAGCGTTTCGCCTAATGGGAGCTGACGCTGTTGGGATGTCAACCGTTCCTGAAGTTTTAGTCGCCAATCACTGCGGTATGAAAGTTGCGGTAATTGCAACCATTACCAACTATGCAACAGGTCTGGCAAGTTGCAGCCATAGCCATGAAGCAGTCGTACAAACGGCGTCACAAGCCTCTGAACGCTTAAATCGACTGGTTAAACAATTTGTAGCAACACTTGCATGAATCTTAAAGAAAAATTTATGCTCTATTTGGCAGACCTTACTAAAAAGGACTGCCAACTGCTTCATTCCAACGAACTTGCCCTCTCCTTGATAGATCTAACGTTGCTTAATCAAAATGCAACGGATAACGAGCTGATTTTATTGCAAAATAAAGCTATTACTCATCAAGTCGCAGCCATTTGTGTCTACCCTGAGCACCTTGCAAAATTTCAGTCGTTAACGGCATGCAAACACGCAACTGTTGTTAATTTTCCACAGGGTAATGAACCCATCAAACCCCTTCTTTTTGCGATTGAGACCATTATAAACAATTATCACCCTGATGAAATTGATTATGTCTTTCCATATGAGCACTACCTTGGAGGCGAAAAAGAGCGCGCATTAAAGCATTGCCGGGAAGCATATCTACTCTGTCAACGGTACTCTAAAACGTTTAAAGTTATTTTGGAAACAGGCGTTTTCCCCACTCCTGAAACCATCTACCAGCTAGGTCGTGAAATCATTGATAATGGCTGTGATTTTTTAAAAACATCCACAGGAAAAGTTCCCAGCGGTGTTACGCCAACCGCGGCTTTCAGCCTGTTAAAAGCAATTAAAGACAGCGGCAGCAACTGTGGTATCAAAGTATCTGGCGGCATTAAAAAGCCCGCACAAGCTTTCCTTTACATGGAACTCGCACACCATGTTCTCAATAAAAAAGTGGATAGCTCCTGGTTCAGGATCGGCGCTAGCAGTCTCCTTGATGAGTTAATTAATAAAACCCACAATAATACTCACCCAGATTATTAACCCATACCAGCCGTTAGAACAAAAAGCGCGGAAATAGTTCTCTTCCTTTTTCGAGGCTAATAAATAGTATTGGTAAAATAAAATAAATGAGGCCATTATCCAACCACTGTAAAACCATACGGAGAGTTTCAACGCAATCGCTAAAGGAAGCCATGAAAAATGAACGAAAATCTGGAGAAGTGTAATTATAAGCCGGTCATAACGGGCAAATAAAATAGCCGTTGATTTCACCCCAATTCGCAGGTCATCAGCCCTGTCCACCATTGCATATTGCGTATCATAAGCAATTATCCACGCAAAATTAATGAGCAATAACAAACCCATCGACCCGTTCGGAAGTACATTTGAAGCAGCAAAAGCAATAGGAATGCCCAATGAAAATGCGATGCCCAAAACCATTTGAGGGCCTTGGATAATCCGTTTACAAAAAGGATAAGCAATGGTTACAGCGAGTGCAATTAAAGCATAATAAAAGCACGTGGAGGGTAATTGCAATAAAATTAACAATGCCCCCGAAAGAAGAGCAAAGAGGAAAATCAAGGCATTTGGGAGCTTTACCAGTCCTGAAGTCAGGGGTCGATTTTTAGTGCGCTGCACATGTAAATCTATTTGCCGATCGGCTATATCATTCATAACGCACCCAGCAGCACGCATCAAAATAGTACCCAATAATAGCAAGAGCATTATGTTAAAATCAGGATCCCCCTTATTGGCAATCCACAAGGCCCACGCGGTTGGACACCATAATAATAGTATGCCCAGAGGTTTATGAAATCGTGCCAATTGATAATATGCTTTCCAATTCATGTTGATTCCTACCTTATTATCATTCATGGCAATATCTATACAAATCTGGCAATAAAATTTCAATGAGAAAAAAGGGGGAGTCATTATCAATGGTAAAAATCGCCAATCGTGTCCATAACCTGCAATCTTCATCGCAAAACACGGGTTTTAGCCAATGATATTCAATACATTGAGGAGTTATTGCGTAATTAATCATGGAGTAGCGTTTAATGCGGGGTTCGGAAAAAATAATATCCCCTAACGACTCGTGATTTAACCGATTAAAAATGGGCTTATGTATATGATAGGTAGATTGTGGAATAATTGTACGCGCATACCAACAAGCGTGCTCCCCGGCTGACATCAGAATCTCTCGCTGCAGTATCACCTGCCTGTCAAGCCCCAAAACGTGGTTATCCCACCAGCCGCTCGTCATCCAGTTTTGGTTAAGAATAGTTAATTGAGCATCACCGGCGCTCTGTTTTAGTTTTTCAGTTAATGCCTCCTGATGAATAACCCATGGCAATAACGAGCGCGGTATATTAACGTTTAATTCAGAAACACGAGGCGGTTTGATTAACATATTAATGAAAGCAGAAAGATAGGGTCGTTATTATAACATTGGATAGTAGTTACAGATAGTTTTGCCTAGATGCACCTGATGTACTTTCTCGTATACGGCCCAAACGATTAACAATCAATTTTCTTTGTTCACTATGATTACTGAAAACATGAAAAGTCCCGTTTGAAGTGGACTCATTTAAAAGCGTTGAAAAGGTGAGGTAATGCGTTGAACGAAAACCCTTCCATTCTATTTGAATACCGGGATGGCGCCATTGCCATTGATAAATCAACTCATCATGCGCATTATACTGATGCAGAGGATTATCAATAAATAAAATCATCCCCTCTGACCAATCGCTTGTACCCGGCAGTGGGGTTAACGCCAATGGCACCCCTTTCAATAAAGCAACATTACGTGCGTAGCGGATAGCGTTTTTTATGTCCTCACATGCCACCTCAATTTGATTGTGTTGGTAAAAAAGGGAGCTTATAGGCACAAAGAAAAATAGAGCACTTAAAATAGCGAGACAAACCAATAGCTCTATCAAGGTAAAACCCAAATTTTTGCTCATAAATTGTTGAGAAGCATTTTTTTTACTTGTAATAAATCGGCATATGCTTGCTTTTTATCGACAGGATTGCCTAACAAATGCTCTGGGTGATAACTTACATAGTAAGGTGTTTCGTTATAATAGTGCAGGCTTGTTCGCAATTGGTTAAGAGGCATGGTTCTTCTGGCAAGAAATTGTCCGGCAAAGTCGCCTAGCGCTAACAATAATTTGGGGGCGACCAGATCGATTTGCCGCGAAAGATAGTTTCCGCACTGAGCCATTTCCTCAGCTGCCGGTGGGCGATTCTCAGGAGTCTTGCACTTTGTAACATTGGTAATATAGACATCTTGCTCAGCAAGACCAATGCTAAGGAGCATCTGATTTAATAGATCCCCTGCTTTGCCAACAAAAGGCAGGCCCTGCTCATCCTCATACAACCCGGGTGCTTCACCAATTATCATTAAAGCCGCTTCAGGGTTACCCCGTGAAAAAACAGTTTGGGTGCGACTTTGATGTAATGGGCAACTCACGCAATTTGAAACGGTCATGGCCAATTGCGATAATTTGCTCTCACAAGAATGGATGGAGCGCTCAGTCCAGAGGTCAATTCCCATTTGTTGAAGGTAATATTGATTTATTTCATTTGACATAAACTGACAAAATAAGAATAAAGAAAGGAAGTATATACCTGAGCCTCCTGTCATACCAGTAATACAAACGTCACGATAACCAATAACCTGACGTACATGGTTCGAGTTTCCGAGCCGCGACCGTCAGGGAGTGTTCACAGAATACAAACAATACACATAACCTCTGCGCGCATTAAAACGCCGATACACTCCCTAACGGTCGTGGCTCGGTACAGGCTGTTTTATTTGCGGATTTTTATAGAATATCGTTCAAAAAACCATAAAGTTTTACAGCTTTTTGCCGTTATAAGGGATATCAATTATTTCAATTGGGATAGGCATGAACCGATTGGCAATAATATTTATACTCATAATCACAGTCGCGCCCATCGCCTGGGCGCAAACACGCTATGGCGAGACCCTATGCGCCGAGCCAGATTATTTCTGTATAGAGATTAAATCGGGTGACAGCTGGAGTAAATTATTTCCCAGTCCTGAAGCCCAGGATATTGTCAGGCGCATTAACCGAATGAACATTCGCTTACGAAGCGGCATGATTATCGCTATTCCTAAAAATCTGGACAGACTATCAATTTATGACGTATCGCCCTTTCCCCGCTACATTGAATCCGATGGCGAAAAAACCATATACGTGAGTCAACAAAAACTCGCGTGGGCGGCTTATGATGAGCAAGGTGAATTACTATGGTGGGGGCCTATTTCTTCTGGTTCTGGGAAATGTTCCGTCTATGGTGGCTGTTCCACACCATCAGGCTCTTTCAGAATTGTTCGAAAGCAGGATATCGATTGTATCTCTACGGCATTCCCACGTCGTGCTGATGGTGATAATGGCGGGGCTGAAATGCCCTTTTGCATGCATTTTTTCCGCGGCTATGCCTTGCATGGCAGTGATACAGTACCAGGATATCGCGCAAGCCATGGCTGTGTGCGCATGTTCACCGAAGATGCGCGCTGGCTAAATGAAGAGTTCGTCGACCTCCCAGGTGGTGGCATGAGAGGAACCCGCGTAATTATTGATGACGCGGCTCAATAAAATTTTCGACCAAAACCCTATTGCAACATGGTAAATGATCCCTTAAAACCACGTGCATCAAGTTGCTTCTTAAGGCTAAGCGTCATGGGTTTATTGGCAAACGGCCCTACTTTCACGATAAAGCGCTGCTGGTATTTTTCAATAAATACTGGGGAGGGGGTTAATTTACGTAATTTATCACGAAGCCCTGCTGCCAGATTTTCCGAGTTAAAAGCCCCGGCCTGTACGTAATAATGTACAACATGCCCTTTTCCCTGCTCTCTAACCGTTAAAGCTTCAATTTCAACAGGTGCCGTTCCTTTCGGCAAAAGTCCTAATTTGGTGGCTGCAGCATAGGATAAATCAATCACTCTATCCGCATGAAAGGGGCCTCTATCATTAACCTTCACGATAGCTTCACGACCATTGCTCAGATTTTTTACCCGCACATAAGTTGGCAGAGGCAAGGTTTTATGGGCGGCGGTCATGCCATACATATCATAATTTTCGCCGCTGGAGGTACGTTGACTATGAAATTTTGTGCCATACCAGGAAGCAAGTCCTCGTGTTTTATAACCACTGGCCGTGCGCATTACTTCGTAAGTCCGACCATCTACCTTGTAAGAATCAGGATTGCCATAACGGCTTAACGGCTCATAAACCGGTTTAACTTTTTTAAAAAACACAGGGACAGGCCCCGCCGGCGCGCCATCTTTGTTACTTCTTGCGGGTATGGGTTTTCCTGATTTGACATTTTGCGACGGACTACCTGAGGGAGGTTCTTTATAACAGCCGCTTAATAGCAATATCATAATCGAAAGTAGAAAACGCATAATCCACCAATCCTGATTTATAATTATTATTAGCCTGCATTCTACTTGATTTTAATCACAAGACCACACATGACCAATAATTAGACAACCCCAAATAAAATAGTCGTTATCATATTTGGCTGACTGGAATGATATGTTAACATGATGTAATTTTGTAATTAATTGAGTGAAAACATAATGTCTTTTCGTATTGCGTTTAAAGTGGCGTTGGTGACAGGTCTCTATATCAATTCATCCTTCATTTATGCCGATTCATCACTACCAGTTGCCGCCACACCCACAGCTCAGGTAATAAGCAAACCGCTGGTTACTCCCTCTCCACCCACTGTCAACGCCAAATCCTACATCGTTATCGATGTGAACAGCAGTAAAATTATCGCTGAAAAAAACAGCGAAGAAAAATTGCCACCAGCAAGCCTTACGAAAATGATGACGCTTTATGTCATCTCCAATGCGCTACGTAATGAACAGATCCATTTGACGGATAAAGTTCGCATTAGCCATGACGCCTGGAAAATCGGCGGCTCACGAATGTTTGTCAAAGAAGGCGACGAAGTTACCATCGAAGATTTACTTAAAGGGATTATCGTCGACTCAGGCAATGACGCCTGTGTTGCAATGGCAGAACACCTTGGCGGCAGTGAAGCAGGTTTTGCTGAAATAATGAACCAGCAAGCAAAAGACTTAGGCATGAAAGACAGCCATTTTACTGACAGCACAGGCTTGCCAAATGAGCAACTTTATACCACAGCAAAAGACATGGCGATCCTCGGAAGAGCTCTGGTTAATGATTTTCCACAATATTATCATTGGTATAAGCAAAAATGGTTTACCTATAACGGCATCAGACAGCCCAACCGCAACCGATTATTATGGCGAAACAGTCAGGTAGATGGTGTTAAAACAGGCCATACTAACGATGCCGGTTTCTGCCTCGTCTCCTCTGCCAAACGGGATAATATGCGTCTACTGTCAGTCGTCCTGGGTTCTCCCAGCGACTCTGTCCGGGCTGATGACAGTGAACGCCTGCTCAATTATGGCTTTCGATTTTTTGAAACCCATCAAATTTACAAAGCACGCCAGCCAATTGCTGAATTATCCGTCTATAAAGGTGAAACAGACAAATTGGCCGTTGGCGTATTGCAAGACCAATTTGTAACGATTCCAAGCGGTCAATATCAACGCTTAAGCATTAGTACAAAAGTCCCTAAAGATTTGCTAGCACCTATTGCCAAAGATGCACCTGTCGGAGAGCTGGTCATTCAGTTTGACGATAAAATCCTTGCCTCTTATCCTGTATATGCCCTGAATGAAGTACCCAGTGGTGGTTTTTTTACTCGTACAAAAGATGCTATCCGCCTAATGTTTAAAAGCTGGTTTGACTGATGACAGGCGTCGTCTACCTGAATGGGGAATTTACAGAAGCTCAAAACGCAACCATCTCTGTATTTGACAGAGGGGTTCTTTTTGCAGACTCTGTTTATGAAGTTATTCCTGTTTACAACGGGCGCCCCTATTTTGTAGACCGGCATTTGAACCGGCTCAAATTAAATCTCGAACAGACAAAAATACAGGCACCACCTATTAACTGGCTGCCTGTATTCGATGAGCTGATTAACCAGAATGGCGGCGGTGATTTACAAATTTACCTGCAAATTACTCGAGGCAATCAGGGCGTTCGCAAGCATGACATTCCAGACACCATTAAGCCCACTTTTTTCGCCTTTACCCTGCACACACCCTACTCCACCGATGATGAAAAACGTAAAGGCTTAAAGACCCGGATTATTGAAGATTTTCGCTGGCAGCGCTGTGATATTAAAACAACAGCAATGCTCGCCAATATATTACTCAATGATGAAGCAGTTTCCGCCGGTGCTCATACAGCGTTGCTTTCTCGAGATGGCTTTCTTTTAGAAGGGAGTGCCAGCAATGTGTTTATGATTGATAACAAAGGCGTGATAAGAACATCTCCTCTCAATCATTTATGCCTGCCTGGCATAACTCGGCAGATTACCATCGAGTTGATTAATGAACTTAAATTTCCTTTCCTGGAGGGGCCCATTCCCGTCGCGGAAATTTTTAGTGCCCAGGAGCTTTGGCTTACCAGCACTACCAAGGAAATATACCCCATAACCTATGTCAACGAGCAACAGATAGGTTCCGGCGTTTTAAGCACTTATTGGGAAGAACTTAATAAAAAATATCATCAATTAACCAAAGTACGGCCATGACAGATAAAACAACCCTTATTAATTTCCCTTGCGATTTCACCTTAAAAATAATTGGTGTAACATCGGATAGCTTTGTGAGCGATATTACGGCTATTGTTATTAAACATTACCCTGAGACGAAGCTTTGCAATATTGTCCCTAAAAATAGTGGGCAAGGCAATTACACAGCAATTACGGCTATTGTTCATGCACATGATAAACCATCGCTTGATGCGCTTTATACTGAGTTGACTCAATATCCTGGCATAAAAATGGTGCTTTAATGATGATAGTCCGTGAATTAGGCTTGCAACCCTATCTTCCAATATGGGATCAAATGAAACAGTTCACCATTGATCGGAATGAAGAGACGATAGATGAATGCTGGATGCTGGAGCACCCGCCCGTTTACACTCAAGGTCAGGCAGGAAAGTCAGAGCATGTTATTAATGCCGGCGATATTCCTGTGATACAAACAGACAGAGGTGGCCAAATTACTTATCATGGTCCAGGACAAGTGGTTGCTTATGTATTAGTTGACCTTCGCAAATTAAATATTGGAATAAGGACATTGGTAACCAAATTGGAGCAAATATTAATTACATTGTTGGCTGACTACCAAATACCTGCAAGCAGTCGCTGCAAAGCCCCTGGCGTCTATGTGGATGATAAGAAAATTGCGTCTATAGGACTTCGGGTTAAAAATGGCTGTACTTATCATGGTATTGCGCTAAACGTTAATATGGATTTAAAACCGTTTTTTGGTATTAATCCCTGTGGATTTGCCAAGCTTCAAATGGCACAGATAAGTGACTATGTTAATGAAGTAACCGTTGCAGAGGTGACTACACGCCTTAAGGCAATATTTCTAAAGCAATTTGAAAATTAATCATGCAATTATTTTCTGATTACGTTCAACCCATCATTAACTGGCTGCAAGTTCACCCACATTGGGCATTAACGTTAACATTCATTATTTCACTGGCTGAGTCATTGGCTATCGTGGGCAGTATTATTCCAGGCTCAGTCACGATGACCGCTATTGGAATTCTCGCGGGCTCAGGTGTGATGCGCGTCGATTTAACGTTACTAGCCGCAACCTTGGGCGCTGTTGCTGGCGATAGTTCAAGCTACCTGCTGGGCTATGTGTACAGTGATAAATTAAATACCATGTGGCCCTTTAGTAATTACCCAACCGTATTGGCTTACGGGAAAACCTATTTTAGTCGCCACGGGGGTAAAAGTGTTTTATTAGGGCGTTTTGTAGGCCCTCTGCGCTCTATCATCCCTCTCATTGCGGGCATGATGCACATGAATCACTGGCGTTTTTTTATTGCAAATGTAATTTCAGCCATTGCCTGGGCTATGTTGTATGTATTGCCAGGAGTAATGATTGGGGCGGCCAGTAATGAGTTATCGCCAGAGAGCGCAACCAGGCTATTTGCACTAGTGCTAGTTTTTCTTGGTGGCTTATGGTTATTAAGCATCATCATAAAACGTCTTATTATTTACCTTAATCGTTTTTTTAGTACGCACTTTCATGACTTTTGGGCATGGTCAGGTAAACATCCGCGTCTTGCAAGGATAGTTCAGTTACTAACGCCTGCTGACGAAAGTTATCATTATCAGACAGCGGCTTTGTGTATTGTTGTCCTCCTATCCACTTTATTATTTTTGTTAATGACCATTCTGGTTATTAACGGCAGTTGGATGGTGAGCATTAACCAACCGGTTCATCTGTTTTTACAAAGTTTGCGAATTTTTTCATTTGACGTCCTTGTTATTGCTTTCAGTGAGTTCATTAGCCCAATTACCTTGTTATCACTATTAGCTTTTATTCTGGTAGTTACCTTGTATTATCGCGATTGGCGCTCCATGACTTACTGGTTAAGTCTGAATATTGTCTCGGGCATTGTACTGTTGTTATGCCACTGGCTAATTAATAGCCCTGGACCTGAGGGCTTTTTTGAAACAGGCGCTCAAAACTCATACCCGGCCATTCAATTAACCATTGCTACAGCGCAATTTTCTGCTTTGTTATTGTATATCAACAAATACTCCACAGGGGTTTTTACCCGTGTATTAAATATAGTTTTGCCCTTTATTTTATTTGTAAACGGCATTGCTCCTTTGTATTTAGGGGATAATTGGGTAATTGATGTATTGGGTGGATATCTCGCTGGATTAAGTATTTGTTTATTTCATTGGATATTTTATCGACGAGAAAAAATTGCTATTTCTACTGCATTATTTACCCCATTAGTCTTTTTCCTGTTAATTTTATCCTCAATTGTCGCTTTGTTTTTTGACTATGAGCAATCAACTCGTGCCCATCAACCTTATTTTGCTCAATATGTTTTCACTGACCAGGCCTGGTGGGATCAGAAAAAACCTTTACTGCCAATATACCGCACCAATCGAATTGGCAAGCGTATCAGCCTGTTTAATGTTCAATATGCGGGGAAACTGAGTCATTTGGAAGCTGCTCTGTTAAAAGATGGGTGGCATAAGGAAAATGAATCTTTATTTTGGTCTCTCTTAAAGCGTTTAAATAGCCAGCAGGCTTCTCAAGATATACCACTAATGGCTCAGCTTTACTTAAATCAAAAACCGGTTCTTATCATGACCTATCAGCCGACTAATGGCGATCCGGCGCAAATTTTACGGCTTTGGCGTTCTAACTATCATCTAAAGCATTTTCGGCAACCTATTTGGATTGGGACAGTCAGCCCTTACACTTTCTCATCAATTAAAAAGAAAACTATAAAGCAGCACATTGCGTCGCTTGTCTATGTGAGTGAAGCTCTACCACATTTTTCCAAACGACTCACTCCGCTGCGCATTAAAATGCCCACTCATATTCCCTATTTTTATGAACCAACGCTGCTATTGATTAAAGAGTCACCTTCATTTAATGTGGAAATCAATACAAAAAGCACAGAGTAACAAGCTACTATCCGAGCCACGACCGTGAGGGAGTGCCACGGAGCTCTAGTCCTTGCAGGGTCGCGTGTGTTGTTCGAAATGAGGGATACATTGCTACTCCGTGAACGCTTCCTGACGGTCGCGGGTCGGATAGTGACAAAGTTCCGAGCCACGACCGTCAGGGAGTGCCACGGAGCTCTGGTCCTTGCAGGGTCGCGTGTATTGTTCGAGATGAATGCTACATTGTTACTCCGTGAACGCTTCCTGACGGTCGCGGCTCGGATAGTTGCTAAAGTTCCGAGCCACGACCGTGAGGGAGTGACACGGAGCTCTAGTCCTTGCAGGGTCGCGTGTGTTGTTCGAAATGAGGGATACATTGCTACTCCGTGAACGCTTCCTGACGGGCGCGGCTCGGATAGTGCAATATCGATTTATTGCTATTTTTTTAAAGGATAATGATCATGGTATCTGCTATAGATTTAATATATATACTTTTTCCACTGATTAGTTTTATTTTTTTATTAATAGGGATAAAATCCGGCCAGAAGAACTATGTTGCGATTGCTCTTTGGATAAGTTTAATCAGTTTAATCTTGCACTATCAAGTGTCCGGCGGCGAGATACTAGGGAGCTATTTTAATTATACGCATGCATTAATTTATTCAATAAATAGTCTCATCCTTCTAATTAGCGCTATTTATCTACTGATTTTATACGCGAAAACATCAGAAAAAACTGGCATCCGTTATTTATCAGGTTTAATTGCGGCGAGCTCCATTATTGGAGTTTTGATCCTTCTTGGAAATCTTTGGATAAATGCACACTTCATTGAGGATAGATTAGCGGGAACACCCATCTTGCAAGTAGCTACATTTAAAAAACTCGATTATTGCTCTTATCATTACGTTTTTTACAAAATTGGACAGGATGGCAAAATGAGCTATATGTGCCCTAATTATTATGGCTTGCTTCCCACCACGGGCAAACTTCCTTCAGCACCTGATTATGTAATTAGACAGCTGCCCCCATCTTTACAGCTGAAGTTTCAATCGCCAAATTAAGGGTATTTATCAAATTGTTCTATAGGGTATTATTTGCTAACATGTTAAAAAATTGTATTTTTCAAATGACTATGCATCGTCTGTTATCAGGGTTTATATTTCTTTTCTGCGGCTCGCTCTTTGCGATGGCGCCCAAATTAAATTGGGATAAGGCTGTCGATAATGCCATTATAAAATATGGACTGCGCACCGAGCCTGAGCTGGTAAAATTCTTTGCCAAAGCAGACGTTTCTTACCCACCCAAAGATATCGCTCTTCTGGCTTTTAAACAGGAAAGAAAAGTTGAATTATGGGCCAAAACCGATGACACCTCCTGGCATTTTGTTCATTCATACCCTCTAACTGCAATCAGCGGTCGCCTGGGGCCTAAATTAAAAGAACGTGATGGCCAAATTCCCGAAGGAATTTATCGCTTAACATCATTTAACCCTTTCAGCTCCATGCATTTATCCATGATGATTGACTATCCAAATCATTTTGATCGCTTGCAAGCCAGTAAAGATGGCCGTAAAAATTTGGGTAATAACATCTTTCTACATGGCAAATCTCTATCAGTCGGGTGCCTTGCCATCGGTGACAAAGCTATTGATCAACTGTTCTTGTTAACAAGGCGTGTAGGGTTGGGTCATGTAAAGGTAATAATTGCGCCTAATGATCTACGCCATGAAAAGCCTGCGACTACAACGTTTGCTCAACCACGCTGGCTTCCGGAGCTCTATAAACAAATCACCAGTGCTTTGACTCAATTTCCTCGTAGCAAGGTTATCATTTAATCATTCTTTTGCCCTTTTTTACAATTTAAGTGTTCATTTTATATGCAAACAATAGGCAGCATGGTAAAATAACTGCCTATATTAGTTGAAGCTTAGTGAGATATTATGGCTTTTTACCTTTTCCCTGGTGTTATGTATCATCGTTATAAAAAAGGGATGGAAGAGTTTTCGACTCTCAATATAGGAGTGCATAAATCATTTTCAGACCCAGCTCTCCTTGAATATACTTTAGACGTGATTAATCAAGTTTACGAATTATGCACCAGGCAATATTTAGGCTTTGGCGCATTATTGCAATTTTTGCCTGGAACGAATGCGAATCGCGCCCGTGAGCAATTATCTAACACACTGGAACCTGCTCTCCAATCTTTTCAGAGCAGCTATTCAAATACCCCTCCGATTATTAATCGTAGCATTCGCCTCAAAAATAGAGGTGAAATGGAACATCAGTTTGCGTATCGGGAATTTTATTGGTTTAAAAAACACACTCTTCTATTATCACTCTATTCCTTTCTTAATTTTAGCCCTTTCTTTAAAGCATTAGAGGATATTGCCAAAGGCTTTAAGCTCCCAAAGAGCAACATCAATTTTAAACTGCCCTTAATTGAAGACGCCATTACATTTCCCATCTTAAAAGATATTTTCTTTGTTAATGGCCACAACAAAAAAATCTCTATTCGAGATAATGCATTGGGAAATTTACTACATTCCGTTTTAAATCCTGTGCGAATTATCGATGATACACTCAATTTTTTACATGTGCTCACTTACAGACTGATAGAAACTGGCTCTGCGCGTGGAAATTTATCATGGCCAAGAGCCGTAACTAAAGGAATTGCAGGGTTATTTTTTGGGGTAATTAAATTACCAATAAAAACGCTCAAACACCTAATAGATCTCCCTCTTGATGCGGCTAAGCTATTATTCATTTCTCCAATTGCACACTTCGCAAGCAGTATTCGAAATGTCTATCAAAATTGGGATAAAGAAATTTTTATAGCTACAAAAGAAGAGCTTCAAGCAATTAAAGAATTGCGACGCACCGCTAAAGGCCGAGGCAATACCAGTTTTTCTGTGATAACGAAAGAATTAGGCTATAGAAAAGAGTATGTTGGCATAAGTAAAAGAGATGTGTTTAGTGAATTTGGTACCAACCCAAAACAATTAGTCCTATTTAGAGCACCTAAAGATAAAAATGCAGAAGAAAGCTCATTGTTTAAAATTGTTCGTCAGTATAGCGCCCAGAACTTGGTAGCAAAAAATGAGCCTGATGCTATTGCAGAAGCAAAAAGAGTATTAAAACTCAGCTGAAAACTGAAGATACCCTTTCAAAACACCTAACAAGCTTTATTCATGCCCAGGGAAAGTAACCCGATCCCCTGGGCAATTTATCTCTTGATGTATACAAATAAAGCTCAATGTGATAACATATAGACCATATTAAATAAAGACCACGAGAAGCATTATGGCCTTCTATCTTTTTCCAGGTGTTATATATCACCGATTTAAAGAAGCAAAGAGAGAGCTCTCTGATAAGTATCAAGAAGATTTAGCCCAATCATTGCAAGGGGCTTATAAGTTATACAAACTGGTTACCCGGCAATATTATGGTTTTGGGACATTACTACAATTTATACCCGGAACAAATGCAAATCTTGCACGCAAACAATTATCAACTCAATTAGAAAATGACATAGATTTTTTCAAGGATGAGCACACGCTTTACAATCAAGTGATTGCGAAAAGAGATTTTTTTGACCTATCAGAATTTTATTGGTTTAAAAATCTTGCCCTGATCTTGCCACTTAATTCTTATCTTAATTTTAGTCCTTTATTCAAATTTTTAGAAGACATTGCCGAAGGATTTAAGCGAATAAATAGCAGGGTTAATATGAAACTGCCTTTAATTAATGTTGTCTTTAAATTTCCCCTTTTAAAAGACCTTTTCTCTGTTAATAGCTATGGAGAAATTTTTATTCGACATAATGCGTTAAAAAATCTTCTCCATTCCTTTTTAAATCCTGTGCGAATTATCGATGACGCAGTGAGTTTTTTACATACAGCAGTTTATAGACTATTAGATATTGGTTCTGAGCGTAACACGCTATCATCACTGCCCAGAGCCGCAATTAAAGGAGCTTTAAGCGTATTATTTGGGTTCATTAAAATACCCATAAAAACTCTCAAACATATAATAGATCTTCCGCTTAACGCGGCTAAAATAGTTATCATTAATCCCATTGCGCATTGTGCAAGCAGCATTCGAGATAGCTTCAAAAATCGGGGTAAGGAAATTTTTATCGCTACAAAAGAAGAGCTTCAAGCGATTAAAGAATTGCGACGCACCGCTAAAGGCCGAAGCAATACAAGTTTTTCTGCAATAACAAAAGAACTAGGCTATAACAAAAAATATATTGGCATAAACAAAAGAGACCTATTTAGTAAATATGATGCAAATCCAAAACAATTGGTCGCTTTTAGCGCATCTAAAGAAAAAAATGCCGAAGAGAGATCCTTGCTCACAATTGTTCGTCAGTATAGCGACAAAAACATGGTAGCAAAAAATATTCTTGATGCTCTTGCAGAAGCAAGAGGGGTATTAAAACTCAGTTAAAAGATGAAGATACCCTTTCGAAATCCCCTTCTCCGCAATGGAGTTGGGGATTCCTGTAAACGCTCCCTAACGGTCGCGGCTCGGCTTCACGTCTCTAACCGAGCCACGACCGTCAGGGAGTGTTCACAGGATTCGATAGCTTAAAAGAGCCCGGTTTATTTCAAGAATCCAGCGTGTCAGCATTTTCAAAAAAAACTAACAACCGCTATTCATGCTCGGGCGACACAACAAATATTCCCGGTGCATTTCTTAAATATTCGTTATAGTCCATTCCATAACCAAAAATATAATGATCATCAACTTCCAATCCGACGAAATCAGCTTTCTCCAAACCATTAGGAACGCGTTTGTGATGCTTATCTACCAATACCGCGCTAAAAACCTCATGAGCACCCATTGCCTTGACTTCAGCGATGATAGCGGCGAGCGTCAAGCCACCATCCAGGATGTCATCAACCACCAAAACTGTTCGATTGGTTAAATCGACGGTGGGCTTTACTTTCCAAATAAGATTTCCGGCCTTGATATCGCCCGTGTAACGGGTTGCGTGAACATAATCTACTTCTAATGGGAAATCGAGACGAGGCAATAAATTACCCATTGGCACGAGTCCGCCAATCATGACACACAATAAAATCGGATTTTTATCATGCAGGCGCTGATGAATATTAATAGCCATTTTATCCAGTGCCGCTTCTACTTCTGCGGTCGTAAATAAACAACTGGATTTTTCATAAACATCTTTAATTTTATGTGGAATTGACATTGAATATCCTAAATATAAAAATTATGTTTCAATGGAAATAAAGAAACCGCTTTAGCGTTTGTCCGGAATTGGAAAGAGACTAACTTTACCACCCTCGCTTAATTTATCCCTGACTTTTCCAATGCCCTGCTTACTCACCTCATCAATCCTGTAAACAGAATGCATAGGGATAAATGTACGTTGGACATTTTCGAATTCAATTTTTAATCGTTCTTCAGAGGGATCAACCACCAGGGAAGTATTTTCACCGAAAACAAACTCTTCCACTTCAAGAAAGCCAAACATTTCACTCTCGGAAATTTTACGCGCATAAATTTCATAGATTGTTTCTTGATTAGCAAATGTTATACGGTATATCGTTTTTTTGAGCATGAAGTTAACCAGAAATATAAAACTCGCATAGTATACAAAATCTAAAGCCCTATGAACAATTACTTTGATGATTAAATGCACATGGCAATAAACTGCTATTCACGGCAAGTAGGCTGCAATGGTGTCGCCACGGACGGGCGGAATTTTTCATTTATACTTATCGGTGTTAAAGGAATAAAATTTTCCTGATGTTTTTGAACGACGAGGCAATAAAATCCAGCGGGAATCGGAGAAATCATTTTTCCTGCGACATTAAGGATTTCTAATTTATCAATCCATTTTTTACGGGTGACGGGAGGGATATAATAAAAATTTGATAAGTAACACTGGATATATCCCCTGTTTATCATGGCGCGCTTGATGGATAAAACAGATTTTGGCCGACTTTTGGTTTCACCGAAGCAAGTGCTATGGGCAAAACGCAACCAAGCCCCCCAAAGACTGAAAGGATTAATGCCGAAAAAAACAATATACCCCATGGGTTTTAAAACTCTGTCCATTTCATCGATGGGATTTTTTTCATGTGAAAAAGCATCCATGGTTAAGGGAGCAATAATGCAGTCCACACTGTCACGCTCGAGAGGAAGCTGGTTGAGCAATGTAATAACCGTCGTATCGGCATTTACATCGGGCGTGGCCACCCATTTTTGTTGAAAGCGTAACCTTTTTGACAAGGTGTTATCGCCTAGGCTTCCCAATTGCAAAAACCTCTCTCCATATAACAGACCTCTGAGGGAAGTTAGCTCATTGGAAAAGGCTTGCGCGACATTCAGCCCCTGATCGGAAAAAAACCATTTATTCAATGCCTGAAATTTGGTTTTCTGTTCATCTAAATACAAAGTAACCAACCTGAGACCTATGCATAATCTTTTTTACCATAGACTAATATATAGCAGCAAGCAATGAAATTAAATATTGCTGATTAAATGGGGTTCTCGAAACGTGTTATTTATCGTGCACTCTATTCGGTTATTGTCTATAGTACCCGCAAATTATAAACTCAAGCATGACATGGCAGTTGCAACAGAGGTAGAACGATTAGAAGGGATTGCTCAACTCATAGTAAATGCGCAATTGCTGGATAGAGCAAAAATGCTTGAGCATCAGAACGATGCACTGCATTATAAACAACCCCTGCTTCAGTATCTGATTGCCAACAATATGCTGGACGCCCCAAAAACTGCCTTAATTATCGCTCAACATTTTGGTCTTCCCGTTATTGATTTGGATTGCATCGATGAGGGCACCCTGCCTATGGCGCTGGTTCATGAAAAGCTGATTAGCCAGCATGCCGTTATTCCTCTTTACAGGCGTGGCAATCATTTGTTTTTGGGGATTGATGACCCTGGCAGACAAGCTTCTTTAAAAGAAATTCAATTTCATACAGGGCTAAATACGAGTGCTATCGTAGTCGAAGCTGATAAACTTATAAAATTTATTAACAAATTTCGGCACGAAAAAGAAAATCAACGTATAAACAGTTTCGGTGATAATGGCAATGAATTGCCTGAGTTTGCGATTAACGAAGAGGAGAACCATCAGGCGCTTGATTCTGCAACAGAAGACGCCCCTATCGTTAAATTTGTTAATAAAATCCTGAGAGATGCTATTATAAAAGGCGTGTCAGACATCCATTTTGAGCCATACGAAGGTGAATATCGTATTAGATATCGCCTTGATGGCATTTTAATGAAAATAGCAACCCCTCCTCTTAATCTCGCAAGCCGTATTACATCGCGTATAAAAGTCATGTCAAATCTGGACATTGCTGAGCGTCGTATACCGCAAGACGGCCGCTTTAAAATGACAGACCCTAAAAAACGCTCCATTGATTTTCGCGTGAGCACCTGCCCCACAACCGGTGGAGAGAAAGTGGTGATGCGTATTCTTGATGCCGCCTCTGCCAGATTAAGTATTGAAGCCTTAGGATTTAGTGCTATTCAACAAAAACAATTTTTAGATGCTATCAAGAAACCTCAAGGGATGATTTTAGTAACAGGCCCGACAGGGAGCGGCAAAACGGTTTCATTATATACCGATATACCGCACTTAATCTTCTAAATACCAATGAAATCAATATTTCAACAGCAGAAGACCCCGTTGAAATAAGAATACCGGGAATCAATCAGGTCAATATTAATCCTAAAACAGGATTATCATTTTCAGCTACCTTGCGGTCATTTTTACGCCAGGATCCTGACATTATAATGGTTGGGGAGATTCGCGACCTTGAAACTGCTGAAATTGCAGTAAAAGCTGCCCAAACAGGGCATTTGGTTCTGTCCACTCTGCACACTAACAGTGCCGCGGAAACATTGACACGGCTCCTCAATATGGGCATTCCATCCTTTAATATTGCAAGCTCCATAAGCTTACTGATTGCTCAACGTCTGGTGCGAAAATTATGCGAAGATTGTAAAATATTTCGCGATGATGTAACCCCCGAAAGTTTGGTCGAACTTGGCTTTTCCGAAAGAGAGGCAAAATCAATGGTTGTTTATAAAGCAGTTGGCTGTAATCATTGCACCAATGGCTATCGAGGCCGCATTGGTTTATTTGAGGTTATGCCAATGACAAAAGCTTTAGGCCAATTAATAATGTCTGGTGCTAACGCCGGCGAAATTTTAAAGCAGGCACAATCTGAGGGTATGTTAACAATCTATCAGGCAGGGCTTGAAAAAGTAAAGCACGGGATTACGTCCCTTGAGGAGATCAATCGGGTAACCGTTGAGTAAAAATATGGATAAAAATAGTGTCATTCCATATCAATGGGAAGGTGTTAATGGCCGTGGTGAGAAAGTTCGTGGCATTGTCGAATCAAACAGTGTAATCCTCGCAAAAACCACTTTACGAAAACAAGGTATTATTATCAGAAAAATCGTCAAAAAACGTACTCCCATTTTTGACAAAAACAATAAAAAAATTAACTCTGCCGATATTACAGCGTTTAGTCGTCAGCTCGCCACTATGTTTGAGGCCGGAATTCCCCTGGTGCAGGCATTTGACATCGCAGCCAGGGGTCAAAAAAATAAACGGGTACGAGATTTGATCGGCACGATTAAAAACGATGTTGAAAGAGGCTTAACATTCGCCGAGGCACTCGAAAAGCACCCAGCATTTTTTAACGATCTTTTTTGTAATCTTGTCGACGCAGGCGAAAAATCCGGCTCACTGGATATCATGCTTTCCAAAATCGCGACCTACAAAGAAAAAATTGAAACCCTTAAGAAAAAAATTAAAAAAGCGCTAACTTATCCCATGGCGGTCGTAATTGTTGCCTTTGTGGTAACAGCTGCACTCCTCATTTTTGTTGTTCCTCAGTTTGAGTCATTATTCAAAGGGTTTGGTGCAGACCTTCCCGCTCTTACGCGCGCGGTTGTCGATTTGTCTATCTTTTTTCAATACTACTGGTATATTATTTTCGCACTAACAGGGTTGGTTATATATACCTTTAAGTATATTTACAAAAATTCCACGCACGTGGCTCACCTCGTTAGCAGGGCTCTCTTGAAGTGTCCAATTGTTGGAGCAATTCTCCGAAAAGCCGCCATTGCCCGATTTTCTCGAACGCTCTCCATCACTGTTGCGGCAGGCTTACCCTTGGTAGATGCCCTGAAGTCCGTGTCAGGCGCTACCGGTAATATTGTATACGCCGAGGCGACCAATATGATTAAAGCAGAGGTTTCCACTGGCCTGCAAATGCATGTGGCGATGGAAAATAGTCAGGTTTTCCCAACAATGGCCGTTCAAATGGTAGCCATCGGGGAGGAGTCAGGCGCACTGGAACAAATGTTAAGTAAAATCGCTGACTTTTATGAAGAGGAAGTTGATAATGCGGTTGATTCAGTAAGCAGCCTCATGGAGCCTCTTATTATGTCATTATTAGGGATTTTAATCGGAGGCCTGGTTGTGGCAATGTATTTACCCATCTTTAAATTAGGATCAGTGATATGATGATGGACTCTCAAATTTTCGAGCTTAATTCTTTTTTATTTTATACTTTGATAGCCCTCACGGCTCTTGCGGTAGGCAGCCTTTTAAATGTAATTATTTACCGTTTGCCACTGATGTTAAAATCCGAATTCATCAATGAATGTCGCTGTTTACTGAATCTGGAGGCGCCACCTGATAATAACTTGAATTTATTTTTTCCACGCTCATTTTGCCCTTCTTGTAAAAAAACAATTAAAGCTATCCATAATATTCCTGTTTTAAGTTACTTGCTGCTACGGGGCCGTTGCCGTTACTGTAGTCATCCTATTTCGCGGCGTTACCCTCTCGTAGAAGCATTAAGTTGCCTGCTCGCCATATTTGCAACCTGGCATTTTGGCTTTAACCTGACACTTCTTTTTGCGCTCTTATTGATATGGATTCTTATTGCGCTCACCTTTATTGATCTTGATCACCAGTTATTACCGGATAATCTAACCTTGAGTTTATTGTGGCTCGGTCTTTTTGCTAATACTCAATCACTATTTGTTCCTCTTCAGGAAGCGATATTTAGTGCAGCAGGAGCTTATCTGGTGTTATGGCTTTTCATCAGAATTTATTACTTGATTACCGGAAAAATTGGAATGGGTAATGGGGATTTTAAACTGTTTGCGGCCTTTGGAGCTTGGTTTGGTTGGACGCAACTCCCTTTAATACTGCTTATGGCCTCACTTACAGGGGCTATTAGCGGAATGGCTTATCTTAAAATAAAGCATAAATCACAAGACACCCCTATCTCCTTCGGCCCTTTTTTATGCATCGTGGGTTTTATTTCTTTGTTTTGGGGGCAGTCATTAATGAAGTGGTATTTGAGTTTGTGGTACTAGGTTCTGTTGACAATTCACAGCCTGCCTACGTGCCGCGGGTTGTGAATTGTCAACAGACCCTAAACCAAGGTCGTTCGAAAGATTCAAACGACCTCTATTTTTATGAATTTTTTCCGCGATGCTTGCCTAAAGCTGAAAAAAACTCCGGTTTATTAAGGCCAATGGAAGCAAAAATCTGAGGCACTTTATCCCAGCTATTTTCCTGATCAATACTGGCCACAACTAACTCAAAGCCTTTATTCTTATCAACCTCAACACCCCACCCATTAATATAACAAAGCCCGCGTAAACGTTTGGCAAGAATATGCCCCAGGTTTTCGGCACTTAATAAATAGGCATGGGCTTCTTCAAAAAGATGATGTGCCTGACGATGATTGCTCGTATTGGCAAAAACACCTTCTTTTTCAAGATTATCCCTGAATTTAGCCTCATCCAATAATTTTTGCCCAAGCTCATATTGAGCTGATGACGAATCCAGATTAGCCGCGGCGCGCAAACACTCTCTCACCATTAAGTCAGAAAAAGGGTTTTTTTTCTTGCTCTTAAAAGCTTGATAAATTCTTGCCATGGTTAAATACAGGTCAATTTCTTTGGCAAGTACTGCATCAGACGGCTGGTTAAGCAAGCGATTTTGTTGCATTGCTTTGGCTTTTTTAGTCAGCGATTTAAGCGTTAAACGTTTAAAAAAAATCATATTAACTCCTGCGGTGGCGTCTTTAATAACCATTCAACAAAAAATAGCACAACAAGTACTAAAAGAACGGTCAATAGTAATCTTACTGAAAAACTGAGCGTTTCTTTTACCTCCTGTGAAGGCTCCGCTTCTCCAGGTAATTTCGGGGGAACTATTCCCAATACTTCATTTTCGATTTTATTAGACGTGATATAAGAAATATAACCGGTTATTAAGGCTGGAATGAAAAAAATAAGAAAAACCGTTATCTTCGCACTTCCTACACCAAAATTATAGTGATCAACGAACCCCTGCCGCCACGTAAAAACAAATTCAGGAATATCATAATCCCAATCCCAAAGGAGATTCGGCAAGATATATAAAGCAAAACTAAAAAAACATAAACTCAATACGAGACAAATCAGGCTAGTTATAAATAATTTACTATTATGCTGATATCGCTCTTTGTCTATTTCCATATTTGCAAGCCTTGTTTATGTGCAGAAACAATAACTACCTACTCCATTTATCAGTATAAACCTTCACAGCTATAATTGAATATTAGAAGACCCTGAAAATGCAGAAATCTACCGGTTAATTATGTCTTCATCTGCTGATTCTCTCAAGATTACCACATTCAATGTCAATATCGAGCGCTGTTTGACCATTATTATCAGCTTAGGGCTAATAAAAAATAATTAAATCTCTTTGATCCAGTCAAAACCATTGAAATTGATAATACAAGACGATGGCTTTTCGACTTGGGCTGTCACAAAAATAGCTTGCATTGAATGATCCTGGACGAGGATACGGATTTTTCTTAATGGGTGCTTCAAGCACGACACTCATTAGAGCGTGCTTCAATCAGGGTAAGCTAGAACGTTAGTGCTATACGTTTTCTGGATTTCATATAAAAGCTCGCAATGACAGAGGAGAGGTTTTAATTAACTTTAACTTCAGGAATTCAACTGCACAAGACTACCGCATTTTTCTTCCATGAAGATTTGACATAATAATGATTTTATAAATCCCCAAAACAAATTGACCAAAAATAATGCAATCTAACTTAATTTGTGTTAGAATGCTCGGGAATTTTCGTTAGCCAAATCATAAATTGGAGAGACAGCAATGCCTGCTACATTACGTCACGAGCAAATTCAAAATTTTTTAGAAAATGTCACCCAGGGACGCCCTGCTGAAACAGAAGCCTTATTATTGGCTACACCCGAGACCACTCAAGAACTCCTTCGAACCTCTGCTATCCCTTTTACCGACAATTCCGGTCGCACTTTCAACTGCACAGCTTATGAATATGCCAATTGGACTAAGGATGTGAAAATGTGCGGTATGCTGGAACGTCATATGGATGACGAAACCAGCTCTCAAATATGCTCTCGTATTACTGTCAAAGATGCAAAAGGACTCATTTATTTCCAAAACCGTAAGAAGCATTGCACTACTCACTTTGATTTTAATCCGCTTATAGCAGCATTAGATGATCTTGATAAGAAAAAAAGAAATATCAAAGGATCTCGAGAAGAATATGAGACTAGCCTGAACATGCTGGAACAGAATCAGCTTGACGTGAAAAATGCACAGCTTAATGTGGAACAGGCCAGAAGCCATGAAGAAGAGGTACAACGCAATGAGGCAGCAGCTAAGGAAGAGTTAGAAAAGGCTAGAGATGATGGGAAAAAGACACAAGATGATGTAGAACAGGCACAGCGTAATGTAGACAAGGCACAGGATAATGCAAAACTGGCACAGCGCGATATTAAAAAGGCAGAGGATAATGTAGAACTGGCACTGCGTAATGTTAAACAGGCGAAGTGTAATGTAGAACAGGCACGGCTTAATACTGAACAGGCACCGCGTAATGTAGAACTGGCACAGCTCGATGTAGATCAGGCATGGCGTGATGTCCCGGCATATATACCCCGAGATTACCGCCAACAGGAGCTTCGCAATACAGATGAAAAAAATACAAACCAGCTCAAGGAACTTTACAGTGCGCTAAAAAATAAAAGAGCGCGTCTATTCCTGGAGTTACTCGATACTTCAAATAAGGAAGGAATACTTTTAATCGATAAACTTCTGCAGCATATCCCTGAAGACTCATTATTGTATGGACTGGTAAACCACCTGAAACAAAAAACAAAGTCCTTGCCTTCTGTTACACGTGACGCCATATATATATGGTTATGGGAGTTAATGAAAAATCTCAACGACCCCAAAATGGATAACAGTGCCCTTATCAATGCATTTATAAACAATTGTAAGTACCATGTGACTAGCTACGTAGCAAAGAACCGTATGACGGTTAATTTTGATTTTGGTTATGATGAAAAGGGTGCCGAGCTGTTTGCGGAAGCAATGGGAGGGCTGGTAGCTTTTGCAATCATCTTCACTATTTTAGCAGTTGGCTCATTTTTGCTGTTACCGCCTGGTGCTAATATTATGTTTGGCATTATGTTTACTTTCTTTGCAGGGCTAGCAGGTGTTGTGCCATTGCTAATGGCAATAGCAGGTATTGGAATAGTAATATTCAAGGTATGCGAAGCTCTGGTGGCATTTTGTAGTAACGGCATTGATAAAATTAGAGCCAATTCGATTGGCAATGCCGTGAAGGATGTTGCTGATGGTTTGTCCAAGTCTAACCATGTCACCCTTAGCTTTTTCAGTGAGGGAGCCTCGGTAGTGCATGATGGTATTCCTGAATCTTCGTCTATTCCGGAAGGTGGATTCCCTGAGGATAGCTTGATATCCTCCATGATCTAGCACATTCGCAATGCTGGCAGATTGTTTTGAAGCAACGCTGACCAGCATACATCGCGCTATAAATTTAGTATTTAGTACGTATATGGAGGTAGAAGTATTTATTAGCTATTGTAAAATCCTGTTGGAGTTGAGATCTCCATATCCATTTCACCTTGACTTGCTACTGTGGTTTCAGCATTCACTAACGCATTTTTTATCTCAACATTATCATTTTCAGTTGCAATATCGAGCGGTGTTCGACCCTTATCATCTTTTAATCTTGTATTAGCACCATTTTTTATTAAAAATAATACCGCATCCAAATTTTTAAGAGATGCTGCAATATGCAAGAGTGTATATCCATCGTTGTTTTGCGAATTTACATCCAGGCCCTTGGCTATTAGCTTATTTACACATTGCTCAACGCCATCAACCTTAAATGAAAGATTATTTCCACTAATTAAGTTATGTAGAGGAGTGTTTCCATATTCATCTTGTACTTGCACATCTGCGCCATTATCCATAAGAAAATCCAGGCATCCCAATCTTTCAATATAAGAAGCCAAACATTTTTTAGCAGATTTAATTTCGCTCTTATCAAAAAATTTGGACGTTTTTTTTGCTTTCGCAAGAAAAACAAGATTCTCGTTAATTATAGTAGCGGGTACTAGGTAAATTATCGCACCTTGTATTAATGTACTGCCATCATATTCAGGCAGATTAATATCAATTTGATACTGATCTATTAACAAGGTCAAAATTTCGCGCCACGCACTAGAGGCAAGTGCCACACTCAGATGAGGTAAATACCAGGGAGCAAATTTAGGTGGGTCACCATAATGTAATTGCTCCATTTTAACATCACTTTTATTGACATGAGGTAATAGCAAGGTTACAGCATCAATACTTCCGACTTTCATAGCATAATGTAAAGGTGAACATGGGCCTAAATTGGGGTTAGCACCGTTTTCTAACAAAAAGGTGATAATTTTTGTATGGTTTATTGAGGGTTTCTTTTTAAGTATTGACAATTTTGCCGCTAGAGACAAAGGTGTAATTTTTGAAAAACGTTTATTCAGATCCGCACCAAGAGTGTGTAACTTCTTTACTTTTTCAAAATCCCCATTTTTTACCGCCATGTGCAGTTGCTCATGTAAAGGTGTTATAGGAATTAATAGTTCCATAAATCTATTATATCGAGCCTCAGTTGCAAGCTTTAATGCTCGTGTTAGTTCTTCCGGTTCAACACGATGAGCAGCACGAACCTTAACAGTTTTCTCATCATTAACTACAATGGCAACATCAAGTGGAACAAAATTACAAAAACTTAAGTCATTGCTACTATTACCCCGTGTTTCGATAACTTTGTTGACTTTTTCTAAAATAGTATTGCGTCGAGGTTCACTTATTTTATCTAAATCAGTATAAGGTGAAACAATTGCCTCTCCAGCACCTCCAATGCCCCCTGAAATTAGTCTCTGCTTTGTAATTGGAAAGCCATCGATTGACAGTATTAAACATATATCAGCAACATTGTCACCCAAAAATGCGAGTTCGTCTTTCTCTTCTTGGAAGTAACTCCGAACAGAACGGGAGTATCCTCTAAAATTCATCCCTATAGCGTTATCAAGTAATAATATTAAGGAATGCCTATATGTTTCTTTTAACTCTACGAGCATCCTCTCGTATTTCTTAATCGATTGCTCTGCTTTAAGCGTCTTTTCTCTGTATTCGGCTAGCGACGTTTTAAAATAATTACCCCAACCTTCCTTATTAGAATTAGACATACTGGAAATTTCAAGACCCGAATAGGTTTCTTTTTTCTCAATGGAATGCTCAATTGCATCCCTTATGTTTAATTTTCTCTTTTTAAAATAAGAGTAATTCTTCCGTACCGCTTCTTCTAGGTCCGCACCATGTTTTATCAGAATATCCACTAGCTCACTGTTACCGTCTAAAGCAGCTTTCCCTAAAAACGTAACTCCTTCAGCTAAAAAATACCCATCAGCTTTTTGACCATTTTGTAACAAGTGTTCCACAACGTTATTGTGTTTTCCAATAATAGCGGCACTTATAACCCTTTCGCTGTATGTGTTGTCTCTTACATTTTTTACAAATAATTTTATACACGGCAAAAGAATATCCGGTCTTTTAAAAGCAACCATAAATAACTGTTCACTTTGGGAAGGATCGCCTGCTACAGGCACCCATATGGTAGGGGATACCCCCTTCTTTATGAAATACTCTACTATGTGATAGTGTCCTAACAATAAAGCATCACGAGTAGCTTGTTCGATATATAATTCATTATTAGGTGATATATGCCATTTATACTTTTTGGTTTTTTTTAATTCCTGCACAATCTCTTGAATTTGTTCAAATTGGTTTTCTTGTACCAAGGCGGGGATTTTTTCTAACATAGGTTAAAGCACGCATAATTGAGGTAGTGCATTTTAGCATTAGCGGGGGAAAATCCTAATTTTTACCTTTAATTATCGGAAGCGCTAACTCATTATCATCAAGATACGATATTATCATTATTCTTAATATTTCAAGGGCCTTTTAATGAAGCGACATGTGTTCATGATTTCAGATGGAACAGGTATCACCGCAGAGAACCTTGGTAATAGCCTTATTACTCAATTTGAAAATATCGAGTTTGAAAAATGCACCATTCCTTATATCGATACCCTTCAAAAAGCAGAAGCCGCAGTTGAGCGAATAAATCGTTGTTATAAAGAAACCGGCGTTAAGCCACTGTTGTTCATGACGCTAATTAATACGGAGATTGCCCAAACCATTAAGCAATCAGAAGCTACTCCATTTGATCTGTTCAATACTTTCCTTGGGCCACTGGAAAAAGAACTGGGTGCAAAATCTTCCTACACAGTGGGTCGAACTCATGGGGTAGCCAATAATCAGCTGTATACTAATCGTATTGAAGCGGTCGATTATGCCTTGACGCATGATGATGGTGTTAAAATCCGAGGTTATGAAAAGGCTGATATTGTACTTATTGGGGTTTCTCGTTGCGGGAAAACACCGAGCTGCTTATACATGGCGCTGCATTTTGGCATACTTGCCGCAAACTACCCTTTTACTGAAGACGATTTAACCTCGTTTCGGTTACCAGATTCTTTGCGCCCTTATAAAAGCAAATTATTTGGCTTAACCATTGATCCTGAGCGTTTACAGCATATTCGCACAGAACGTCGCCCTAATAGTAAATATGCATCCGCGGAACAATGTCGGTTAGAAGTTACTGAAGTTGAGGAAATGTATCAAAAAGAAAATATTCCCTATTTGAACTCTACCAAATTCTCAATAGAAGAAATTGCTACAAAAATTCTGGCTATTGCGGGAATTAAAAGACGATTTTAAGGGTGTGTTATCTTGAGCACGTCTACCCAGGCATGCGCATCTGCTCAGCTTTGTCATCCAGAGCGTGTCTTTGAAATATAGGAGGCGCGTTCAGAGTTCGTCATTGCGAGGTACGAAGCAAACCAGGGAACGAAGCTCCGAACTCTGGTTTGCTTCGTACCTCGCAATGACGCGCTCTGTAGTTCATCTCCGACGAGGGAAGTTCTTAATGACACAGCTGAGGAGACGCGTTCTGGATGAAACGCCGGTACCCGCTTCTAATTATTTCCAAAATAGGTTGTATATAAATTTATATACGAATCATCCTTTTCAATTAATTCTAATTGCTGATTAATATTTTGAATTAATAGAGCATTTGCAGGAGTTGACATAATCGCAATGCCCTCACCTACCAGGAATGAGCTTCCTAATTCTTTGAATTGATTTCCGCCATTTTGTAGCCAGTAATCCGCGGTTGATTTATGAGCAAAGGCGGCTGCAATGCTGCCATTAGTTAATGATGTAATTAAGCTATCAATAGTAGGAAACTTTACTATATTAAATAATCCTGAATAATTATTCAGTAAAAAATTATAAAACACCCCACCGCTTTCATCTCCCTGAATGACGCCAACCTGTTTGCCCTTTAAATCAGTTATCGATTTGACAGGACTGGTGTTCAGGATTAAAAATTGTGCCTTGCTAAGCATATAAGGCAAACTAAAAATGTATTTTTTTTCTTTGTCCGGCGATATTAATATTCCTGCTATCGCAATATCTATTTCCCCTTTATCAAGGGCTGTGAATAATTTATTAAAATCCATGGGAACCAAATTATAGGTTAATTTAAGGCGCTGAAAGAGCAGGCGGATTAAATCAATATCAAACCCTTCATTCATTGATAAAACATAAGGCGGATAATAAAGCACGGTCCCTACCCTTACGGGAGTTGCAGAAACCTGCGAGGTGATAAGCGAAAAACAAAAAACCAATGACAGTGTTAATCGTTTAAATTTCATGCGTACCAGTCCTTTGTTGTTACTATAATAATTCCATTAATTATTTAACACTGTAATTCATTATTTATACGTTAAGCTATTAATTGATAAAAATCACCTAATTTATATAGCCCGGATTATACTGGCTAATCCGGGATACAAAGTTTTATACCTATATTTGCCATAAAGCCATAAAATCAACAACGGACATAGCAGATAACGAATTGGTATCGTTCATCGCTTTAGCTATTGCGTCAACCTTTGGTGTCGCAAATCGCGTTTTTAGGTTGTTGGTAAATTTGGAAAGCAATACGGGGATCCCTTCTTCCCGGCGGCGTTTATGCCCAATAGGATACTCGACTGTTATCAGATCAGACTCACTCCCGTCATTAAAGACAAGCTTGATACTGTTAGCAATAGAGCGCTTTTCCGGATCATGATAATCTTTAGAGAACTGTACATTTTCCGTAACATGCATTTTTTCCCGTAATTGATCAATACGCGGATCGCTTGCTGCTTCGTCTTCATAATGGGTCGCATTTAAATCGCCATGCAGTAAACCAATGGCAACCATGTATTGCAAACAATGATCACGGTCAGCAGGATTATGTAAAGCACCCTGCTTACTAATAATTCGAATAGCTGACTCGTGGGTCACCAGCTCAATACGCGCTATGTCTTCAAAGCGACTCATAACTTGCCCATGAAGCTTAACGGCGCATTCAACGGCTGTCTGGGCATGAAATTCAGCAGGGTAAGATAGTTTAAACAAGACATTTTCCATTACATAACTGCCGTAAGGACGCTGAAACTTAAATGGCTTGCCATCAAACAATACGTCGTAAAAACCCCATGTAGGTGCTGTTAATGCACTGGGATAGCCCATCTCACCTTTCTCGGCAATAAGTGCCAATCGCACAGCTCTTGAAGTGGCATCGCCAGCGGCCCATGACTTACGTGAGCCTGCATTCGGTGCATGCCTGTAAGTTCTTAAGCTTTGTCCATCCACAAACACTTGTGACAAAGTGCGAAGCATTGTGTCTTTATCAGCGCCAAATAATAATGCGGCAACAGCAGCACTTGCTATTTTAACCAGAAACACATGATCAAGCCCTACGCGATTAAAGCTGTTTTCAAGGGCAAGACAGCCTTGTATTTCATGCGCTTTTATCATGGCAGTTAACACCGCGTGCATTGCAACAGGCGGTTTATTATTTTTAATGTTTTGCCGGCTGACATAATCCGCCACAGCAAGGATAGCCCCGAGGTTATCCGATGGATGCCCCCATTCAGCAGCAAGCCAGGTATCATTAAAGTCAAGCCAGCGCACCATTGTCCCTATGTTAAAGGCCGCTTGTACGGGATCAAGCTCGTAAGAAGTCCCGGGTACTCTGGCACCTCCTGGCAAAAGCGCACCTGGCACCAGAGGCCCCAGCAGCTTTGTACATTCAGGAAAGTTCAGTGCGAGCATTCCGCAACCGAGAGTGTCCATTAAACATAATCGGGCAGTCTCATAAGCACTTGCACTGTTTATTTCTGTATTCAAGACATAATCAGCAATGTCTGTAATTACCTTGTCATAATCCGGTTTAATATTATCTTCAACATAAGCACTCATATTAATCTCTATCCTCAATAGCAACAAAAGGCCGGGCTTCGGGGCCAGTATACTCTGAACTGGGTCGAATCAGGCGATTATCAGCACGCTGTTCGAAAACATGGGCGGACCAGCCTGTAATGCGTGACATGACAAAAATCGGGGTAAATAATGGGGTTGGTATCCCGCAATAGTGATAAGCTGAAGCACTGTAAAAATCAAGATTAGGAAAAAGTTTTTTCTCACGGCGCATAACCGCTTCAACCCGTTCAGAAACCTCATACAAAAGACGGTCATTTTTAGCCTCGGCTAATTTGGCAGACCAGGCTTTAATAATATCGGAGCGTGGGTCACAATCTTTATATACTCGATGCCCAAATCCCATTATCTTAGCTTTATTGGCTAACATTTCCATCAGCTTTTCTTCTGCATCATCAGGTGATTGAAACTGCTCAATAAGCTCCATTGCCGCCTCATTTGCTCCACCGTGCAACGGGCCGCGTAATGTACCTATTGCTGAAGTAATGGCTGAATAAAAATCAGCAAGGGTCGCAGCCGTTACACGTGCTGCGAAAGTTGAGGCGTTAAATTCATGCTCGGCATAAAGAATGAGAGAGACATTCATCATGTCACGCTCAAGGGACGTGGGTTTTTTACCGTGTAGCATCGTCAGAAAATGCCCACCTACCGAGGTTTCATCTGTTATTGCACTGATTTCTTTACCCTGAAAATGGTACGCATACCAGTAGCAAAGCATCCCAGGAAATACGGCTAAAAGCCTGTCAGCTATATCATATTGTCGGGAAAAATCATTTTCAGGCTCGAGAGTTCCTAACATCGAGCAGCCTGTGCGTAAGACATCCATCGGATGCGTGTTTTTAGGAATTTGTTTTAATACATTTTTTAAAATATCGGGTAAATGCCGTAAGCCTACTAATTTTTCAGTGTAAGCGGCCAGTTCATTACGCGTCGGAAGACGTCCATAATGAAGAAGATAGGCCACCTCTTCAAATGTTGCCTTTTCTGCCAAATCGTCAATAGAATATCCACGGTAATTAAGCCCGCTTCCCGCTTGCCCGACGGTGGCAATCGCTGATTGTCCGGCTACAACACCAGCCAATCCTGCTGTACTATTGACCATTTTCTTCCTCCATTAATTGATCGAGTTTTTTTTCATAGTTAAGATAACCCAACACGTCATATAAATCATTTCTAGTCTGCATGGTGGGTAACAGTTTTTCTTGAGTCCCTTCATCATGAATTGCCTGGTATACGTCAAGCGCCGCTTTTGCCATCGCGCGAAAAGCACTTAGGGGATATAAAATCAGCTTCACACCAGCATCTGCCAGCTCGTCGCGGGTAAATAAAGGTGTTTTGCCAAATTCCGTAATATTGGCAAGGACTGGAACTTCAATACTTTTTGTAAATTTTTGATACTCGGCAAGAGAGGTAATTGCTTCTGCAAAAATCATATCTGCTCCGGCCTCAACACAAAATTCTGCACGTTCAATGGCAGCATTCATTCCTTCTACTGCATAAGCGTCCGTACGTGCCATAATAACAAAATCTTCATCTGTTCGTGCATCAACGGCCGCTTTAACCCGGTCACCCATCTCATGCATTGAAACGATTGCTTTATTGGGCCTGTGACCACACCGCTTGGCAAGAACCTGATCTTCAATATGAATAGCCGCAACAGAGGCTCGCTCCAGTAATTTGACCGCTCTTGCAATATTGAACGCATGACCCCAACCGGTGTCAATATCGACAAGCAAAGGTAAAGAGCAGGCACTGGTAATACGCCTTGCATCGTCAAGGACATCGTTAAGCATGGTCATACCGAGATCAGGCAGGCCGTGAGAGGCATTGGCAACACCTGCACCCGATAAATATATTGCCTTGCAACCTGCACGTTCGGCAAGTAATGCGCTGTAGGCATTAATTGTGCCGACAACTTGTAAAGGGGGATTATTGTTAACAAGTGTTCGAAAAATTTTTCCCATGGACTCTGACATGACACACGCCTCCATTAACCAGTAGTAGGCATTTTTATCATGACAATGTTTTGATAGCAACCAGAAGTTAACACCATTGAATAGACTAAAAAAACCCGGAAGGACATTCCGGGTTTAAATACTTATTTTGCAGCGATTTCTTTCCACCAGTTTGTTTTGGTTTCTGTAGCCCAGTGGCCATCACGTATACGAGCAACCATGGCTTCAGCTTTTTCAGGTGAAGATGATTTTTGATCAAGTTTCACACACCAATCCCAATCACCCGTTGTAGACCACATGGCTTCAACGCCTTCCCATTTTGCGATTGAGTTCATGTCAGCCATTGATTTATTACTTTTCATAAATATTACACTATTCCATGTGTTCATTTATTCATCCTTAAAATAGTATGTGAACCAATGCTTCAGTTAAAAACTAAAGCTTAAATTCAGCATAGGACATTAAATCTATTCTTACTAAGTCACTTTGCAAAAATATTTTTTAAATTTTTTAAAATTATGCTAATATGCGCACAAATTGACTAGGTTGTATAATTATGAAATTAGAAATATCGCATGAAGATTATATAGGCATTGCCAGTAATGTTAAGACTCAATTTGAAAAATTGCCTGGTAATGAGTTTGCGCAAGCAGATTTGATCCTGGGCCCTGAGTTTTTAGCCGATACATTAAGAGTCTCCACGCCAAAGACTTCAATAAAATTTACTGATGATGAGAAAAATTATCTTAAGGCCGTGCGGGCACAAATTCAAAAAGAAGCGCGTGAGGCCAAGGCTGCACTTCAACAATTACCGCCACCAGAGACTACTGAGCAAAAAAAAGTTATTAAGTTTATGCAGGCGGATATCAGGTTTAAGGCCATAACTAAACTTAAACAATTAAACAGTATTGTTTTGTTTGGTCAACTCCTCTTTTCACAATCAGGATGTCTGTATTTTCTTGATAAAATTCAGTGTGAAGAAGGTAGTGACCTTTTTGAGGGAATTAAACAACTAAAGCACATAGCCGAGTCTGGGAGTGCAGATGCCGACACATATTCCAAAAAAGACGTACTTACGCAAAGAAAAAACTTTAGTCAAAAAATACAAAGTCTATTATCCTCCCTTGCTCAAGCACCTCTTGATAAAGAAGAGAAGCAAAAAATAGAAAGAGATTTGTACAAAGCTCAAGGTTTTTATTTTCAATTAAATGATTTGAATTTTAAATACGCGAACGCACCCTCACGCCGCTATTCTACTTTTATCAATACAATAGAGAAACTAGGTTCAAGATTAGCTTTGGGTGCATCAATGATTGCCATTGCGGCGACCGCATTATCCTTTATACCTGGTGCCGCACCAATTGCCATTCCAATTGCAACAGCCGCTTCAGTCATAGCCCTTTGCATCGGCATGCCGATTGCAGTCAAAAAAATTGGCACAATGATTTGTAATGCTATTAAATATAAGGCAGCGCCTACTAAAGCTGAATTAATTAATGCGGCATTATTTGGTTTATGTTTACTCTTGGCAGGAAGCGGGGGTATTGTTCATGGCGCGATAGATGCCAATTTCCTGGGAAAGTTTGCTTTTTTCGCGACTAAAATAATTAAAGCCGGAAAAAATCTAGGGCAAGCAAGTCTTGGCACAATCGGACAAATTACTCAAAATAATCAGAAAAAAAATATTCAAAATATTCATACATTTTTTCAGGTTAAAACAGAGGTTAAAAATAAACCTAAACTCAAGAGTAATCCGGAAATTGAAATGGATGAATTTGTAAATCCACCAGCCGGACACTAACCGATAGGCCGCTAGCAGGAGTGTAATTGTTATGCACTCCCTGAGAGTCGTGCCTCGGTTACACAATTCACACGTCGGGATACGATATCGATTTGAGTCACTTTCGATCTGCATGTATCATATACGACCAACAGTCTCCTAATAAGTTGCATTATGACCTTAAAGGATATTCTATACTACACCAAGGCTACCTCAGCGCCTGATTATAGTAACATCCCGGGTACCTGCCTTTCTCCAGAAAGACTCCTCCAAGGGCTACCGCCTTTTTGGAGTCATGCTAACCGCACTAATTTGTATCCTAAAACCCTGATTATCCCGAAACTTGATCTATCAAACAGAACATCATGTGATCTTCTCCTAATACTCAAATACCGGTTAAAGAAACTTAAACTGACGGGTCACGCTATCAAACAAATAGCCGACAATTTACCTGGTGAGTTAGATTTTAACCTAAATCATATTTCCATGTTTAAGGGACTAGAGCCCGTACCTAATCTCAAAATGTGCTCCTCTCTTTTCAACATCCCTGCGGATGAACTATTAATTTGCGATGAAAATATTGTTCAACTGCTAATTAATGGGGACGTTTCAGATTTAGAGGAGTTTAAACCATTTAAACACATTATTCTGCAAGAGCATCCTCTTAGCCAAACGCTCTTCGAACAACTTTTACGTGAACATGGAGCAACAATTGAAACACTTGAGGTAACTGATTGCCCAGCAATTACTGACTTAAAAGGAAACATGCTCTCAAACCTTACTTCACTGAGTGTAATACCTTTTAGTGAAGTTACTACAAGCGATATGAAAGGGATAAGCAACATCAGAGAGGCCCTGCAAAAAAATGCCGCTCGACTTGAAACGCTTATACTTGATATATTTTACCTCGATGAAACGATATTAAATGACATCTTGTCATTGACTCGTCTTAAAAAGCTAAGCCTGTTTTACTACCCAAACCCTAATGAGTGCATGTTGGGTAATATTTCATTTAGAGAGCTTGAAGAGCTTACTTTAAAAAACGGCGATCCCTATCCATCTTTTTTGGAGGCATTATTAAATAGAGCCCCTGGACTCAAAAGGCTTGATTTATCTAACACAAGCTTCACGTTTAACGCTATTTTCCTTAGTGAACTTGAGGTTTTGAATTTAAGCGAAAGCACTATTGATACCAATTCATTGCAAACATTATTACAAAGGTCGACTAAACTTAAAAATATTGATTTATCGCGCTGCCCAAACCTCGGCGAAGACTTATTTGGTGAGCTCTCCCTAAGCCAGCTTGAAGTTTTGAATTTAAGCAACTGCGCTATTAATATCACTTCATTGCAAGCCTTATTCCAACGGTCGACTAAACTTAAATATATTGATTTATCTCACTGCACAAACCTCAGCGAAGGCTTACTTAGTGGGATTGTACCAAGCCAACTTGAAGTTTTGAATTTAAGTCGGAGCACTATTAGTGCCGCTTCATTGAAAGCGCTGTTGCAAGGAGCCCCTAATCTCAAAATCCTGGACCTGTATTTTTACAGAAATCTCAACGAGGATTCATTTAGCGGAATTTCGCTAACCCAACTTGAATCCGTGCAGCTAAATACAAGCACAATTACTATCCTCTCTTTGCAAGCATTACTGCAAGGAGCACCTAAACTTAAAAAAATTATTTTAGCTGGCTGCAGCAATCTCGACGAGGGCACGCTTCACGGCATTTCACTCAATGAACTTGAAGAGTTAAATTTACACTCCACTAATTTCAATGCAGCGTCACTACAAGCGTTATTACAAGGAGCTCCTAACATCAAAAACCTTGTTTTAGCTCGCTGTAAAAATCTTGGTTATGACACGTTTTACGGTATGTCATTCCGTGAACTTGAGGTATTAGACTTAACCTTAAGCAATGTTGATGTCCGCTTGTTACAAACGTTATTGCAAGGAGCTCCTAAAATCAAAAAAATTGATTTAACTTGCTGCCAACGTATTAGTGATTTGGAATTTGACGTTCTTGTAAAACAATACCCGGCTATTGAGTTTACCAGGAACCCCTACGCAAGATGGGCTCGCCGTGGAAATTCTAATAAGTTTATTCGATATTACAACCATGAAGGCCCCAAAATAACCCCATCCGTGCCGACCCAAGATCAACAACAGGCTCGTCCCCTGGATGCCAATACTGACGTAGAAAAAAAGACGTACCAGTTAGAGCGGGAGTTTATCGCAGAGCCCTTACCCGATGTACGCATGATGCGTCATGAATGTTATCAGCGAATGGCATTAAATCCGGCGATGACCGACAGAGCCGACCCGTTTTTATTGATAAATGAGGAGCCGCATCCTGTCGAGGGAACCATTCTTAACGCTGTTAAATCTGCCGTACCGCTAATTGACGCATTCAAGGAAACTACAAAAACCCAAAGCTTTACGCGCCTTGAC
>JAUXWR010000314.1 GCA_030680075.1 Legionella sp.
GGCCGGCGGCGAGGTCGGCGAGGATGGCGGTGGCGGTATCGGGTTGTTCCGTCAGGACCAGCTGGAGGTGGTGTCCGAGGGCGGTTTCGACCGCGGTGATGTGGTGCGGGTCGGGGACGCGGATGTGGTCGGCGAGGGAGCCGAGGGCATGGTGATGGCCCTGCAAGGCGGCGAGCGCACCGCTGGAGAAGCCTTCGTGACTGGCTTCCAGCTGTTCGAGGAGGGACAAGCGCGAGCGAGACTCCGCCTGGCGGCGGCTGAGTCCGTCGAGTTCCTGGCCGGCCAATTGGAGTTCCTGCTGCAGCTCGCGGAGGCGGGCCTGGCGTTCCTCGACCGTGCCGCGTTGGGCGAGGACGCCGGCCTTTTCCGCCTCCACGCTGGCCTCGAACTCGGCGAGGCGTTGTTCGAGGCGGGTTCGTTCCTCCTCCAGTTGGATTTTTTCGGAGGACAGTTTTTCCAGGCGGGCGGCCTGCGCCTGTTTCTGGAAATCGAGCGCGGTGAGTTCGTTGCGGAGGCGGGTGAGGTTTTGGGCGGCGTTGAAGGCCTCGGACTGGGTCTGGCGGAGGGCGATCTGCTTTTGGCCCAGCTCCTGCTCGACCGTCTGGAGGGCGCCGCGGCGGTCCTGCAGGGCGGCCCGGAGGTCGGCGACCCGGATCTCGGCGGCGGCGAGACGTTCGGTGACGGAAGCCAGTTCGGCTTCGGCGACGGTGCGGCGTTCCTCGGCCTGGGTGATCTCGCCGAGGGCGCGGGCGTTCTGCTGGTCGAGTTCGCGGAGCCGTTCCTCATGGAACTGGATCCGGCTGTCCTCGCGGTCGGCCTGGCCCTTCAACTCCGTGGCCCGCTGTTGGGAGGAGCTGATCTCGTGTTCGAGCTCGGCGAGGTCCTGGCGGAGCTGGAGCAGTTCATCCTCTGCGCGCAGCACTTCCGCCGAGGAGGTTTCGATCTCGGAACGGATCTGTTCGGAGTAGGCCTCGCGCTGCTGGATTTCGTGCTGGAGGACGTCGAACTGATGCC
>JAUXWR010000321.1 GCA_030680075.1 Legionella sp.
AACTCTCACGAATTCAATGAAATGCGCAAATCCTTCAAAGTGCTCTCCAAGAAGATCGTCAGGGACGGCGCGCGCCCAACAGCCGATACCGTCTTCCTCTCCCGCCTCCACTTCCACCGCATCGTCATCGATGAATTCCACAAGCAAGGAGGCCTGAGCGTCGACACGGCCCTCGTCGATTCCGATTACCTCTGGCTCGTCTCCGGCACTCCGCTCGACACCGACATCGGCCGCTTCATGAAGCGCTTCGGCATCATGGACTACAGCTTTGTCGATCCGGATGATCTTCGCTTCGTCACAGAAACACCCGACGACGTGTACATCTTCCACAACAACCGCGAGTACATGCAAGGTGTGTTCCGCTCCTCCAACGTTTACAAACCGTGGACCGAATTTCTCACCAAGTGGAATCCTGAACAGGAACGCCTCCGCTTCTACTCCGCTCCTCCTTCGGTCGCGTGCAATTTCTCGCGCATCGGTATCATCTCCCAATTCATGGTCCGCAACACGGTCGAGACTTGTCCCGAGCTCGCCAACGTCCGCGTCACCGAAAATATCATCAAGTTGCAGCACAACGACAAGGAAAAGGAGAAATACCTCGAGACGCTCCAAAAAGTCCGCATCGAACTCGACGGTATGCGCGCACGTGGAACACTCCAAACCCGCATCCTCTTCGTCCTCACTCTCCTCAACAATCTTCGCCGAGCCGCCGTCGATCCCTTCGGTGTCACCATCCAAATCCGCGACGCCCTCGTCGTCGGTGACGGCGCGCAGTTCGATCGCGAAAATGAACGCTACAACATCCAACTCGTTCCCGTCGACGTCTTCGCGCATCTGCTCTACCCCGAGACGTTCCCCAGCCTCCTTCCCCGTTTCGACGGCGCCGCGCCCAATCCGGCCGATGGCGCCTTCGCCCACGTCAAGATCATGCCCAAGATAGAGTCGCTCAAGAACGAGCTCATCGGCATGATGAAGCAGCCGCCGGAAGTCGAAACGTGCATGATCTGCCGCGAAACACTCGATCACCCGTGCGTCGCGATTTGCGGTCACCAATATTGCCGAGAATGCATTCTCCAGTGGATGCAGCGCGGAAACGCCGCCAACTGCCCCGCATGCCGCCGCGACTCGCTATCTCACGCCAAA
>JAUXWR010000006.1 GCA_030680075.1 Legionella sp.
CCCGTGAAGGGCAAGGTCGGGATCCTGTCGGGCGGGGGCTCGGGGCACGAGCCGATGCACGGCGGCTTCGTCGGGCGCGGGATGCTCGACGTGGCCTGCCCGGGCGAGGTCTTCACCTCGCCCACGCCCGACCAGATGCTCGAGGCGACCAAGGCGGTCGACGGCGGCGCGGGCGTGCTGCACATCGTCAAGAACTACACCGGCGACATCCTCAACTTCGAGATGGCGGCCGACCTCGCGCGCGAGGAGGGCATCGAGGTGGAGGCGGTGATCACCAACGACGACGTCGCGGTGCAGGACAGCCTCTACACCGCCGGCCGCCGCGGCGTCGGCGTCACCGTGCTCGCTGAGAAGATCGTGGGCGCCGCCGCCGAGGAGGGGCAGGACCTCGCCGCGGTGGCCGAGCTCTGCCGCCGCGTCAACGCCGACGGCCGCACGATGGGCATGGCGCTGACCTCCTGCACCGTGCCCGCCGCGGGCAAGCCGACCTTCGAGCTCGGCGACAACGAGATGGAGATCGGCATCGGCATCCACGGCGAGCCCGGCCGGGAGCGGCTGCCGCTGGCGTCCGCCAGGGAGATCGTGGAGCGCCTGGCCGGCCCGGTGATCGAGGACCTGCCGTTCGCCTCGGGCGACCGGGTGCTGGCGTTCGTCAACGGGATGGGCGGCACGCCGCAGATCGAGCTGTACCTCGTCTACAACGAGCTCGCGCAGCTCCTCGGGGCGCACGGCATCACGATCGCGCGCAACCTCGTCGGCTCGTACATAACGTCGCTCGAGATGGCCGGGTGCTCGATCACCCTGCTGCGGCTCGACGACGAGCTCATCCGCCTCTGGGACGCACCGGTGCTCACCGCCGGCCTGCGGTGGGGCGCATGAGCGACGCACCGGCCGTCACCGTGGACGAGGTCGTGGCCTGGCTGCGCGACTTCGCCGCGGTGATGGCGCAGGAGAAGGACGCGCTGACGGCGCTCGACGCGGCGATCGGCGACGGCGACCACGGCATCAACATGGACCGCGGCATGCGCGCGGTGATCGACAAGGTGGACGCCGCGGCGCCGGCCGACGTGCCGGCCCTCATGAAGGCGGTCGGGATGGCGCTGATCTCGAAGGTGGGCGGCGCCGCGGGCCCGCTGTACGGCACGCTCTTCCTGCAGTTCGGCGCGGCGGCCGGGCCCGACGGGCTCACGCCCGAGGGCTGGGCCGCCTGTCTCGGCGCC
>JAUXWR010000327.1 GCA_030680075.1 Legionella sp.
GGTTCTTACCCTGAAGGCGGTAGGGTGGGCAAAGGCGCGATAGCGACGTGCCCACCGATAGGATTACACCCGGTTCTTACCCTGAAAGCGGTAGGGTGGGCAAAGACGCGAAGCGACGTGCCCACCGATAGGATTACACCCGGTTCTTACCCTGAAAGCGGTAGGGTGGGCAAAGACGCTATAGCGACGTGCCCACCGATAGGATTACACCCGGTTCTTACCCTGAAGGCGGTAGGGTGGGCAAAGACGCGAAGCGACGTGCCCACCGATAGGATGACGCCCGGTTGTTACTCTGAAAGCGGTAGGGTGGGCAAAGGCGCGTAGCGACGTGCCCACCGATAGGATTACACCCGGTTCTTACTCTGAAAGCGGTAGGGTGGGCAAAGGCGCGATAGCGACGTGCCCACCGATTGACTGTGTTGAGTTGGTAATGAATTTGTTATCTTTAAATACACGCCAGTCAATCTTGCAGCTATTTTCCAGCGTTTCAATCATATAATAGCTATTTAACCCATCTTTACGGCGTGTACAGAGTAAACTGCCTGCATGTATCAGAATGCAAGGATTCGAATTATTCTTTTCAATAATGCTCACATGGGCATAATGGGAGTGGCCTGTGCAAACGATATTAATGGGGCTGTCTTTTAAATAGGTTAAAAATTCCTGATAATTTTCCAGTGGCTTATGCCAGCCTTCGAGATAATCAAAATTGTGGTGAAAAAAGAGAATATTTAAGCCGGTGAAGGCCGGCTCAAAATAGCGATTAATTCTGATGAGGACCTCCTTAGAAAGAGTTCCATCTTTAATACGGTAAGGGTTAACGCTATTTACGCCAAGAATTCGTACCTCATTATTTTCAAAGTGCACGCTTAATTTGGGATTAACATAGCGTTTATATTGAGCAAATGGGTAAAAAATTCGTGAAAAAACATTATGCAATGGAATGTCATGGTTTCCCGGTACAATAAGAACCGGTAGTTTTATTTTCTTAAGAAAAGATACAAACATCTCATATTGGAGATCCGTTGCGCGTTGGGTAATATCCCCTGAAATCAGGATAATATCCGGTGTCATCTCAGCTATATCACTAAGAAAATAATCCACAATCTCTTCCTGATGCATACCAAAATGCAAATCCGATATATGAAAAATTTTCATGGCTTATTCGTCAATAATCTAAGCGCTTCAGGCACCGATTTATACGTTAAAGGATTTTTGGTTACCATGGTTTCTCCATCCAGTGAAATGGTAATTTCTTCCTGGTTTTCAAGATAAACCTCGACAGGATCGCTTGTTTTCTTAATGTCAAAACTATTTTTTTTGTTAAAAAAGTAATGAATTATTTTTGATAACTGTATTTTTCCATACTTAAAATAATAGATACCCAATTGCGATTTATTAAAGCTGTTTCTTTCAGTGGTTAATGGGAATTCAAAGGTATACAAGTTATTACTTATCATAAAAAAAGAAGTCGTTAACTGGCGATTCAGGTTTTTATTTTTAATGATAATAGAAAAAGAGTCATGAGATCGCCATGCTTCAATAAAGCCAGGTATGTAGCTTAGCCACTTGTTGTAAAATTTTGCATAATATTGTCGTTTTCTGGCAAACACTGGATAAAAGCCAATGGATGAATTATTGACAAAAATCAAGCCATTAACCTCAGCCACATCTATCGTAATCGTTTTTTTATTTCTTATAGCTTGCACAAGCTCTGGAGCGTTCGCGGGAAGGCCTAATTCTTTAGCGAAGTGATTCATTGTCCCCAATGGTATAACGCCCAGGATAGTAGAGCTATTGCTACAGTATTGAGCGGCACTTCTAATAGATCCGTCGCCGCCTCCAATCAGAAGGATGGCGTGATCTTTGACCGCTTTTTTAAGAGTGCCGTTCAAATTTTGGGGTTCAGTTTTATAGAGTTTGTAAGGAAGCTCGCTTTTTGAGAGCGCATCCAGATAAGGGTCGAGAGATGCTGCATTTTTTGCTTTATTGTTGATAACGATTCCTATGCTATCCATGCGGCTCTCAAGCTTGATGTTTAAGATAAATCCCTTGCCTGGCAAGGGATTTATTTATAGTGCCAACAATTGCCCGATTAATGGGACAGACCATTGGTAGTACTATCCGGAGTTGTAGTGGTTGTTCCGGTATTAGTATCAGTATTGGTATTTATGCCATTAGTAGTAGGACAAGTACAAACATTGCCTGCAGTATCGGTGCATGTTTGTGCTGTTGTATCAGTAGTTCCAGTAGTCGCATCTCCGCTGGTGGTTGTGTTCATGGAGTTGCTGCTTGTATCAGTTGTAGGTGTGCCGGTATTTACTGAAGCAGTTGGAACGCAAGTACATACGGTTCCAGTTGAATCAGTACACGTATTCGGGCTGGTGGTCGTTGTTGTTGTCATCATATCCGTATTGGCTTGCACCGTTGAAAAAAGAAATGTAGCTGCTGCAATGCAAAAGATCCGTTTCATAATTGTCTCCTGGTTAAGGGGTATTTATTCTATTCGTTGTGGAATAGCAATATTGATGATTATAGCATCTGAATACAAGTTGTGTTATTTTTGAACTAATATTTTTTTTGTCTCATTTTTTTAAGTAAATTTATGGCCGGACTGATTCTATATATAACAATGAGATGAATTCAAAATGATGGGAAAAATAAGAGTAAAGGATTATCCTTTACTCTTATTACTATGATTTTAGTGACGAGAAATTTCTTGTTGAACCAGCTTCGCTTGTTGCAAATGCATCAGAACATGAGAGCGAAGAATTTCCAAATGTCTTCTTACGGCAGGATTATACGCCTGGGGCAACAGTTTTTGGTCAATTAAATGCAATGCTTCTGAGTGACCTTTTACCATGGCACCTATATAAGCTTTATCAAAAGCGCGACCTTGCAATCCACTTAACATAGCAAGTTCATGTTGACCTTTTTTGTGCAAGAGAATAGCCGCACTTCCTTCTTCAGGACGTACGCCTAATTTTTGAGCCAAATTTCTGGTTTCTTGCAAGTTTCTGCTATGTTCTCTAATCATGAGCGCTGCATAGCTTCTCACAGCAGGATTAGATGATTTACGTTGTGCTTCTTGAGCCGCAGCAATCTCGTTTTTATTTAATACAATCACTGTTGCGAGAATTCTGGCATCAACATGGGCTTGCACACTGTTTAAAGGTCTGTCATAAGTCTGATAGACATTTTCATTATTTTGTGAGCAGCCAGAGGCGAGTAAAACAGCACTGAACGTTAATGAATAAATAAATTTTGATTTCATGTTCATAATAAGTCCCTTTATTGATTGAGTGAAATGAATTACAGAGATTTACGGCTTTTAAATGGGTCTGACTGTCACCGCATAAAGCGGTGAAGCCAATCGTCCTATCCCATTTCAGATCTATTATAGTCTATTTTAAATTCCCGCATATTTTTACCTATGCGTTCTAGTTTATCTTCACTAAGAATTTTCTTAACTTGAGGGAAAAGCTCGGTTTCTTCCTCACGAGCATGATGTTCGACATCATTTTTAAGTTTTTCAAATTTATCTTCCCATTCTTCAAAGCTTTTTATGTCATCAAATTTTTTAATGGCTTTTTCAGCATGGTTTTCTTCTTCGAGCAAATGTTTTATCGTATCGGTCAAACGTTTATCATTTTTAAAGTGAGGGTACCAAACTTTATGCTCCATGGTTTCATGTCGAATTAACTCTTTACATAAATCGTCAAACATTTTCTTTTTAGTTTCTTCTCGATGAGAGTTGTCACTGATATCAGCAAAAGTGCGACGTACTTTATCATGTTCCATGATTAAAAAATTAATGGCATCCATATTAATCTCCTTATGCAACTATTTTCTTAAATCATATACAGTGTAGAGCAAAATTAAATTAATTTCTGTTGGGTTCTGGTTATCAAGTGCCAAGCCTGGGGGACAGGCTTGGCCGGTACTCAGATTTTAATAATTGGAAAGAACGACTTTGCCTATTGCTTGTCCATTTTCAACATACAGATGAGCAGCGCCTACGTCACCTATGGTGAATTTTTTCTCATCAATTAATGGTTTGATAATACCTTTATCGATGAGAGCGGTAAGTTGGGTTAATATTTCACCGTAGTGGATGCGCCTTTGGCCGGTAAGCAGTGGTAAGGGTTGCATTACCGTATGGATGGTTAGACCCTTTAAAAAAGCAGGGGTCAAATCATAGTTGCCAGCAGCTAAAATCGATACAACTTTACCAAAAAGAGCAGCCGCTTGAAAACAATCAGATAGATTTTCGCCACCTACGGTATCAAAAACCACATCAAAGCCCGCACCCGCAGTGTATTCAGATACGTAAGATGCGACAGACATGCTTTTATAATCGATAACAATATCCGCGCCAAGTTTTTTAGAGATGTCCAATTTTTTAGTGGAGGAACAGGTGGTATACACTTTCGCTCCAAGCCATTTAGCTAATTGCACCGCAATATGCCCAACGCCACCTGTGCCGCCATGGATAAGAATGGTTTGATCTTTCTGCAAGTTTACATACGTTATGAGCGCTTCCCACGCAGTAAGAGCGACCAGAGGCAGGGCGGCTGCTTCAATTAAAGAAAGACTTTCAGGCTTTTTGGCAATTAAATTAGCATCAGCAACAATATATTCGGCAAGCCCACCACCCATATCAAGAAGGCCGCCTACGCAACCATAGACTTCATCACCGATAGAAAAGTTGGTAACGCCTGCGCCTATTTCTTCAATCACGCCTGCAACATCACCATGCAATACGGCAGGAAAAGATGTTATTAAATCCGGAAAAGCACCTTGCCGAATTTTATAGTCCAGAGGATTAACACTTGTTGCAATTACTTTAATTAACACATGTCCAGGTCTAACAACGGGCTTTGGCAGGGTTATTTCTTTGAAAACATCGATATCACCGAATTGTGTAATTGCCATTGATTTCATTTACTGCTCCTTTTTGGTAAACATGAGGGGTGGATAATCCCCAAGGGTTACTACTTGAGGATGTTACCGTATTCAATGGCTATTAACGCTTCGGAAAAATGTCTTTAAACTGCAAGTGTTGATTGCGCTCCATCGCCAGATGTCGTCTTTTATGAAACCCGCCTAATTTATAGACCAGAATAGGACCGATGAAACTCGCGGTTCCCATGAAGAATGCAATTTTATAGGTAGGATCAACATTGAAAAGTAAAAAAATCATACAAGCTATCATTAATACAATGGCTAAAATCCCCGTGTAAGGTGAGCCAGGGGTTTTATAGAGGAGATCAGCTGTCGTATATCCTGACTCATATAGCCGTTTGCGAAAGCGAATTTGCGCCCAGCAGAGCGATATCCAGGTGATAGCTCCTGTAAAGCCTGAGACAAGAAGCAACGCAATATACAACATGGATTGCCCAAAAAAATAACCTGCTGCAAGCAAAAGCCAAATAGCGATCAATGTGACTATACCGGCATTTTGGGGTACCGCATTACGGTTAAGCTTGGCCAAAGGCTGAGGCGCCATGCCAATTCGTGCTAATGCATTTAAAGAGCGTACAATCCCATATACCCCTGAATTTGAGCAAGAGAGTGTCGCGGTCAATGTCACAAAGCTTGTCGCAGCACCTGCCCAGTGAAGTCCATAAAAATTTAATGCATCAGCGAATACTGAGTTGGCAAGGCCTGCTTTTTGCCACGGAAAAATAAGAACCAGACAAAATACGGGTATAATATATATAAAGAGAATTCTGAATGTAACGTTTCGCACGGCGCGTGGAATCATTCGCGCGGGGTCGATGGATTCGCCCGCAGCAAGCCCAATAATTTCAGAGCCCTGGTAATTTACCAGCAGAAGAACCATGGCCGTTAATAGTGCCATTGGACCATTGGGAAAGAGTCCCCCTTGATCAAAAATAAATTTACCACCCAAAACCCCGCCGGGCTGAGAGCCGTGAATTATGCCAAAAAATATCAATATGGACAAAAACACAAAGCCCATTAGTGCAAAGATTTTAATGAGGGCTAACCAAAATTCAATTTCACCAAAGGTTCCAACTTTAGCAATGTTGACATAGGTTATCAGGAGACCAAAGCAAACAGCCCACACATAACCATTCACACCCGTAAAGTGCTGCATGATTATCCCGCCTGCAATGCACTCAGCGGGAATATAGGCCACCCAACTTATCCAGTAAGACCAGCCAACGCCACAAGCAATAGAGGGAGATATAAATTCGGCGGTGTAGGTGATAAATGAGCCTGAGATGGGAATGGCGACAGCCAGCTCCCCCATGCATAACATGGTTAAATAGATAATCAGGCCACCTAGAATATAGGCGATGAAAACCGATGGACCAACCTGATTGATGACAGCGCCTGTGCCCAGAAAATAACCGGAGCCAATAATCCCTCCTAAGGCTATTAGTTGGACGTGCCTGTCTTTTAATCCGCGTTTGTACCCGCCATCGTCGATGGGCGCGTTGTTTAATGAGTCATTATTAATCACTAACTGTTTGGTCTCTCAAAATATGTTAATTCACGTGCAAATTGTACAATAAATTTATATCTTGTCTATATATTTTTATGAGGCGAGTCTGCAAAAAGTGATTTTTATAAGAAAAAGGTGAAGAAGGCAAGACTTATTTTATTTAATTTTTTTATGAGGCTAATGGAGCGCTTTCTTACTGCAAGTTGTTGAATAAAAACTCAGTTAATAAGTTGAAAAAAAAATTGGCGGAGAGAGAGGGATTCGAACCCTCGATACGTTGCCGTATACACACTTTCCAGGCGTGCGCCTTCAACCACTCGGCCACCTCTCCACAGCCCGCAAGAATAGCCTTTTGAAAAATTAAAATCAATCCCTGATAAGCGTTCTATTTATTTGCGCATAAGTTATTTTTAAAAAAACCTGATAAGGGTTTATACTTAAATTAGAACGATTTTTTTAAGTCAGACATTATCATGATGAATCGCAAGATATTTTTTTTATGCTCGGCGTTGTTTTCTGCCCCATTGATGGCTTTTCCCTGTTTTTTCACGCTGGTTAAAGACAGTTGCTGGACTGATTATACGGTAACGGTCAATGTTACCAATGTAGACACCAATCAACCAATAATAACGGTTTCGATTCCAGCAGGGCAGACATGGGTAAGGCAGCCCTTTACTTGCCAGCCTTCTGAGAAAATTGTTTACACCGCGACCTTTGAACCTTCTATCTGGGAACAGACAGAAGGACAGGTTTACAAGGCCAAACGTTATTGGCAGTTGCCAAGTGCGGCAACATCCAAACAAAAAGCATGGGAAGTTCCAGTGTGCTTTCCGGCAGCTTTTGCCGAAGTTCCTTTTCCACCCAAGGCCTCAGGAAATTGCAAATGCGATTTTAGCAGTGTTACGCCAATACCATTGCAATCTCAATAAATACAGGAATTCAATTGGCGAGAGCATCTTGCTTGTGTATCATTTAACAATAAATTGAAGATGCGCGAGAGTGAAATTGGCAACATTAAGACAGCAAATCGGCCAAATGCTTATTATGGGTTTCAATGGTTTAGAGATTGACGAAACCAACCCTATTACCCATTGGTTATCAAAAGACGGATTAGGTGGGGTGTTATTATTTGACACGGATTTAGCCAATAACGGTGCCTCCAAAAATCTCGTCAGTCGACAACAGATTATTCATCTAACTAATCAGTTAAATCAAATGGCGACAAAATCAGACAAAGATGGATTACCCTTATTCATTGCTATTGATTATGAGGGAGGGGCTGTTGATCGACTAAAAAATATTAGCGGCTGCATGACCACTCTTAAACCTGTGCAAATGGCCGCTTTGTCAGAGAGCGAGCTGATTGAACAATTGCAGCAAATGGCGGCAACATTGAAATCTTTAGGATTTAACTTGAATTTTGCCCCCGCTATTGATCTTGATTTGAATGATAAAGAAGGAATAATAGGGCGGCTTGGAAGGAGCTTCTCCAGAAACCCTCGAGAGGTTGCGCGTCTTGCCAGTCAGTTTGTTAAAGTATTTAGTGATTATGGAATTAGCTGTTGTTTTAAGCATTTTCCTGGCCATGGTAGTGCGACAGGGGATTCTCATGAGGGTTTTGTAGATGTGAGCAATTCATTTCAATCAGAAGAGCTTGACCCTTATCGTATTTTGCTGCAACAAGATTCGCACCCGACAATGGTAATGACCGCTCATGTCATTAATAGGCAATTGGATGATAGTGGAATGCCCGCAACCTTGTCGCACAAGATACTTACCAATCTTTTGCGTGAAAAAACAGGGTTTGATGGGGTGATAATTAGTGATGATTTGCAAATGAAGGCTATTAGCAATCACTATAGTGTTGAAGAAGCACTAAAACTTACTATTAATGCCGGTGCGGATATGGTGATATTTGCCAATCAGCTCGGATATATTTCCGCAACGACGGTAATTGATACCATAGAGAATCTGGTAAAATCTCATCAAATTTCATTGGCACGTATTGAACAAGCCTATCAACGGATTAGTCATTTAAAGCAGTCACAAGCGGTAATGGCCTAATCGGTTAAGTTGAAATAGACTCTCCTCCACTTATTGTGGGGGGATTCTATAAGACAAGATCGATTGTAGTCTTGTTTTTTTATATTAATCTGTTAAAATATGTACTCGATGTGCATAAATTGAACAAAAGGTGATTATGAACCACACTAATTACGCCTATAATTATTCAACGTATAGAAGTTTCACTTGTTATTTTTCTCTTCCTTGTTGCTGTTGTCGCTAGTTTATTTTTAGTGTTGTCATTAAAATTTAATCATCTGTAGGGTAATTTATTATGTGCGCCAAACATCATCAACCGCGAAAGCTTTGGTTAAGTCCCCCATTTTTATACACCGTCATGATCCTTCTCGGCGTCCTTAGTGGTTGGTCTGACGTTATCTGGCTCAAAACATTGGGTCTGGTTATTGCGGATGTTTTCATTAAAATTTTCAAGTGCATCAGTCTTCCTATTATTGCTTTATCCATTATCGTTACTTTATCTAATTATAATGCTGAGGGAATGATGCGTTCTGCCTGGCGGCGCGCAATGACTTACACGCTTGGCACTACATTGGTTGCAGCAAGTGTTAGTTGTTTATTGTATTTAGTAATACACCCAGGAATGGCTGAAGTAGTTCATCATTCAGTTTCCACCCTTAAAACCACTCAAATAGGCTATCTTGAGCACATAACGGGTTTAATTCCCTCCAGTGTCATTTCGCCCTTTATAGAGCAGCAAGTAATGGGTGTTTTATTGTTAGGGATTGTAGTTGGTATTGCTATTCGTTTTATTCCGGATAAAGAGCCAAGACAGGCAATAACTGCTTTTTTTCGTGGTGCTCATGGGTTGTTTATGGTAATTACCGGCTGGATTATTGCCATTATACCGCTGGGTTTATTCGGTTTTATTACGACTACCGTCGTTCAATTACGGGGTGGCATGGCGATTAAAGGAATTGGTTCTTATTTGTTAGTAATCGTCTTGGCCAATCTCGTGCAAGGCTTTATTATTTTACCACTGTGGTTAAAATCCCATGGAATAAAGCCCTTCTCAGCTATGAAGGGGATGCTCCCCGCATTATCAGTGGCTTTTTTCTCAAAGTCATCGGTAGGGACTCTGCCAATCACGATGGAAACCGCTGAGAAGAATTTGCAAGTAAAACCTGAGGTTAGTCGTTTTGTATTGCCTTTATGCACTAGTTTAAACATGAATGGTTGTGCCGCATTTATTTTCGCGACCGTTATTTTTTTAATGCAAAATCATGGGATTTCGATTTCTTTACCGATGATGGGCTTATGGGTAATTATCTCAACAGTTGCAGCTATCGGTAATGCGGGTGTACCAATGGGCTGCTTTTTCTTGAGTGCCAGTCTTTTGGCCAGTATGAATGTACCCATTACTTTATTAATGGGCATAATTCTTCCGTTTTATAGCCTTATTGATATGTTGGAAACGGCATTAAATGTTTGGTCTGATTCGTGTGTGGCTAAAGTGGTTAATGAGCAATTGGTTTTGGAAGATGAAAAATTGCGAGCTGATGTAGTATTGGCGAGTTAAGCGACGAGTAATAGTTGAGTATCACAATACTATTTCTTTGCAAATAGCATAATAAATATCAGCGAGCGCCTCTAAATCTGCCAAAGTCGTGCATTCATTTACTTGATGAATAGTTGCATTTACTGGTCCAAGCTCTACTACCTCTATGCCATACGGGGCAATAAAGCGGCCATCTGATGTGCCCCCGGACGTTGATAAAACAGGATTTTGCTGTGTAATGGACGTGACAGCTTTCACAGAACTCTCAAGAAGTATGCCCTGAGACGTTAGAAAGGGATTGCCACTAAGCCGCCAGTTAATGGTGGGTTTCAGCGCATGGCGTTCAAAACAATCATTAACTTGAGCCTTCAGGCTTTCAACAGTTTGCTCGGTAGAGAAGCGAAAATTAAAATGCAAATTCAAGTCGCCGGGGATAATATTGCTGGCATGTCCACCCGCATGAATGTGCGTAACTTGAAATGAGGTCGGGGGGAAATAATCATTGCCCGTGTCCCAAGCGGTTGCACATAGCTCAGCTAAAGCAGGGCTTATGCGATGGATGGGATTTTCAGCCAAGTGCGGGTAGGCGACATGCCCTTGCTTGCCGTGTAATTCAAGCTGTCCTGACAAAGATCCGCGACGCCCAATTTTTATAACATCCCCTACATGGCTAGTACTTGATGGCTCACCCACAATACAATAATCAATGGTTATGCCTTGTTTTTGAAGTTCACTCATTACATGGGGAGTGCCTTTATCATAGAGATCCCCTTCCTCCCCGCTGGTAATCAAAAAACCCAGGCTGCCAGAAAAATGAGGATAATCCGCAATAAAGCGCGCGGCCATTGCCATCATGGCCGCGAGACTGCCTTTCATATCAGCAACTCCGCGACCATAGGCTATCCCATCAATTTCTGTTAATTCAAATGGATCAGTATGCCATTTGGAGGCATTCCCAACGGGAACCACGTCTGTATGGCCGGCGAATACCAATAAGGGTGCTTTTGTGCCTATGCGCGCAAAAAAATTGGAAACAGGGGGGCTATCGAAGCGTTGACAAGAAAAACCTGCTTTCTCAAAAAAGCTCATCATAAAATCCTGGCAGCCAGCATCTTCAGGTGTTATGGATGGGCACGCGACAAGTTTGCTTAATAAGGTTTTAATGGAGTTCATTATTTAATGTCTCGTAATAACTCATTTATGCTAACTTTTTCCCGAGTTTTGGCGTCTACTTGCTTAACAATTACAGCGCAATACAGGCTATGACTGCCATCTTCACTCGGTAAGCTGCCAGCCACAACAACCGAGCCTGCCGGAATGCGTCCATAACTGACGGTGCCCGTGAGGCGATTATAGATTTTTGTGCTCTGTCCTAGGAAAACGCCCATCGACAACACTGAGTCGCGCTCAACAATAACGCCTTCAACCACTTCAGAACGCGCGCCAATGAAGCAATTATCCTCAATGATAGTAGGGTTAGCCTGAAGCGGCTCGAGGACACCGCCAATACCAGCCCCCCCGGAAATATGGACATTTTTGCCAATTTGCGCACAACTTCCAACAGTCGCCCAGGTATCCACCATGACACCTTCATCGATATAGGCGCCTACATTGACGTAGGAGGGCATCAAAACCGTATTTTTACCAATAAAAGCCCCGCGTCTTACCATCGCGTGAGGAACTATACGAACACCGTTATTTTCTAAATCACTCTCGGTATAATTGGTAAATTTAAGCGGAACTTTGTCATAGAACTGGCAAAATCCTCCATCCACTGGTTGATTGGTATATAACCTGAAAGATAAAAGCACCGCTTTTTTCAACCACTGATGAACAACCCACTCCCCATCAATTTTTTCAGCGATGCGTAAATGACCTTTATCAAGACCATTCATAACATCTTCAACTGCACTGAAAAGTTGAGTAGAGGCATTTTCAGGATTTAGGTGTTGGCGTTTTTCAAACCCTTCGTTGATGATAGTTTCTAATGAATTCATGAATAGTATCTTGTAAAAGAATAAAGTAATTAGTATACCCATCGTTAATAATTTTGCGATGATTTGCCAAATGAATTTTCAAAATAAATTAACGTGAAGCTCTATAGCTCGTCGGAGGGAACCTTTGAGACGCCGTTAAGCGGCGCCTCAGGTGAGCGTGATGGATTACTGAAGGCTTTTAATCAAGGCGTCTTTTTCAGCCCATTGTTCATTAAGCCAGTCTCTGAATTCAAGTTTAATTTCTTCGTTTTCAATTAATTGATTATTACGAAATTTACCGGGGATTGGTATCTCCCGAACATGGACCGTAATCGCTTTAATTCGATGGCAGAGAAAATCCCATAGTGAATGGTTATCAGGATAGATGATAGTTACATCCAGAAAATTTTGAATATGCTCACTCATCGCACTGATAACAAAGCTGATACCACCTGACTTGGGTTTTAACAAGTGCAGATAAGGAGATTGTTGCAGTTCTTTTTTAGCCGAGGTAAAACGCGTTCCTTCTACAAAATTCATGATAGTTGACGGCGTATGTTTAAAAATCTCCAGCGCTTTGCGGGTTGCTTCCAGATCCTGCCCCTTTTTATGCGGGTTTTTAAGAAGATAATCTTTTGAATACCGCTTCATAAAAGGCGAACCCATAGCCCACCAGGCAAAACCAAGTAAAGGCACCCATTTGAGTTGATCTTTAATAAAAAATTTCAGCATCGGGATTTTACGGTTAAAGAGGCGCTGCAATATAACAATATCTAACCAGCTTTGATGGTTGGCTACCAGGAGATGCCAGGCCTTGGGATTTAAACTATCTACGCCCTGGACGTTCCAGCGTATACGTTGAGTACGGTTGATATAAGCATTATTGGTATCACACCAAAACGCGATAATGTTATCAATTAAGCGCGTGCAATACACGCGCCATTGAAAATGGGGGAATAATTTTAATAATCCAATAAAAAGCACTGGAATAAAAAAGAAAGTTGTAGACGCAACTAATACAAGAATCGCAAAGACTCCTTGTAGTTGGCCGCCTGATTTGTTTACTTTACTCATTAAAAACTCCACAACATCTGATTAGTTAAGCGCGAATTGAAGATCAGCAATAAGATCGTCAATGTGTTCAATTCCTACTGATAACCTGATAAAACCATCTTCAATGCCTAAGGATTGACGAGTTTCCTTGGGAATGGATGCATGCGTCATAATGGCAGGATGTTCAATCAGGCTCTCAACACCGCCAAGACTTTCAGCCAAAGTAAACAGTTCACAACGCGATAGAAACCGTTTGGCAAAATTAAGATCGCCATCAAGCACAAGCGAAATCATCCCCCCAAAGTCATGCATTTGCTCTTGGGCAAGGTGATACTGAGGATGACATTTTAGGCCTGGATAAATAACTTTTTTGATTTTATCATGCTTTTCTAACCAGGCAGCCAGGGCTCGTGCATTTTGACAATGGCGCTCCATACGTACAGAAAGCGTTTTTAAACTGCGGAGCACCAGAAAACTATCGAAGGGGCTTGCGATAGCACCACAAGAGTTTTGTAAAAAAAATAGTTGTTCAATTAGCTCGCTATTATCACCAACAACGACCGCGCCATTAATAACATCTGAATGACCGTTCAGGTATTTGGTTGCTGAATGCACGACGATATCAAAGCCATACTCAAGAGGGCGGTGAATCCATGGTGTTGCAAACGTATTATCAGCGACAGTAAGGAGCTTATGTTTTTTACCCAATGCCGCAACTTCGCGAAGGTTCGCGAGCTTAAGCATAGGATTGGATGGAGTTTCAAGCCATATCATTCGGGTTTCTGGTCGAATTGCAGCTTTTACATTATCAATATTTTCCATGTCAACAAAAGAAAAAGTAAGCCCGGAAGTCCGTGTTTTTACTTTATCAAATAGCCTGAAGGTACCTCCGTAAAGATCATTGCTCGCAATGACATGATCTCCCTGATTCAACAGATCTATAACCGTGTTAATAGCCGCCATGCCAGATGCAAAAGCGTACCCTTGAACACCTGATTCAAGGCTTGCAAGGCATTGTTCATAGGCTTTGCGGGTAGGATTATGAGTTCGGGAATATTCGTAACCCAGATGCTCCCCGGGCGCTGTTTGTTTATAAGTGGATGTCGCATAAATAGGTGTCATAACGGCGCCCGTTGCAGGGTCTGGGTGTTGGCCTGCATGAATAGCGCGGGTATCAAAATGAGTTTTGTCCATGAAACATTCCTTATAATAAAAACATTGCAATATTCTACCACAGAGACTTGATGGTTTAACGAGAAACCGGATTATTGTCAATGTATGCTGACGTTGTGCACAGGATAATTTTAAAATATTGATAAATAAATCGTTTTTTCGGGTGGTAACGAAGCATATATACCTCAATCGGGTTTATAATTTGTCGCAGAACATAGAGTTATAGGTAATAATTGTGCTAGTTTAGTAATTATTTGCTTCCCACAGGACAAATTTTTTAAAAAGAGAGATACTTATTACCATGAATTTCAATAAATTATTTGCTCTGCCTTATACTGAGCCCAAAAAATTCGCCGCAATTATTATTGTGATTATCAGTACTCTTTTATGTATTAACCAATTGATAAGTATTTTTCATCAAGAGAGCTCGCCAGGTACTAGTCCACAATTGCAAAACAGAACTAAAGAAATTGTTATTGATCTGCACTCAGCGCTTTTTCGTTTGCCACTATTTGGGGAGTATACGCCCCCTCTTTCTGATGCAGACATTAAACCTTCGTCACTTGATGTGGAAATAGTTGGCATTATGTATTCTACCAATGAAGAAGGGTCACAAGTTGTGCTTCGAGCAGGTGGGGGGGATGAACATATTTATGGAATCGGTGATGAGTTACCAGGAGGGGCTGTGATTAAACAAATCAGTAGAAACGGTATTGTAGTGTTGTACAATGGTTCTCTGGAGAGTGTAAGTTTTCCTGAAAATGAATTATTCTTCGAAGAACCTGCAAAGCCATTAATTGGAGAATAAAGGTATGCGAGTTATTTTTCGATTAGTAATGTTGCTTCCCATCGTACTATCTGTTACGGCCTGTATAAGCCCTCTCAACCTTGCAGAAGGCATCAGTAGTTTTCAAGCCCAGGATTATCGCAGAGCTTTTATTCGCCTGAAGCCTGAAGCTGAAAAGGGCCATCCCGATGCTCAATATGCCATAGGATATATGTATTACTATGGTCAAGGTGTTGTCGAAGATAAAGAACAGGCTTGGAAATGGATTAATCGAGCCGCACATAAAGGCCAGCCACAGGCAATCGCCGCACTTAAAATTATAAGATTTCCGCCGCATGTCGTCGATAGACAAGGGCTTCTCGATAATAAAATGAAACCCATATTGATGAATACGGATAGAGAGAGCTCTATCTTGAGGCGCTGATGACTAATGACATTATGTAACAACAATAAACGAGGATTAATAACCCACCGTGCCAGCGTGTTATTTTTTTCTTATGCCGGGTGTTAATCCAGAGAAGAATAATCGTTGTAAAAAACATCACGGGCATATCTCGCCAAAGAATCGCATGGCTTATGGGGGACGGATGAATCATTCCCGGAAAAATCATGACGGCAAGCAGATTAAATAGATTAGATCCAAGAATAGTCCCGATGGCAATATCATCAGCGCCTTTTTTTATAGCGAGGATTGCCGTAATCATTTCGGGCAAGCTGCTGCCAATTGCCACAACCGTTAATCCTGTAATAGCCTCACTTACCCCCCAGGATTCGGCCAGAAGTGAGCTGCTACTAACGAGGTACTTTGCACTAACAGGTAGTATAATAAGACCCAACACGAAATTTAATACGTAATTGCCAACAGAATATTTAAGAAAGGCGGCTTTCCGAAATTTATCAGTAACTCGCTTTTCCACTGTTGAGGGCTGTGAGGTATATAACAAATAGCCAATAAACAGGAGACATACTAATAGCGATAAACAACTATCTATAACGCCCAAATAACCATCCAGCATTAACGAATAGGTAAAAAGCATGGCCATAAATAACAGTGGAAATTCGCGTTTTAAAAAACTGGATTGAACGTTAAGCGGCCTTATCAGCGCCAAAAGACCAAGAATAAGACCAATATTTGCAATGTTTGAGCCAATAGCATTGCTAACGCCCAAGTCATTTAAGCCATCAAGAGAGGCGCGAATGGCTATCATTATTTCAGGCGCTGATGTACCCAGAGCGACCAGTGTAAACCCTATTAACAAAGGGGGTAATTGAAAATAATTGGCAACACCCGACGCGCCGGTGACCAAATGACTTGCAGACCAGAGTAAGGCCCCGAAACTTATAAAAAGAATGAGTAAATTGTACATGGTATGTCTCAACTACCAGCGGTGACTGATGATACGTTATTTACTAAAAAATGGTTAATAATTTTGCTCACAGGCCTTGCAAGCCCAATAGTATTAAAATCAACCGCCTTGAACCATTGCCCGCTATGTTCTCTGACCACGTTTTGTTGAAATTGAACTTGCAAAGCAAAAGCCAGGATATGTAAATGAAAGTGGCTAAAGGAATGTTTGATTTCGGGTAATTTAATGGCATTGAGGCACGTAAGCCCGTATTTATTATTTATAAAATCAACAGGGTCCACGTCAGGAGTGGTAACAGGCATACACCAAAGCCCACCCCATAACCCTGTGGGCGGGTTTTTTTCAAGGTATATCTCATTATTGGCGGTGTGTAATAATAAAAATTTCTCCTGCTTGACCGGAAGCGTTTTCTTTATTTTTTTAAAAGGATATAGCGCTATCTTGTCATTTAATTTAGCCTGACAACCCTTTTGCAAAGGGCAATGCAGGCAATCGGGTTTAGTGCGAGTACAACAAGTTGCACCTAAATCCATAATGGCTTGTGTATAATCTGTGCAACGCTCTCTACTCATGCATTGGTCAGCCAATTGCCATAATTGTTTTTTTACCTGACTTTGCATATGCCAGCCATCAACCATAAAATAACGCGATAAAACTCGTATAACATTGCCATCAAGAATTGGCGTTGGTTGATTAAACGCTTGCGATGCAATTGCCGCAGCGGTTGTAGCACCAATACCTGGCAAACTCATCAACTGAGTTAAATCTTCTGGAAATTGACCCTCAGTCGTATCCCAAATGATTTTAGCCGCTTTATGAATATTTCGTGCACGGCTGTAATATCCAAGCCCAGACCAATGCGCAAGTACGGCATCTTCACTGGCATCTTTCAGGCGTTTGATGTCGGGAAAGCTTGCAATAAACCGCTCAAAATAGGGAATGACGGTTTGTACTTGTGTTTGTTGCAGCATTATTTCAGCTATCCACACGCGATAAGCACTGCGCGGGTGTTGCCAAGGCAAATTTTTTCGCCCATGCATATCAAACCAACTCAAAAGAGGGCGGGTGAATGTTACGTTTAAGTCGTGCTCATTCATAAATGTTTAGGAAAGATTGATTCAAATTGTTCTTTAATTTTCTTGACCGGTTTGGTTAGCTTCTCTTTAAGCCATAACTGGGTGAGGATAGGATTAATCTTCTTCAGATCAGGTAAAACCTTCGGCTCAGTTAAAAGGCCATTAACTCTAAGAGGAAAGCTTCCTCCCAGTAATTGTTGAATTTCATTTACCTTTTTTTCACTAACAGTAACCATCGCAAGAAAACGGGTGTCCAGTGCATAGTCGTGAAGACTAAGCTGGCCCTGTCCTCTCAGTTGCAGGCGCTCGGTTTCGAGGATAAGCGAATCACTGGATAAAAGTGCATTTTCAAGACGATACTGAATGGCCATCAACTGAAATGGTGTGCCTCCTTTAAAGAACTGAGGGTCATCAAATGACGTGATATCAAGATTAGGCTCGGCGGCTAATTTTTTACCAGAGAGCAGGGTGTTAATTTTATTACTGGTTACTTCAATCACTTTGTTTAAGTTAACTAATTCAAGTTTGCCATTTTTTATATTGATATTTCCATGTCCCGTTGTTGTATCCTGCCAGTTAACGGTTTGCAAGTTTGTGTGAGTGTGCAGGGAAATATCCATATTCCCTTTTAGAATACGTTTATTGAGCAAGTCCTTGCTTAAAGTAGCACTGTTAAGACGAGTGGCGGTCTGATTGATTTGCAGGGTTTTTTGAGCCAGGTCATAGCGTAAATCTCCCACAGACTCCCCTTGATATAGGTGAATGGTCAGAGGATTTAAGCTAACGGTATTATTTTTAAAAGAGGTGTGAGCATTTAGTTTATCAATTTTGAATTTATCAATTTCAGCATTTTTTATAACGAGCTGCCCATTTAGCGTGGAAGATTTAATATCAAGGGCTGAGGTATTAACAAGCGTGTGCAAGCTTGTGTGTCCTTTAAACTGAAGTTGAGCGCTAGCGTGAATTTTATCGGCACCAGTATAGTTAATGGTTGATTTTAATTGAATAGGAAACGCTGTGTGCTGTAAGTTTATTTGGGTAGCGCCAATTTGCAAGTCTGATAAAACCAGTTTTTGGTCTTTATTAATCAGTGTAACTCGACCGTGGCTCAATAGAAGTCTGTTAACGGCAAATTGATTGTTTAATTGTTGGTCTGAAGAGAGGGCTCTTTTAGTGATTTTTTCAGGTTGAACTGGCAATGCTCGGTCGGCATTGATTTGAACATCAAAGCTATCTACTTTAATGGTATTAAATACCACTTTACCCTGCAAGAGCGGCATTATTTTTAATTTTAAAATGAGACTCTTGAGTGTTAATGAATAATAAGAATTATTTTTTTCATCGCCAATCTGGACCGATGATATTTTAATACCAGGGGTAGGGAAAATTTTCCAGGTAATATCGCCTTCAATTCGACTGGGTTCTGAGGTAAACGCTGTTAGCTGATTACTGACATATTCTCTTAATACTTCAGGATTTATCGTGTGTGCGAGAATCCAGAGAGCCGCGGTAAGGAATAGAGTTATCGCTAAAAAGGAAACCAGCAGTTTTCTAAGAAATTTCATGAGTAATCTGGTGGAAATAAAAGGCAAGCATAGCGTTTAGAAAAAACAAGTCAAGATTTACTTGTAAACGTAAAAAAAAATCAAGTAAATTCTATTGCTATTCGTGAAAGGGAGGTTTAATCTGATAGTCTACCTTTTAAAAAAGGCAGAAGATTTAGACGTTGATTTAGCTTTTCAGTTGTGCTCAGGATGAGTCAATTAAAAACAGGGAGAACGTCATGCAACAAAGTCAATGGGAAGTTATTATTCTCAAACCAACCTCTGTCTTTTCATCATTTCTGGCATCACAAGTACCCGATATAGATTTACCTGATTTGCGGTTGCTGCAGACTGATTGTACTGCGTATGTGATTCCAAAGCAAAAGAATGATGAAGAAACTTTAAATGAAATAGAACGTCATTTTGCGTTCATGTTCAGACACGAAATTTGCCGCTGGCTCGGAGCCAATGCACGTAATGAAATAGAAGGAAGTTTTCTTGATTTCTTGTGTTGTTTTAAATTTGAACTTCATTCACACATCGTGTTGCTCGAAAATTCACTGGCTGAAGGTGCACAATTGTTACGGATTAACCCGCGTTCGGTGTTACTGCAGTGGTTAAAATCTGCAACGATTGAAGACAACGATCTGGGCATTATTTTAGAGCAGGTAAATTTATCGCATCTGGCTGAAAACTCCACGGTTATAGTGAAAAATTTCAAGAATTTATCTGAAATAAAACTCTTTTTGAAGCAATGTTATCAGCCAATTTTTGAAGCAGAAATGCAGCGTATGTGTGACAATGCTGAGCAGTGGCCAGCAGTTGATTCTTACCAGGCATTCACTCGTTATTTTGCTGTTGATATTCACACTCAATTGATCCACTTGCATTAGGAGTATTGGCTATGGAACCAGTCACTATCGCTATCATTTGTGCGGCTGTTTTTGGGGTGGCAGTCACCTTGGCAGCATTTGTACGCCAGCTATTATTGAGCCGCGATAAGGCTTTGAATGACAAGGCACAACAGAATGCTATCGCAAAGGAAGCAGAAGAGTTGAGCAAGCTTCGTCTTGAGATGTCCAACAATAAACGGTTTGATTCTCATTACCAGGTTCTTGGCGCGAACAAAGATGCCATACAATATCTTGATCAAAAAATTGAAGAAAATTTTAATAAAAAATCTGAACTGATTCAGCGGTACGCCCTTGCGGCGATTAAAGAATCTTCCGCCATTATAAACGGCGATCAGCCTCCTGCGCGCAAAGCGATTTGCGATAAGTTAAAAGAGGAAATTGATAACGAGATTAAATTTTATAATAAGGAAATCGAACAGCTTCAGGAGCGACGTGCCAATCTTTGGGACTCACACGTCGAGTTTCAGGATTATCTTCTTGATCAGGAAAAACGTCGTAATGAGCAATTGGATGTGGTTTATCAGAAACATACCGGTATGCTTGAGAAAATTTACCAACGTCATAATGATAATACCGCGAAATTTGCTCATAGTAGTCTGGATGCCAGTTCGCAGACCTTTAAGTCGATATTATTGGCTCCAATCCAGTTTTTAGCCGCATTTTTTAAAATATCCAAAGGGATTTCACCTGAAGTTGTTCAAGAGGAGGCTCAATCCCGTGAAAAGGTTAGCGATGCCGAAAAGGATATTAATGGCAATGAGGATGGCGATGATATTATGGATAATAAGGACAAAGAGGTGGAAAAAAATCCTTCAGAGGCTTTCCGTGGAGCGTTTGGTAAAATAGAAATTTAACGATAAAAAACAGTATTTCACGATCGCAATTTGTTCTGATCGTGAAATATTTGTTGTAAATTAGCGCAAAGTTGTGCATAATTCGCCCATTCTGGAATTTTAAGTATGGAGAAAATTATGCAAAATAAATTATGGAAAAGTTTGTTCGCCTGTTTTTTTAGTTTGTGCGCGAGCCAGGCTTTCTCAGGCACACTGGATGAGTTATTACCTAACGAACGAAATAATGTCGAAATATTTCAAAAATTTTCCCCAAAAGTCGTGTATGTTCATCGGCTTGCCACGATAAACCAAGCCCATATTAAAAAGCACATTATCGCTGGCGCAGGATCTGGTATTATTTGGGATGAAAAAGGGCATATTGTCACTAATTATCATGTTATTAAAGGCGCTGATGATTTGGCAATCAGTATTGGCAAAGTAACTGTTCCTGCAAAAGTAATAGGTGCTGAACCCAGAAAAGATATCGCAGTTCTTGCTATTACTTCACCAAAAGCACTCGCATTATTAAAATCTTATGTTCCTTTTGAGTTAATTCACAGCAGGGATTTACTGGTTGGGCAAAAGGCGCTCGCAATAGGTAATCCTTTTGGTTTGGATCACTCCTTAACAATCGGTGTTATTTCAGCTTTGGGTCGACAAGTACCCGGGGCCGGTGGTGTTACCATTCGTGAGATGATTCAAACAGATGCGGCGGTTAATCCTGGTAATTCAGGCGGTCCGTTGTTAGATAGTAAAGGACGATTAATTGGTTTAAACACGGCAATTTATTCGAATACAGGCTCATCAGCCGGTATTGGCTTCGCCGTGCCTTCTGATGACATCGAGCGCATTGTACCTCAGCTTATTAAAAATGGTCGTGTTGTATTGGCGGGCATTGGTATTCGACGCGTGGAGCCTGGGGTTGCAGCTCGTCTTGGGGTTAACAAGGGTATTTTAATAGCAGATGTAATTCCACATACGCCAGCCGCTCAAGCGAAACTGCGTGGAACCTTCAGAGACAGCAGGGGAAGGCTTAATGTTGGAGATGTCCTGGTCGCGGTAAATGGCCACCCGGTTGATAATTATGATGTTCTTTATAATCTCTTGAATAATATCCCCGTTGGCGATGGCATTACTATTACTATAGAGCGACATCACAAGCCTTTAAATTTGAAAATAAAAACGGTTGATATAGCTGGTTTTTAATTCTAAAGGCGGCACTTCGTGCTCATAAAGGCAGGTGTTTATACTCCCAGCACGTCATCCACTCTGGATGACGTGTCCTGAAAGGCCGGATGTAACCCTTATTACCAATTTATCTTACGCATCTTCCCAACGTTATACGCCATATTCCAACTGATAGGCCTGCAAACGTTCCAATTCATTTTGCGAGCCTGTTTTTTTCAGGTAGTCGATTAAATCATAAAGTGTAATTAGTGATAAAACCTTAATGCCCTGAGCTTCAATCTCTGCCAGGGTTGAGTGAGTCGTTAGGCCGCGTTCGCATCGGTTTAGTGCAATAATCACGGTGGTGAGGGTCCCTCCATTACTTTTTATGTGTGTTTGAGCTTCACGAAAGGCAGTTCCGGCCGTGATCACATCGTCGATAATCACCGTATTGCCAGTGAGAGGTGAGCCAATTAATTCACCTCCCTCGCCATGTGTTTTAGCTTCTTTGCGATTAAAGGTAACGGAGACATCAACGCCTCTTTCTGCCAGTGCAATTGCGGTGGCGGTGGCGAGAGGTAACCCTTTATAGGCCGGGCCAAACAGATGCTTACAATCAATTTTATTTTGAATAAGTATGTTTGCATAAAATTGTCCCAATTTTCGTAATGCGGCTCCTTCATAGAATAAACCCGCATTAAAGAAATAAGGGCTTTGTCTTCCCGATTTCAAGGTGAAATCGCCAAATTTTAACACACCGGAGGATAGAGCAAGTTCGATGAATGCTTTTTTGGAAAGGTCAGCTAATGAGTTTGGTAAATCAGTTAACACAAAAATCTCCTGTAATGGGAATGGATATCTTCGCAAAGATATTTTCCCTCATGTTTTTAAAAAAAACCCTTAACAATCAATAAAAAACTGCTATGCTAATCAAACTGCTTTAAGTTAAATTAAGCATATAAAGGAGTCATTCTAGCGCAAATTTGACGAGATTAGAGCAACCTTCTTTGAAATTGATGTCAAATACACATAATGAATAATAATTACGTTATATCGTTTTAGATGACAATAGCTAGGCAAGCATAGACAAAAGGGGAAATTGATGTCTGAGAGAGAAACTGGCCATGTAAAGTGGTTTAATGAAAAAAAGGGATTTGGATTTATTGTTAATCAGCATGGCGATGATATATTTGTCCATTATAAAGACATCCAGGGTAGTGGCTTTAAAACATTGCACGAAAATGATCCCGTTACCTACATACTTGATAAAGGCCCTAAAGGCTTTAAAGCTCAAGATGTATCAGTAGCCAGCGAACAGTAAGAATTAGGCAAGCCAGGTAACATGTATCTGGCTTGTTACAAAAACTCTGCACTATACACCCTGATGGCTCTATGTTAATCAAAATTGTAGGCGCGTTTTTATCTGAGCGTCTTACGAATAAGAACTGCTTTATGGTATGATAAGAATATATAAATTGATGAAGCTGCAGGAAGCAGCTATGTTTTTTTTGATTTCGGTTGCATCAATACTACTCAATATGCTGCTTTAAGGGCAGAGGATGGCCGCAATCAACAAATTACCACTTTGGGGGACTAGAATGGAATCTGAAAAACGCGTTGCTGTCATTACTGGTGCTGCCAGCGGCATTGGATTGGCATTGGCTGAAATCTGTATCCAGCGCGGCATTCATGTTGTAATGGCTGATAATGCTATCACTACCTTATGCGACAAGGTTGAGCAACTCAGTGCTCAAGATGAAGTCACCGTAATGGGTGTGGTTTGTGATGTAACAAAACCAGACAGCCTCAGGCATTTGGCAAAGCAAACAATTGAGCGTTTTAATCGTGTTGACTGGTTATTCAATAATGCCGGGATAAGCGGCCATTTAGCGCCTGTATGGGAGTTGACCAGCGAGCATATCCGCAAAGTTATGGATGTGAATCTTTATGGCGTAATCCATGGGATACATGCATTTCTGCCTTTTATGTTTAAACAAAAGCATCGTTCGCATATTATTAATATGGCCAGTTTTTACGGTTTGTGTAGCGGCTCCCAAATGTCTGCTTATGCGATGTCCAAGCATGCTATTGTCGCACTCTCGGAATCACTTCATTTTGATTTGCAACGCATGGATAAGCCAGTTGACGTCTCTGTCGTTTGCCCCTCTTTTGCTAATACCCAATTATTAGCAAGCTCGGCTCCCCTTCATAGTAATAAATTGCACCACATGGTAACGGATTTAATTGCCAGAAGTAGGCCTCCTGAAGATGTTGCCGAGCTGATTATCCGCGATGTCGAGAAGAATATTTTTTATATTTTGCCGGATAAAGAAGTAAAAGATTATTGCCAGCAACGCACTAACGCAATTACCGAGCAGACTAAACCTCATCAGCATAGCCTCGAAAAAATTATTGTATCATTAAGTAAAAGAGCCATGGTGGACTAGGGCAGAAGTAATTGTCGGAGAAAAAAGTGAAAATTTTATTTGCAATTATTGGATTGTTTTTTCTTGCTGTAACCGCCTATGCAGACGAGTATAAAAGCTTTTGGCGCTGCGGTGATGGACATTTGGAGGCGCTGGAGCCAACTGCCATTTTAAAGGGGCAAAAAATTGATGTGTTTATCAATTATATAATACCCGGTGAAAGAACACTAAAAACTGCACCCATGGGTCTTAAAAGTATGGTTACACTGCCAACGGCGTTAAAACAGGGTAATTTCTTAATGTTGGGCAGCAACAAGGAAGCGTTGTTGAACTGTGTTGGCGAAATTGTTATTAACCCTAATTATCATGAAGGAAAGCTGGTTTTTGATGTCAAAAAACAGGCACTCAGCTGTCCGTTAATCCCTGAAGGCTGCGCTGGAACGAATGAAGGGTAGTTCTTTTATTCCAATATAACAGTCTTCACTCGAAACCTTCATCCTGGAAATCTCCATGTCTCTACCGTACCCTGTTCGCCCTGAAGGGCTACTTAATGGCATTTCGCAGGGTTCTTCGGGTATTCGTGGAATACCCTCCTTCGCTTTTATCTTCATATCGCCCAATTCCAAAAAAAAGAGAGGATAAAGTTGCGATTTCTATTACAATAACGACGCCGTGAATTACAGCAAAAGTTGTATATAAAGGTATGTATTTGTTCCTAAATAAATCACTTTGAGAGTAAAATTATAAATTTTATTTATTTGACCAGCTAGTTAATGTAGCTGCAAAGCAGTGAAGGAGTTCATTTAATGATAAACATAAGGCATTGTTCATGAATTTTCTATTAAAAAGAAGGACTTTTTTGCCTCTATTTTTGACCCAGTTTTTTGGAGCATTTAACGATAATGCCTTCAAATTCGCTATGTTAACACTAATAAGTTACCACCTGAGCAGTACTCAAACTCAATCTGAACACTACCAGGCTTTAGCCGGTGCCCTTTTTACATTACCTTTTTTTCTTTTTTCCGCTACAGCAGGACAGCTTGCAGACAAATATGACAAGGCCGTTTTAACGCGTTGGGTTAAAGGGGCTGAAATATTGCTTATGGTACTCGGAAGTTTTGCCTTAACGAAGGGTAGTATAGTCCTTATGATGGTTACCTTAACGGGCATGGGTGTGCACTCCACTTTTTTTGGCCCTATTAAATATGCCATTTTGCCTGATCATCTGCCTCGTAATTATTTATTAAATGCAACCGGGTTAATCGAAGCAAGCACGTTTATTGCAATACTCTTGGGAACGATTTTAGGCACCTTGGCCATTGGCAATACCAGAGCGCACGTTACATATGCCATTGTATTAATAAATTTAGCCGCCGTTATTGGTTTTGTTACCAGTTTGTTTATTCCAGCCGCTCCCGCCAGGTCACAGACGTTTGATGTGGACTGGCATGTCTGGCATGCGACCATAAGCATGATCAAAAATGTTATTAATAATCGCCAAGTATTTCCCGCTATTCTCGCTATTTCCTGGTTTTGGCTAATTGGCGCCATAATGCTTACTAAGTTACCTGATTACACCCATTATGTTTTGGGTGCTGATACGTCCGTTTTTGCGCTTTTTCTCGCTTTGTTTTCGATTGGTATCGCGGCTGGATCATTGACAATAAGCCGTCTGTTGGCCGGGCAGATTACTTTACGCTTTGTTCCTCTCTCCATGCTTTTTTTATCGATTTTTGCTATGGATCTCTATTGGGCTACGCCAAAACCCCAGCTCTACCTGGAGTTGCCTTTATTAGATTTATCCCATTATTTATCAACGTTTGCACATTGGCGCATTACGCTTGATTTCTTCCTTTTTTCCTTTTGTGGGGGGTTATTCGTCGTTCCGCTTTATACCTATCTCCAGGTTACAGGGGATGATGACAGGCGTGCACGAACAATAGCTGCAAATAATATTTATAGTGCTTTGTCGATGGTGATTGGAAGCGTGATGGTTATGATAATGCTACAGTTAAAACTGAGTATTGCCGCGGTTTTTATGGTGATGGCCATATCCAACGCTATCGCGGCAATCGCATTATGGTGTTTACTATTAACGATTAGACACTTAAAGCCCTAATCGAGAAGCCAATCTTTTATCGGTAGAAAATCCGTATACAATTGTGCTTCCGCACTTTTTGGTTGAGGCTCCCAGTTATAGTGCCAATGGACTTCGGGCGGCAGCGACATGAGAATAGACTCAGTGCGCCCGCCAGATTGAAGACCAAAAAGAGTTCCTCTGTCATAGACTAAATTAAACTCTACGTAGCGGCCGCGACGATAGAGTTGAAACTCTTTTTCTTTTGTACTAAAAGGTAGCATTTTTCTTTTCATGACAATTGGCTGGTAGGCATTAATAAAATGATCACCAATACTTTTCATCAGGGCGAAGCTATTTTCAAAGCCACCTTCATTGAAATCATCAAAAAACAAACCGCCTATTCCACGTGCTTCATTGCGATGCTTTAGATAAAAATATTTATCACACCACTCTTTAAAACGAGGATAAATGTCCTCACCAAATGGCATGCAGGCAGCTCTTGCCGTTTGATGCCAATGTTTGCAGTCTTCAACAAATCCATAATAAGGCGTTAAATCAAAACCGCCTCCAAACCACCAGACAGGCGCTTGCGCTTCTTTTTTAGCAATAAAGAAACGTACATTGGCATGGGTGGTAGGAACAAACGGGTTAAGCGGATGAATAACGAGAGAAACACCTAACGCATCAAACGTACAGCCTGCTAATTCCGGGCGATGAGCACTGGCCGAAGGGGGTAATTGCTGGCCTGACACATGAGAAAAATTAACGCCTGCTTTCTCAAAAACCGCGCCATTTTGTAAAACGCGAGTTAAACCGCCGCCACCCAAAGGCCTCACCCAGGAGTCATCCTGGAATTGGCCGCGCCCGTCTATTGATTCAAGGTCGTTACAAATAGTGAGTTGAAGACTAAGTAGATAATCTTTGACAGTTGAAATAGCATCTTGGGGTAGATCGTTAAGGTTATTCATTAGAAATACAACTTAATGAAAGGAAATTTATTCATTTTACTAAAAAATGAGTAAATGGCATAGCAATTGCATTAGCAGGATTGATAATGCAAAGGGAGTTATTAATGATGTTAAAAAATAATGGAGATTTTTTAGATCCATTTGCTAATACTGATAGTCGGATGCGGGATTCAATCAAGCATTTAGCTTATTCATTACAATCAAATCAGGCTTTACAAGCCTCAGCGTTTGTTGGCCGTAAAGTAATGGTTTGCAGTGATATGATAATGTTAAATAGAGAAGGTGCCTCGCCGGTATTAATCGATATCCCTGCGAGTATTACGCAATTTACCATTACTCTATATTCAGAAACCCATGAAAAAATACGACGACTTTTCTTCAAGGAACAATGCGCGCCTTTTATTGAATTTATCTGGGATGGTTTAAATCAAAAGAATGAGCGCATGCCCCTGGGAAAATATGGTATAAACGTTAAAGGTTTATATAAGGGTCGTGATATTATTTTAAAAACCCGTATTGCCGCTAATATCGATAGCGTAAGTTTGAGCCAAAAAGGCGAAGGCGTAACCTTAATCGTCGAGGGGGTAGGGGAAGTAGCCCTTCATCAGGTAGAAAATATTACCCCCTAACATTATTAAGAGAAACTAATGGCTCAATATGTTGTTTATATGCTTTACTGCCAAAATAACACCTATTATACGGGTTATACCACCGATTTGGCGCGGCGTTATCAAGATCATTTAGCGGGTAAATGCAAATATACACGCAGTTTTAAACCCTTGAAAATCGCACACAGTTGGTCCGTTGAGGGGCAAAAAAGTGATGCCATGCGCCTTGAACGTTATATAAAGTCTTTATCTCGACAAAAAAAAGAAGCCTTATTATCGGCTCCTGAAGAAATTCGTGCGCTATTTGCGGGTATAACTACTCAATAGCCTTGCCTGCCTGATTTTCCCAAAGATATGAATGAAATAACGGGGCACTAAAAATTCTCGGCTAATTAAGCTATTATCCAGACATAAATACATACTAGTGAATGATGATGTCTGAGCCAACAATTACCTGTCCAAACTGCAAAACAGCCGTTAAATTAACGGAGTCCCTGGCGGCTCCATTAATCGAGTCAACCAAAATTCAGTTCGAACAAAAGCTTGCGGAAAAAGACCATGAAATTCTACAGCGCGCTTTGGCGCTCGAGATTAAAGAAACCGAAGTAAAGGAAGCGGCACGAAAGCTTGACGAAGAAGTGGTTAATAAAGTACAGGTACAGCTAAAAAAAGAGCGCGCGTTTATTGCGTCTGATGAAGCACGTAAAGCGAAACTCGCCATTGGTGATGAACTGGAGAATAAAAACAAAGAAGTCTCAGAGCTAAATGCCATTCTTAAAGCACGGGAACAAAAACTTGCTGAAGCACAAGCCGCTCAAGCTGATTTAATCAAGCAGCAACGAGAGCTTGATGATGCTAAGAGAGAGTTAAATCTCACCGTTGAAAAGAGAATACAAGAAGGGCTTGAAGAAACGCGAGTAAAAGCCCAGCGAGAAGCAGAAGAGTCTCTTGGTTTAAAGGTTAAAGAAAAAGAGCAAACAATTTCATCCATGCAAAAGCAAATTGAAGAGCTTAAACGAAAAGCCGAACAAGGGTCACAACAGTTGCAAGGTGAAGTCCAGGAGTTAATCCTTGAATCAATGCTTCAAGTCAAATTTCCCTTTGATATTATTGATCCTGTGCCAAAAGGCGAGTTTGGCGGGGATGTATTACAGCGAGTATTTAGCGCGAGTGGTCAATTATGCGGTACCATTTTGTGGGAATCAAAACGCACCAAAAACTGGAGTGAGGGTTGGTTAACAAAGCTTCGGGAAGATCAACGCAATGCAAAGGCTGAAATCTCAGTAATTGTCAGTCAGGTATTACCAGCAGGGGTCGAGACATTTGAGCAAATCAGTGGCGTGTGGGTGACGCATCCAAGAGCCGCTTTCCCTGTGGCAATGGTACTTCGTCAAACGCTTCTTGAGATTTCCCTGGCAAGAAAATCCTCTGAAGGGCAGCAAACAAAAACCGAAATGGTGTATCAATATTTAACGGGGCCGCGTTTTCGCCAACGGGTAGAAGCCATTGTTGAAGCCTTTTCATCAATGCAAACGGATCTTGATAAAGAACGCAAAGCCATAATGAAACAGTGGGCTAAGCGCCATGAGCAAATTGAGCGAGTCATGCAAGCAACTGTTGGCATGTATGGCGATTTACAAGGGATAGCCGGACAATCATTACAAGAAATAGAAGGGTTGGAGTTGGTCGCATTAGAAGCTGATATAGATAGTGATTAAATGATCCGTGACACTCATTTAGACAGATTGGTGGCTGGGTTGTATGCAAAATGCGCAGAGTAGTATGGCTAGTGGTTAAAAAAAATGTATACTGTTCAATAACTTTGGTTTAAAGCATACTAACTTAAGTATTTAGGTCTAAAATAAATTTATACAGCGAACGGTGAGCCAAAATGTCAGCTAATTCTATAGGCGTTGAACAATTAACCAGTGCAAGCTTGCACAATCGTAATTGTTTTGCTTATCTTCAAGCTCTTAAGGATAAAATCCCGCCTTCCGTTTTAGAAGGGATGGAAAAATTGGCTCCTGCATTAGGGAAAAAACTTGAGACGGTCCATAAACAGGAAGCCTATGATCCGAAATTTCCCTATTCTGATCTTTATACTCAATTTTTTTCAGTGCTTGAAAATAACATTGACACGCTTTTTGATGAAGAGCGTGCGCGGCTTATAGAGAAACGTGCGCATATTGCAGCCAGCAAAAACTTCCTTGAATTAAATAGCGGAAACCGGGACTATGTGGGTCTTTTGAATGAAGCCAAAAGAGTAGCATCGCCGCAAAATGAACAAGAAATATACGATAAACTCACCAAATTGGATCACTTTATTTTTTCTGTTTATGCCAATGAAAACGGTATTTTGGAACATACCTTTAATGCTATTCAACAAATTCCTATGGAGCATACGCCGATTGCGGTTGACATTGAAAAAGGGATTTCTTCGCTATTAAAAGATAGTGGAGAAGCGGTCAATATAGAAACTCAATCACCTGCCCAGGCGGGCTCTGCCTACGGGCGCTTTACGGCAATGATAGCGGATGATTTCAAACCGCAACATACAACAAGCCTGGCGACACGACGCACGTATGATTACAATAAAAATTCTACTCTTAAAGAATATCGTTTTGGCACACAGGGTCAGCGTGATAAAGGAATTGAACGAGTCAGCCCGTTGTTTGAGCGTTGGTTAAGAGTTCAGGAGGGCGCCCCATCAACCAACCCATACCAGGACAACAGCAAAATTACCCATGTCTATATCAACAATTTAGGTCTTGACAGAAAAGACATGGAGGGTACTAAAGAGCGTGCATTAAGCAAAACCTTGCACGAACTTGAAAACCGCCATAGTAATATTGCGGTAATAACGTTACCAGCTGATAAAGGGTTGATGCATCAATCAGAATTTATAAAAACTAACGACAGTCATTCTTATCAGAAAGTTTATAACGAGTTTTTACAAATTGCAGCCGAGGATCCGGCTGCAGAACGTGTGGAAAAGGATTTTTATATTAGTAGTAAAATCCGTAAAGAAATTTTTAAAGATGGAAGAGGATTTTATGATAAGGAAAGCGAGAAAGCCCATCTAAGTCGATTATTGAAGGCAAGCTTTAAAGCGTTAGGCATTAAATCAAATAGGGATTTATCAAGCGCCGAGCGTCAGGCCGTATGGTTTCATTTTATTAAATTTGAACTGCCTAATCACATTATTAAAACGCTTGAGCCTCAAAGTATTAATTTCTCCTGCAAAGATGCGATTGACAGGGGCGGGGTTTCTTCAGCTTACTACAATCTGATGAAGTCTATCGAAGAACAACATCCCTTAAGTAGAGAAGAATTTGAACGTGCATTACACGCAGCACCTGCCATGGTTAAAGCACGAGGCATGAATCATCACTTAAAACTGATTTGGAATGCAATTGATGTTTATATAAATGCAAATGATAATTACGAAAAACTTAAAGGCAACCCAGAACAGGCGTGGATAATTCAATGGCGTGACGCTAATTGCCCTCATGCGCGCGTGGAGGCCTTATTGGCATTACGTATACAACAAGTAAAAAAAGAGCTTGATATTGCTAAACACAATCCTGCCTTTGATGACTATAGAAAAAAGGCTATTGAAAAAGGCGTGCAGATAATAAATTTGGTAGAAGAACAGAGTAATATAAAAGTAAGTGGGCAACGTCTATTGTTAGAAACAGTTACACGTACCTCCGATCTTGTTTTCAAGAATCCCACAAAAGCTGATACAGAAAATTACAATATACTCGCTGAGAAATTAAGCATCAAATATCCCGCTTTACAGGTCTTGGGTGGTTTGATGAAGTCTCTCGCAGGCATTATTTTACTCATACCAACATTAGGTCGTACAAAGGAATGGATAAATAAAGGTATCGCCACAACAAAAGCGGCACTTCAATCGGAAACAAGAGCTGAAATGCTAAAAAATATGGAGCATTTTAAATCGGAATTAAAAGAGATTAAAAAAATGGATGAGCCCGAAAATAATGACGATTCATTAAAAATATAAAATGCGCGTATTAAAAAACAATATCATTAATTTATATGGTAAAGAGGGCAAAGAGTGGCTGGATGCCTTGCCGGAATTAATAACCCAATTAGCAAAAACATATGGATTATCTGATTTAAAGCCCCTTCAAAATTTAAGCTATAACTATGTGCTTTCTGCCTATCAAGATTCCAATCCTGTTATCGTGAAACTTGGCCTTGATAGTGACGGGTTAAAAAAAGAAGCCCGTGCGCTTAAAGCTTTCGCAGGATTTGGGGCTATTAGGGTGCTTGCAGCAGATGAAGGTATGCTGTTATTGGAGCGCTGTATGCCTGGGTTTTCATTGAAAAGCTATTTCCCAACACAAGACGATGAGGCAATTCGCATCACCTGTGAACGCATACAGGCATTACACAAGGCACCTATACCTGAAGGTTCCGCCTTTCCAACTATCAGTAATTGGCTTAGTGTATTAGATAACAATTGGAAAATACCCAGGTCATATCTCGAGCAAGCAAGACAGCTCCGGGATAATTTGCTGCAAGCCTCCTCTGAAAAAGTCTTGCTTCACGGTGATCTGCATCATGAAAATATATTAAATCATGGTGACCAGTGGGTGGTAATTGATCCCAAAGGCGTACTTGGCGACCCTGTTTACGAAGTAGCCGCCTTCATCCGAAACCCCATGCCAGAACTGCTGACACTGGAGAATGCCCATGAGATTATTAGCTACCGCATTAATCGATTTGCAGAAATCCTTGAGCTACCATCTAAAAAAATTCGTGACTGGTGCTTTGTGCAAGCAGTTCTTGCATGGGCGTGGGCTTTGGATGATGGGGTTGATGCAAAGTATTTTGAACAGTTAACGGCAGTTTATAGCCTTGCATTAAAGCATTAATTACAATTTTCGGTAACCCGTTCAATAAGCGTCTCAAGCGCACTAATATCGTTCGTATTTTTTAGGACTTTATCAAATAGTAATAATGTTTTTTTATCCTGTTGTGCCAAATATTGGAAAGCTTTTTTAGGGCCTTGGTAACGGCGCCCTCTAAATATAAAATAATCTTCCAGTATTTCAAAAATAGCCCAGATGTGACGATACTTGCCTTCCAGGTCACCTACAGCCGCGCGCGAGGCCATTTTTTTATACCAGACTTTACGAGCGTGTATTTCGTTTTCGCTAACAGAAGAGGGTGTCTCTGAGATGAATTTTAATTTTAATAACAAATTTTTACCGAAATCATTGGCTTCAATAATAACTTTACCGTCGGCCATGTTTAAGTGCTCATCTTCCAGTTTGGAAAAATCATTTTCAGCGTAAATAAAAATATCATGATAAACGTTATTGGTACTATCAAATCTTGCGATTCGCTGTTTTTTTCCAGATGAAGATATCCCGGCGACATCATAGTCGCTTGTTGACGTGTGATCCCCTCTCGCTCTGGATCCATATAATATGATGGTGTGGCAGTCGTATTTGTTTGTTAATTCTTCAACAATTGCACGAAGTACCCCATCCTCTTCGATTGACAAATTAGTCATCAGTTCTCATCCATGTCGTATATCGCATATATAGTTAAATTAAATCTATACTCATCATATTACAATTTTATTCGAGACTTCTCGTTGAAAATGGAGATAATAACTATCTGATGACTATCTTGTTTAATTTTTTAAAAGCGAAATGGCAATTTTTTATTGCCTTTCTATCACTCATTGCTATTAGCATCTATCTTATCTTGATTGATTTAAATACTTCTTTTGCTAATTTTCCTCTATTGTTTTTAATTGTAGTTGGAGGAGTACCCTTATTTTTGCAAGTTATTTTAAAATTGCTGAAAGGGAATTTTGGCGCGGATATACTTGCTGCAATGGCATTGGTCACCGGCGTCATTTTACACGAATATTTGGCTGCATCGTTAATTATTCTGATGTTAGCCAGTGGCCAAACATTAGAGCGCTACGCTTTACGTAAAGCATCTGCTGTATTATTAGCACTAGTAGAAAGGATGCCTACGATTGCCCACCGGAAGATTAATCATCAAATTGAAGATATTCCATTAATCGAAATTACTATTAATGATGAAATTGTTATTTATCCCCATGAAACCTGTCCTGTAGATGGTATTGTAATTGAAGGCAATGGTTCCATGGATGAGTCTTATCTTACGGGAGAACCTTATCAAATATCCAAGGCACCCGGTGCGATGGTTTTGTCTGGTGCTATCAACGGAGAATCGCTCCTAATTATTAGAGCAACGAGGCTTACGAGAGACTCAAGGTATTCGGTTATTGTGAAGGTATTGGAAGAGGCTGAACAAAAGCGTCCATCAATTCGTCGTTTAGCTGATCAAATTGGCGCTATATTTGCGCCAATCGCACTGTTGTTTGCAGCCGGCACGTGGTTTTTTACAAATGATGCTGTTCGCTTCCTTTCGGTGCTAGTGATTGCAACACCTTGTCCATTATTGATAGCCATTCCTGTTACCATCATTAGTGCAATTTCTCGAGCTGCGAAACAAGCCATAATTATAAAAGATCCTGCTGTTCTTGAACAATTACCTACCTGTAAAACGGCAATCTTTGACAAAACAGGGACGCTTACTTATGGAAAACCTATTCTGACAGAAGTGTATACGATGAATCACTATACAAAAGAACAAATACTGCAGTACGTGGGTAGCCTTGAGCGATATTCAAAGCATCCTCTTGCAAGCGCTGTAATAAATGCAACTCAGGAGCTGCATATTGATTTAATGGAGTCAACTCATGTATCGGAGAAACCAGGAGAGGGTTTAAACGGTATCGTTAATCACCGCAAAGTACAAGTGACGAGTCGAAAAAAATTATTGGAAATCACACCTGAAAACCAATCATTATTGCCTCCTGTATCTCCAGGTTTGGAATGTATCATTTTGCTGGATAATCAATATGCTGCGTCATTACACTTTCATGATGCCCCAAGGGTTGAAAGTAAATCATTTATAAGCCATTTAATGCCAGCGCATCAATTCAAAAAAATTATGTTAGTCTCGGGAGATCGTGAATCGGAGGTCAAGTATCTCGCTGAGCTAATGCCGTTCACCGAAATATATGCCTCTCAAAGCCCTGAGCAAAAATTGGCTATTGTGCGTCGTGAAAGAAAAATAGCACCAACTGTTTTTATGGGTGATGGGATTAATGATGCCCCTGCTTTAACAGCAGCTACAGTGGGCATTGCTTTTGGGCAGCATAGTAATGTTACTGCTGAAGCCGCAGGCGCGGTCATTATGGAAAACACATTAAGTAAAGTGGATGAGTTGCTTCATTTAAGTATAAACACACGAAATATTGCAGCACAAAGCGCGATTGGCGGAATGCTTTTGAGTATTATCGGGATGGGATTTGCCGCAACGGGTTTTATAAACCCCGTAACCGGGGCAATTCTTCAGGAATGTATTGATATTCTTGCAATTGTAAATGCCCTGCGACTTGCTCTCGGCTCTAAAATTAAAATCGATTTACCTAATGACTAGCCGTTATGCACGAAGCCATCTTGCTCTTAACCCTATTACTCATCAAATCGATAGTTTAATCCGATTTTAAATATATTTGCATAAAAATTTGCAGTGGTGGAAAGAGCGTTATTCATTGATTGAACTGGTATACCAAAGCCCCCTTGTGTATTGGTAATCGAGCTGATTGTTTTTATCGATGGGATGCCAATGTATAAATATTCAATATTTACGGTTACATGATTAAATGCCGCAACGTCAATGCCCCCACCTGCTGCCCAACCAATTTGATTCTGAACCGCCTCATTTCTACTCATTCCCACTAAATATGAATTATCAATAAAACTATTGCTCACCTCAAGACGTGTTATAGCCATTCCTCCCGTAAGGTAAAAAAGGGTAGAGGACTTCAGCATCTTTTGATAGCCCACTCTACCACGAAGTGTGAGTAACCAATTGGAACGCACGGAGGTGTTAACTGAATATTGATCGGAATTATCAGGATAGTTGTTGTACGACCTAGTGGACGAACTCAATGACAAAGCGCCATAATCTAAAGCCGCGCCATAGACCATTTGTTTCCAAATCCAATCATGGCCTGCCTGGAGGCCAACAATCACTGTGCTGGTTTCTTTCCACCATGTACCGGCCTGATTGACGGCATTTATATCAGCTGAAGTGGTAAAAAAAGAAGAGTTGGTCACGCTGCCCGCATTTGTAGAAATATTATTATTACCAAAACCACCACCCAGGTATACGCCTGCGTAAGGGCCTTGCCAGGGGAGGGTATTTGCCCATACAGAAGCTGACAGGGAAAAAAGAGAAACATATACAGGCCATAGATTTCGGTGATTAAACATGGGCATCTTACGGGAGTCCTTTCATTTTATTGGCAACAGTGTATCCTATCAAACGCTACGATAAAAGGGATGCTATCATGAGGATATTAAAGCTTTTTTTGTTAATTTTTTTTCTTTTTGATTACTTGACGCCGGCATTTGCTGAAAAGCATTCCCCTGCATTTATGACCCCACGTGATCTGATAAATAGCCATGAATCAATCTCAAATATCAGTTTACAAAACAATCGGAATTCAGCCGTAACTGCCTATGGACTGTATGTGCGTCAATATGCGTATGTCACCCCAGGGCAGAGCTGCAATAACGCCATCATGATTTATCCCGCTACAAACAATATAACAGCAGGTGCGTTTGTTATGCCCACTGTAATTAACCCGGGAAGAAGAGCGGCCCTTGGCAGCAATTATTTATATAATATGATTTACCAGGCAATTTATTATGAAAATATTATCATTCCTTCGTCGCCTCCCGGATGTGCACTCCCCGGGTGTACATGGGGAAGTGACACAACCGACTATAACTGGTGTATTTATTTAGGTGCTTTAGCGCCTGTTTCTACCGCGTCAGGCTATACCGCCAACGTACCACCTTCAACCGAGGCTGCATCAAGTGCAGGGACTTATAATTACAACTTGATAAACAACTATAGTTATCTTGGCCCTATTTCTTGTAATGATAAAACACTGACGTGTACAGTCGCCAGTCAACAAATTCAAGCATTTTCTTAAGACAAGGATAGTGGCATGATTAAGATAAAAAATTATTTTCTGTATATGCTGAGTGGATTTTCATTGATGATGATGGCACACGCAGAGAATAAAGACCCAAATGATTATGCATTAATGACAGCCCATGATATGCATGGTATTAATGTATCAAATATTAGTCTTACGAATTTTTCAGGCGCACCAATCATCGTCTCAGGATTATTTATTGCAAGCTTTGACATCAATGATTGCTCGGCTTGTTTTGGTGGCGTTGTGTCGGGAGATAATGTTGGTGGAGCGGTGGTTTCACCCGTGGCTTTTAAAGCGAATCAAACGTTACCGATTGGGCAAAATTATTTATATAACATGCTTTATAGTGGCATTTATTATATAAAAAATACGGTAGGATCTTCACCCTGCTCTTTACCGGGTTGCTCCTGGCCTGGTGATGACCCAAACGTTCGAGGATGGTGTATCAGCATTAATGTTATTTCACCAAATTCGAGTTACACGTATTCAAATTACACAAATGGCGCGAACCCGCCTGCAAACGCACCAGCGTATTCCAGTGCAGGAAACTCAATACCATTTGATTATAAGTACGATTTAATAGATCCCGCCATGTTAGGAGCCGGCTCCCCTTGTCTGGGTCTCATTACTTGTAATGATAAAACGTTAACTTGCAGGGCTGCTACTCCTCAAAATGAGGTATTTCAGCCATATAGTTGATGAGATGACGGCCAGTTAATCGACACAAGACGAAAATACTGGTTTTTGATGTAAGTATGATAGATTATGAATATAAAATTTTTAACTGAAAATTATACTAATTATTATGATTGAAAATAAATCATTTTATGTAAAAGCTATCAGCGGAGATACTCTAGAGCTTGAGCCTATAACAATACAACATAGTGAAGAACTGCGTTCGGTAGCTAATCATGAATGTATTTGGACTTATATGCCGATGCGAGCATATGGTCAATTTTTTGATGCATGGCTTCAAGATACACTTATAAAGCATCAAAACCATACCCAGCTGACCTACATAATCCGAAAAAAATCGGATCAGACAGTTGTTGGTGGGCACTCTTACTACGACATTGATGTTGAACATAAACGTCTTGAGGTAGGATATAGTTGGCTGACTCCTGCTGCTTGGGGTAGCAGAATTTTGCACGAGTCCTTATGGTTATTATTTCTTAATGCCTTTGAAACCTGGCAAATGAATCGCATTCAACTTGCAGCAGACCCCCGCAATAAACGCTCTTACAATATCTTAAAAAAAATTGGTGCCATTGAAGAAGGGCTTTTACGCGAACACATGATCCACCATAATGGATTAATTACTGATACAGTAGTTTTTAGTATCCTGGCACGAGAATGGCCAGAAGTGAAAAAAGAGTTAGGCTCGCGCCTTCGTTTGTATTGAATCAAAAAGAAGTATTACAACGCGGCAAATCCACCCACATATTTCAGACTGGAAACAAATTATGAGCCTGCCATCACACAACTTCGTTACATGCAGGCAGCTATTTCTGTGATCACCGATATTTGTAAAAGTCCTTATTTTTACGGACCTGATTATTGGGGATGGGGACAGTATAAATCCCCAAATCCGGCAACTGGGCAATATTGCAACCAAATATTCCAGGAAGGGAGGTCGTGAATTATTTGAGTAGTTTGAATTTTATTCATTCGCCTGCATGTTTGCCATCTTGAATTTTAGTCAACCATGAAATGATGACTGTTCATTTTAACCATACGGATATTCTTGTTAGTCTATTATTTGTAATATGCTCTTACTTATGTATTAAAAGGAATACTATGCAAATTGAATCTTTTTTTGATCCAAATACATCAACAGTAACCTATGTTGTGAGTGACCCAGAGACTCGGTATTGTGCAATTATTGACTCGGTACATGATTTTGATTTGTATTCAGGACAACTGTCATCTCAATCCGCGGATAGAGTAATCGATTATATAAAAGCAAATAAATTACAAGTTGAATGGATTCTTGATACACATGTGCATGCCGATCATTTAACCGCTGCAAGCTATTTGAAAGATAAACTGGGCGGTAAAATTGGTATCGGTGAAAACATAAAAACAGTGTTAGCCTATTGGATTCCAATTTTTAATACAGGCTCGGACACACCATCAGATGGATCTCAATTTGATGTTTTATTTTCTGATGGCGCACAGTTTAAAATTGGAAATTTAAACGTCAAAGTCATTCACACTCCAGGCCACACTCCTGATAGTGTTAGCTATTATATTAATGGCGCAGTTTTTGTGGGAGACACAATATTCATGCCATATGTTGGCACTGCACGTGCTGATTTTCCTGGCGGCAGTGCAGAAACGCTATATCGCTCAATTCATAAAATCCTTGCACTCCCGGAGCAAACACGTATTTACACTTGTCACGATTATCCACCAGATGGGCAAGAACCCGCATGGGAATCAACCGTTGCGGAGCAAAAGAAAAATAATTCTATGATTAATGATTCTGTAACAGAAAAAGAATTTATTGATGCTCGCAACAAGAAAGATTTTAATAAAGCTGTACCGAAATTATTATTTCCATCAATCCAGGTTAATTTACGTGCTGGAAAATTGGGGGCTTATGACACAAACCAAACATTGTATATAAAAATTCCAATTAGTAAAATATCTTCATAGATTGGTATATGGACGTTAAAAATTGGTTTCTGTAGCAATAATTAAAACCCGATCGTTAAGTGGATAGGTTTTTCGTAGCTACCCAACTGATTATCAACCCAACACCAATAAAAATGGCTGCCGGAATAATGTTACGAATAGGCAGGAATGCAATAGCAGTCATGTTTAATACTACAGCCAACCAGGGAACAAACAGGGGAATTCGGAATATTTTAGAATTTGTTTTATCCGTGTCTCTTTTAAACTTAATTTTTATCAACGCAATGCAACTGAGTGAAAATACCGTTAAGACTATTGCGCTAGTTGAACCGGCAAGCTCTCCTAATGTACCTGTTAATCCTAGTAATAGCACCAGTGGAAATATCACCAAAATAGCGATATACGGCGTGTGATACTTGCTATGAACGGTTTGTAAAAATTTCGGCAGGAGCTCGGTTTTGGACATCCCATAGAGCAAACGTGAAGCCGTTATGTAATTTAATAATGTTGTATTGGAAACAGCGAAAATGGCTATAATTGAAAATAAATAAGTAGGCATAGCTGGATAAGACTTGCTCACCACCGCGAGCAATGGCGCATCCGATTGGCTAAGTTCACTTCCTGGAATAATGGCGGTCGCCATCCAGCTCACTCCTAAATAGAAGAGTCCAGCAACTCCCAGAGAGGAAAGTATCGCCCGCGGTAAATTTTTTTCAGGATGTATTACCTCTTCTGCCACATTCGCAAGATCTTCAAAACCTGTAAAAGCAAAGAACGCCAGTGCAGCACCTTGAAAGACATCTCTAATATTTGGCATAGCTGCTGGTGGCGTGATGACAGATTGATTGTTTGATTTTGATAAATACCAAAAACCACATACTAATACAATCAGTAAGCCACTTACTTCTACTGCGGTACTCACGATATTGGCTATTGAGGATTGTTTAATCCCTCGTATGTTGATTAAGAGCAAAATGATAAGAAAACTTGAGACACCAAACCAATGAGGTAAATGTAATCCGAAAGCGCCGAGATAACCTACAAATGCTTGCGATAAAGTTGACATTGAGAAGATGGTAGCACTCAAGAGAAGCAAGCCGGCAAATACGGACAACCATTTACGTCCGAAAGCCTCTTGAATATAAATTGAGACGCCACCACTCTTAGGGAAACGGCTGCCAAGTTCGCTGTAACTGAGGGCCGTGAGGAGGACAACAGCCATTGCTATAGAAAATGAAAGCCAGGTCAATGGACCAGCATGACCTGCAATTTTTCCTACAATGGCATAAATTCCAGCACCGAGTATATCCCCAACGCCATATATAATTAAGGCACCCAAGCCGAGGGCTCGCATTAGGCCGCCCTGAGATTTTACAGTCATTTGGATATCCTTATTCTAAGAAAAAATTTCCAGGAATTTTATTTATATCTTTTATGAGAGCATAATGTCATCGTAAATATTTCACCAGAAGAAGCAAAAAAGATATCGAGAACAATTCGTTATGTATTATCAAATCCGGACGTGATTAAATTTACACAGGTTGTAGCTATTCATATCGATTAATGCCGAGATTTTTTTATATTGCACTCAGAATGGCGCCTCCAAAACAGTAATAGGATTACTCAAGAGATGTTTGATAAAGCCATATTTTCCTTCACTAAAGGGTGTTTCAATTAAGTCACCGTTTAAGTAATACAGATGACCCTGAATAGTGTTTAAGTTTAAGTCTAGTACATCCCAAAAACGGTCTCTTTTGGTTATCGAAAAATGTCCTTGATATTTCTCATTAAATTCGTGAATAGTCAGTTCAAGTTTATCTATTTTGACTTCTTTTTCATTGATTTCATTTGAGAAGAACATTGATTGCCCCTGCAAGGACGTGTAAGACGATGGTGATGGCTGAGATGGAAGAACGCTATATTTCTTAATGAATTTATCATCCTTCATTTTTATCTTGTTGGGAGTAACCTGAAAATCCGCGCTTTGTTCGTCAATATTGGCTATGTCTCGAAGAAGTATCTCAGCCTCAGCTGGTGTTATTTTTTGACCAAAAAAGGGTTCATCAAGACAGTTTAGGGTTGTATAAATTTCTTGTCTTTGTTGCTGCCTGGTCAATTTTTTGAAGGAAGTAATCTGTTGTATTACCCCATTAGCCGTTACCTTATGAAAATCTTTCAGCGCTTTTTCAATTCCCTGTGCATATTTAAAAGAACCATAACTATCATTATATGCAGATGAGCTTTCCTGACTAATCATCGTATCTATTCTGTTTTTTTCCTTTTTATGAGCATAAGTGGTGATTACCTTTTGAGCTATTAACGGGTTTATATCATCATGTCTAATTTCGGGGGTATTACCCAATCCGTAATTATTAATTACTAAAAGATTAGTATATTTCCAGCTTTTTTTGATGAAAGCTATTTCACAATCGCTATAATAAGGATTGATCGAAGTAATCAGCTCACTGATTCGGGTTTCAGTAAAATGCTCGGAATCACCATAAATTAATAATTGATTTGTTATCGTTAATTCTTTAGTAGTGCAGCCAGCTGGAAGTAATGTGATTATTTCATCTAATGTCATTTGTAAACCTATAGTAAAATTATGAAAGCCAAAAATATCGACCAAGTCAGCAAATCAACTTTGAAGAAACTTGGGTAGCTGTTTTAGAGCATCGAGGTTATCCTAAGCTAATTGGGAATTATATACGCAAATTCATCGAGTGGCGAAAGCAAAATAATCTGCCTCCGATGAAGATAAGGGTCATTTCTGCAAATGCAGCAGAACAAACGACATAAATGGAGATTGATTTATGACTTTGCAGTTATCTTTCGAAGTAAATCCAAACCAGGAAGATATCCAGGTTTTAATTCACGGTATTACTGACTATGCAAAGCAACAAAGAGGATTTGATGCTTTAGACTTTTTCGCATTTTTTATTCGCGATGAGAACAATACGATTGTAGGTGGCTGTAACGGTGGAACGCTTTATGGTGGCTTACATATAGATAGTCTTTGGGTAAGTGATGCTATTAGAAATAAAGGATGGGGTACAAAATTAGTCAATGCTGCTCTAACTTATGGAAAAAAGAAAAATTGTAATTTTGCGACAGTTAATACAATGGATTGGGAAGCACTTGGTTTTTATCAGAAGTTAGGGTTTAAAATTGAATTTCAGCGATCGGGCTTTCATAAAAATTCAGTGTTTTATTTTCTCCGTAAAGATTTTTTGACCGACTGATTCATTCATTGATGGATATGAGAAGGTTGAAACGCTAAGATGTGACTACTTTTCAATTAATTCTTGTGCAACAAATGATTAACAAAAATTTATTTTCATCATTATTAAATCAAGCGTATTATCAGATACCTTTTGCGATTACACGTCAAACTATCTTAACAGCAGTAGAAAATTTTTTTGAATTTTTGAATCTTTCAAATCCAATAAAAAATGCTATCGACTTTAAACTACGTGAAGAAAACCGACGAGGCGATATTGGCTATAAAAAACGATTCGCTTCAGATAAAGATTGTCGAGATGATAAAGAGTTTTTTCATTTTCATCCCGAGATCTTTAGTCGTTACCAACACCTTATTGATGAACAACCCGTTATGTCCAGTTTTTTAAATGTGGCGCATGATATCTGGCTGGCAGCAGAATCAACGGTAAAAACAATATTACAGCAACTCGAAGAGCAATTTCCTGGGTGTGTAGAGGCTATTTTTCCATCTGGTAAATCGGAAACTATTCTTCGTTTTATTAGATATGATTGGCAGACATGTGGTCGCTATTTGGCAAGGCCGCATTACGATGCTGCGGCCATTTCATTAGCTATAGCGGAAGACAAACCTGGGTTACGTATCGGCATCGATCAAATATCATTACAATTACTTCAACATCAAGAGGATCATGCCATTTTTTTCGTATCCAGTAATTACAAACGTGTATTTGGTGATCAATGTCCTTTTAAACCAGCTTGGCATGATGTTATCCAGGTTGATGAAAAAAAAATAGGACATCCCTATTCACGTTGGGCTATAGTAGCTTTTTTTGTACCTTACGGCATTGCAGAACTACCTCGCTCATCCACACATCAATGTATGGAGGTATAATTTCTAATTATAGCTGGTTCATAATTTAGAGGAAATTATTTGAACCTGGCTCGTGTGCTGCAAGGCTATTGTGGTTTCATGTGTTTCAAGCTCACCGTAACTTGATTCATGTATGAAGCGAGTTTTAAGCCAAGTACTTTTTCAAAAAAGGCTAGGTTCTGTTGACAATTCACAGCCCGCCTACGTGCCGCGCTACGTAGGAGGGCATGTGAATTGTCAACAGAACCTAATGCAATGCGCTGACCACATAATAACTAACTCTCTAGTGAGGCTGCTCTTGATTCTCTAATTTATTAAGTAAAGCTTGTACAGCTAAATATCCCATCTCTTCTTGTGGAGAAAAATCCATAGCGACGGCAAATCCAATATGATCATCTTCCGGTAAGGTTAATTCCTTATTCAATATTGGTTTGATTTTATTAATCATTGCTTGCATTGCTATATCATCAATCGATGTAAAATGTACCTTTCGGTTAGATATCATTTCCCTTAATGTGACATGCAGGGCATATTTCATCATATTTAAGGCGTATTTTTTCGTGGGGTTTGTAACGCTTAACTGGATGAAACCTAACTCATTGTACAAGTGCGTGAATTCATAATCATCGGATGAAAAATCATTATTTAATATATCATTCTGCTCGTAATGATTAGATTGACATCTAAAGAAGTAGAGCACTTCTTTATCTTTATGTAGCTCAGTAATTTTTATACATCCTTGAAAAATGGATGGGTTTTCCCAGACAGCAACCAATACAAGTGTTTCAACATTAAGGCTTATACGCTTTCTCTTATTTGACATCTATATTCTATCTCCGATTAAAAATTTGGCAATTTTTTCATATTGCTAATGAATATCAAAATGTTACAGCGCTTAGAGAAATTAGCTGAAATATACAAAACAACATAAAGTTTTTATTTTTCATTCAAATCTCTTTTGCATTGAATGTTAATGTAGGGGCACTAGTACCGCAATTTTCAGAGTTGTTTAATCCCCATAACGAGTAGTAATTTGGGCTCTTTCTGAGTTAATGAGTTAATAACTCATTCTAATAACTCCCCTGCGTGTATACATGATTGGACAAAATATTTACATTGCAAATTTTTTCTCATAGAATGCCGCACTTATAAGTTAGAAACTCTTATAAATTAAAATCGGCGTGCTCAGAATAAGCACAGTAATACTGTGCTCAATAATAATCTCAGAATAATAATATATTCGAGGTGGTCGAAGTTGATGTAATAAACTTAACTAGAGAACACTTCTATGCGTTATTTTTTCGTCTTTATTTTTTTGTTATTAACTGCATCGAGCGGATTTGCAGCTGATGTTTCTAACCCTGCTTTGTCAATTTTATCCTCACCAGAGCTGATAGTGTTTCTGGGTCTTATTTCAACTTCTACTGTCTATTTTTTTTTTAAATCAGATCGTTTTTCAATTGTACATGGGCCAGAAATATTAACTACGCTTGGAATATTGGGATGTTTTTTAGGAATAGCCTTAGCTTTATTAGAATTTAATAGTAATAACATAACCAGCAGCGTTCCTGCATTGCTTGAAGGGATTAAAACAGCATTTTGGTCTTCTGTCGCTGGTATTTTTGGTGCTTTAATTGTAAGAGTTAGACATAAATTTTCAAAAAACTTCACACAACAAACAGGTGAGGGATCTAAACAAGATCCTATGGATGCTTTAGTGAAAGAGATAGTTAATTTAAGAAAAACTCTATCAGGCGAGGAAGACGGTTCTTTGCTTTCACAAGTCAAAATGTTAAGACAAGATTCAAACGATCAGCAAAAGAAATTACAAGATTCATTTGATAACTTTGCTAAGCATATGATTGAAAATAATCAAAAAGCACTTATAGAAGCACTGAAAGAAGTTATTAAGGACTTTAACCAAAACCTTACAGATCAATTTGGTGAAAATTTCAAACAGCTTAATCAGGCAGTTGAGAAGCTGGTTATTTGGCAGCAACAATATAAAGAAGAGCTTGATGTAATCAAACAATATCAATCGCAGTTTGCAAATGATATGAAGCAATCGTCAGAAGCGTTTTCAACCGTTGTGGAGCATGCGAAAGAATTTACTGATATAGCTAAAAACTTAAAGTTACTGCTTGAATCAATGGATAAACAAAAAGATGTGCTTTTCATTCAGGAAAAAGCGCTTAGTGAGCTTTTAAGTACTATGAAGGATCATATTCCTGAATTTTCTGAAAATACTTCAAAAATGTTATCTGAAATAGCTAATGGTGTGAAGCATGTTCAACTGGAAACAGTAAAAGTAATTTCCGATTACAGTTCTGAGATTAAAACCGTAAATAATGAGATGAAAAATACTTTAACTGATGTAATTAAAGGCACACACAGTTCTCTTGCTGATGGTCTTAAAGATAGTGTGAAAATAATTCAAGAAAGCGTAAAAGACGTTCAATCACAAACAGCAGAAGTAATTAAAAATCATAGTTCACAATTACAATCCACACAAGCTGAAATGAAAAACGTACTTATTGACGGCATTAATAAAGCTCAACAAGAAGTAACTAGTGGTTTGCAGGAGAACGCTAGAATTATTAAAGAGGGTGTACTGGCATTGGATAAAGAGCTAGAAAAAAGCCTTACTGATTCTCTGACTAGCTTAGGAAAGCAGCTCGCATCTTTGTCTGAAAAATTTGTTCATGATTATCTACCTTTGACAGAAAAACTGCGTGAAGTTGTACGATTGGCTAAAAACAGTGAGGCTGCATAAGTATGGATAGCCATAACCAGTCTTACTGGATACCTTTAAGTGATTTAATGACAGGATTAATGATGGTATTTATGTTGATTGCTGTCACTTTCATGTTGCGTGTTGAGCAGACTACAACACTAGTTGTTAAAGAGTATGAAGAAACTAAGAGCAATCTTGCACAGGCTTTACAAAAAGAATTTGCTAAGAATTTAAAGCAATGGAATGCTGAAATACTAGGTGATATGACAATCCGATTTGATGATCCTAATGTGTTATTTGATACAGGTTCTGCTGTTGTAAAACCAGCATTTAAAGAGGTTCTGAATGATTTTATTCCCCGCTATATTGAGCTAGTAACATCAAAAAAGTACAGCCATTCAATTAAGGAAATTCGTATTGAGGGACATACATCAAAAAAATGGGCAGCGGAAACAGATGAAAAAACAGCTTTTATAAAAAATATGCGTTTATCACAAGAAAGAGCGCAATCAATGCTTGAGTATATTCTTAACCTATCAACTCTAAGTCCACATGAAAAGTGGATGCGTAAATATCTTACTGCAAGTGGCTTCTCCTCTTCGAAGCCGATATTTAATGAACAACATTTGGTAGATGCCGATCGATCGCAACGTGTCGAATTTGTGATTGTTACAAATGCAGAATCTAAGATGGATGCAATTTCCAAAGAAATGCTAAGTATAAAAAATGGTTAAATTAGTTAATTTTTTTGAGTTTGCTTATTTAAATAAACTAAGGCGCTCTATGGCTGCTGAGCTTGTTCAAGAGTTTAAATTTGATACAGGAATCTCATTGCTGGAAGACGATTTTATAAAAATGTTAGATGGAGATGGTATTGAGATCGATGGTCTTGATGAGATTGATTTTAGAGGAGATAAAACTTTAGGGTACAAAGGACAACGAGTTTTGATTTATATTCGGGATGTTCATTCCTTTAGGGAGGAAATAAGAATGCCTAAATTTCACATATCCACTTGCGATACATTGGTGTCAATGTGGAATAAAAAGCGCTCTGAGAGGTACGTTCTATATCGTAAAGAAAATGGAATTTTTCCAGTGAATATAATCAAGGGTGGTAAAGCTGATATTCGGCATGAAAAGTTAAATGTATGCAGAAACTGTCTAACTAACCTCAACTGGAATAACTACACGCAAGATAGACATGCCCGGAATAACATTGTATCTGAGTTTTCTATTGCTAAGTTTTTTGAAATATTTCCCAAATCTTTACTGTCAGTTAAACCCGCTTATGATGCGGATAATGCACCTTTAAACGATTATACTGCTAATTGGAATGAGATCAGTAAGGATGCAAGAAAAAAGGCCGGGTATCGTTGTGAAAATGTAGCTTGTCGCATTGATTTGGCTGGGCCATATAGTCAATATCTGCATGTTCATCATATTGATGGACAAAGGAACAATAATAAAAAATATAATCTGAAAGTGTTATGTGTAAAGTGTCATGCTCATGAACCTGATCACGGGCATATGAAAAGTGGACAAGATTATAAGAAGTTTGTTTCTATGTATGAAGATGTAAAAAAACAAAATTATTAAGTAATTTTTAAATTATCACAATATTGCTATTTCTAAAAAGCCCTCTGATGTAAAGATTCAATGTACCTATATAAATTGAACCACATTGATTTTGCTAAATTATATAGATTTCCCTTAAGTTGTGTTTCCCATGCTTTTAATCCTTTTAAAGCGACGTATGCACCAATTAAAAGAGTAAAAATAGTAATCAAATTGATTTGCTAACTATTTGATTTAATTGGTGTCCCGGGCAGGATTCGAACCTGCGACCTGCCCCTTAGGAGGGGGCCGCGCTATCCAGCTGCGCCACCGGGACTTAACTTCGCAAGTCTAACGTGCTCTTTGTAAAATAACAATCTACATACTTATATAATTTGGCCCGCCGCCGCCTTCGGGTGCTTGCCAGATGATATTTTGGTGAGGGTCTTTGATGTCGCAGGTTTTACAGTGGATGCAGTTTTGGGCGTTGATTTGCAGTTTGGGCCCTGTTTCACTTTCTATTATTTCATAAACAGCGGCAGGGCAGTAGCGTATTTCCGGGGAGGCGTATTGTTTATAATTTACGTCAATGGCCAAGTCTGGATGGCGTAAAACCAAATGTACGGGTTGGTTTTCTTCGTGGTAGGTATTGGTTAAATAAACGGATGAAAGTTTATCAAAGGTTAAGAGGCCATCTGGTTTTGGGTAGATGATTTGTTTTGCTTTGGTTGCTAATTGTAATGTTTTGTTGTCATGATGGTTTTTTAAGGTCCAGGGAGATTTGCCAAAGGTAATATAGGTTTCGAGAAAGCCGTTAGCGAGTCCTGCCCACAAGCCGTGCCTGAAGGCCGGGCGTATGTTTCTTACTCGATATAACTCGTCGGCAAGCCAGGAGTTATTCACTTTTTCTGGATAGGTGAAAAGCTCAACAGGGGTGTCGCTTTCGAGTGCCAGCACTTCAAAGCACGCTTCAGCGGCGAGCATTCCTGATTGCATGGCTGTGTGGATGCCTTTAATTTTGGGCACATTCAGAAAACCTGCGCCATCACCAATTAAGGCACCACCCGGAAAGGTCAGTTTGGGCAGGGATTGCCACCCTCCTTCATTAATAGCGCGCGCACCATAACTAATACGCTCACCTTCTGCAAACAAGCGGCGGATAAAAGGGTGTGTTTTAAAGCGCTGCATTTCTGCAAATGGATTAAACCAGGGGTTTTTATAATCAAGACCGACTACCAGGCCAATAGCCACACGATTCTTGGACATGTGGTATATAAATGACCCACCGTAGGTTTTCGTATCCAGTGGCCAGCCAATGGTATGAATGACTTTTCCTTCCTGATGCTTTTCTGGTTTAACTTGCCAGATTTCTTTTATTCCCAACCCATACGTTTGGGGTTGAACGCCGTCGCGCAGATGAAAACGCTTCATCAGATTTTGACTTAATTGTCCTCGGCATCCTTCCGCAAAAAGCGTTTGCTTACCGTGTAAATGCATGCCGGGTTGAAAGTTTGATGTTTTATTTCCGGCCTTATCAATACCGACTGTTCCTGTAGCTACACCTATTACTTGACCATCTGTATCATAAAGGACTTCGGTCGCCGGAAAGCCCGGGTAAATTTCGCAGCCTAAATTTTCAGCCTGGACTGCAAGAAATTGGCAGAGCTCTCCCAAACTGATAATGTAATTTCCTTCATTATGCATCTGCTTTGGAAGTGGAAGACGAATAGCCCGTTTTTCAGTGAGAAAGTAAAATAAATCCTCGTTGACAGGAGTATTTAAGGGGGCGTCTTGCCAATTATCGGGTAGCAACTCCTTTAAACTTCGAGGCTCAAGGACTGCACCTGACATAATATGAGAACCCACCTGAGCGCCTTTTTCAAGAATGCAAACGCTAATCTCTTTACGTGCTTTGGCGGCCAATTGCTTGATTTTAATTGCAGCGGACAAACCAGCAGGGCCTGCGCCAACAATTACGACATCATATTGCATTGTTTCGTTTTCCACGCTGAATTCCTTTCTCACCGAAAAAAATAAAATGATCGCTTGTATGGCGCCCAATATCAAGAAATTGTTGTTATATCTGATACGTTAGTTTTATATTAATAACGATAAGATGTTCACTTACAGTTCAGTTGATTTATAATCTTGCAGATTATATGATCTGGCTACTTACTACCAAGGTAATTATAAATGATTGAAGGGGAAGTTTACGCTGGTGGTTTGGCACTGAATTTTTTTGATTCTGCCGATTTAGAAGCGCTGGAAGAGGGTAATTCCTCTGAAAAACCGGTAAAAATTGGACGAAATGTTCTGCGCTTATTGATGATGGGATGGCAGGAGAACTGGAAGGAGCTTCTCACACCCAAACTTTTGAATGCAGTATTCGTAAAACGCGATCATCAATTAACTAAAGGGATGCGTGAGGCATTTCAGCAAGGATTTTCCCACCTTTATTCGCAACTTCATGGAAGAGAATTTCTCGAGAAAGAACAAAATCAAGCCGAGCTTTTTATCAGTAACTGTTTAACATACCTTCCTTTTGCAGATATTACGCCCTACGAATCGTTTGCCATTCCACAATGGGTTAGTAATGAATGGCAGTTAGTTAACTATCGAGTCGTGCCTATTGAATTAACACCTACATCAGGATTTAAAAAGTTATTTATTCATGATACGGACAGGGTTTTTGCCTATGGACTTGAGCCTATTAGTAACCGTCATGCATCTCCTCATTTAATTTTTATGGGCACTACCTATCCGGCAGGTCAAGGTTTTAGTTTGCAGGTTAATACTGATCTTGAAAGCTTTGAAACCGTGGGTAAAAAACTCTACAGAAGTGGTCATAAAAACATTAGTAACTGGTTAGATAAGCAAGCATCAAAAGTTCATGTCTGTGGCAGTAGTTTAGGGGGGTCTTTAGCCTTATTGTTAGCAGCTGATCAGGGTGACAAATTATCGCGAGTGGATGCATTAAACCCTGCGGGGTTATATCACCCCTGGTATAAAAGCAAGTTTGACCATTGGGATGAACTCCTGGCGAAACCTGAGGTTTTTATACAAAAGCAAAAAGGTCGACTTAACGCAAAGGGTGATCCGGTATCTCGTTTTGGTATTTGGAAGCCTGAGTGGCATATTTTGTCCGTGACAGCACCTTTGGAAAAAAGCGGCCCCAATTCTATGGCTGATCACGCGCTAAATTATGCCGGATTTGCCGAGACGGAGTTTATTGGAGTAGACACCAAAAAAGACAACGAGGAGCGAAAGCTGCGTAATTTCTGGGCTTATACATTGGGTCGCAGTGCCCTTTACTACCTAACCCAGATACCTTACCGTTACGTCATTCATCCCATAGCCCATTACATTTTTAATAATAAATTGCAAGTTGCCATTGCTGCAGCGTTGTTTGTTTTTTTATGTTTCTTTCCAGCCTTTGCCGCAGGTTTTGTCTTTCCTTTTGTGGGGGCGGTGGCACTTGTAGCCATTAATGCGGCGATTTCAGCTGTAATTGGCGCCTATTTATTAAGTAATTTTTTCTTCTTTATTAAAGATAAATTTACTTATAAAAAGGAGTCTGATCTCTCGAAATTTGCCGATTGGTTTATGGAGCAGTCAATTCTTGTCAAGTCAGTGTTTATAACAGGTTTTTCTCTTGCAGCGGCAGCGATGCTTGCGGTACTTTTTTTACCGGCGTTTATACCATTGGTTGCCTCAACTACCCTGTTCTTTATCGCGAGTATTCCTATCTTGATGAAGACAGTTTATAACCTGGTTTCCATGGTGAAAATATTGACGGGCTTAAATGAAATAACTCCTCCAGAGTGTCATGAGCCTTATTTGGAACGTAATTCTGAGATGGACATTTATAATAAAGACGTCACCTTGGAGGCAACGTTTACCTATGGAGAGGTCGCGGACTATTATTTTGTCAAACGTCACTTGTTAAAAAACAAAGATTTTTTACCGCCGAAAAATGCTAAAAGCAAGGTCAATTTTGGTGAGCTATCCAAATATGAAGTGATCAATATAGGTATGAAAAGTCCACCTAAAAAGGATGTGGTTGAAGAAAATGATTTAGCAGATAAAGCTCCGGTAAAACAGGATGCTTTACCCAATATAGATCATTCTTTAACGGTAAGAGCGACGAGAGCAAAAATTGCTGACATGGAGCAAACTGTGCGCCTCATTAATCGCTTTGGAATCTATGGTGAGATTAATCATAAATTAATTCAGGAATTTCGCGACGTTGAACGTGTTTATTCCTATGGAAAAAAGTGATGTAGAGGGAAACAGTCGTACATTGTCGCAATGACAGTGTTCTTAAAGGAATATCACAATGAACTATATCAATCACTTTAACAACGAGTCAGACAAGTACCTTGTTTTTCGACCCAATTATCCCGATGCTTTGTATAAATTCCTGGCAACTCACGTATCCAATAGAGGGTGTGTCTGGGATTGTGCAACAGGAAGTGGTCAGGCCGCTCTTGCCTTAACAAACTATTTTGATGTTGTGTTGGCTTCCGATATAAATCGTGAGCAATTGGATGCGGCTCCTGATCACAGAAATGTGCATTATTTATGCTGCGCCGCTGAAAATACACCGATTCAGTCCGGCTCGGTTGATTTAATCACAGTGGCTCAAGCCTTACACTGGTTTAATTTCGAGCTTTTTTATCAGGAGGCACGCCGGGTTGCAAAGCCTTGTGCATTGATTGCGGTTTGGTGCTATTCCCTCGGACACATTAATGAAGCAATTGACCCTCATATTGAGCATCTTTATTACGATATTCTAGGTGATAAATATTGGCCCGCTGAGCGACGCTTTATTGATGAGGCTTATCAAACCATCCCTTTTCCGTTTGAAAAAATTAAAACACCCGTTTTTACGATAGAAAAAGAACTAACATTTAAGCAATTTATTGGGTATTTGAGAACATGGTCAGCGGTCAAGGAGTATTACGCACAGACTAAAATAGATCCAGTTTTGCAAGTTTACGATAAATTGCATGCGGCCTGGGGCGATGTGGACACGCATAAAATGCATTGGCCATTACATTTATTGGCAGGGCGGATAACATAAATAGTATTACGCTTTTATTTTTTTGAAACAAACGGATTATCTTTGATATAAAAACGCAGCAGTTTGGTCGCCCACTCTCCGGCGTAATGCACACCAATACGGGGCTTTTCTATTACTGAAAAATTTGATGGCGACAGATCTGTCGTAATGAAGAAATCCGCACTTTGAAGGTTATGCCCATTTAACGATTTGTCAATATGCATAGCTTTGCATAAAAGTCCCGGCCCCTGTGTTTTTAATTTAATATTTTGTACAGGTTCAAGGGCGCGTACTAAAACAGCCGCACCCTGACCTTCTTTTTCTGTTACCACATTAAAGCAATAATAAATTCCGTAAATCAGATAGACGTATGCAAATCCTGGCGGGCCAAACATTATTTGGGTGCGTTTTGTTATGCCTTTAGAGGTGTGCGCGGCGAGATCATGTTGACCGAGGTAAGCTTCAACTTCCACTATTTTACCAACGTGCTCAACACCATTAACTGAGTGCACCAAATATTTGCCAAGAAGTTCTTTTGCAACAGTAGTAGTGTCTCTATCGTAAAAATCTTGTGATAGTTTTCGCATAATATCCAACTCAGGTATATTTTTAAGCTTATACTTAAATGTAACAGGGAATAAAAGAGAAAAATTATGAAAAGAGCAGGACGTGTTGTCAATTTATCCTTTTTTAATAGTCTGTCAGCCATTTTATTGATGTTATTAATGAGCAGTGCTTGGTGTGCAGAAACAATGATTTTACATGTAGGGCATACGGCTCCAACATTTCAGGTGGCGCTACCCGCTAATCCGACCACAGGGTATCAATGGTCCATTAAAAATTATGATAAAGGGCTTTTAAAGCTGGTTTCCAGTAGATATGTTGCTCATGGAAGGGGGTTGATAGGAGAAGGTGGGGTCATGGAGTATAATTTCAAATTGATTCATGGGGTAGACGTACCAAAACTAACCGCAATGGTTTTCACCTATGCACGCCCCTGGGAGCATGGAGGAGGGATGGTGCAAACGGTTACGGTTAATTTTGACTCACACAAGCCTGTTGAATAGCTTCTTTTTTCCTGAACGGTAAATAGCGCGGCTCCCAAAACAGATCGTCTATTATTTTTTGCAAAGATATGTCGGCATCAACTTGCGCTAACTTTTCATGAATAGCCGTTTTAGCTACAGCAAGTGCAATATGCTTTGCGACCGCTTGTGCATCATCCAATGACGGGAGTAATGGCAGGAAGCTGTCTTGTCGGCTTGGTGAAAACTCACTTAAAGCAAGGGATGCCGCCCAAATCATGCCTTTTGACAATCTTGTTGCCTGTACCGCCAGTATTCCTAAACCAATGCCTGGAAAAACGAGCGCGTTATTACATTGAGCGATGTGTATTAGCTGATTTTGATAGTCAATTGGCGGGAAAGCCGTACCTGTTGCCAGTAAAGCTTTACCCTGGGTCCATTGTAAAATATCGGCAGGTTGCGCTTCACATTTTTCATCGGGATTTGACAAGGGGAAAATAATGGGTCTTTCACAAGATAAGGCCATTGTTTCAATAATTTCTTTAGTGAAAGCGCCTGCTTGCGCTGAGCACCCGATTAAGATAGTAGGCTTCACGTGGCGTATAGTTTCGGTGAGAGTCAGCGCGCTATCTACATCCTTACGCGCGTAAGGCCTTTGTGCGTCTGTTAGCTCCTGGTCTGCTTCTATTAATAGCCCCTGCCGGTCAACAAGCCAAAAATGTTCATAAGCCTCTTTTTCACTAACGCCGCGCAGGGTGAGTGCATCTACAATTTGATCGCTAATACCAGTACCTGCGGATCCTGCGCCAAAGACTACGATACGATGCTCTTCAAGTGGCCTGCCAGTTACGTCGCAAGCTGCCAATAAAGCCGCTAATGTTACCGCACCTGTCCCCTGGATATCATCATTGAACGTGCATAATTTATTCTCAAATTTATCCAGAATGCGCCTGGCATTACCTCGGCCAAAATCTTCCCAATGCAAAAAAGCGTTAGGGAAATGACGTTTTACTGCGTAAACAAAAGTCTCTATAAATGAATCGTATTGTTCTTCGTTGATACGAGGGTGCCTGCATCCCAAATACAGACTATCATCCAGCAGCGCTTGGTTATTGGTTCCCACATCAAGAAAAACGGGCAACGTACGTGAGGGATCTATGCCGCCACAAAGGCTATAAACCATTAGTTTTGCGACTGGAATATCCATACCACCAATGCCTTGATCCCCAATGCCAAGAACTCCTTCGCCATCGGTAACGACGATGACGTCAATTTCCGGATTGGAGCGGTTACTGATAATTTCATCAATCTGCGCCTTATCGGAGTGTGCGATATATAACCCACGTGGTTGACGGTATTCGTGGCTGAAACGTTTTACTGCATACCCGACAATAGGCGTATAAATAGTGGGGAGCATTTCACCTAAATGGCTGCTTAAAAGTTTATAAAAGAGAATTTGATTTTTATCGTGCAAATTGTTCAGATAAATATTTTGCTGCATACGCGTTTTATAACTGGAATATTGCAAATAGGCGCGCTTGACTTGCTCATCTAACGTTTCTACACGATTGGGAAGCTTGCCTAATAAGCCAAAAATACGCCGCTCATCAGGCGTAAAAGCGGTGCTTTTATTGAGCTGGGGCAGCGTTAGTAACGGTTTGCCACTGATTGATGTCTCTATGGTTAACTCACCAGTTTCTTCATCACGAACAATAGTAAAATCCAGCATGGCTAATTGTCTTTAATAAAAATAGTTCACTACAATAACCAATTGCTATGCTTTATTCAATGAAAGTTGTGCAAAACTATGATATAATGCTGTTGTTTTGTTCGCAGTCCATTAATTTTTTGTCCAATAGGGTATTTTTTGGGGCGCGATTTTTAGCATCGGTCATAGTGGGGCAATTTCTTCATAGTGAGATGTTCTATCCAATCAGGGTGTTTTTATCCTGTTATCTATAAAGGAATCACTATGAGTTTTGAAGAATTAGGCCTATCGGAGCCATTGTTACGTGCTATAGCCGAGCAAGGTTACCAAACGCCATCTCCCATTCAGGAGCAAGCAATACCGGTTGTTTTAAAGGGCCGTGATTTATTGGCATCTGCACAAACCGGAACCGGCAAGACCGCAGGTTTCACGTTACCATTACTGGAACGTATTAGTCAGCAAACTCGCGCAAAAAGCAATCACGCGCTGGTTTTGATTTTAACACCAACGCGTGAACTAGCGGCACAGGTTCATGAGAGTATCGTTCAATACGGCAAATATTTGCCTGTACGATCAACCGTAGTATTTGGTGGCGTTAAAATAAATCCTCAGTTGATGGCAATGCGAAGTGGAGTGGAAATATTAGTAGCAACTCCCGGACGCCTTCTGGATCTCTTTCAACAAAATGCGATTCGTTTTGAACAAATCCATACCTTGGTATTAGATGAAGCCGATCGGATGCTTGATATGGGCTTTATTCATGACATTAAGCGTATTTTAGCCAAGCTACCCAAAGCACGCCAAAACCTCCTCTTTTCAGCTACTTTTTCAGATGAAATTCGTAAGCTTGCCAAAGAGTTGTTGGTAAATCCCGTTGAAATTGATGTGGCTCCCCGGAATGCAGCGGCGGTTAAAGTTGACCAAATCATCCATCCTGTGGACAAAGGTAAAAAAGTAGCACTGCTTAGTCATTTGATAAGAGAAAAAAGCTGGCACCAGGCGTTAGTGTTTTCACGTACCAAACACGGCGCTAACAAATTGGTTAAATCTTTAGCGCAAGACAAAATTGATGCCCTGGCTATTCATGGCAATAAGAGCCAGTCACAACGCACTAAAGCATTAAGTGATTTTAAAGCTGGAAAAATACAGATTCTAGTGGCCACGGATATTGCCGCTCGTGGTATTGATATTGAAGAGTTGCCATTAGTGGTTAACTTTGACCTGCCGCAAGTAGCAGAAGATTACGTTCACCGTATCGGTCGCACAGGAAGAGCTGGCGCTGGCGGGCAAGCCATATCGTTAGTTTCTGCCGATGAGATTAATCAATTAAAAGATATTGAACGATTGTTAAAACGTCGTATTGAGCGCGTGGAAATTGATGACTTTGAGCCTCAACATACACTGCCTGCCAGTAACACGTCTCCCGGTGCCCCGAGAGCCAATAATGGCCCACGTGGTGGCAGACCTAATTCTTCCTCATCCAATCGAGGAAAACCCGGTACAGGCAATCGCTCAAGGCAGGATAGCCGGCATTCATCCGCAAAAAAAAGAACAACATAGCGTAAGTTCTTCACTAATGTTACCATCTCACCAATTTTATTGGTAACACCAGAGGTTGGTGATGGTTAAACATTTAATCTTAAGTCTGGCAACATTATTACTTGTTGCCTGTTCAACTCATGATGAGCAGTATTATCGCGTTCACCCTGAAGCACTACAAAAAGCACTCAAAAAATGCCCCGAGCAACGTCCAGACGCATTAACTTGTGATGAGCTTAACCGCATTGCATTAGACGTCAATCAGTTAGTCTACAGTTTGCAGATGAGTCCACAGGGCTTTGGTACTAAAATTATTGCTTTACAAGTCGAATTAGCCAAACAACAGTCCTTGTTACGTACAAATCCCAATCAACCTGAGCTTGTCAGTGCAATTGCAGCGCTCAAGCAACAATTGGCGATGCGTTTGGCCATTGTTAAATGGTTGGAATCACCTGAGAATTGATCACATGAAAATTTTAATCAGTAATGATGATGGTGTGTATGCACCTGGTATTCGAGCCTTAGCCAACGAAATGGCAACTCTTGCCGAAATAACTGTTGTGGCACCTGATCGCAATCGAAGTGGGGCTAGCAACTCTCTCACATTAACCCGTCCTCTGCGTATAAAAAAATTGGACAATGGTCATTATTGTGTAGAAGGGACACCGACGGATTGCGTACATTTGGCTTTAACCGGCTTTTTAGAACCAGGGGTGGATTTGGTGGTCTCCGGTATTAATGAAGGGGCTAACCTCGGTGATGATATTCTCTATTCTGGAACAGTTGCCGCCGCGATGGAAGGGCGTTATCTTGGCTTACCAGCTATTGCTTTTTCCATGGCAGGCGAAAATATTCAATATTATGATACAGGGGCGGCAATTGCGCGGCAGCTCGTGTCAAAACTTAGCGTTAATATGTTGCCATCCCAGACAGTTCTTAATGTAAATATTCCAGATCTTCCTTTGGATAAAATTAAAGGTATCGAGGTGACTCGTCTGGGTACGCGTCACAGTTCGGAGCCCACTATTAAAGAATATGATCCAAGAGGGCGTCCTATCTACTGGATAGGGCCATCAGGTTTGCAAGCTGATGCAGGCCCTGGTACGGATTTTTATGCGGTAAATCAAGGCTTTGTTTCTATTACGCCTTTAAGTCTGGATATGACTCATTACAAAGTTTTTGATAAGTTAACAAGCTGGGTAGATAGTATTAATTTAACGTGAGTTTTTCTTAGGATATTTAAAATCACTATGCGCAAGTTATGGCTGTTATTACTTTTGTTTTTAATGGTGGGCTGCGGTGAGCGAACGTCTCTTGCTCCGGTTGTGGAGCTTAAATGGCGCTCACAAAATACTCGGCAACTGACTCATGTTGTGCGCCGCGGCGAAACTTTGTATGCCATCGCATTTCGCCATGATACGGATTACCGGCAATTAGCTGCCTATAATCATCTTCGAAGCCCTTATGCTCTGCGTATTGGGCAAGTAATTCGACTTCCCTACCGTAGTCGGCGCACCAAAGCTTATTATGCCCCGGTAAAAAATGGCAAAAATGTACACTTACCAACGGGTCAGAGGCGAATTCCACCGTCGAAATTACGACCACGATATATCTCCGTTAATTCAAATCATTGGAAGTGGCCCGCACAAGGGCGCGTTGTGGCGAATTTTTTTCCTGAACAGGGAAAAAAAGGCATAGATATTGCTGGTAAGAAAGGAGACATTGTGCGTGCAGCTTCAGGAGGAATGGTGGCCTACTCAGGCAACGGCCTTTCTGGTTACGGGAATTTGATAATAATTAAGCATGATGGACAGTTCTTGACTGCTTATGGAAATAATTTACGAAATCGGGTCAGAGAAGGGCAAAAAGTTAAAGCTGGTCAGATTATTGCCGAGATGGGTATTGTAGATAGAAAATTTTGGGGTGTTCATTTTGAGATCAGAAAGGCTGGGCAACCAGTTAATCCTATGAGTTACCTGCAAAGGAGTGGTTGAATTAATTTGTGATTGCAGTTTGTAGGCTGATTTTATATGAAACGGTGTTTTTCTGAGGCAAAGAGTTAAAACACAAAAGGTGAAATCATGCAGGCAGATGATGAGTTAATCAAAAAATCCATGATGTCCGGCAACGAATGGGATGAGCAAGCCGAAGACGCTCTTTCTGTTGAAATAAGTGACGACAATATCGCGGTTGATGCTGATATTGATGTCATCGTTGATGAAGACATTGAGGCTGAGGTGGAGGTCGCGCCTGACTTTTCAGATGAGGAAGCCTTTCCCACGTTTCAGCGTGGCAGACAAGCCGCCAAAATGATGGATGCTACTCAAATGTATCTCAGCGAGATTGGATTTTCACCGCTTCTTTCTGCTGAGGAAGAAGTTTACTACGCGAAGCTCGCCTTAAAAGGTGATGCAGCTGCCCGCAAAAAAATGATTGAATCGAATTTACGCTTAGTGGTAAAAATATCTCGACGCTACCTCAACCGCGGTCTGCCTTTACTTGATTTGATCGAGGAAGGAAATCTTGGCTTAATGAAGTCGGTAGAAAAATTTGACCCCGATAGAGGCTTTCGCTTTTCTACTTATGCCACCTGGTGGATAAGACAAACAATAGAACGAGCTATTATGAACCAGACCCGTACTATCCGCTTGCCTATCCATGTGGTCAAAGAGCTTAATGTCTATTTACGAGCAGCGCGCCAGCTTACGCAAAAACTGGATCATGAACCATCTCCTGAAGAAATAGCAGAAATGGTGGATAAACCACTGGAAGACGTACAAAAACTTTTAGGATTAAATGATAAAGTAGCTTCTATTGATACGCCCATTGGTTATGACGAAAATAAATCGCTTCTGGATACCATCGCTGATGAAAATAGTATGAATCCGGCAGAACTTCTCACAGACGAAGATCTGCGCGCTCATATTGAGTCGTTGTTAGATAAATTGACTGAAAATCAACAGCAAGTAATCGCTCGCCGTTTTGGATTAAGAGGATTTGAAAAAGCAACGCTAGAGGATGTTGGTAAAGAAATTGATTTGACCCGTGAGCGAGTCAGACAAATTCAAGTCGAAGCATTAAAAACATTAAGAGGGCTTTTGGAGCGTGTGGGTTTGACGCAGGAAGATTTGTTTTAGTTTTTGGTTGGTGGGCACGGCGCTTTCGCGCCTTTGCCCACCCTACGTCCAAGGGTTTCTCATCATGCAAAAGCACAAGTCGTAGGGTGGGCAAAGGCGCGAAGCCCCGTGCCCACCAATAATTACCGACTAGCTAATTTCATTTCCATATATCGCCAAATTCTGCCAGCAATCAGAATACTCCTGCTGTCGGGCATCATGAGCGAGGGCTTCTTTGCTAATATTCCAGGGCTCCCGTGTTTCAAACATAAAGGCCAGCGTATTATCATAACGAACAGGTTTTAGCTCATCAGCAATCGTTGCATTATAAGTGCTGCTATCTGGTCCGTGAGCTGTCATACAGTTATGAATACTGATTCCTCCAGGCATAAAACCTTCCTTTTTCGCATCGTACTCACCTGTTATAAGTCCCATTAGCTCACTCATGATATTGCGGTGGAAATAGGGAGGTCTAAACGTGTGTTCTGCAACCATCCAGCGCGGTGGAAAAATAACAAAATCGAGATTTGCAACGCCAGGCGTATCGCTTTCTGATGTCAATACAGTAAAAATCGACGGATCGGGGTGGTCAAAACTTACGGTATTAATCGTATTAAATAACGATAAATCGTAACTATAAGGAGCATAATTACCATGCCAGGCAACTACATTTAGTGGAGAATGATTGCTGTTACTTGACCATACATGGTGTTGATATTTACAAAGGAGAGTCATGGGGGCGTTGATGTTTTCAAAGGCAGCTTTCGGGTAAATAAAATGGCGGGGATTGGCCAGACCATTGGCACCAATCACCCCCAGATGAGGAATTGTTAAGGGCAGGCCTTGATTTTCACAAAGATAACCCGCGGCGTTTGAGGCAGTGAGTTCCACTTTAAATGTGACACCTCTTGGAATAACCGCAATTTTGCCAGGACTAATAGTCAATCGGCCAAATTCGGTAAATAAAATCAGCTCACCTTCGTAAGGCACCAGAAGCATTTCGCCGTCCCGGTTGCTAAAAAAACGGTTCTGCATGGAGGCATTGCATTGATAAATATAGGCATTAACCACCTGATTACCCGCAATATGAAATAGCCCGTCAACAAAATCGACAGCATTTTTTGCGGGGGGAAATACGGACCAGCGATAAGGATTTGGCGATTGAAGGTCGGCAAAAGTCAATGACTTATCATTTTTATAAAGTACGTAATCCTGATGCACAACAGAGGGAGCCGTTCGATATAACCAGCTATGCAGATTTACATGCCGAGGTCTTGTAAAGGCGCTGCCACTCAGTTGCTCTGCATAAAGACCAAATGGGCATTGCTGAGGTGAGTTTTGATCTTTTGGTAAAGCACCAGACATAGCTTCTGTTTGATGATGATTGCCAAAGCCTGCTAAATACACGTTTCTTCTCCCTCAGAAATTACACCGACATCTGGATTGCACCCAACCCGGTAAAAACACCGTCTTTGCGAACAAAAAAACCGTCTTTACGAACAAAATATCGTCTTTGCGAACAAAGTGAAGCAATCCAGAGACCTTGAGAACGTTAAAAAGTACATTCGGTGTTCGCAAGGTCTCTGGATTGCTTCGCCTGCGGCTCGCAAAGACGTCCCTTGTCCAAATGATATTTGTTTTAGAATAGCGTGAATAAGTTCAAATTGTCGAGGTAAAGTCCGTTCTTTTTCATCCCATGAAAGGGTATAATTTCTCAATTATACGCATATTTATTGAGGTTAATCATGGCAGGTCATAGTAAATGGGCAAATATTAAATTTAGAAAAGGCGTTCAAGATGCCAAACGAGGAAAGATTTTCACCAAACTTATTCGCGAAATTACCGTTTCCGCCAGAATGGGTGGGGGGGATGAGTCAACTAACCCACGCTTGCGCGATGCGGTGGTTAAAGCATTAAAAGCCAACATGAAGCGAGATACCATAGACAATGCTATCAAGCGCGGCGCGGGCGGTCTTGACGGCGATAATATGATTGAAATGCGCTACGAAGGCTACGGACCAGGTGGTGTGGCTATTCTTGTTGATTGTTTATCGGATAATAAAAATCGAACGGTCTCGGAAGTCAGGCATGCGTTTACCAAACATGGCGGCAATTTAGGTACCGATGGTTCTGTTTCTTACCTGTTTAACAAACAAGGTGAAATTCTTCTTGCCTCAAGCCAATCAGATGAGAAGGCGATGGAAGCAGCTATTGATGCGGGGGCTGAAGATGTACTTATGGACGAAGGGCAGCTTGAGATTATTACTGCCGCTGATAATTATCATATGGTTTTAAATTCAGTGCAAAAGGCGGGCTACGAAGTTGAACAATCGCATTTGACGATGAGGGCGCAGACAACAGTGGCTATCGATAAGGATTCTGCTGAAACATTAATAAAATTAATTGATATGCTGGAAGATTTGGATGATGTACAAGAAGTTCATAGCAACGCCGAATTTCCTGAAGGACTTTTTGAAACGATGGATCAATGACCATTATTTTAGGAATTGACCCTGGCTCGCGTATTACAGGCTATGGGGTTATTAAAGAAGAACGCCGGAAGCTCTATTATCTGGATAGCGGGTGTATACGAACGTCTGAGGGAGAGTTAAGTGAGCGTTTATTGCAAATTTACGATGGTATTTGCCACTTAATGGATGAATTCGCGCCCGATGAAGTTGCTATTGAAGAAGTCTTTATGCATCAAAATCCGAGCTCGGCCCTAAAGCTTGGTCATGCCAGAGGAGTTGCGATGGTGGCGGCTGCTTCTCATCGTGTTAAAGTAAACGAGTACTCTGCAAGAGAGGTTAAACAGGCGGTTGTTGGGTATGGAGCGGCCGCTAAAGAGCAGGTGAAGCATATGGTAGTCAGTTTATTGATGCTTAACAGTTCACCGCAAAGTGATGCGTCGGATGCATTGGCTATTGCAATTTGTCATAGTCATATGCGTCATGGCTTACAAAAACGACTTGAGCAAAAGAGGCGCGTGCGATGATTGGATGGTTAAATGGGAAAGTTGTAGATAAACAGCAGCCGGGAAAACTGGTGCTCAGTGTCAATGGCGTAGGCTATGATGTTGAAACCTCATTACAAACTTTTTTTCAACTGGATAATCAGCCTGACACCATAAGTTTACATATTCACACAATTGTTCGTGAAGATGCGTTGCTTTTATATGGTTTTCTCGACAAGCAAGAGCGTACGTTATTCCGCGCTCTAATAAAGGTAAATGGCGTCGGCCCCAAAGTGGCCATGGGGATTCTTTCGAGTGTAACGCCAGGTGAGTTTATTCAATCCATCATTCAACAAAACACACTATTTCTTACCAAACTTCCAGGAATTGGTAAAAAGACTGCTGAACGGTTAGTAATTGAGATGAAAGACAGCATTCAACAGTTATTTTTAAATGATACCTTACAACTACCCGAGCAAGGTAATCCTTCCATACGCGAACAAAGTGAGGCGATTAGTGCATTGGAGGCGTTAGGATATAAGCCCCAGGAAGCTGCCAGTGTGGTTAAGAAAATTGATGATGGTCATAAAACCTGTGAACAGTTAATCAGGCAAGCTTTACAGATGCTCTCGACCCGATAGCAGCAACAATAAGGTCTTTAATGAGCACACAAGAAATAGTGATGTACTTTCCGTTAACAGAGTCCACTAATCCGCGTTACCTGTATGTTAATCCCGAAACCAATATGGTTCATGTGCTGATGCCGATCGTAGGTGGCGGGAGCATTGGTTTGGACAATACCTGTAAATCGGTTTATGCCTTGCAAGAGTTTTTTGGTAAAAGCCGTGCTGTGAATCAGAGAGCCGTGCTTGATGAATTAACTGCTTATAAAAAGACACTTGAGTTTGATATTAGTTTAGTTAATGAAAATTTCGAATTAGTAGCAAAAAAACAAGAGCGTTTAAGGCAAATTGATCCGTATATTACAGCGATTGAAGCCATTATAAATTCTCCGGTATTAGATACGTTAAACCAGGTATACCCTGCCTACCCGGAAGCACTTAAAGCGTTGATGACCCGTGATGATTCTAATTTATATAGTATGGTGTTAAGACCACAGGAAATGGACGACAACCTTCGTTTGGTAAACCCGGTATTTAGCGTGAAGCGCGACGGCGTATCAATTTTCTATGACGCTCTGGTGGGCGCCTGTCAAGAGATGACTGTGTTTCCCGATGCAAAGGAAAGGTTTTGTGACAATGTACGAGCCTCACTTGAAGGGCAACCAACGGATTTTGAAGATATACGGGACGCTTTAAAGGAGTATTTCATCGGCTTGGCAGATGTTGATGAGGTGGATTTTTATCGTACTAATACCAATGAGCCTGTGACGAAAGAATTTATTGAAGAGATTTTAGGTTGTGATGAAGAACAGCCCGCAACCGCAAAAGATTATGTAGAGGCTCTTTTAAAAACGTGTATTCCTGAATTATTGGAGAATCTTGTCGAGTCGCCTTTTTACATGGCAAAAACTGCAGAAGACCTCTCTATTATCACGCAATTTTTTTTAGGCATTATTAATTTCCATTGTAGCTCACATGAAATTAGTGCTGTAAATTTTGGTGCAGTGCTTGATAACTCCGAGGAGTTAAGTGGAACGATAGCTGTAAAGCTACTTTCTTCTCTTAAGAAGGGCAGTAGTATTGAGGACGTATTATTACAATTTGTAGAGGATAACAGCGAATCCTTTGGTCTTAAGATACCGTTATTCCCTATCCACAGGGCAAAGATTAAAGAGCGATTTTGGCAAAATTATAGTGAAATAATGAAATCGGATCATTTTGATGAATTTGCGCTCATGGGTGACAGCAAACCAACTCTCTTTGTTAACCATCAAGGCTCTATATGCTGCAATCTTGGTGAATTCATTCAAGTCGCTTTACCAGAGATAAATCAAGACTATTTTAAACATATTTGCGATGATTTTAGTTCGCTAAATGGTGCTATTACGTCGACGAATCCGGCAGTTTTAGCGATTGTTGAGATAAATCTTGACGTACTACTGTCAAAAATTATAAACGAGGAGCAACTAGAGGCAGTGCTTAAGAAATTACCTGCCGAACAAAAGGTCAATATTTTAGCGTCACCCCAAGTCAGGCAGATGCAATTGCCAAAGTTGTTGCGTCATGTCGCCAGAGGTGAACAGGATGAGGCAAAAAGCCTCCTTGACGCAAGTGATGATGCACTACTCCTCCAGCAAACACGGGAATTTGCTGATTACTCGGACCGACTATTTAACTGCACGGCTTACGAATATGCGTATTGGGCTAAAGACACTCATATGTGTCGGATGCTCGAACAAAAAATGGATGAGGAAACCAAAGCAGAAATGCTTGAACGATGTGAGGTAATGGAGCGTGATGGATTAACCTACATTCAGCATGGAGAAGAGAAAAATTCAAAGCATTTTGACTTAACACCTCTAGTAACAGCACTACAAAATTATGCGGATGCTCTCCGTAACAGGGCTGATTGGAGTGTGATGCAAGACGCCTTGAGGAATGTAGAACTGGCCAGGCGTGATATCCCCGCGCATGTCGCTCATGAATATTGCAGGCTTAATTGTTCTTTTAACCCACTGCCTGATTTTAAGGAAGATTTTTTGCCAAGGGTTTTAACATTTTACAATTGGGAGACAGAAAGACAAGAGTTCTGGTGGGGTGTGATGGGCATAACTGGTTGGCCGGGAAGTGATGATGCGTTAAGAGAAATAACGGCCCTGAAGCGCCTGGATGAGGTAAGAACCGACGATCTTGTTCAATCAAAAGAAACATTGGGGCAGTTAATAGAAAATTCCTTACAAATCTATTAACATGGAATGCGGATTATAATTGAACGATTAACTTAAGGATAAGATATGATCGAAAATCAGGTAGTTAGCCCCATCCGATGGACGCTTATTGCGCTATTTTTTCTTATTACATTAGTCTCTGGATTTGTTTATTCCGGAATTATGCAAGTTATCATTCCTATTGCTTCAGTGCTAACCTTTTTTCTGGCAATGTTTCTGCATGGAAATGAACGGTATGGGTTAAAAAACATAATTATATTTTTTGTTATTACCTGGGTGGTCAGTCATTTTTTTGAGGCCATGAGTATTCAGATAGGCTTTCCTTTCGGCTATTATCATTATGATAAAATGCCAGGCCCAAGAATAGCGGAAGTTCCTATTCTCATTATGCTTGCCTATTTTGGAACCGGCTATGCTTCTTGGATTTTATCAAACGTGCTGCTTAATCAGTACAATAAAAAGCTCGCAGGCCATCAGATATTTCTAGTGCCACTCATTGCGACATTTATAATGGTAATATGGGATCTTTGCATGGATCCAATTGCCTCGACTGTAGGATCCTTATGGGTGTGGCGTGATGGTGGCAGTTATTTTGGCGTACCCTTGCAAAATTATTTTGGTTGGTTTTTGGTGGTTTATATAGTCTTCCAACTTTTCGCAGTCTACATTGCAAAATATGATAATTACTATCCCGCCAGATCAGCAGTTTTTGCCAGCAAAATTTTCTGGATGGAAGCCGTCGCTGTTTATGCTGTGCAAGCATTATCGCAGTTAACCAATCCTATAACACAGACAGATCACATGGATATCTACGGTCCAATGGTGTTAGTAACTATTTTTTCCATGGTATTTATTGTTTTAATTTCCTGGATAAAAATTTATACCGATCCTGTTCGAGGTGGGTAAACAAAGAAGATTGAGCTATAAACAAGCTTAATAACGATTGGGCTGAGGCACAATGATAGGATAATTTTTTCATGGTTTAGCGATATTTTCAATTGATTTTAATTGAAAATATCGCTATTGTACCGCCCACGTACTCCCATGATGGTTATACGTTAAATGCAGGATGTGCCCGTTTTTGATTTTTCTTCGTTGTCTTCGCAGGAAGTAGCTAATTTACTTCAGCAATTCAGTCTGCGCCTAACAGTTGATGAAGCGCTCTTTATTCAACAGTCGCTTTTAAAGCGTCCTCCAACTTATGCGGAATGTGTTTTATGGTCTATTCAAGGCTCAGAGCATTGTTCCTACAAAAGCAGCCGTAAATACCTTAATCAATTTGTGACCAAAGCGCCACATGTTATTTTAGGCCCAAATGAAGACGCAGGCATTGTTGCTGTCGCCTCGGATAATGAAGGCCGGCGATACGGAATTGTTGTCAGTCACGAGTCTCATAACCATCCCTCTCAACTGGTACCCTTTGAAGGTGCGGCAACAGGCGTTGGGGGTAATGTCCGTGATGTCTGTTGCATGGGAGCTGAGGTAATTGCTGTTGCTGATAGCCTACGATTTGGGGATATCAAACACGCAAAAACAAAATGGATTCAGGAAGGAGTAGTGCACGGCATTGCCGGTTATGCTAACCCGCTGGGTATACCAAACCTTGCTGGTGATACTTATTACGACGCGGCTTATAACGAAAATTGCCTGGTGACATTAGTTACACTGGGGGTTGTACGAGAAGATCATGTTATTCATTCCTACACACCTGCCCATGGTCAAAATTATCAATTTATTCTTGTCGGAAAGCCCACGGATAACAGTGGCTTTGGTGGAGCCGCCTTTGCATCCGCCACTCTCAATGATGAGCATGAGGATGAAAATAAAGGCGCTGTTCAAGAGCCTAATGCCTTCCTGCAACGGCACATACTCAAGGCAAACTATGCGTTATTTGAATGGTTGCGTGAAGAAAATCTTATCAATCAAGTAGGTTTTAAAGACCTTGGCGCGGGAGGTATCGCCTGCGCGACAGTGGAGTTGGCTGATGCCAGCGGTTTTGGGGCTGAAATTTTTCTTAATATGGTTCCCACCAGTATGGAAAATTTATTGCCCGCTGTAATTTTATGTTCTGAAACACAAGAACGGTTTATGTGGGTTGTTCCCGATACATTGGTTGAAACCTTTTTAGCTCATTATAATGAGCGGTTCGCATTGCCTGAAATTTGTGATGGAGCGGCGGCGACCGTTATCGGTAAAATACGAACAGATGGTTTATATGTCGTTAAATACCATGAGGAAGAAATTGTTTCAGCGAGGGCTTCGGACATCACTAAAGGTATAGTCTACGACCGTCCCCATTGTTTAAAAGAGACATGCACTACCGAGCCTGACGCATTACCAGATGATGCGCTCAATGACATATTACTTCGTCTTCTTGGCCACGAAAATATTGCATCGCGCGCACCTATTTTTGAAATGTATGATAAACAGGTACAAGGACGCACCATTATTGAGTCAGGCAACGCTGATGCAGGCGTAATCGCGCCGTTTAATGAAGGTAGGTATCCGGAAGAAATACGCCTTACCGGGGTTGCTTTATCTGTTGATCATAATCCTCGTTACAATAAAATTGACGCCTATTGGGGTGCTGTTAATGCCGTCATTGAGTGTGTTCGCAATATTATAGCTGTTGGTGCCTGGCCTTTGTCCATCACCGATTGTTTATGTTTCGGAAATCCTGAAAACGCGGAGCAGATGGGACTTTTTGTCGAGTCAGTGCGTGGCATTATTGATGGGTGCTCTGCGGTTAAAATGCCTGATAACCCCGATGTTACTTTACCCGTTATTTCCGGAAATGTGTCATTTTATAATGAGTCGGCAACGGCATCCATTCCTCCAAGTCCCATCATCAGTTGTCTTGGTGCAATGCCTGATTATCAAAAATCAATTACTTATGATTTAAAAGAACCCAACTCCGTATTGTTACTAATTGGTGAGCGCAAAGATGAATGCGGTGGCAGTGTTTATTATCAATTATACGGTCACTTGGGCCACCAACTGCCCAAGCCTGATTTGCATACGTTTGCCGCGGAAATTATTGCGGTTCATACCGCAATGAAACAGGATTTAATCCTCGCGGCTCACGATATTTCGGAAGGTGGGATAGCGGTGGCCCTTGCCGAGATGAGCTTTAAAAATGATATTGGGGTGAATGTATCAATACCCGGAAGTCTTTCAGAGCAGAAAAAACTCTTTTCAGAAACAGGCGGCTTTATTCTTGAAATAGCCCCTCAAAACATTAATGCGGTAAAAGAACTACTCAAACGTCATGCCGTATCCTTTGATGTAGTAGGTGAAACAACAGCAGCCCCGATACTTGCCATAAATTCAATAATAAATATTCCGATAAGCACCGCACGAACGGCCTGGGAAAATGGTTTAAGAGAGAGGTTAAACTAATGTCGAGTATTAATTATAAGACGGCAGGGGTAGACGTTGAAGCAGGAAACGAAGCAGTTCGTCGCATTACCAAACGCGTTGAAAGTACCTTTTCGCCGAATGTGCTAACTCATATTGGCGCCTTTGGAGCCATGTACGACCTCAAATCCATCATTCAACATTACGACCATCCTATACTTGTGCAAAGTATTGATGGGGTTGGCACCAAAATGATGGTGGCCAAAATGATGCAAAAATTTGACACCATCGGCAGGGATCTTGTTAGCGCAACCACCAATGACATAATCGTAATGGGTGCTAAGCCCTTAACACTACTTGATTACATTGCAAATGATAAATTAAACCCTGATATAATAGCTGAGATAGTGAGCGGCATGGTGGATGCCTGTCTTGAAAACGATATTTCGCTTATTGGCGGTGAAACGGCTGAAATGCCAGGTACGTACCTTCCTGGTGAATTTGATTTGGCAGGCGTAGTGACAGGCGTTGTAGAAAAAGACAAAGCCATCCTCGGTCGGGACATTGCCGAAGGTGACATTGTTGCGGCTTTTCCTTCAAGCGGACTACACACTAATGGTTATTCGCTAGCCCGAAAATTACTATTTGAAGTGGCCGGCTATAACGTAAATTCGCGTTCTGAAGACTTAAGCCAGACGATTGGTGAAGAGCTTTTAATTCCTCACCTTAATTACACCCGACCAATTTTAAGTATTCTACACCATAATATCCCCATTAAAGGAATGGCACATATCACCGGCGGCGGGCTATTAGAAAACATACCTCGCATTTTACCAAAGCATTGTGGAGTAGAAATTAATAAGCGTCATATTCCAAAGTTGCCGATATTCTCTCTATTGCAGAGGCTAGGGAACCTGGATGATGAGCAAATGTACCGTACTTTTAATATGGGTGCAGGTTTGGTTTTGTTTCTTTCACCTGATGCGCTGTCACCCATACGTAACGTTTTGCTTGATTTCCCTGAATTTCCCCTCTACGAAATCGGCCGTGTTGTCTCGGGGTGTAAAGAGTTGACGCTATTATGATACGAATCGGACTAATTCAATTTCCCGGCTCCAATTGTGAACGCGAAACCATACTTGCCATAAAACGCGCTGGTATGGAGGCCGTTGAATTTTTATGGAATGAGCCGCTCAATAAACTCGCGAACCTGGATGGTTATGTTATGGTCGGCGGGTTCTCCTACGAAGACCGCTCACGTGCCGGTATCATTGCGGCACTAGATCCTGTCATGGACGAAATAAAAAAACAAAGCGCGACGGGAAAGCCTGTATTAGGGATATGTAATGGAGCGCAAATACTACTCGAAGCCGGTATGCTGCCTGGGCTTGAAAATCATCGTGTGAGCATGGCTCTCACTGAAAATAAACGTATATTAAATGAAAAAATAGTCGGTGTAGGCTTTTATAATGCCTGGGTTAATATCCGTTTAACCCAGAATCATCAACATAACGCCTTTACCCATGGCCTTAAGACAGATGACATTATTCATCTTCCTATAGCTCATGCAGAAGGTCGTTTTGTGATGCCCGAGAGCTTGTTAGACGAACTTGAAAAACAGGGCTTGAACCTGTTTTTATATTGCGATGAAAACGGAAACGTTATTAATGATTTTCCCACCAATCCTAATGGCTCTATCGCCAATATTGCAGCAATTAGTAATAAAGCCGGAAATGTACTGGCCATGATGCCACATCCTGAGCGAACGCCTAATGGTGATGTTATTTTCAAATCCATGCGGGAATATATTGCGCATAAATCTCAAAAAACTGCGCCAACTCCTCAGCTCTTGGCTCCTTTCACAAAACCACCTTGTTTTGTCAGTAAGCAAGGAAGCCATCAGTGTCTGATAAAATTAATTATCACCGATAATCATGCACTCACGGTTCAAAAAACGCTGCAAAAGCTGGGCTTTCCCGTAACGGTAAATCGTTTTGTTCATTGGGAAATCAATGGTAGTGATGAAGACTTGGCTCGTATTAAAAAAAGCGGCGTTTTATATTCAGAACGTAAAGAACGAGAGATCAATTTATCCGAATTAACCCATAAATCCGCTCTCGCTTATCTGGTTCGGCCTAAAGATAATATTATGGGTCAAAAAACACTGCAAACCCTTGAAAAACACTTCTCTATCAAACATTTAAACACTATTCAATACAGCGTTTTATGGCAATTTGTCAGTGAAGATGCGGATATTAATGAACTTATTACTAAAATTTTGCAAACTAACATAATCGGGAATCCCTATGCTCACGAGTGTTACGAATACGTCCACCAATTATTCCAATAAAATTCAAAGCGCTTTGCCGTTTTGCCTTAACAAAACAAGCTTGCCTTTGGGGGAGAAAAGTGAGGGGAAAGTAAGAGACGCATACGATCTTGGTGACGAGATTGTACTTATTACTACCGATAGATTGACCGCATTTGACCGTCATCTGGCTCTTATTCCTTATAAAGGACAAGTTTTGAATTTAACCAGCGCCTGGTGGTTTGAGCAAACAGCCTCAATCATTCCTAATCATGTGCTGGCGGTTCCCGATCCTAACGTTATTATCGCCAGGAAATGTAGCGTTTTCCCCATCGAGTTTGTGGTAAGAGGGTATATTACCGGTACAACGAATACATCATTATGGACCCAGTACCAGCAAGGTGCGCGCGAGTACTGCGGTATTTCCTTTCCTGATGGATTACAAAAGAATCAAAAATTGCCTGAACCTGTTTTAACACCGACCACTAAAGAAAAAATTCATGACAGGCCTATATCGCCTGCTGAAATAGTGGCAGAAGGGTGGATGACGGAAAAAGATTGGCATGAAGCAAGTATACTAGCGCTTAAGTTATACCAATTAGGTGTTGAAATTGCTGAAAAGCAAGGTTTGATTTTAGTCGATACTAAATACGAATTTGGGCGTGATAAAGACGGTAAAATAATGGTAGTGGATGAAATTCACACACCTGATTCAAGTCGCTATTGGTTAGCCAATAGTTATCAAGCACAAATCAGTGCAGGCAAAGAGCCTGAGAATATCGATAAAGAGTTCCTTCGTTTATGGTTTGCTAAAAATTGCGATCCCTACCATGACGAAAAATTACCCGAGGCACCACAAGCATTAATAGAAGAACTGTCGGCTCGTTATATAAAACTTTATGAAATGATTACCGGGAATTCGTTTAATTTTCAAGAAACCAATGAATCTGTTGAAGAGCGTATTCAACGAAATATTGCAAATTATTTCTAAGGTGATTTTACATAATGTGTGGCATTGTTGGGATATATAGTCACAAACCTGTAGCGTATGAACTTTATGAAAGTCTTATCCACTTACAACATCGAGGACAAGACGCTGCGGGTATTTTAACGTGTGATGAACGTTTCCATACCAAACAAGGGCTTGGTTTGGTAAGGGAGTTATTTACTGAAGAGACTGTTTTACCTCTCAAAGGAAATATGGGTATTGGTCATACTCGCTACCCGACAGCGGGTGGATACACAGCCGCGGATATTCAGCCATTATGGATAGGTAGCCCTCGTGGCATTGCCCTGGCTCATAATGGCAATCTGACCAACTATGAAGAGCTGTCTTCTGAAATACGTTTAAAACAACATCGGCATTTAAACTCATCTCTGGATTCAGAAGCATTATTATTGGTATTTGCTGAGCAATTAGCTAAAAGTGGCTCGGGAAATAATGAAAGTGAAGAGATTTTTTTTGAAGTGTTGTGTAAAGTTTTAGAGGAAGTTTTTAATAGAATCGAAGGTGCCTACTCAGTTGTCAGCGTAATTATTGGTAAAGGTTTGATTGCCTTTAGGGACCCTCATGGGATCCGTCCATTGGTTATGGGCATGCGCCAAAATCCTGATGGGACTTCTGATACCATCTTTGCCTCTGAAACCACGCCATTTTATCCATTGGGATTTAATCCGGCAGGCGATATTTTGCCAGGAGAGGTCGCTTTTGTTAGCCTTTCTGGGAAGGTATTCAGAAGGATTATCCGAGCGGTCGAATTTCGACCTTGTGTCTTTGAATATGTTTATTTTGCGCGCCCCGATGCTACTCTCAATAATGTCAGTGTTTACCGAGCCCGTTTGCGAATGGGACAAAATCTCGCTATTCAATGGAAAAAAAAATACCCGGAACTTATACCGGATGTCGTCATACCCGCGCCATTTACCGCCAACACAGCGGCTCTATCATTCGCCCATGAACTGGGTGTCAGGTATTCAGAAGGTTTATATAAAAATCCTTTTATCGGTCGTACGTTTATTATGCCAGACCAGCAGGCAAGAACTTGCAGTATTCGCCATAAGCTTACACCGCAACGAACTGAAATTGAAAATAAAATCGTATTAATTGTGGATGACAGTATTGTCAGGGGAACAACGTCACGTGAAATTGTAAAAATGGTAAGAGAGTTTGGCGCTCGCAAAATTTATTTTGTTTCAACATCACCACCGCTTAAAAACCCTTGTTTTTATGGGATAGATATTCCTTCTTGCAAAGAATTAATTGCGGCGAATCAGGAAGATGCGGAGGTCGCGCATTTTATGGGCGTGGATGTATTGTTATACCAAACACAAGATGATTTGGTTGAAGCCATTACGCGCAAAGGCCAGCATCACATTAAAAAACCTTGCATGGCTTGCATGGATGGTGATTATTTTTGCAGTTCTATAACTGAGGTGAAAATGCAGCAACTAGAACAGCAACGAGAAGAAAGCAGAATTGCAAATGAATACGCATAGGATGTAATTAATGAAAATTCTTGTTATTGGCTCTGGCGCACGGGAACATATAATAATTCGACGCTTGCATGGTTCAGCTTTTAAGCCGCAGTTGTATTGTTATGGTAGCGCTATTAACCCTGGGATAAAAAAATTTACAAACGATTACGCTCTTGGCGATATCACTGATTGCGCGGCTGTTGTTATAAAAGCTCGCGCCTGGGGAATAAATTTGGCTATTATTGGCCCCGAAGCGCCTTTGGAAAAGGGGATGGCGGATAGGTTGTGGGAAGCCGGTATACCTGTCATAGGACCTAAAAAGGCTTCGGCGCAAATCGAAACAAGTAAAAAATTCGCCCGCGATCTCATGCAAAAATATCAAATAAATGGATTACCTCGCTACCGCAATTTTTCTGCACTGGATGAAAAAGTTGATGATTTCCTCAATGAGTTAGGTGAAAATTATGTCATTAAAGCCGATGGATTAATGAGTGGAAAAGGAGTGAAAGTAGCTGGTGAGCATTTACATTCCCATTCGGAAGCACGCGACTTCTGCCAGGAAATTGTTGCTAAAAAGCAAACATTTATTATAGAGGAAAAGCTCATAGGCCAGGAATTTTCGTTTATGTGTTTTGCCGATGGCGAGAGTCTTGTCCCCATGCCTTTGGTGCAGGATCACAAACGCGCTTATAATGGTGACAACGGGCCTAATACGGGTGGAATGGGCAGTTATTCCGACACGAATCATGGCTTGCCATTTTTAAATGATAACGACATTAAAGAAGCGTTTGCCATCAATCAAGCCGTGTTGCAGGCCTTAGGCCGGGAATACAATGAAAAATACATTGGCATCTTATACGGGAGCTTTATTGCGACTAAAAAAGGCATCTACGTTATTGAGTTTAATGCACGCTTCGGCGACCCGGAAGTCTTAAATGTATTGTCCATTTTAGAGTCTGACTTTGTCAGTATTTGTCAGGCCATGGTAAGTGGTAATCTAAAAACGTGTGGTGTCAAATTTTCTCACAAAGCAACAGTCTGCAAATATACGGTACCTGAAGGATATCCTGATAATCCCTTGAAAGATTTTGTTGTCGATTTTAGCCCTGTTTCTGATGAGAAAAATTTATATTTGGCTTCTATAAATCAAGTTGACGCACAATTATTTGCCACGGGTGCGCGCACGGCAGCATACGTTGGTATAGCAGAAACAATAGGGGCCGCTGAGAAAAAAGCGGAAGAACAAATATCCTTGATAGAGGGGCCATTGTTTCATCGGCAAGACATAGGCACTCAATTGTTAATTCAAAACCGAATTGATTGCATGCAAAGGATACGCACCCAATGATTCGTCTTGGTATATTAGGCTCCACCCGGGGCACTAATCTGAATGCTATAGTTGCGGGAATTAAACAAAAGAAATTGCATGCCTCAATTGAGTTGGTTGCCAGTAATAGAGAGTCGGCGCCCATTCTTGAAAAAGCCGCGAACTTTGGTCTCACCTCTGTTTTTGTAAATCCTGATAGATTAAGTCGGAACGTTTTTGATACTCACTTATCTGAATTATTTCAGGAAAATAAGATAGATCTCATCGTTTTAATCGGTTATATGCGGATTTTGTCCGCCCAATTTATTGCAAATTGGCAAAACAAAGTCATTAACGTACATCCTTCTCTCTTACCAGCATTTTCAGGATTAATGGATCTTGATGTTCATCGTGAAGTGATAAATTCCGGTGCAAAAACGACTGGTTGTACGGTTCATTTTGTTACAGAAGAGGTTGATGAAGGCCCTATACTACTGCAAAAAACTTGTCCTGTTTTAAGTGATGATACCCCTCTTAGTTTAAAAGCTCGTGTTCAAGACTTGGAAGGGGATGCATTAATTGAGGCTATCCAGGCTATTACTAAATTAAATTGTTGAGGATGATTATGTCAAAAATACTGGTATCAGTTTTAATGGGATCAAAATCTGACTGGGGAATTATGCAGGAAACCAGTTTGATACTTGAAAAGTTCGATATTCCCCATGAAGTACGTGCGCTCTCTGCTCATAGAACGCCTGATGCTTTATTTGATTATTTAAAATCAGCAGAACACCAGGGGGTTGAACTATTTATTGCGGCCGCCGGCGGTGCTGCCCATTTACCGGGTGTGATTGCTGCAAAAACGTTATTGCCAGTTTTAGGCGTTCCTATGCCATCGTCTACTTTTGTGAATGGTATTGATGCACTTCTATCTATAGTACAAATGCCAGCCGGTATTCCTGTCGGCACCTTTGCGGTTGGAAAAGCCGGCGCTATCAATGCAGGCATTATGGCAGCACAGATTCTCGGCAACAAATATCCCAAGTTTCGGGAGGCAGTACAAGAGCATCGTCAAGCACAGGCAAGGCAGGTTTTAGAAAACTCGATAATAAGAAATGAATAGGAGTTATTGCCCACTGCCGACGTCCTGCGGTTTATCCGCGGGATTCAGTAATGGTAGTAGATGCTTGGATCCCGCGAACAAGTCGCGGGACGTTGACAAAGTGAAGCACTGATTACTAATTAATCAGTGGACTAAGATAATCATAGGCTTTTTTTGCATATTCCAACGGGGGCGCTTTCGCGGGATCTTGTTCTGCCTCAACGATAAACCAGCCTCGGTAGTTTATCTCTCGTAGCTGCTTAACTATTTCACCAAAATTAATATCGCCATCACCAGGAACGGTAAAAACTCCACTTCGTACCGCGTCCATAAAATTATTATCATTATTCTGTACGCTTGTTAAAACATCCCGACGAATATCCTTAAGATGAACATGCTTGATGCGTGCGCCATATTTTTTTATTAAACTTAAGGGATTCATGCCGGCAAATGACGCATGTCCTGTATCAAGTAATAATGAAATTAATTCAGGACTCGTGTGCTGCATTAAATAGTCAATCTCTGATTCAGTAAACACGCCAGTGCCCGCATGAAAATGATAGGCAATTTGCATCTGAAAATCATGCGCTATTCGACCAATCGCATGTAATCCTGAAATTAAGCTATCCCATTGTGCCGAACTAAACTGAGGTCTATTTGCACCAAAAATGGGAAAGTCTGTATTTTGTATGGAGTGACCACATTCACAGACATTGATGCAATTAGCCCCCATGGCGCGCATAAAACTCATGTAATCAAGAAAATTGGATAGGGTGGATTCATATTTATGAGGCTCTGTAAAAAAACTGCTAAACCAGGCACTGGCTAATTGTAACCCCGAATTCGTCAGCGACTCTTTTAATACGGGAATATCGCGAGGGTATTTGTTTCCCATTTCTGTTCCCACAAATCCCGCCTGCGCCATCTCGCTAATGCATTGTTCAAACGTAATATGTTCCCCAAGCGTTGGATCATCATCATTACACCAATTAATGGGAGCAATACCTAATTTAATTGTCATTTCGGTTTCCTTTATTAAAAACTAATAACATCACTGTAGCCCGGATTAGCGAAAGCGTAATCCGGGATTGTCGCTCTGAAATAACGCATTTCCCGGATTACGCTTTCGCTAATCCGGGCTACTTTTAATATTCTTTAATTTTATCAAGCTCTTCCCGCATCTTCTCATGCGCCTTGGTAACATCAACGGATTGTGAAATTTCAGCAACCCCAACTCGCCACCACGTTTGATAACCATGACTCATGGTTTTAGGTAAAACCGGTAATACAATTACAGAACTCTGAGTTTCATCCCGCGCCACTTGCAATGCGGCCTCAAACTGAGCATACGAATCGGCATAAAATGCCTTAGCGCCAAGAGACGCGGCATACTGACAAAAATCAATAGGTAAATAATCACCAGTTAACTGATTAGTTGCTTCATTACGATACCGAAACTCATTCCCAAAGCCTCGACTGCCATGAGCTTCCTGTAAATTACGAATACACTGATAACCATGGTTATTAAACAAAACAATGGTGATTTTTTTATTCTCCTGAATACAGGTCAGTAATTCAGAATGAAGCATAATAAAGCTTCCATCGCCTACCAGCACATATACTTCACCCGCCTCATTACCTTTTGCCAATCGCACCCCTAAACCTGCGGCGACTTCATAGCCCATGCAAGAATAAGCATACTCAAGGTGATAATCTTTAGGCTTCGATGATTGCCATAATCGGTGCAAATCACCGGGCAAACTTCCAGCAGCACCCACAATTACATCATCAGCAGTCGCGAATTGATTTAAGAGGCCAATAATTGCTGTTTGGTGCAAGCCACTTTGAGAAGAGGGCACCTCACAAACACGCGAAACCTCTTTACTCCACTCTTCTCGAAAATCCTTTATCCGCTGCTGAAAGGCAGGTGATGTCTGGTGAGCGTTCAACGCTTTTGATAAAAGTTCAAGGCCGCATTTGGCATCGCCTTTCAACATTAAGCTGTCCATCTTCAAGGCATCGAAGCGACTTATATTAAGATGAATCATTTGACAAGCCGCATTTTTAAAACCCCACTTTGACGACGTGGTGAAGTCTTGTAGACGTGAACCAACAACCACTATTACATCAGCATCGGCGGCCAAATTATTAGCAGCTTCAGAACCCGTGACGCCTATGCCGCCAATGTTCATGGGATGATTCCAAGGCAGAGCACTTTTCCCCGCTTGCGTTTCAGCTACAGGTATTACATGCGTTAAAGCAAATTCAGCCAGTGCTTCTGTTGCCTGAGAATAATGCACACCACCGCCTGCGATAATCAGAGGCGTGCGCGCCTGTCTTAACAATGTCGCCGCCTCTTGAATAGCACGGTCATTTACCATTTCACGATCAATATGCCAGAGGCGTTTGGCAAAAAACGATTCAGGATAATCGTAACGTTCGGATTGCACATCTTGTGGTAATGAAAGAGTCACAGCGCCAGTTTCTACCGGATCGGTCAATACTCTAAATGCATTCATACAAGCAGTCATTAATTGTTCAGGTCGAGAAATTCTATCCCAATATTTACTAACTGGTTTAAAGCAATCATTCACGGACAGGGTGTAATCATGAGAGACCTCCAGTTGTTGCAAAACTGGATCAGGTTGCCTGCAACTGAAAATATCACCCGGCAGGAGTAACAAAGGAATACGATTGGTCGTGGCGGCCGCGGCCGCCGTTATCATATTAGTAGCACCTGGCCCTATGGAGGAAGTACACGCAAAAATACCAAGACGATTTTTTTGTTTAGCAAAAGCCGTAGCAGCATGGGCCATACCTTGCTCATTATGCCCTTGGTAATAGGTAAGACCATAAGCATCATACTCTAAGGCTTCTCCAATACCAGTAACATTGCCATGGCCAAATATACCGAATACTCCCTGCACGAACTGATATTCTTTCCCATCCCTCACCACATATTGATTGGCTAAAAAACGTAAAAGGGCTTGGGACATGGTTAAGCAAATTTTTTTCACGAGATAATCCTTTAAGGTGTTTGCGCGCTTTTTTTCCAGGCTCTCTTATTGGCGTCAGGAAAGCGCGTCCAGTCATGTTCAGGGCGAAAAGTGGGTGTAATGTAGGGATTTTCAGGAAGGTGGCGAATAAACCATAAAGTATACATGGCGTAACCCGGTGCCGCACAATGGGCATGCTCTTGACCATCCGCAATTTGATACGTGTCGTTGTGCTCTATCCGCATTACCTCTCGACCATTTTCTCCAAAAGCAAATCCCTGTGGTTCTGAAAAACGATAGTGGTAGATTTCAGGCTGAGAATGATAATGGGAGGGATAACTGGACCAGCGTCCTTGAAAAGTAATAATTTCGCCAACGACAAGATTTGATTCGGGGCGGTTGCGTTTATCAAATACGGTACGCACCTGTCGATAAGAGGTATCTTCCAGTAAATTTTTTCCTCTCTCATCAATTTCAAGGCTATTGGACTCATCAAATAAAATGGGCGCAAAATTCTCGTCATTTTCTGTTTCGATGAGTAAGAGTTCACAATCCGTCAATGCCTGTACCTGTGCAGTTACGCGCGCGGGGCAGTGGAGTACAATAGGAAATTCGGAAAAATAATCGCGACGCTCCGCTGTGATGGCGTGAGATAGATAATGAAACTCAACGCGCCCGGTCATTAATACTGCTGCAAATTCATAGTCAGGATTAAAATTAAATACGTGACCTGCACAAAGTTTAACAGCGTTAAAATTCATCCCTGTATTTGCGGATACTTTATTCATGGAAACAATGGAATTCACCCCGTCGATAAATCCGTTTGGATTTTTTATGAGCGTTACGGGGCTGAGTAAATTTAAGTGGCTATCATGTAGCTTTGCCAGCGCATCGCTTTTCCATACCAGAGGGTCTTCGTCAAATTTATTGATAAAATAGGCTAACTCTTCCCAATAAGGAATGGCAGGCGCACAACCATGACGAGTCACCACTAATGCACCACTTGCGTTAGCGTAACGGGTAGCAATACTCCAGGGTTCATTACGCAATAATCCGCGCAGCAAGCCCGCGAGAAATGCGTCACCAGCGCCCAGGATATTTAAAACCTCGACAGGGAAGGGCTTGGATACCAGAGGGGCTTCACCGTCAAAATATACTGTACATCCTTTGTCGCCTGTTTTAACGACAATAGGGGCTTTTGAATACTCGCGAATAACGTGTATGGCGGCTTTAAGAGTATCTTTACCGCCAGCGATAGAAATCTCTTCTTCCGTACCTACAATCAAATCACACGACGGTAGTATTTCCTGATAAATTTTGCTTATCTCATCATAGGGCAAATAACGGGTTTCGCCATCACCGACAGTTGTTAGACCCCAAAGCACAGGCCGATAATCCAAATCAAAGACTATTGCCGTGCGCCATTTTTTAGCGGTTTTAACAGCAAGATGAGTTGTTTCACGCATTGCAAGCGTTGATAACCCAGTACCCGTAATTAAAATGGCTTTTGCTTTTTTAAAAACGGATTCATTAATATGTTCTGCTGACAACTGCATATCAGCGCAATCATTGCGATAAAATAGTAAGGGAAAATCATGAGGTGGTTTCACCCCTAATAACACGAGCCCTGTTAAATGTTTTTTTGTTTCATACAGTAAATCAGTGTTAACCCCTTCTTTCATGAGAGTGTTTTTTAAAAAAAGACCCATCTCATCATCACCCACACAGGAAAACATCATGCTTTTTAAGCCTAAGCGCGCGCATCCTACTGCTATATTACCCGCACAACCACCAAGGTATTTGCGAAAGGTTTCAGCCTCTGCAAGTGTGCTTCCAATTTGCTCGGCATATAGGTCCACTGCAACACGGCCCATGCAAATGATATCAATGGGTCTGTCTTTAGGAAAAAAGGGGTATGTCATGAATTGTCCTTAACGTAAATAAACAGGCTGTTTTGTTTCAAGCGATGTTTGCGCCGCTTTTGCAATCCGTAATGCTTGCAACCCATCTGAACCTGAAACGGGACTTGGTGTTTTATTCACCCAGGCATCATAAAATGCCCGTAATTCGTCAAGATAGGCTTGTTGATAACGCTCAAGGAAAAAATACAGAGGCTTGGCACTTTTTATGATTTCCGGCGAATAATATTTAACACCGTTCTCATGCTGATTTTCAGCAAGCAACATTCCTTTAGCGCCAAAAACTTCAATTCGCTGATCATAGCCGTATACTGCTTGCCGACTATTATCAATAACACCCAGTGCGCCATTGGCAAAACGCAGTTGGACAATAGCCGTGTCTACATCGTTAAACGCTTCAAAGTCAGGATTAATAAGAACGGCACCCGTCGCATAGACTTCAACAACTTCAGAAGAGGATAAAAATCGCGCCATATCAAAATCATGAATGGTCATATCCATAAAGATACCGCCTGAAGTGGCACAATATTCCTTGCTCGGGCAAGCGGGGTCCCGTGAAGTGATACGAATGATGTGAGGCGCGCCAATTTCACCCTGTTTAATACGTTGTTGAAGGGCTGCAAAACTGGGGTCAAAACGGCGATTGAAACCAAGCTGCAATAAGCTGTTATTCGCATTTACCACTTGCAGTGCGGATTGAATATCCGCTTCAATAAGGCCAATAGGTTTTTCACAGAATATCGCTTTACCGGCATTACTTGCGGCTTTAATTTGCTCAATATGTAAAGTAGAGGGGGAGGCAATAATAATCGCGTCAATACCCTGGTGATTAATAATTTCGTCTGTATCTTTTGTGGTAAAGGGTATCTGCAAAGATGACGCCCAGGCTGTATCAAGTGCGGGGTCGCCAATTGCCGTTAATGAAAATTGGGGAAGATGCCTGATATTTTCGGCATGCAGTTTGCCGATTCGTCCTGCACCAATAATGCCCACTTTACAAACAGTATTTTGTTTAGTCATTTATAATTAATCCATTAGGAGTTTAAATTTCTTTTTCTTAAAAAGAGGCTGCCCTATATCTCTTATCTTCTTACCCGATTTTAAATTTTCTTCAATTTTTTCGAGGCTTACATGAGTTGTTTCAGGGATGAAATAATAGATAAATACAAAGGCGAGTAAACACATGCCCGCAAAAATGGAAAAAGTAACCATTTCGCCCGCGGTGTAATAGATTTCAAGAAAAGAAATTGAAACAAGGAAATTAGCACCCCATTGCACAACCGTTGCGATACTCATCGCAAGACCTCTGATATGAAGTGGGTAAATCTCTGATATTAATACCCAAAAGAGTGAGCCTACACTTATACAATAACCAACAACATATAATGACAATAAGAAAAGTACGCCCATCTTTTGATTAAGCACAGGCAAATGAAATAATAAGCTAACGCCAAATAAGCTGATTGCAGCGATGAGGGTTCCGCTTAATAACAAAAACCGTCGTCCAAAGCGGTCTATATAAAAAAGTGTTACCGCTGTGAAAATAAAGTTAATGACACTAATGGTGAAGGTGGCAAAAATGGCGTTTTTAATGGGGTAAAAACCGGCTGATGTGAAAATTACCGGCCCATAATACAAAATGGCGTTAATCCCTGAAAATTGTTGAAATATCCCTAACCCTATACCGATTAACAGCACAAATAAAACAGGTGGCTTAAGTAACTGTTTCACCATAGAGCGAGAAGTGTCGGCATGGACTGCTATTTCATGAAGTTCACTTTGAATATCATAACCATGAGTACGAATTTTTTTTAATGCTTGTAATGCTTCATCAGGCCCATGTCGTTTCATTAACCAACGGGGGGAATGAGGCACCAAAAACATTCCTGTAAATAAAATCAGAGCCGGTATTACGCCAATCCATAAGATGATTCGCCAACTGGAGGCTGAGAAATCATGAAGAAAATAGCCAGTCAAATAAGCGATAGCTTGCCCGAAAGTTATCGTTAAACCATTAATTAAAATGAGCGAACCACGTTTATGCGGGGGCGCAATTTCGGCGATAAAAAGAGGAGCCACATAAGAGGCAACACCAATACAAACACCAATAAGAAATCGTCCGATTAACAAGGTATTAAGTGTTGCCGCTTCCGCACAAAGGGCAGTTCCGAGAATAAAACCGATGGCTACTATTTTTAACAAAGAACGTCTGCTGATCTTGTCAGCAATCAACCCGCTTAAAGGAATGCCTAAGATAGCACCCAGTAAGCTAAAACTAACCACTTCTGACCATTGCCAAGTTGACAAAGATAACTGCTGCATCACCTGATCTTTAATATCAGCGATAACACTTGAATCATAACCGAATAAAAAACCGCCAAATCCCGCAATAAGCGCTACCAGCAACACGAACGTATTAAGTCCATTTTCCTTGTTCATCCTGTCCTCGAATATCCATATTCGCTGGGGATATTAGCACTGACTGAGAAAACAGGTAAAGAGTTTTTGACAAGATGTCGTCGGATAAATTCAAGTGGTTATGAATTGAACTTATGAGACTTTATATCTTGCATGACAGGAATTTCAGTTATGGGTTTTTCCTGAAGACATTTAAAATCAATCAGTATATTTTTTATATATTGAGAGATTTTCTCCAATAAGCCTCGCTTATCAAAGATAGGCGCTGCACGACGACTCTGGCAATCAATTTCAAGGTCTTTCAGGGTAATTCCTTGTGCATTCATCAGGGAGGTTGTTATGGTTTTAGCGTGATATTTTTCAGGGTTGGTAATTTTATCTGGTTTGCCATTAGTGACTAATGTTTTATAAGTCTGTTGTTCTTTGATTACTAATCCATTTTCTGTGTCTTCAAAATCAATTCTGGTTACAGGGTCGCTAGCTTGAGTTTGACCTCTATAGGTGTTATTTATGCAGAAATTGGTGGCAAAAGGAAAGCCTGCCTGGTGAAAATGCATCAATGCCAGGTTAACCAAAGCGTTACTATCTTCCTCTGTGTAGTGAGGTTTAGAGAATAAATGCTTTTTAAAAAAAGCAGCGAGTTCGTCCGCATCTTGAAAGCCCTCTTTTCCTTCTTCTGTTAATAGCGCTGTAAGTGATGTGCCATTTATATAGAGAGGACAGTGAGTATCGCCGCTTTTTGCCCAACGATTCCAATCACTAAGTGCTTGCCGCATTTCTGTTGCGGGTCCAGCTGTTTCTTGATTCTCTTTTGCATAAGCAAAAATACCTAAATTTTTATATTTCCAATAACTGTTCATGACTGATCCGCCTGTAGGATTTTCTCTCTGTTAATATTGTAGCAAATGTAGCTTAAGGGAAGATGAGGCAACGGAGTTGTTACTCTAAGTGTGCTCTGTACTGGACAACAAATCCTATGAAGCTACTCTCCTGTTTAAATCAGGAATTAGTTGGTTAATGATATCTCTAAAATCGAAATCCGCGTCCTTTTAACGCTTGAAACAAGGATTCAATCTCCCAATGGCGCAAATAACATGCGACAGCATTTTTAGGGTGTTGGTTTGTAACGATTATCATGAGTTCTTCTCGAGAATTTTTACTGCGCGCCAAGCAAAGTGGCTGTCCGAACACATGTACTCGCATATCAAAAATCTGTTGTTGAAAAGGGGCCAGATGTGAAAATAACTGGGCAGACGTTTTAAATTTTTTACGTCCGATGCATACATCCATATTCCCTTTAATACGTAAATAGAAAGGAATTTTTTCATCAACAAGCCATGCAATAAGCGTCTTATTAGGAAATTCTCTATCCGCAAGAATACCTTGAATTCGTTCTTTGCCGAAGAGATTGGTAAATCTTGAGATGAGTGATTTCTTTCATATATATATCTCCTTTTTCGCGAATCGAAGTA
>JAUXWR010000329.1 GCA_030680075.1 Legionella sp.
TCACAAGAGTCATAAGCCCCCCCTTAAAAAACGATGGAACCGCGCATCGTTTCTACCATGGGGAGGGGCCGTCTTGCGACGGGGGGTCACGGAAGTTTTAGCGCGCCGGTCCCAGCAGCTTGAGGCCTTCGACGGTGAGCGTGACCGACGTAGCCGGATCGCCATCGGAGCGCAGCCAGCCCTTGCCGACCGCAAGCCGGATCCCGGCATCGACGGCATCGGTGTTCCCAGTCGCCAGCTTGCGCTGGAGCTTGTCGACGTGCGTCCAGGTGGGCGGCGGTCTCTTTCCCGTGAGGTCGTGCACCGCGGTCAACAGGGCGGACATGAACTGGGCGGCGTCAGGCGGCTTTGCGACCATGCCGGAGTATAGGCCTCAGCCTGGCGCGCAGGGAAACACCTTCATCTCGGGACCGAAATCATAGGGCGACGGCACCTGCGTGAGCGAAGTGACCTCGGTCGTCAGCGCCCAGGCGAAGGCGCGCTCGTGCCGCGAGCAGAACTCGGCATCCTGGATGGGGCGGCCCGCCGTCCGGTTGGCGATTTCGGTCACCAGCACATCGATGTTGAGACGCTTGCGGCCGGAAAGGCTCTTCAGCTCGGCGGCATTGGTCGCCAGGTCCGGAGTGAACTTGGTGATAAAGGCCTGGTACTGATCGGTGAGGCGGCGGGACCCGTCTGCCGCCTTGCAGGAAAGCACCCCGACGGCCAGCTGCTGCTGAACACTGCGGACGCGGTAGGTGCCGAGATCGGCGCTGTCGTAGCAGACGGCCTTGAGGTTGGCGGGCGCCGAGGCCGCGGGCGTGGCGGCCTGATAGTTGGGGGCCGGGACACTGGCGGTGGGTGTCTTAACGGCGCAGGCGGCGAGCGCTATTCCCAATCCGACGACAAGTGACACGTGCGCTGATTGTTTGACCATTGAGGTGCTCCTGACCGAATTGCAACGCAGGTCAGGCCCCTTCGTTCCAACGGTCGGCACAGCGGCCGTCAGCTCCCCCGAATGGCGGGCTTGATCGCGAATGACTCGCCGGCTTCGCCGCCGGCGTCGTAGGCCATCG
>JAUXWR010000125.1 GCA_030680075.1 Legionella sp.
GAATTAATGGGTCATGCTGTTGAAATCGGCGCGGAAATAGTCCGCCAAACCGGGGAAGCCTGCAGGGATGCCGATCTCATTGTTCACACCTTTTCTCATGCGGTTGGGGCACATACTCTCGCGCGTGAGAAAAACATCCCCGACATCCACAACCAAACCTTCCCCATGTTCACGCCCACAGGCGATTATCCCAATGTCACCATGCCGGATCTGGGAAATCGTTTTCTGAACCGCCTGACACACACGCTCTCCTGGCAAATCACCTGGTTAACATCAAGGATGGGATTTGAACAAGTCCGCCGCCGGGCGGGACTCCCCAAACGAAAATTGTTCTGGCCCTTCGCTGACCATCCGCCTCGCCTTCGGACCCCGATCCTGTGCGCCTGGTCCCCAAGCCTTCTCCCGCCTTCAAGCGATTGGGACTCGCGCGTGCATGTTACCGGTTATTATTTCTTTTCGCCTAACGCATCCTATTCCCCGCCAGCTGAGCTTGATGAGTTCCTGCAATCAGGAGATCCGCCCGTTTGTATTTCCTTTGGCAGCATGGTACATAAAGATGCAGGACGGATTGATGAAATGATCCGTGATGCATTGAAGCAAACCAATGAACGCGGCATTATTCTTTCAGGCTGGGGGGCTGTGAAGCATCAGTCAGCGAAGGATTTGCTTTATCTCGAGTCTGCCCCGCATGATTGGCTGCTGCCCAAATGTAAAATGATCATCCATCACGGCGGCGCGGGGACCACGTCCGCTGGGCTGCGCGCGGGGATTCCGCAGGTGATTGTACCGTTCATGGCGGACCAGCCGTATTGGGGCAGGCGAGTCCATGCGGTTGGGGCGGGTCCAAAGCCCATTCTTGTAAAGTCTCTTTCGGGTGAACGGCTGATGAGGGCAATTGCCGAGGCGGAGTCAAATGCATTTCGTGAGCGCGCCCAGGTTATCGGTCAAAGGATACGAAGCGAAAACGGGGTTGCCGACGCGGTGCAGTTAATCGAAGCGTATGTCCTTGAATTCCAGTCAAATGTCGATTCTGCCATCCGATGATGAGCCCAAATTCGCGCGATTTTTTAAGGTTGAAATGCCTTGCAAGTATTGACAAAGCGGGGGAAGTACGTATAATTGTCATTCGCCAGTACAAAACAAACGATTTCGTCTCCCAGACAGATCATTGACA
>JAUXWR010000339.1 GCA_030680075.1 Legionella sp.
CACGATGTCCGCAGGCGTCGAGGGATCGAGGCCGGGTGTCGGCGCAGCGTAGGTCGCACCGACAATCGCCGTGGTCGTGGCAACCTCCGTCAGCGCCTGAAGGCCGAAGGTCACGGTGCCCGGCTGGCCGGTGCGGAACGAGATGGTTGTGCTGTCGACCCTGCAACCGGCAAGGCGACGGTACGGATCGGTGACGGTGCCGCTCTCATACTTCTCTTCCACCGTGAAGAAGGTGTTCGCGCTTCCGTTCTTGAGCACGTTGGACGACCACACGCCGCAGAGCGCGCTTTCCCAGAGGATGTCCGAAGCCGCGTCACGCGCCCACGGAAGCTCGATGGTCTTCGGGAACGTGGTCAGGCCGGAGGTCATGTTGGCAGCCATGCGGTCGCCGCGACGTTCCGGCGAACGAGTGGCAGGACGATCCGGCGCACCGCTCACGCGAATGTCGCGGAGTAGCTTGAAGCCTGGCGTTGCGGGCGTTGTGCCCTGGGTGACCTCCGAAACGATCGCGGTCTGCTTGTTTGCGCTGTCCATCGCGGGACTCCTTTATTCCGACACAAAAAGCCGCCCCACTGGCGACCGGTTTACACGCGGGCAACTAGCCAACGTTGTAGATTTCGTATGCCAGGGCCAGGCTCTCGACCCACATGCCGCCTTCGTCGAAGCCGCCGCCCATCGGCGCCACGGCAGTGATGCGGATCGTGCGGGAGCCGGCGTCAAAGCGGTCCATGCGGAAGAGGTTGCGCAGCGCGGCGGCGTAGGTTTCGGCTAGGTCGCGCACGGTGGTTCCCGCGCGCAGGCGGGTCACGATGCGGACCGTGACCTGCCCTTGCTCGCGGTGAAGGTTCGAGGCCGGGGCGCCGAACGTGTACTGCGCCTCGCTGCCGCCGAGGAAATCGAGCTCGAGGTGCCCTTGCGCGGTGCTTGCCGCGTTGGCGGCGGCGGGCGCCGGCTGCTCGGCCGTGTTGACCACGTCGACGATCGGCCACGGAATGCTCGCAGTGGTGCGGTGCGCTGCCAGCCTGGTGCGCAAGGCGTCGCGGAGGGTGTCGCCGGCCATGGGTGCCTCAGTTCGGCAAGCCAGTCGGCTTGATGAAGAAGTGCAGCGACGGATAGACGTGGTCGCGCAGGATCCGCTTGCGAGCCGAACCGCCGCCCTGCCAGCCCTTCACCTTCACGCCGCTGTCCAGCTGTACATACTTGAAGTCGAAGAACATCGAACGGCCGTAGCGCTGCACGAGCATCGGCAGCACGACGCGCTCGTAGACGCCGCGCGGCGCCTGCTTGCTCAGCCCGGCGACCGCGGCCGTCTTCGTGCGAT
>JAUXWR010000355.1 GCA_030680075.1 Legionella sp.
CGGTCCATAAATTTTATTTTGATATCTTGGTCGTCTTCACTTTTCAATTCTTTGACAGACGTCAAAACGAACCCTTCGGCCCGCAATTGGTCGACCAGCTCACGTTCATCCTTGACTTTCGCCTCGCCGCTCTTGGTTTCCCCAAAAAAACCTTTCGCGGTATAAAATACGTCCATGATTGGAAATTTTAAATCCTAAATTTAAAATTTTAAATAAATCCGGAATTGGAGTTTTAAAATTTAGCGATTTAACAATTTAAAATTAATTTAAAACTTAAAATTTATAATTTAAAATTATTCTTTAGTTACTCTCAAAATTTCTTCAATCGAAGTGATTCCATTGACCGCCTTGATAAAACCGTCTTCCACCATCGTCACCATCCCTTTTTTCTTGGCAGCCCTTTCCACCTCTTCAGTCGGCGCTTTCTGTGAAATCATCTTTTCCATATCCGCATCCACTTCCAAAACCTCATAAATTCCGTTTCTGCCCCGATAACCTTCATTGCCGCACTGTTCGCACCCGACGGATTTATACAGCGTTATCTCTTCCCAGGAAGTTTTGCCGGACATCAACTCTTTGGTGCTGTCATTTTTCTTGATCACCTCTAAAATCGACGCTATATCGTAACTATCACCTAATATCGCCAGCTCTTTAGCCGTCATTTTATATTCTTTCTTACAATCCTGGCATAATTTGCGCACCAGCCGTTGGGCTATGATGACATTAACCGTGGAAGCCACCATAAACGGTTCGGCGCCCATATCGATAATCCTGGGCAAAGTCGCCGCCGCGCTATTGGTGTGGAGCGTCGACAAGACCAAATGTCCGGTCAACGCGGCGTGGATAGCCATCTCCAACGTTTCCTGATCGCGGATTTCCCCGACCATTATGATATCGGGATCCTGACGCAAAAGAGCCCTGAGTCCGGCCGCGAAAGTCAGACCGACTTTCGTATAAATCTGGGTTTGATTGACTCTGGGCATCCGATATTCGACCGGATCCTCGACCGTGCTGATATTGACTTCCGGCGTATTTAAAATATCCATAATCGTGTATAAAGTCGTCGTTTTTCCCGAACCGGTCGGACCGGTCACCAGAATCATCCCATTAGGCTTCTTGATCTGCCGATGCACGATTTCCAAACCGAATCCGCCCAGGCCCATCTTTTCCAAAGTAAGACCTTTGGAATTTTCATTCAAAAGACGCATTACGATTTTCTCGCCATCGAATATCGGCAAAATGCTTACCCGGAAGGAGATTTTCATACCCTCCTTCTCGATTTTGAACCGGCCGTCCTGCGGCACCCGATGTTCATCCAATTTGAGATTGGACAAAACTTTGATACGGGCGATTATCCCATGCTTGATCTGTTTGGGCAAAGTCATCGCGTCATGCAGGATGCCGTCGATACGGTAGCGCACCCTGATCTCTTTTTCATCCGGTTCGATATGGATATCACTGGCTTCCTGCAAAATGGCATGTTTGATCAGCGTATCGACTATCCGGATTATGGGCAGGCCTTGCGCCACTTTTTCCAAATCCTCGTCTTCGCCATCGCCCACCTCCGAAGAATTCTTTTCGATTATATCGCCGAACTCGGCCTTCAGGCTTTTTTCATATTGCTTCAAAATCACATTGATGCTGTTTTCAGAAGTCAGGCAGGTTATGATTTTCAAGCCGGTTTTCTTGCGGATGAAATCGACCGTCTGGATGTCCTCCGGATTGAGCATCGCCAGCTTGAGTTCCTGGGCGTTTTT
>JAUXWR010000361.1 GCA_030680075.1 Legionella sp.
GCTGCTGAATCGGCACTACCCCGCCGCAGGTTGCTCCCTGGCATTTTCCACGCCGCTGGAACTGTTGGTGGCCACCATACTTTCGGCGCAGTGCACGGATGAACGGGTGAACAAGGTCACCCCGACGCTTTTCTCCAGGTATCCCGGGGCGGCCGCCTACGCCGCCGCCGCTTCCGCCGACATCGAGCAGGAGATCCGCTCCACCGGTTTTTTTCGGAACAAGGCGGCGAACATCGTCGCCGCCGCGGCACGGATCGTCGCCCGGCACGGGGGCGAAGTGCCTCGCACCATCGAGGAGCTTACGGCGCTCCCCGGAGTCGGGAGGAAGACCGCGAACGTTGTCCTTGGGAATGCCTTCGAAATCCCCGGGATCGTCGTGGATACCCACGTCGGGCGGATTGCCGCGCGGCTCGGGCTCACCAAGGCTTCCGACCCGGTGAAGATCGAGTTCGACCTCATGCCACTTATCCCCCGCGAGCGTTGGGTTCGCTTTTCCCACCAACTCATCGCGCACGGTCGCGCGATCTGTCGGGCGCCGCGGCCGCTCTGCGCCGTGTGCTTCCTTGATGCGGCGCTTTGTCCGAGCCGGGCGCCCCAATCCGGCTTGCCCCAGCGCCCTGAAAAGGTGTATCCTGCCTCCGCTGCGGTCGCCCCCGGGCCCCCACCCGGAGCGCCAGGAAGCCGCAGTCGACCGGGTGCGATGCGGAAGGAGGGCTCACGCTGGAAATAATTGGTCAGAGTTCCGGGATTCGTCGCGTGAAGGAGCTTGTCTCCAAGGTTGCGCCCTCCGGTCATACCGTTCTCATTCAGGGCGAGAGCGGTGTGGGCAAGGAGTTGGTAGCGCGTTCGATCCACAAGACAAGCCCGCGCCGCGACCGGCCGTATGTCGTGGTCGACTGCGGGATGCTCAACGAGAACCTGCTGCAGAACGAGCTCTTCGGCCATCAGCGGGGTGCTTTCACGGGCGCGACCGCCCTCAAGCACGGACTTTTCGAGGTCGCCGACACCGGGACGCTCTTTCTCGACGAGATCGGCGAGGTCAGCCCGGTGCTTCA
>JAUXWR010000373.1 GCA_030680075.1 Legionella sp.
CACTTATCGTCCTGTGCAGATTTCCGGGACCGGCTCTGAAAGCAATTTTTTAATCTCCACTTTTTCGGATTCGATTAGTCCAGCGCGCTCCATGTCGCTTCCGCGCACTGGGGCGCGCTCGCGACTATCCATGTTCTTTACAGTTGGCGGTACGCCCGCTTGATTTGCCAACCGACGCCACCAACGTCGAAACTCGCCTGCAATCCAAGGAAGCTCTGAAGCTTCACTGACGATAACGGGTCCGGTGTCCGGCATGAGTTCTCGGCTAATTCCATCAAATTGATAATTGAGTTGAGTCGTCACCAACGGCGCTTTCTCTCTTAGAGGGATCACGACGCGCTTTTGGTTTTTGCTTGTGATGTGTGTCAGTACAAAATTCGAGTCGATCTCTTCCCAACGCAACCCGCGAAGCCACTTCGCGTCGTGGTCAGTAATATCACTCGAGTTTTCAGGTTCCTCGTTAATCGGAATCCACTCCCCGATGACGTCCTTCTGGCGCAGATTGCAGTCCCACTGGAAGGCCATGGCAAGCGCCAAAGAGGGGCGCCCTGCTTTATTTGCAAGCTCGCAAATACGAAGTACTTGTTCGGCCGTAAGACGTTCATTGCGCGTCTGGAGGACCGCAAACTTCATTCTATGAAGAATAATCGACAAGCTTTCGCAATCGCGGTCCTGTAATTCTGTTGCGCCGAAATAAACTAAAGAGCGGAGCATTCCAACGATGGATTTTGCCATCGACATTTTGCCACCTTCCGCCCACTTCTTATGGAATTCTTCGATGTCGGCTTCCTTTAAATTTCCAACCTTTTTGGGCCCGCAATCTCTTAAGATGGGCTTGATGAGCACATCGTAATGCGTGCGAGTTGAGAATCGCAGACCGAGGTAGGGCGACTTTTCGTGGGATCGGTAGCTATCGACCAAATCAGAAACCGTTTTGCCAGTGGCGGCGCGTTCGTGCCTCTGTTCGCTTTCAGTAGTCTGCGCTACGGGCATTGCTGGAGGCAGCGAGGTATCGCCATGACGCCGCGC
>JAUXWR010000389.1 GCA_030680075.1 Legionella sp.
GCTGCGTGATCAGCAGGTCCGCCCGCGCGTACTTCGCCATGACCGCCGGGTCGCTCAGATCGCCCAGCAGGTGGTGGTCGAGCACTGCAATCCGCAATGACTCACTTTGCCGGACGATCGGGTAGTCCGGGGCCTGATCGGGAACCGTGGGCACGGCCGACATCGAGCATGCCGCCACGACCAGGGCCAAGATGCTGACACAGAAGATGTTGAGCAGGAGCCTGCGCACGATTCGTCCTCCGGCGGTGGCGGCAGCGCGGTATCCGCGGGCGCCCGGTTGTTGCCCCCGGGCCGGCGGTCGCAAGAGGCGTTCCTGTCTCGTCGGCTTTCAGGCCGTGGGCGGCATGGGTGGCAGCGGCGACACCCTTCGCGTCGCGTCCAGCCGCGCCAGCATCCCGGCGCAGGCCTCGGCCACGGCCGGGTCCAGGCCGGAGGGGGCCGCCGCCCGCGCCGGCGCCGGTTCGACATCGGCGATGATGCGGTCGCCAGGCCATGGCCGGTCGATGAACCCGTACACCGCGCGCATGACGCCGGCCGGGTCCAGCAGCAGGTCCTCGTAGCGGCAGGTGCGGACGCGCGGGTCGTTGTCCAGCCCTTGGTCGAAGAGCAGGCTGTTGCGCGCGTACCAGAACAGCGCGGCGGCGTCGTCGGCCGTCAAGTCGGGCCGGTACAACCGGCGCACCAGGTCGCGGGCGCCGGCTCCCAGCCGCTCGGCGCGCCAGTTCGACTCGTCGCCGGCCAGGATGGGCACCAGGTCGCGATGGCTGGTGCCGGGCGGGAAGTACCTGGTGTTGCTGCGCGCGACGGCGCCGAAGTCGCGGTACATCCACAGGGCGCGCGCGCCCGGGAACGCCGCAAGCAGACGGTCGAGGTTCTGCGACTCGACCAGGGGCTTGGCCGCCACCAGCGCGCCGCGGTCAGCCGCGAACCGCCGCGCCACGTCCGGGAGCGGCGCCCAGCGCAGGCCCTCGACGCGGTCGCCGGCCGACAGGGGGCTTTCCTCGTCGTAGGTGACGGTGTGCCAGTCCAGCCGCAGCAGGTGGTGCATTAGCGAGGTGCCGCTGCGCTGGCAGCCTACCACCAGGACGACCGGCTTGGCCGCGCCC
>JAUXWR010000402.1 GCA_030680075.1 Legionella sp.
GACGTACGACCGCACCCCGAGCGCGGTCTACGCCGCCGCGCCGCAACTGGGCCAGCACACCGAGTGGGTGCTGCGCGAGGTGCTCGGCAAGTCGGAGGCGGAGATCGCCGCCCTCAACGCCGCCGGCGTCCTGGAGAACACGCCAGAGGAAGTGCTCAAGCAGCGCGAGGCACAGGCGAAGGCGCAGTGACGCGCCCCTGCGTACTACGAGCCGGCCTGATCGGGGTCGCCCTCGTGGCGCTCGTGGGCCTCGGACTGCTCGCGACGGCGGAGCGGGCGGTCGCACAAACCCCGACGGCCACGCCCGTCACGCCCGTCCGACCTGTCGCGCCCGCCCCACCCGCCCCATCGGTGGCACCCGCGGCGCCCGCCACGCCCTCGATGGCTGCGCTGCAGACGGAACTGCAGCGGCTCATCAACGGCACGAAGGCCGGCGGCGAGTACGCGGTCGCCGTGACCGACCTCCAGACCGGCGAGACGATCTCCGTCAACGGCAACCGTCCGCACCTCGCGGCGTGCAGCGTCAACCTGTTCGTCCTGATGCAGGCGATGCTGGACCTGCAGAGCGGCCGCGTCCGCGAGGACCAGGTTGGGACGCTGATGGCGCAGACGATCTACGCGAGCAACGCCGTGACCGCGCACTCGCTCTACGGCGTGCTGGGCGATGGCGACGTGCTGCGCGGCGTCCGACGCGTGATCGCGCTGATCAACCGCCTCGGCATGAAGGACACCATCCTGGACCACCCGCCCGGGTTCCCCGAGTCCGTTGGCATCAACCCGAACAACTGGACCACGGCGCTGGACATGAACCGCGGGCTGAAGGCGATCTGGGACGGCCCGATCCTGGACACGCGCTGGCGCGACGACTTCCTCGCCCGGCTCGTGCTGGTGAAGCCAGGCCTGAACTACCTCACCGCCGTCGTCCCCGGCGTGGTGAGCCACAAGAACGGCTTCTTCCAGGCGAGCGACGGCACCTACGTTGACAACGACTCCGCGATCGTCCGCTTCACCCACGAGGGCAAGGAGTACGCCTATGCGATCTCCATCCTCGCCCAGTGGGTCCCGCAGA
>JAUXWR010000408.1 GCA_030680075.1 Legionella sp.
TTCGATCTTGCCGGGCTGGCCGATCAGGCGCATGATGGAAAGGGAGGTAACACTTTTTCCGCAGCCGGATTCGCCCACAATCCCAAGCACTTCACCATTGTTCACTTCAAAACTCACGCCGTCCACGGCACGCACCACGCCATCCTCGGTATAAAAATACGTCTTAAGATTACGTACTTCGAGCAAAGGTTTTTGATTATTTGTCGCCACAGGTATCTCCGCAATTGAGATTTTTCTTGCCGATTATAACTTCAAACGGGGATCCAGCGCGTCGCGCAGACCATCGCCAATGTAGTTAAAGGCAAGGGAACATAAAAAGATCGGTATTCCGGGCAGCAGAGGCAGCCAGGGCCTGTCGAACATGTAGGTCTGTGTTGCAGAAAGCATGTTTCCCCAGGTGGGAATCGGGTCTTGAATGCCAAAGCCAAGGAATGCAAGCGCAGCCTCCGCGACCACAAAGCCCGCAAGACCCAGGGACGCATCCACAATGATCGGGGCCATGGCGTTTGGGATCATATGTTTCAGGATGATCCAGATGTTCGTGGCGCCCAGGGAACGGGATGCCTCCACAAATGTCTGCTCGCGCAGGGACAAAACCGTACCGCGCATCAACTGTGCGGCGGCCAGCCAGCCAAAGCCGGCCAAAACAATGATGATCAACACCGCACTGCGCGCATCCCTCGGACTGAGCAGCATGATATTCCCCACAAACCTCAGCACCGAATCTGGGATGGGGATCAGGTCTTCATTCCTTATCAGCATGGAGGAGATGATCAGCAGCAGCGGCAATGTTGGAATGGTCAGCATGAATTCCACAAAGCGCATGAGAACGGCATCCACCCATTTCCCGTAAAAGCCGGAGATCGCCCCCACAAAGATGCCGATGGTCTCCGCGATAAATACCGAGAACAGCGCCACGGTCAGCGAGATGCGCCCGGCATAGATCAAGCGGGAAAAGTAATCGCGGCCGATGTTATCCGTGCCCAGATAATGCACGCGGCCGGTCGGCTCATCCACTGTTCCAAATGGGACAAAATATTTATTGACGTTTAATTCTTGCACCTTAAACGTGGTGATATAGGGTGCCAGGATGGTC
>JAUXWR010000420.1 GCA_030680075.1 Legionella sp.
CCAATGACCTCGCCCGCGCCGTAGCCGAATTGGCGTTCGGCGGCGGGGCTGAACGACTGGATGATCTTTTCTTTATCGATAACGATGATCGCATCCGGAACGGTTTCCAGGATGCAGCGCAACCAGGCTTCCTGCTCGCGAAGGTCAGCCGAAGAGGACTGATGCGGGAAGGGTTTGTCGGACATTTTTTGGGGCACCAAGCCGTTCGCCGCCGCGCCGAACGCCCCTGGTTCGGCGGTACGTGTCGGGCCAACGAACTATAAGTCAGTGGCGGCCTGACACGCTAGCCCGACAATGGTGCGCAATGCACCTAACCCTTGAATCCTAACCGCGAACTGGTGCGATGTTAGGCCGCCTTTCGTAGGGGCGCAGTTACGTCCGCAGACGGGGCAACGCGACTTTGAGCCGGCGGCGATGATCTGGGTTTGCGGCTCCAGATCGAGACAAAGCCCAAGGTGCCCATAAACGCAAAGTATGTGCACACGACAAGACCGAGATATGCCATTTCGCCGATAGACATGTTGTGACTCCACCCTCTTGTTCAACACTGGAAATTTAAAAGGAGAAAAACTTAGGCACCTTGATTGATGTCAACCGCGCCGGGACCTGCGCTTACGAAGCCTTGGCGGGGCGCCAGTCGGAAACGGACGCGACTTTGAACGTCCTTTGGACTCCATCGTGCTCGGTAACCGATATATACGCGTCCGGAACGAAGGGATGGTCCCCGAGGCGGAAAACCGTCTCATCATCCTCTTCACCCGGAGCGTAGGAAAATACCCACTGCCCGCGCCTATTCAGGACAAGAAGGCCAGATTCGACAACTTCGCCCTCGGCGATGCGTTTGACGGTGCAAAGCTGCTTCACGGCGCCCCACTTGAAGCGATCGAAGTAACCTTTCTCATCTATGGGCGCCCTTAAGAGATAGGCGTGATTTGCATCGCCATTCGGATGACCAGGATTACGCGCGAGTTCGAGCTGAATATTCTTCAAGTTCATGATCTTTTCTCTGTGCTCCTTCAGTGCGCCAGCAGCATGGGAAGGGACGGTTTGCGCAGCATGCGATCGGT
>JAUXWR010000434.1 GCA_030680075.1 Legionella sp.
GCGGCGTTGAACTCGAGCGTCGTCGCAGTCGGTTTGATCTGCTCGTATGCCTGCTCCAGGCCCTGGCAGACGCGCGCCTTGGCGGCCGCAGCCGGAGCGACACCCCCGGCGCCGAGTAGTAGGGCCGTGCCAGTACCTATGATGTGGGCGGCCTTACGGATCACACGCGCCTCTCGTCTCTGGCCGGCATGGTCCATCGAAAGGACAGGGGGCGCAAGTGGCGCACCGTTAGCGGGGCCGGTTGGTCTCGACAGCATCCTCGTCGACGTGGAAACGCAGGCCGCGGCCGAACCAGCGGCGTGCCCGCCAAGGCAACAGCCGGCCTGCCCGGATCAACCAGAGCATCCGTCGCGGGAAGGCGATGAACGACCGGCGCCGATCCAGCCCGCGCTTGATGCGTGCCGCCGCTGCGTCGGCCGATAGCATCAGAGGAAGGTTGCCGACGTGCCCGCTCGTTTGCCTTGTCGCGATGTGGCCAGGGTATATGAGCGACACCGCGACGTTGTCGGGCAGCAGCCACTCGCGCAATGCCTCGCCATAGCTCATCAGGCCGGCCTTACTTGCGCTATAGGTCGGCGCGTCGGCGAGAGGCTGCAGCGCCGCCAAGGATCCGACGATGGCGATATGGCCGGACCGCCGGGCACGCAGCATCGGCACCGCGGCCTGCACCGTGCGGATCGCCCCCTCGAGGTTGACGCGCAGCGTGGCGATGCAAGCCTCGCTCGTCTCCATGGCCGGTGCCGCGCCATTGCCGGTGAACGCCCCGGCATTGACGATCAGCAGGTCGATCGGATGCGCGGCCCCGAAAGCCTGCATCCAGGTGTCCAGTGCAGCAGTGTCGGACAGATCGAAGGCGCCGATTGACGTGTCGGCGCCGAGCGCGCGGCACCGGGCGGCGACCGCTTCGAGGCGTCCCTGATCCCTGCCGAGCAAACCAAGCGCGCGCCCAGTGCCGGCATACTGCAGCGCCAATGCCGCCCCGAGGCCGGAGCTCGCCCCGGTAATGACGATGGATCGGGGCAACTGTCGCATCGGTGCCTCGTTGTCTTGATCGGCCGCCGGCCCATCAAAATGCGGGATTAACGAGATACAATCCTCCCCGCCGCCATACATCCCCTTGCGGCACTTTTGGCGGATGCCGATATGATCGGCACATCACCGAGGAGGAGTCGAATATGACCGGAGCAACGGAACACGCAATCCTCGCCGGAGGTTGTTTCTGGGGCATGCAGGATCTGATCCGCCGGATGCCGGGCGTGATCTCCACGCGAGTCGGCTACACGGGCGGCGATGTGCCCAACGCCACCTATCGCAATCACGGGTCCCACGCCGAGGCCATCGAGATCGTGTTCGATCCGCAGAAGATCAGCTACCGGGATCTGCTCGAGTTCTTCTTCCAGATCCACGACCCGACGACGCGTAATCGCCAGGGCAACGACATGGGCGCGAGCTATCGCTCGGCGATCTTTTACACGAACGCCGAGCAGAAGCGGGTGGCGGAAGACACCATCGCGGATGTCAATGCCTCGGGCCTGTGGCCCGGTAAGGTGGTGACGGAAGTGACGCCGGCCAGCGATTTCTGGCAGGCCGAGCCCGAGCACCAGGACTATCTGGAGCGCGTGCCCAACGGCTACACCTGCCATTTCGTGCGCCCGAACTGGAAGCTGCCCCGCCGCGCCGAGGCCGCCAAAGCGCAGGCCTAGGCCGCTCGACCAACGGCGCTGGCGCCTCTCATTCCATCTTCGGATGGGCGCCACGCTGCGGTTGGAGGGTTCATGCCGTTTTTGCCAGCAGGCCGCGCAGAAATGTCGTGATGCTCGGCGGCATCGACGTAAAGCGGATGCGGACGTCCAGGCCGCTTCCCGGTATGACCTCGATGACCTTGCCGTACACGACGCCGGGCACTTCCCCTCCGTCGCTATGGATCAGTCGCATTTGAAGGTTGGTGAGCAAG
>JAUXWR010000435.1 GCA_030680075.1 Legionella sp.
GGCCGCGTATGAGCCAGGCCGTCGTTCGCGGCAACGCCGTCTATACGGCCGGCCAGGTGGCCGACACGACCAAGGGCGGATCGGTCGCCGATCAGACTCGCGAAATCCTCGCGCAGATCGATGCGCTTCTCGCTGAAGCCGGCAGCGCCAAGGCCAATATCCTGTCAGCGACGATCTATCTTTCCGACATCGCGACCTTCGCGGAGATGAACGGCGTCTGGGACGAATGGGTCGACAAGGCCAATCCGCCCGCGCGCGCCACCGTCGAAGCGAAGCTCGTGGCGCCGGCCTACAAGGTCGAGATCGCCGTCATCGCGGCGCTTTAGGGCATTTTCTGACGAAGTGGACGCCGGTTCGGCGTTGAAAATGCGCCACCAAAAAAGGCGCGCATTCATCATTGCGCGCCGGCGCCGCTGAGCGGATTTTCCGGGTCAATGGCATAGCGGACGGTCTCGAAACGCATGCCGCGCGCGTCAATGAGCAGCAGACGGCCGACCAGTCCCTCGCCGAAGCCGACGATCTCGCGAACGACTTCGAGCGCCATCATCGCGCCGACCATTCCGGCAAGCGCGCCGAGAACGCCGGCTTCTTCGCAGGTCGGGATTTCCCCCGCCAGCGGCGGCGTCGGAAACAGACAGCGATAAGTCGGATTAGGGCCGCCGTCGGGGCCGCGTTCGAAGGGCCGCAGCGTCGTCAACGAGGCGTCGAAGCCGCCAAGCGCCGCCGTCACCAGCGGCTTTCTTTCATAATAGCAGGCGTCCGAGACGAGATAGCGCGTGGCGAAATTGTCCGAGCCGTCGGCCACGACATCATAGCGCCCGATCAGCGCCCGGGCGTTCGTCTCGTCAAGTCGCAGCGCGTGCGGTTCGACGACGACATGCGGATTGAGGCGCGCGATGGCGTCCCGCGCGCTTTCCACCTTGGGACGGCCGACGTCCTGCGTGGCGTGGATCACCTGACGCTGGAGATTGGACAGCGAAACGGCGTCGTCGTCGACGACGCCGAGCGCGCCCACCCCCGCCGCGGCGAGATATTGCAGCAGCGGCGCGCCGAGCCCG
>JAUXWR010000455.1 GCA_030680075.1 Legionella sp.
CGCCGCGGAGCCCGCCCTCGGGGCGGCGGTCGCCCGGATCACGCTCCACGCCGCCGACGCGCGCGAGGTGATGGCGGGGCTGGCAGAGGCGGACCGCCCGGACGTCGTGATCGTCGACCCGATGTTCCCGGAGCGGCGCAAGGCCGCGCTGGTAAAGAAGGAGATGCAACTTCTCCACCGGCTGCTCGGCGCGGACGAAGAGCCGGAGGCCCTGCTGCACGCCGCACTGGCCTGTGCGAGCCGGCGCGTGGTGGTGAAGCGCCCGGGCGACGCGCCCCCGCTGGAGGGCCCACGCCCCGACCTCGTGATCCCGGGTAAGACCGCGCGCTACGACATCTACCTGGCGCACGCCGGCGGGTAACCGTTGACCTCATCGGCCGGTGCTAGCATCGGCGCCCATGCACCCACCTGAAATGCTGGCGCCGGGCTCGCTCCTCGAAGTGCTGCGCGTCTCGACGCGCCTCGGGCTGACCTCCTTCGGCGGGCCGGTCGCGCACCTCGGCTACTTCCGCGCCGAGTACGTCGAGCGCCGGCGCTGGCTGAGCGAGGCGGCGTACGCGGACCTGGTCGCGCTGTGCCAGTTCCTCCCCGGCCCCGCCAGCAGCCAGATCGGCATCGGCATCGGGATGATCCGGGCCGGCTGGCTCGGTGGGGTGATGGCGTGGCTCGGGTTCACGCTGCCCTCAGCGATCTTCCTCGTGCTCTTCGCGCTCGGCCTCCAGCGCTGGGACATCGCCGATGCCGGTTGGCTGCACGGCCTGAAGGTCGTCGCCGTCGCCGTAGTCGCCCAGGCCGTCTGGGGGATGGCGAGGAACCTCGCCCCCGACCGCCCGAGGGCGACGATCGCGATCCTGGCGGCGATCGCCGTGCTGTCGTGGCAGGTCGCGTTGATGCAGGTGGGCGTGATCGTGGTGGCCGGGCTCGTCGGCTGGCGTCTGTTCGCCATCGCCGACAGTGCCGGCGGCATGGACGCCCTCCGCGTGCGCGTGCCCCGACCGATGGTGATCGCGGCGTGGGTGCTCTTCTTCGGACTGATCGTGGCGTTGCCCGCCGCGCGCCAGGTGGTGGAGTCGCAGACGCTCGCGATGGTGGATGCGTTCTACCGCGTCGGGTCGCTCGTCTTCGGCGGTGGCCACGTCGTCCTGCCGCTGATCGAGGCGGAGGTGGTGCCGGGCGGCTGGGTGACGCAGGACGAGTTCATCGCGGGCTACGGCGCGGCGCAGGCCGTGCCCGGCCCGCTGTTCACCTTCGCCGCCTACCTCGGCGCGGTCGCCGGGCCGGAGCCGAACGGCTGGCCGGGCGCCGCGATCGCCCTGGGTGCGATCTTCGCGCCCTCGTTCCTGCTCATCGCGGGCGCGCTGCCGCTCTGGGAGGGGCTGCGGAGGCGGGGCGCGTTCCAGGCCGCGCTCCGAGGCGTGAACGCGGCGGTGGTCGGCATCCTCGCCGCGGCGCTCTACGACCCGATGTGGACCAGCGCGGTCCTCGGGCCGGAGGACGTGGCGCTGGCGCTCGCCGCGTTCGGGCTGCTGCAGGTGTGGAAGGTGCCGCCGTGGGCGGTGGTGGTGCTCACGGCCGCCGGCGCGCAGGCGCTGTCGGCGCTGTAGCGGGGGCGCTGCCGCGGTCACTTCACGGAACGCCTCATCATCCCTTAGCCTCTCCAGCACATGAGCACTGACTCGTCCGAGCCAGACCCAGGTAGCCATACGAGGCGCCTGAGATGACGACGGCCGTGACCGTCGTCGTTCTCCTCATCCTGCTCAACGCGCTCTACGTCGCGGCGGAGTTCGCCGCCGTCTCCTCGCGCCAGACGCGTGTGCGGCAGGCGGCGGAGGGCGGGAGCGGCGCGGCGCGCTGGGTGCTCACCGTGCTCAGTTCCCCCGCGCAACTCGACCGCTACGTCGCCTGTAGCCAGGTGGGCATCACGCTCTCCAGCCTGGTGCTCGGCGCGTTCGGTCAGGCGACGCTCACGCCCATCCTCGCGGAGGCGCTGGAGTCCGCCGCAAGCATGAACCCGGGCGCCGCGCTTGGCGTGGCCGCTACCGGGA
>JAUXWR010000464.1 GCA_030680075.1 Legionella sp.
TCAATCATCTGCGCCTCGAACCACCCGACAAAGGACGCAAAACAGCCACAGGCTTTTACTCCACCTCAGCCGATGTGCTCGAGGCGCTGCGCGGCAAGCATCCCATTTTGGAATGGATCCTCGAACAGCGTGAGCTCTCCAAACTGAAATCAACCTACGTGGATGCCCTGCCCAATGCCGTGGACAAAAACACCGGGCGTGTGCATACCTCCTACAGCCAGATCGGCGCCGTGACGGGACGGCTTTCATCCAACAATCCGAATTTACAGAATATTCCCATCCGCACGGATACAGGACGCCGTGTGCGAAATGGATTCATCGCCGACAAAGGCAATGCCTTGCTGTCTGTGGATTACTCCCAAATTGAATTGCGCATCGTCGCACACATGGCTGGGGACGACGCCATGCTTGCCGCCTTTCGTGCGGGAGAAGATATTCACGCGACGACCGCCGCCGCCATTTACGACATCGAGCTGGATAAAGTGAACAAGGATATGCGCCGCCATGCAAAAGCCATCAACTTTGGGCTGATCTATGGCATGTCGGCATTCGGTCTTACCCGCTCCACGGAATTAACCCTTGCTGAAGCCGAGGATTTCGTCAAAGCCTATTTCAGGAAATTTCCCGGCGTAAAAAAATACCTGGATGGGATGAGAAGGCAAGCCGCAGAGATCGGCTACGTGGAAACCCTGCTGGGGCGCAGGCGCTACTTCCCCGCATTGCAGGGCAAGGTCAATGTCCAAATGAAGAACCGCGAGGAACGCGAAGCCATCAACGCACCGATTCAAGGCACCGCGGCGGATATCATGAAGATCGCCATGATCAAGATTCCGCTCGCCCTTCAAGCCGCGGGCTTGAAGGGGAAAATGCTTTTGCAGGTGCACGATGAACTTGTGCTCGAATGTCCAGGAAGCGAATTGCAAAGGACCGCACAGGTTGTTCAGGAAACTATGGCGAATGCCTACCCGATGAGCATCCCGCTCGAAACAGAAGCAAGAGCGGGCGCGAACTGGGGCGAGATGTCCGTATTGAAGTGAAGTAAACCTAAGCATGAATCCGCTCATATTGTACGAGCCCAATGCCTGCACCAGTCTGTCTGGGCTTGTGAAGGTC
>JAUXWR010000472.1 GCA_030680075.1 Legionella sp.
ATTGCGGATGACTTCCTGCATCATCTTTTCAGGTTTGATCTCGCGGGACCCCTGGCTTGATTCCGCCCAAAGGGAGATTTCACTGCGCTTATAGCGGCGATGTCCGCCCTGGGTTTTATGCACGGGCAACACCCCCTTATCCGACCATAGCCTGACTGTGCTGGGATGCACGCCCAGTATTTCTGCCGCGTCACTTAAGGAAAGCCATTCGTCGGTCATATTTTCTCTCTGCAGTCCGACGGCAAGCCGTCAGCATGGAGCCTGCCCCACAACTCCGAAATGGTTAATCCGCCATCATGGCCATCTTGTCGGCAAAGGTCGGTTCATCCACCTTCTTCCTGAACGCGGCGACATCAATCCGCGTGAGTAGAATGGCGGCAATTAATAACATCAATGCTTCAATGCCAAATACAATGAGGTACCCGCTCAACGCATTCCCTGTGAGATGCGTTGCCGCATCCGCCACCACGCCTGCCATGAGCAAGCCTATGAGGCGCGAGAGTCCGTTTGAGAAGCCCCACGCGCCGATATACAAGCCAACCTTTTCAGGGACGGTCAGGTCGAACATGAGGGAGAGATTGGCGATGGTGGAGATGCCCGTGCCAAATCCCAACAGAGTGATGCCAACGTAGAAGGTGGTCAGGCTGGCGGTCAAACCGCTGATGACGATAATTACAAATCCGAGCAGCGCGCCAAGATTGCCCGCCTGGGCAGCATATTTCTTCTTCACGCGCCCGTCAAGGAAACCCGCCACGATAAAGGCGATTAGAGTAAAGGTACTGCTGATGGACACGATGCGCGACGTCTGTTCGAGGGTCATGCCGAAGGCTTGGGCGCCAAAGGGTTCGAGCAGGACGTCCTGCCCAAGAATGGCGGCGAGCAGCAACAGCAGATAAACGAAGAAGATCTTCGCTACGGGATTCTCCGTGATGGCGGAGATCATCTGTTTGACGGTGTACGTATCCGCGCTGGAGGTTGGGGCGGAATGATCGAAGCGTGGCTCCAGCTTGAAGAGGCCGATCAAGCCCAGGGTCAGGGCTGAAACGGCAACGATGATGAAGGCGCGTTCAAGAGCCACAAGGTCAAAGGTCGTCACGAGGCGGCTGAGGGTGATGCCCGTCGCGATCATCCCGATGACCATGACCGTGAACATGGTGGCGATCGTTTTGCCGCGTCCCTTTTCGCCGGAGAGTTCGGAGGCAAGCGAGAGGTAGCAGACCGCGGAGAGGTTGTACCCCATCCCCCACGCGCCAAAGGCGAGGATGCCGGCAATGATGCCGAGGGTGAAGTTTTCACTGATGAGGATGGCAACCTGCGGCGAGACAGCGAGGCCAATCACACACAAGATAAGACCAGCCAGAATGTACGGTGAACGGCGATATCCAAAAATGGGATGCCGATCAGAAAACGAACCGATGGCAACCTGGATGGGGGAAAGCAGATAGGGAAAAACAGCGAGGAGCGTGAAGAGGGTTTTGGAAAACTCGAGGTCGAAGATCATCACGCGGTTGAGC
>JAUXWR010000478.1 GCA_030680075.1 Legionella sp.
GACTGCTGACATGCTGGCGAGAACCACCGCCAGGCCCATCAACACGAACTGCTTTCGACTCATCCCCGCTGCTCCTTGCGTTGCTGTCAAATCCATATCACGCTGGTCGGCTAAGATAGTGCCCATGATGACAAAATGCAATAGATGTGCCTTTCCCACTGTTCGATGACGGCGGGCGACAGGTTACATACTGCTGTGTAATATCAATTAGGTAGGTTCGAGGATAGGGAGCCGGTCAATTTTTCCGGCGCCCCGCGCCACTGTCATTGCGCAGTAGTACGCGGTTAAATGCGCGGGATTGCGCTGGACTGCGAGGGAGAAGAGGCCCCCCTGCAGTGCGACAATAACACGCTACTCAGCGAGGGTGAGGATGATCTTTTTACCCGGCGACGGGCGATGAAGGCCTGGCCCTGTGAGAAGTGAAATGCATCCGAGACCGCCTCCTTGGGCAGCACGATTGTTCCGCGCAAGTTCACCGCCACCTTGAATTCGCTGGGGAGTTCCTTTTTCGCCCGGCCGCGGGCGAGCTGGGGCATTTTGCTGGAGCGAATAAGAGCGTCGAGCACAGCGCTGGCGAGCTGGCCTTTGCCCTTAATCCCGAATTTAGCCTTCAGTTCGGTGAGCGTTGCTCCCGCCGCGTAGGTCTTCAAGATGGCGGAAGGGTTGCTGGCCTCCTATTTCTTCGCTGCATGACCTTCTCCTTAGGCGTTGTTTTTTTGGCGCTGTAGCCGGTGGACTCGACGGTCCTGCACACCCCGTAATAATTATTTTTCCCCCGCTTAGTATCATCGATTATTCGTGAAGTGAGAAGCAGTTTTCCCTCTGTATGCCGCGTGTTCCCGGACGCATGGGCAGGCGGGGCAATTGACATCCACCAACCGCACGGGTATAACACGCCCCACAAGAAGTGCCGAAGTGGCGGAATTGGCAGACGCGCATGATTCAGGGTCATGTGAGCGCAAGCTTGTGGGGGTTCAAGTCCCCCCTTCGGCACCACCGTTGCG
>JAUXWR010000484.1 GCA_030680075.1 Legionella sp.
AACTGCTCACCTACGCGCTGGGTCGCGGGCTCGAATTTCACGACCGTTCCGCGGTGCGGGGCGTGGTGGAGGAACTCGCGAGGAACGACCACCGGTTTTCCGCGCTCGTGTTGGCGATTGTCCGGAGTGAACCCTTTCTGAAACGTCAAACCCTTCCGTTGCCCAATGAATCCGACCAACATGCGAGCCTCCATCCCTAGGCGTAGTTTTCTGCGTGGCCTCGGTTGCACCGTGGCGTTGCCATTGCTGGAGTCCCTCGCACCGCGGCGGGCGCTGGGGATGGCGGCTTCGGCGGTTTCCCCGCCGGTTCGCCTGGCGTTTCTCTACGTGCCCAACGGGGTGCACATGCCCCACTGGACGCCGGCTTACGAGGGGGCGCTGACGGAGCTGCCGCCGATCCTGGAGCCGCTGGCCCCCTTCAAGCGGGACATGTTGGTGCTGACGGGCCTGACCCACGACAAGGGCCGGGCGAATGGGGATGGTCCGGGCGACCATGCCCGGGCGGCTGCGAGTTGGCTCACCGGGGCGCAGGCGCTGAAGAGCGAGGGTTCACAGATTCGGGCGGGCGTCTCGGCCGACCAGGTCGCCGCCGCCGCGGTTGGCCACACCACCCGGCTCCCTTCCCTCGAGATCGGGGCGGAACCGGGACGTCAGGCGGGCAAGTGCGACTCCGGCTACAGCTGTGCCTACTCCAACAACATTTCGTGGCGCAACGAGGCCACGGCGATGACCAAGGAGACCAACCCGCGCGCGGTCTTCGAGCGGATGTTTGGCGCTGGCACCGATCGGGAGCAGGCCGAGAGCCAGGCCCGGCGCCTGCGTCAGCAGCGCAGCATTCTGGACTTCGTGCGCGACGACGCCGAGACCCTCGGGCTGCGGGTCAGTGGTGCCGACCGGCACAAGCTCGATGAGTACCTGACGGCGGTTCGGGAACTCGAGCAGCGCGTGGAGCGGGTGGAGCGCGAGGCCTCGAAGCGGCCCCGGGAACTGGCCGAAGCCGAGGTGCCCGAAGGCGTGCCGACCAGCTATGAGGAACACCTCCGCCTGCTCGGGGACATGCTGGTCCTGGCCTTTCGTACCGACACGACGCGGGTGGCGACGTACATGTTCGCGAACGAGGGAAGCAACAAGGCCTATCCGTTCATCGGCGTGAAGGACGGACATCACACGCTG
>JAUXWR010000485.1 GCA_030680075.1 Legionella sp.
CCCCAGCGTTTTTAGGGCCAGCGGCGGCGCTTGCATCTGATTGAAAACATGGGTCTCCTCTCTGTGTTGACCACCATCAACAACAGAGAGGGAGGGACCCATGAGCAACATGAAGTTGCTGGGCAAGATCTTGCGTCTGAAGGAGATGAAAATCAATGGATTTGAGTTCAAGAACCGGGGCAAGGAACTGCACCTGTTTGTAAAACCCTTCAAGAACGGTTGCCGTTGTCCGCGGTGTCAGCGGCGCTGCCGGATCGTGCGCCACGGTTCCGAGGTGCGGTGCTGGACTGACCTCACCGTTTTCGGGATGAGCGTGCTGCTGCTTTACGCTCCGAAGCAGATCGAGTGCCCAGAGCATGGGCAACTCCAAGAGGAGATTCCATGGGCAGCGGCGCATGCCCGGTCCACCTATCGCCTCGAGTACCGGATTTGCGGACTCTGCCAGATCATGACCCAGAAGGCGGCCGCAGAGATTCTCGCGTTGGCAACTTCGACCCTCTCCGATGCGCTGCATCGAATCATCACGCGGGTGCGCGCCCCGCATAGGATCCGCAGCCTGGTGACGCTGGGAGTCGATGAGATCTCGTACTGCAAAGGTCACAAGTACGCCACGATCGTGTACGACCTGGACCGCTCCTGCGTCGTTTGGGTCGGCAAAGGCAAGGGCCGGGAGACGATCGACCGGTTCTTTCGCGATGCTCTCTCCGTTGATCAGAAGAAGCGCGTCCAGTGGGCCAGCTGTGACATGAGCCAGACCTATATCAAGGCGATCAAGGACCATTGCCCGAACGCGACACTCGTGATCGACCGCTTTCACATCGTCAAGGCCTTGAATGAAGCCGTGGACGAGGTCCGTAAGGAAGAATGGCGGTTACTCGGCGCCGACGAGCGCAAAGCAATCAAGGGTCTGCGGTGGATGCTCGGCATGCATGCGCGTAACCGTACCAAGGGGACCACCCGGTTTCTCAATGCGCTGCGCAACTCCAACCGCCGCATCCACCGGGCGTGGGTACTCAAGGACGAGTTCGACCATTTCTGGACCTTTCGCTATCCTGGAGCCGCCGAAAAATTCCTGAAATGCTGGATGACTGCGGCGCTGAGGAGCCGGATTCCATCGCTTCGGAGTTTCGTCGGCACGCTCAAGAACAACTTCGAAAACATCATCACCTTTATCCAGCGACCGTTGACCAATGCCGTGGCCGAAGGTATCAACCGCATCATCAAAATCGTGAAGAACCGGGCGTCCGGATTTCGTGGTCTCGAGAGCTTTGCCGATCTGATTTTCCTGACCGTCGGAGACGTCGATATTCCTGCGCAGATTCCTTCCGGTTTACGTACACTGTGAACGAGATGAATACTGCTATGAACTGGCTACCACATCACATTTCCGGGCTGGGGTAATCCGGATATAGCCAAAATAATGTACTTCTATTCAATTGAGAAGTTGAAGCAAAGGCTTGCGGCCGGGCCCCTCCAAGAGCGCGAAGGCCTTCCGTATGCGCTTGCCTTTGCTTTTTCAACAAGTCTCGTTACGTCTCTGCCCAATGAAAGCCTGAATAGATGGGACTACACAGAAACATTCTTCTCCCTGATTCTAAGTATTATTGGAACCTACTGGCTGTACAGGCAGAACGGTGGAGATTCCGGAAGAGACTTCATATACAGAGGAATTGTCCTGGGTTGGGTTGTCTTTGTCCGATTAGCGACTGTTGCTATCCCCGCAATGTTTGGGATGATCGTGATACTCGACTTTTTGGGCGCCCTTACTGATGAAACAAGGCTATATCCGGATTACCCCAGCCCGGAAATGTGATGTGGTAGCCAGTTCATAGCAGTA
>JAUXWR010000487.1 GCA_030680075.1 Legionella sp.
ACCGCGCAAAATCCCCTTCTGATGCCTATCAAGCCTGTTTGCGCATAGTCGATCACTATCAAGTCAAGCGACCATCCATTAAAGGCGATAATTTGGAACCGGCACTGAATCGGATGTGCTGCCATCACTGGTGGTTTCGCAGAATAAAAATATTACGACTGCGAAAGGTTGAAACCATAGCCAGAAATATTGAGTTGGTCAGCCGCCTTCGTGGCACGTATGCCAGCGATTTCACCATTCACGCTAAGCGCAAACAAAAAGAAAGAAACCGGCTGTATCTAGCTTCAAACTTCGTAAGCAACCAGAACGGCGATATTTTTTCCCTGCAGAACCTAGCCGATCGTTCGGTATCCAATCCAGCAATTCGCCGTGCTGAATTGATGACACGTATCAGAGGTTTTGAAATGGTGGCCGATCATCTGGGTCATGTGGGAGAATTCTATACCGTGACCACGCCTTCGCGCATGCATGCGTGTCTGCATCATGGCGTAACCAATCCACGCCATGACGGCACCAGCGTTTTACAAGCGCACGAATACCTCACCCATATTTGGTCATTGATTCGCGCTGAATTGCATCGTCAGGGTATTCAACCGTATGGCTTCCGCGTAGTCGAACCCCATCACGACGGCACTCCGCATTGGCACTTACTATTATTCATGCCGGAAAAATACCGCGAAGCGGTGAGAAAAGTCATGCGTCATTACGCTCTTCTCGATAATGGCAACGAATCAGGAGCGCAAGAGCGCCGTTTCAAAGCAGAAGCGATTGATCCAGCGAAAGGTACGGCAGTGGGTTACATTGCAAAGTACATTTCCAAGAATATCGACGGCTTTGCACTCGATCAAGATTTATACGGCAATGATGCTGCAAAAGCAGCCGAGCGCATTACTGCATGGGCAAATACTTGGGGCATTCGTCAGTTTCAGCAAATCGGCGGCCCGAGCGTGACCGTATGGCGTCAATTAAGAAAACTCGACAAATCAGACGATCCGGAACTTGAATCCATCCGTCAATCGGTAACTGCCAGCGATTGGGCAGCTTTCATGTTGGCTATGGGAAACCCTGAAGCTTCGCATCGTTCCCATGCTATCAAACCATTCTACGATGAGAGCAAACGATTAAATCCAATGAATGGTGAAGTATATTCCCCAGCAACTGGACGTTATGGCGATTCTGCTCCATTGCGCGTATCCGGAATACTTTGGAAAGGATCGAGCTATAGCACACGCAAACATGTTTGGATGCTTTTCAAAGTCGACAGCGAGGACGTGACATTAAGGAGCGAGGCGCAAG
>JAUXWR010000011.1 GCA_030680075.1 Legionella sp.
TCAGCGTTCCCTCCTCACAGCTCAACATGTACGGCCAGACCACCGCGTCCTTCACCGCCACTGCCCTCGTCGCTCCCCTGCCCGTCGAAATCTCCTTCAAGATCAGCGGCACCAACGCCAAGACGTTCCAGCCGCAGGAGCTCCTCCCCAAGTTCCTCGTCCAGTTCGCTCCGCTCCGCACCATCACCGTCAACGTGCCTCCCGTCATGTACGTTAACTTGGACTCGGACGTCACCGTCACGCTGCAAAAATCTCCGGAAACCGGAACTGTTGTGGTCGATACAATCATCGACGCCATCTTCGGAATCGGCGGTTTCTCGAATACATGGAGCACATCAACGGATCCCGTTCAAGTCTACTTCACATGCACGCCTCAATCGAGTGGTGCTGGAACAATTCAATTCTCGCCAACTTTAACAGGAACTGTCGCCTACGAAACGAACACGCGCCCAGCCAGCTCCATCACCGTCACCGTCAAAGACCCTTCCTGGATCGGCCTCAGTTCCACGCCGGTCAACGTCTTTTGGGGCTCCCTGAACGCCATCAATCTCGCCACAACGATCCTTATCAATCCCAGCAGCGCCCCGGACTCACTCACTGTCGACGACAACGTCACCGTTCAACTCCGCACGAACGACTCGTCCTGCATCGTCATGAATCCTGCCAACGGTATCCTCTCCATGCCCGCCACGGCCGGTGTCTTCAGCATCTACGCCACTCGCCCCTGCGTCGCCTTCTTCAACGTGACCTTCACGACCAAAGTGAATCGCTTCATCATCAATCCAAGCTTCAACAACGTCACCATCAATTTCCGACAACTCAAGCCGATCCAGGTCATTCCTCCTCTCACGCAGTACATCGTCGGACAGCCCGTTCCCTACACGATCGTGCTCGACGAAACGCCCGAACCCGGCCACGCCCTCAACGCCCAACTCTTGTACTCTGGCTCTCCCGGTAACATCAACCTTCCCGCAGCCGCCACGTTCTCCGACGCGAACCTCGTCCGCAACCTCGTCACCTC
>JAUXWR010000513.1 GCA_030680075.1 Legionella sp.
TCAATAATGTCGCCTTTTGTCCAAAAAAGACCCCAAAAAACACAGTAAAATTACCCTCTTTATGGCCTCTTTTTCCTAGTTTTTCGCGGTTTTCCCATGTCTTTCCGATTCTTTTTTTTCTGAGCTAAAAAAGGGCTAAAAAACGAGTTTTCCCATGTCTTTTCGATGCTCTGGAGGACCCTAAAAAAGGGTAAAAATAGGAAAATAGGCTAAAATAGGCTAAAACGGGTCCAAAACCCCTAAAATGGGGGGGTCGAGGGTATCCAAAAAAATCGCCTTAAGTATTGTGTAATTCAGTGGGGAAAAACGGAATTTAGCCACTTTGGGGTTTTTGCGAGGGGGTCGGCCTATTTTTGTCATTTTAACGAACTCTTTCAATAAAAAGAATAATCTTAAAATATTTTTAAGTAAAAGAAATAAATTTTATAGATATAACGATTTTATTATAAAACTTTAACTACATTGATACTAGCAAGAAAGAAAACAAACAAGAAAAAAGGCTTATTTTGAAATAAAACGAGTTTTGGGGCTTTTAGGGATTTGGGGAGGTTTTTGGACTGGGCTGGGTGCCCGGGACATATATATATAGGACAGCACTTTATTTACTATTTTTATAGTAAACTATACGACTTTTCATCTTTTGCTTTCTGTTTTCTATTATTGTGACATTTGTAACAATCTAGAAACACAAAAAAGCAATAAAAAAGTGACTACTTTTAATGAAAACTAAAAGAGGTCTTAAACTACAGTTTATTTAGTTGCTTATAGAATAACATGAAACTGACAAAACAAGTATTTTTAGTTATATTTTACTTGTTGAAAACATTATATGTATGCTTTCAAAATATAACGATGTTTTAAATGTTTCAATTATTCTATATTTTATTATGCAATTAAAGTAGACTGCTTTTATAGTCGTATACTATAACATGTGCGGGGAGAGAGGCGGGGAGGAGAGGAGCATGGGTGTGTGAGGTGGGAGAGAAAGGAGGTGGGACTTGGGGAGGTGAAG
>JAUXWR010000525.1 GCA_030680075.1 Legionella sp.
CCTGCCGTGGCGATCACGGGGCTTGGGGTGGCTTCCAGTTTATGGAATTGAGTTTCGAGGTCCTTATTATGGTGGAGGGAGAGGTTTTCCCCACTCAAAACCCGGCCGTCACCCAGCAATACCTTCCGAACCACATTCGACGGGAAATCCTACCCCTCGTTGCAAGGTGCTACGCAGCAATTTTAGAGACGTTTCGACCCGGTTTTGTTTACAGAGCTTGCGCGCACCCAAATCTACCCGAAAACGCCCTCGAAAAACACCATTTCCTAACTAAAGCAATTGTAGCCTGCGGTTACTATATGTACCGCGAGGGAACCGATGAATTCGGTCACGAGTTCTGGTTATGCGGGGCGGCTAATTGACAAGATTGGCACCGCGATGCACGTTATTAGGAGAATCCTAGAAAAGATGAAGGCCATGGCTCTTCCTAAGAGGTCCGAATCGCTGGCGAGTTACCGTAGCCGGATGGCTCACGGTGAGACCTATCAACTGAGCAAAGACGACGCCCAACGCCTCCTGCGAAAGCTGAAAGAGGATAAGCGGAAGCGTGCCGAAAAGAAACGAGAGCTTGAGCACGCACAGTAACAAAGCCCGGCCTAAATAGCCGGGCTTTTTTGTTGCAGTAGCAGCCCTGGGACTTCTCCTTGATCCATTGCAGGGCGTCGGACTTGGCGAGCTGGTTGGTATCGCGAGGGCGCTTTTGTGCTTCTCAGACATGCTTGGCTGCTCGGGCTTTCCGGCGTGTCTTTTTGGCTTTGTTCCGGATCTTCATTCGTTCACGCTTCCGCAATCTGGCGGCTGCGCTGACCACTTTCCGCTTGCCAAACTTCGCGTCGGTCATTCGCTCAGATGGTGGGCAAGGTTTCTGGCCAGGGCCGTAGCTAATTCCCATCGCGGCTTGCTTGTTGATCGCTCTCATCCCGCCAATATGCGCCCGGAGTCGGCCTATTTCCAGCCCGTTTGGCTGCCACTTCAAACTGACCCGCTACCCAATCGCCTAGAGCCACTGCCCCTGGATGGCCCCGCTTCGTGGCTCATTTTTCCGGTCCCGGAGCCGGAATAGGCGGCCAAAATCGCCCCCTCATTCGGTTGCCGCGCCTGACCGCGTCGGGTAAACCCTGACCCTCCTCGGACGGGACTTTTGGCCTCGATTCGACCTCTCCGACATCTGTTTTTGGAAATTCCATGCATCGCTACCGGTCACATACATGCGGCGCGCTCCGTGAGGGCGAAATCGACCAGACGGTTCGGCTGTCGGGCTGGTGCCATCGTATCCGCG
>JAUXWR010000534.1 GCA_030680075.1 Legionella sp.
GACCGCGTGCGCGACCTCGGCGCGACCATCGAGCGCGTGAGCCTGCCGACGAGCGGGTACGGCATCGCGACCTATTACCTGCTCGCCCCGGCCGAGTGCTCGGCCAACCTCGCCCGCTTCGACGGCATCCGGTACGGCGCCCACCTCGACGACGCCGCCGGCGACCTGCTGGAGCACTACGAGCAGGTCCGCGGCCGCGGTTTCGGCCCCGAGGTGAAGCGGCGCATCATGCTCGGGACGTTCGCCCTGGCCTCGGGCTACTACGACGCCTACTACGTCCGTGCGCAGAAGGTGCGGACGTTGATCCGCCGCGACTTCGCCGAGGGCTTCGCGAAGGTCGACTTCCTCATGTCGCCGACCTCTCCGACCGTGGCCTTCCGCCTGGGCGAGCGGATCTCCGACCCCTACTCGATGTACCTCTCCGACGTCTGCACCATCCCGGTGAGCCTCGCGGGTATCCCGGCCATCTCGATCCCGTGCGGCCTCGCCGACGGCCTGCCCGTGGGTCTGCAGATCGCCGGGCCGGCCTTCAGCGAGAACCGGCTCTTCGACGTGGCCCATGCCCTCGAGGGGGCGCTGGCCTTCGATCCCTCCCCTCCGGGCGTCGCGTGAGCGGGATCGACCTGACTCGCTGGGAGCCGGTGATCGGCCTGGAGATCCACGTCCAGCTGCTGACGCGGACGAAGATGTTCTGCGGCTGCGCCCTCAGCTTCGGCGACCCGCCCAACAGTCACACCTGCCCGGTCTGCCTCGCCCACCCGGGCGTCCTGCCGGTGCTCAACCGCGAGGCGGTGCGGCTGGCGATCGTGACCGGCCTCGCGCTGGGCTGCGAGATCGCCGGGAGCTCGCAGTTCCACCGCAAGAACTACTTCTATCCGGACCTGTCCAAGGCGTACCAGATCTCCCAGTACGACGAGCCGATCTGCGTGGGCGGCCACGTGTCGGTGCTGACGGCCGACGGGGACTTCGAGGTGGGCATCACGCGCGCCCACCTCGAGGAGGACGCCGCCAAGCTGATCCACGACGGAGGGGGCGGCCGCAGGGCCGGCGCCGAGAGCTCGGGCGTCGACTTCAACCGGGGCGGCACGCCCCTGCTGGAGATCGTCTCGGAGCCCGACCTCCGCACCTCCGCGCAGGCCGGCGCCTTCCTGCGCCAACTCCGCTCGAC
>JAUXWR010000538.1 GCA_030680075.1 Legionella sp.
CTCGAGCCAATCAACGCTGTCGACGACCACGGTCTTGAACTCGTGATCTTCAGTATGCAGCGCCGCCAGCGCGTCGATGACGTCGCCATACGAGCGGGCAAGCGGAAAGTGCGGCGCCTTCAGCACGCCGAGACCGTCTTCGCATAATATGAACGCGGGAGAGTTGCTTGCTGCGGCGAAGAAGGTTTTGCCGACTCCGGCGACGCCGTGGACCAAAAGCCGCGGCGCCGAAAGTGTCGTCGAACTCATAAGTGAATCGGTTAGCCTGCCCATCACTGGTCTCCTCTGGATTGGATCTTGTAGGAAGGCTTTCCGGTCTCCACGGTGCGCGCAGGCTGAAACAGCTCGCGCACAACTCGCGGCCAATTGGCGTAGGCTCTCTCGGAGACTTCGAGTTTTGTTTTCACGTAGTCTGCGGGATCGTCGTTCCAGCTCGAGCTGATGATCTCGATGGCGTGGCGGAGTTTTTCCTGATCCCATTTCACGCGCTTGGGCAGATCGGCGACGACGACAAAGCCATTGTCGTCGAAGCGCACGGCGCCAGTGTCCTTGCCCATTTCGGCGCGGCGTTGCGCGGCGCGTGCGCCGTAGCGCAAGTCGAAGGCCGAGGTGAGCCTTTCATCGAGAGCTGCAAGTTTCGCCTTCTGCTCCGCAAGATCACGGCTCAGGCATGCAAGTTCGCTTGGGGATAGATCGGCGAGACGTTCCATCGTTAGACTGCCGTTCTCATCGATATCCGTTGGATTCATGGCGATTGCTTTCTGTTGCTTGGGGGAAGGGGAGATCAGGGGGCCCGCTTGATGAGCGCAGCGACAACGGCGCGCATGGCGCTCGCGGGCGGAGCCGCGCGTCGTTTGACGGCGACGTAGTCCCACACGGCGGGGCCGCGGCGGCGCTGCACGAGATCAATCCACCCATGGGCGTTGAGGAACAGCGCCCGTTGAGCGAGCCAGTCGAGGCGCCATCGCGGCTCGTCCGGGTAGACGCGCGGCATTGGCGCGCGGTCGTGACTGAGATGCCCGCGGTAGTAGATGAGGCTATCGCCAGGTTCGGCGTCGCTGACCCACACGCACAGATCGATGTCGGTGAGGATGTCGCGTGCAGGAAATACAGGACCCGGCTTGCTGGCGGATGGAAGAGCGAGTGTGGACATGACGACCCCCTTCACGCTGCGAGCCGTTTGCGAACGGATGGACGAACGCCCGCGGCGATCAGGCGGAGACGCAAATCGCGAAGCGAGCGATAGAACGAGGCCGGCGGCAGCGCGCTGCATTGCTGGGCGTCGGTGACGCTGCTGGCGTTGGCGATAAGCCCGACGATGCGCTGCGCTTCCGTAGGAAGACGCCTGAGCGCTTTGTGGAGATCGAGCCTCAGATGCAAGCCCTCGGCAGGATCGCAGCCGCCGCACTGATCAGCGGCGGAGACATCGGCCTCGCGCTGCCTGCGCATCTTACGCGTGAGGTCGAGCGCGGCGTGGCGCGAGACGACGTGGACGAAAGCGGACCACGATCCGCGCTGCGGATCGAAACGATGCGAGCGTGCGACGACGTCAAGCAGAATGGCCTGGCGGGCGTCCTCGCGGTCGGCCGGCTGCAGGCTCCAGCTACGTGCGAGACGGCGGGCGCGGGCGTCCGCCAGCGAGAGGGCGGCAAGGGTCCGTTCGGGACAAAGTTCATGGGACGGAGTGTGTTGACGAAGCATGGCGGGTCCTGATGGCGTGGTTCGTTTGAACAGCCTCAGGAGAGCA
>JAUXWR010000541.1 GCA_030680075.1 Legionella sp.
TGATGGCGGGCGATAAGGAATCCGGCGTCACCATCATGCAGATGGACGAGGGCCTCGACACCGGCGATATGGCGATGCGGGAGGCATTACCGATCCTGCCGGACATGACCGCCGGCGATCTGCATGACGCGCTGGCGCAGCAGGGCGCGCGCCTGATGCCGGTGGCCCTGGCGGCGGCCGAGCGCGGCGCGTTGTCGTTGACGCCGCAGCCGGAGGCGGGCGTCACTTATGCCGAGAAGATCGCGAAGAGCGAGGCGCGTATCGACTGGTCGAGGTCGGCTCAAGACGTCCATAACCATGCTCGCGGCCTGTCGCCATTTCCCGGCGCCTGGTTCGATCTCGATGGCGTGCGCGTCAAGGCGTTGCGCACGACCCTCGCCAACGGTTCTGGCAAGCCCGGCACGGCGCTTGACGACAAACTCACCATCGCCTGCGGCGACGGCGCTGTTCGTCTCGTCCTGATCCAGCGCGCCGGCAAGCAGCCGATGGATGCGAGCGACTTCCTGCGTGGTACGCCGGTCAAGGCCGGCACGCGGCTCGCATGAGCGCCGGTTCTCCCATCGTTGTCCGTCCCGAACGCGCCGGGGATGAAGCCGCCATTCGCCGGCTTCTGGACGAGGCTTTTGCCGGTCCGGAGGAGGGCCAGCTGGTCGAGCGCTTGCGCGCCCATGGCGATCTGGTGCTGGCGCTGGTCGCGCTCGATGGCGAGAATATCGTCGGCTATGCCGCCTGGCCGCGGCTGTGGATCGAGACGCCTCGTGATGAATACAAGGCCGTTGCGCTGGCCCCCCTCGCCGTTGCGCCATCGCGGCAACGCGACGGTATCGGATCGGAACTGACGCGCGAGGGTTTGGCGCAGTTGCGGTCACTCGGCGAGAGCATAGTTTTCGTGCTGGGCGATCCGGTCTATTACCGGCGTTTCGGATTCACAGCGGAGGCGGCGTCCGGCTATGGGTCGACCTACACGGGTGCGCACTTCATGGGGTTGACGCTGAACGTGTCGGCGCCGCCCCACGGCCGCGTCCGCTACCCGGCGGCT
>JAUXWR010000543.1 GCA_030680075.1 Legionella sp.
TCGCGGCCGGCCGGATCGGTCGCCTTCAGGCCGGTGGCGAACGGCTTGTCCTTGTCGTCGCGGCGGATGAAGCGGCCGCCGGCGCCTTGCACCGGCGCGACGTCGGGAACACCGTCGGTGTCCGTTGACACGCGGGCGTAGCGCTTGGTCCAGCCGCCCTTGGCGACATATTTGTAGATCGTGCGCTCGGTGACGCCGGCGATCGCCGCGATCTCGCGCACCGGCACGGCGGATTTTTCATACAGCGCGCGAACGCGCGCGGTGAGACTTGGCTCAGCGCCCGCAGCCTCTTTCTGTTCCCCTCCCCCTTGTGGGGAGGGGTTAGGGGTGGGGGTGCCAGGCAAGGCGGAAGACGTGATCGCCTCCCCCGCCATCTCGCCATAAATCTCGCGCGCCCGCGCGCGCACCGACATGCGTGGTGTCATGGGAAAACCGGATGCAATTGTGGAGGATGCCGGAAGGATAGCGGACCAGCGTCACGCTGTCAAGGACTAAAATCCCGCGCCTGGGGCGACCTACTCGGCGGCGTGATGCGCCTTGCGCCGCTCGGCCCGATCGTCGAACCGGCCAATCAAATACGCAAAGCCGCCGATCAAAACACCGGAAAAGGCCAACCATGCAATGGCGAGAAGTACGTTCTGGCTCATTCGCGCAACCTCCTTAACAAGGCACGACCCAGCAAATGTAAGCCGCCACCAAGCGCAAAACAACCGAAGCCAACCGCAAAGCTCGTGCGGGCATCCAGCACAAACGGGGTCACTTGGTACAACAACGCCGCCATCGGCGCGAATACACCTGCAGCGACAATCGCAGTCGCCAACGTATTCAGCCAAGTCGCCGTCAACTTGACCTGCTCGTTGTGGACCAGAAACATACCAACACACACCGCAAATTACTTCTCGCGCCGCACGCCTTTGAACTTGTCGCCGTCCTGCTTCACATCGACGAAGCGGCCGGAGTCGGTATCGCGCTTCACAAACTGCTCGGTCTTCGGATTGTAGGTCTGCGAACGGTCGCGCACCGCGCCGTTGCGGTGGCCGTCGCCTTTGGGTGGATTGGTTGCCATGATCGCTCCTTGGCCGCCTCGTCTTAAAGAACATATCATGAACAAGACCCGCCGGGTTGTCAAGGCCGCCCGGTTCGCGTCGCCGTCTCCACGCCCTTCTGTAAGCTTTTGCCGCTGGCGCTAAATCCGCCGTTCCCAAACCCTCCCCGTCTGCGTATCGTCGCGCCCGAATGGACGCGCAAACCCCGCACAATAAAAACGATCCGGTCGAATCCTTCATTGCGCGCTGGCAAGGCCGTGAAGGCGGCCAGGAGCGCGCCAACTACGTTTCCTTCCTGAAGGAAATGTGCGCGGCGCTCGATCTGCCGCAGCCCGATCCCGCCGACGCCACGCATGAGCGCAACGATTATGTGTTCGAGCGCGCCGTCACCCGCCATCTCGACGATGGCGACAGTGCCGGCCGCATCGATCTTTATCGCAAAGGCTCCTTCGTCCTTGAGGCCAAGCAGAGCCGCTGGAAAGGCGGCAAC
>JAUXWR010000544.1 GCA_030680075.1 Legionella sp.
CGCTGTCGGAGGGGAGGGCCAGCCAGTCGCGGGGCAGATACTCGAGGGAGAGGGAGCGCGCCCACAGCGAGCCCAGCCAGCAGGACTCGGTGACGGCGTCCAGCAGGAACACCCCCAGCTCCCGCACGCGCACCAGCCGCAGGTTCGTCACCACCACCGCGCCCCCGCACTCCAGGGGCTTGTCAGCCCACGCCACCCCCAGCACGAACACCGAGGCCCCCCAGAACAGCCCCTGCGCGCACAGCCCCACCCAGCTCTGCTCTCTCCAGTACAACCGTTGGGCTGGTGCCAGCCAGGCCAATAGAGCTTGAAAGCCAGTCAACAACAAGGCGAATAGCAGCGGAAGAACAATGCACAAGATGCGGCGTCTTCGCTTGTCAGCGGCGGTTGGCTCAAACGAACAGGCGTACTGGACCTGCTCGTGAGTGCGCAGGAAGCGGAGGCCGTCCTCGAGCCAGCGGAGGCGGTAGGAGGCCAGCTCCTCGCCAGTGCCCCTGCTCGCCAGCAGCATAGCCAGGGCGGCCTCGCGGTGGCCCCTCCGCAGCACGGCCAGCTCGTCGGCGGGGTCCAGCTGCCACAGCTCCACCGGCAGCAGCGCCTCAGGGGACGCGTTCAGCGAGTTGGCCAGCCCTCTCCACCCCCGCAGGTACTTGCTCTGCGCCGACAGCAGCATCCTCCCTCTCCGCTCCTCCTCCTCTCTCTCCAGCTTCTCATCGTCTCCAATCTCAACCTCTTCTTCCTCATCTTCAGAATGGCCATCATCGTCATTCTCATCAGGGTGGTCAAGAGGATCGAATAAATCGTCATCAGAAGAAGATGATGGCGTCTCTGGGCGGCCCAATGTTCTCATTGGGACCATCTCCATTGTTTAGCAATGACACAACTGAGTTGTGTGCGTTGAAATGCTGGATCCCTCTTTTGGAAAAAAAAAGAGCCAAGATAACGAAAGGCCGGAGAATTCCGCCATTGGATAAACGACAGCCAATCAGCATTCGAGGATGAGAGAACAGATTTCTTCTGTTGAGAGGCAACCTTTCTTCTGTTGAAAGGCAACCTTTCTTCTGTTGAAAGGGATGGGTCAGCTGATTGGTTGTAGCAAAGAAGAGGAGAGAGGATGAGGGAGAGGAGAAAGAGAGCGAGAGAGATAGGCGGAGCAGGAGCGCTCGAAGCGGGAGATGGAGTTGACGAGAGGAGGGGAGGAGAGGCTGGAGGGGTCGAGGGGGTCCACCAGCACCGTCAGCAGGCCGTGCAGGTTGCCGAACACCACGTCCGTGAACACCCGGTCCCCCACCAGCACGGTGGCCGCCGCATCCACTCCTCCCAGCTGCTCCTCCACCTCGCTCCATGGCGTCATCGGCTTCTTGATTGAGCTTGCTAACATTATTACCCTTGA
>JAUXWR010000548.1 GCA_030680075.1 Legionella sp.
AACTCTCGACCACTCTGGACGCGCCGCTCGTCGCCTCCGGCTATTCGCGGCTGGTGATCGATTGCAACCGGTGGCCGGGCGGCGAGGGGTCGGTTCCGGAAATCAGCGATGGCACCTCCGTGCCGGCGAACCACGGCCTGGCCAAGGCAGAGATCGACGCCCGCGCCGAGGCATGTTTCTGGCCCTATCATCGCGAGGTCGATCGACAGCTCGATCGGATGACCGTGGGCGGGCGGTCTGTGGCCATGCTGGTGATGCACAGTTTTACGCCCGAGATGAACGGCTTCCAGCGTCCCTGGCATGTCGGCGTGTTGTGGAACGACGATCCGCGCCTGCCGGAGCCGCTGCTCGCCGAATTGCGGCGCGACACTTTGCTGGTGGTGGGCGACAACGAACCCTACTCGGCACGCGCCTCCTACGAATACACGCTCAACGCCCACGCGCGGCCACGCGGCCTGCCGCACTGCTCGCTGGAAGTGCGCCAGGATCTGATCGATACCCCGGACGAGGCGCGTTCTTGGGCACAACGTCTGGCGCCGGCGATCCGGGCCGCCGTTGCGGTTTCGTTGCATTGACGGGCGCAACATGAGGTGTGTGCAGCTCGACGAGGAACCCCGCGGCATCGCACGCCGCCATCTTGCCGAAGCCGCCAACGGCTGGAGCGTCGGCACCTGGGGTGCCATCGGCGAGTTCCAGTACGATCTGGACGAGCCGGACCTCAGCGTCGATCTCGAGGCGCTGTCGGTCACGACCAGGCGTGGTGCGTTGTACGTCGGGCCGCTTACCGATGCGGTGCTGTTTGCGTTGATCGACGACAGCGGCCGCACCCGTGAGATCGCCTTTTGCTCGCCGCATGAATGCGCCCGGCGCACCACGATTCATGAATTGGACGACACGACCTTCGACCTGGGCATCGGCGCACCCCATATCGATATGATGGTGCGCCTGCGCCCCGACGATGCGGCGACCCTCGCGGCGTTGCGCGGCGGCGTCGGCCATCAGCTGCTCGCGCCGGGCAATCCCGCCGGTGGCGCCATCGCGCTGGCCAGCCCGACCCGCATCTTCACCTCGGCCCTGGCGCGGCTGGAGGTCCATCAGCCGATCCCGGCGCCTGGCGCCCGCTCGCCCGAGGGGCCGCACAGCCACCTGCTGCCGAAATATCTCCAGGAGGGCAAGGTGCATGCGCCCAGATCGCCCTTGCCGGCTGGTTTATACTGCGGGCTGAGCCTATATCCACGGACACGCCTCTAGCCTTGCTTCCCAGGAGATTGTCATGGACGACAAGACCCGCACTGATCTCGAAGCCGCCGCCTTCCGCCGACTGGTC
>JAUXWR010000551.1 GCA_030680075.1 Legionella sp.
GTTCTCGAACCTGTCGATGGACACGCTCGACTACACCGGGCCGGTGGTCAACGAAGGGTCGAAGGGCGTATGGCTTGGCCTGGGGAACCCGGTGCGCGACCTGCCGCGGCAGTTTGCGCCCGCGACGCCGCCGCCGCCGGATGTGACCGACGTGCGGGTGTTCTGCGGCGGCTGCCTGGTGGTGGGCACCCGCAGTTTTGCCGACGATCCGCAGGCGCCGGCGCGGGTGGCTGCGCACCCGGCGTTTGCCGGCTGGCCGCTGGTGGTGGTGAGCGACGAGCCCGAGCGGGCCACGCGCAGCGACATGAACTTCCTGTGGACCACTTTCACACGCTTCGAGCCGGGCGCCGACATTCACGCGGCGGCGCGGCAGGTCGTGCGCAACCACATCGCCTATGAGCCGCCGGTGGTCATCGATGCCCGCATGAAACCCTGGTATCCGGCCGAAGTATCCTGCCGGCCCGACGTGGCGTCGAAGGTAGGTGCGCGCTGGCACGAGTACTTCCCGGGCGGCAAGGTGGAGATGGGCGATTCCGAACGGGGCCACCTCGATTGACCCAGGCCCCAAGCGCCAAGTCCCAAGTCCCAAGCCCCGAGCGTGGGATAATCAAGACGTGAGTGATACGACGACCAACGGCATCCGTGTGCAAGTGACCACCAAGTTTCTTCCCGAGCGCAGTTCGCCCAAGGACCACGAATACTGGTTTGCCTACTTCATTCGCATCTCGAATGTCGGCGAGGAGACGGCGCAGCTGCTCAGCCGGCACTGGGTGATTACCAACACCGAGGGCGAAGAAGAAGAGGTCCGCGGCGAGGGCGTGGTCGGCGAGAAGCCGGTGCTGTCGCCCGGCGCGGCCTACGATTACAACAGCTTTTGCCACCTGAAGACCTCGGTCGGCACCATGCACGGCAGCTACACCATGGTCACGCCGGACGGGAACACGTTCGAGGCGCGCATCGCCCCGTTCACGCTCGCGGTTCCGTACGCACTTAACTGACATGGCCATCCTGCGATCCGGCGCTCCCTCCATGCGACGAGCTGAACGGTCGTCGGCGCGCGCCAGCGCGCCGGCCGACGCGCCGGAGAAGTCGCCGACCAAGAAGAAGATCGACTCGGCCGCCGCCTGGCGCGAGTTTCGCGAGCTGGTGTGGGTCCACCGCCGGCGCCTCACCATTGGCCTCTCGCTGATGATGATCAGCCGGCTGGCGGGCATCGTCTTGCCGGCGCTCTCCAAGGTGGTGATTGACGATGTGATCGGGCAGGGCCGGCACGACCTGCTGATGCCGATCGCCCTGACGGCGGGTGGGGCCACCGTGGTGCAGGCGTTTACCAGCTTCGGCCTGTCACAAACCCTCGGCGTGGCGGCCCAGCGGGCCATTACCGACATGCGCAAGAAGGTGCAGGCCAAGATCATGCGCCTGCCGGTGCGCTACTTCGACTCGACCCAGAGCGGCGTGCTGCTGTCGCGCATCATGAGCGACGCCGAAGGCATTCGTAACCTGGTGGGCACCGGCCTGGTGCAACTGGTCGGCGGCGTGCTCACGGCCTTCATCAGCCTCGGGGTCTTGCTGTACCTCAACTGGCGGATGACGGTGGTGACGGCGATTGTGCTGGGGTTGTTCGGCGGCGGCATGGCCTACGCGTTCAAGCGCCTGCGCCCGCTGTTTCGCGAACGCGGCAAGATCCAGGCGGAAGTGACCGGCCGGCTCACCGAAGCGCTGGGCGGCATTCGCATCGTCAAGAGCTACACGGCGGAGAAGCGCGAGGAGATTGTCTTCACGCACGGCGCCCACAAGCTGTTTCGCAACATCGCCCAGTCGATGACCGGCGTGTCGGCCACCACCTCGGGCAGCACCGTGATCATCGGCGTGGTCGGCGTGGTGATGATCTGGATGGGCGGCAACGACATCCTGGCCGGCAAGATGACGCTGGGCGACTTCGTCATGTACATCTTCTTCATCGGCCTGCTGGCGGCGCCGATGATCTCGATTGCCAGCATCGGCACCCAGATCACCGAGGCCTTCGCCGGCCTCGATCGCATTCGCGAGATCATGAACATGCAGACCGAGGACGAGGCCGACGCCGGCAAGCCCTCGCTCGGCGCCATCGAGGGCGACATCCGCTTCGACCACGTCTGGTTCGAGTACAACCCGGGCGTCCCGGTGTTGAAGGACGTGTCGTTTCATGCCGCTCCGGGCACCACCACGGCGCTGGTGGGGTCGAGCGGTTCGGGCAAGAGCACGCTGACCAGCCTGGTGATGGCGTTCAACCGGCCGCTCAAGGG
>JAUXWR010000552.1 GCA_030680075.1 Legionella sp.
CTTGCCCTCGACACTGGAAGTCGCATAGTGAATTGTGACGGAGGCGATCGTCTTGGTGTCGTCCTTGATCTCGACGTCATATGCGCGGAAAGGCCCGGCGGCGACCGCCCCGGCCTCGCGACGATCCTTCAGCCCCTCGCCGAAGGCGACGCTGGCGTACAGCAGATTGGGGTTGTCGACCACCCTCTTCTTGAGGGCGCTTTCGATGGTCTTGTAGTCGAAGTAGGCGATGGACTCCTTCGCCTGGTTCCCGATAGTGACGGCGAGGTTGGTTGCGCTGGTGTCGAACCAACGGTAGGTCTCGGCGCGCAGGTCGCGGAAGGAGACGATGAAGAAAGTCCCGACGACTAAAGCGCTCACCATGAGCAGGCCGATGACCGCCAGGTTGATCTTGTAAATGAGCTTCATCCCTTCCCCGCTTTCATCCAGCCCCCCGCGACAGCCGTGCCGTGATGCCTAAAATTTGAAATCAAACGTCTTGGCGTTGATGTTCGCCTTTTCGAAGATCCCGAAGGTGTGGCTGAAATCCGTGTTCGTCGTCGGGACGAAGGCCTTGATCCCGAAGAGTTTTTTCACTTCCATGGCCTGAGCGCCGGTGTCGGACTCGAGCTTGACCAGAATGCTCCTGACATCCTCACCGTGCTTGCCGGCGGCGGCATTCGACATGATCAGCGTGTTGTTCGGGTTCTCGCCCTTGTCCTCGCCAACCTGGGCGAGCCCCGGGAACTTGGCCGGATCCCAGACCATGTTCTTCACGACGGCGTAATCGGCCGCGCCGCTTTGCACCGCGTTGATCGCGATCTGGTGGCTCGCCGCAGGAACCGGGGTGTAGATATTTTCCGGCTTCTCGCCGGCGGGAAGCAACCCGCGCACGAACGCCTCGCCGGAGGAGGCAAGCAGCGTGTAGGCCACCTTCTTGCCCCGGAAATCGCCGATCCCCGCAAAGGGTTTCGTCCCATCCTTGGCGATGATGACCGCCTTGTACGTCGTCGCGCCGTTGTTGAGCACCGGCCGCGCGATCGGCTTGGCGACTTCTTTCTTGATGAAGATGCCGGCGACGAACGACCCCGAGAACATCCCATCGACCTCGCCGCCCTGGAATAGCCTGGCGGCCTCGGGGTAGTCCTTGGCGACGCGCAACTGAATGTCGCCGATCCCGGGGCTCCCGGCCTTGAGATACTCGGCGAGAGCGGCATACTTCGGACCTTCCTTCTTCGGGTCCTCGGAGGACATGATCACAAAGTGCAGGGTGTCGGCGGCAAGTGCAAAAGATGCCGTGGTGAGGATCAAAGCCAGACAGAACAGGGACATCACCTTCTTCATGCGATCACCTCATCCTTCCGCCGCTGCGCGGCAACAGTTCGTTTTCCGCAACCCTATTGGTGATATTAACATGTTCAGCCTGTAAACAGTGGGGTTTCCAAGTACAAGACGCGTAACAATGCCGGGGCGCCTGCTAGGGAATTTGCGGGTAG
>JAUXWR010000553.1 GCA_030680075.1 Legionella sp.
CGTTGAGCGGCGCCCCCGGCAAACCTGTCGCGCTGCGGGCCTCGATCGCGGCAGCGACCTATGCTCTGGGGAAGAACCCGTGAGGTGCAGCTTCCCGTTCCCGGCTTTTCTGCTGGCGGCTTCCCTGGTGGCCGGCGGGGCGGGGCGGTGCGCTGTCGCTCGGGCCGCAGCCGCGGAGCAGCCCCAGGCATCCCTCTCCGGTGTGCTCGAAATGCCCGCCGCGGCACCCCGGTATTTCCCGGTGAAAGACCCGTTCCGTTCCCCGATCGTGCCGCAAGTCCCGCAACCGGAGGAGGCGAAAAAAGACGTCGAGCTGCCCGCGCTCCTCCTGACCGCGGTGCTGCAGGGGTCCGGCGGCAACGCTGCCGTCGTGAATGGCGTCATCCTGAGGACCGGGGACGCTTTTTTGGACATGAAGGTGCTCGAGATAAGCAGAAACCGGGTGCTGTTCCAGCGCGGAGAGGGAAAAGTGACGATCTTCATGCAGGAACTCCTTTACAATCAGCACTCCCTCGGAGGAAAATGAAAGCATGATGTTTTTCACACGGTCGCTGGTGATTCTCTGCGTCGCCCTCTGCTGCGTCGCGGATCGCTCGCCCGCCCGGGGTGCTGAAAGCAGAGGGCAGGAGCCTGCCCCCCGGCGGTTCTCTCTTGAATTTCGGGACGCCGACATCAAGGACGTGCTGCGCCTGCTCGGCCAGGAGAACGACCTGAACATCCTGGTCGGGGATGACGTGACGGGAAAAGTCACCGTCAGCTTCAAGGAAGTGACCCTGGACCAGGCGCTGCTCTCCATTCTCCAGAGCTTCGGGTATTCCTACTCGAAGGCGGACGGAATTGTCCTGGTCACCAAGAGCCCGGTCCTCGGGAAATTCGTCAGCCGCGCCGTCAAGATCCGCTATCTCGTCGATTCCGTAAGCGTCAGCAACGACACATCGGGCAGTTCTTCCTCGTCGAACACCGGTTCCACCTCCAATGTATCCTCGAGCGGCGGCATCACTTCCACCACCGAGGGCAATCAGGCCCAGAGCGCGATCGTCGAGAAACAGCTCGCGCAACTCGCGAAGACCCTTGAGCCGATGCTTTCGGCCCCGCCGCCGAAAGACAGCATCGTCACCTCGGATAGCGCCGCGTCTGCCGGTGACTCCAAGGTGTCTGGCGATCGCAGAAGCGATTTTGCGCAAAAACCGGGCATCCAGGTCTTTCCCCGCATCAACACTCTGGTGATCACCGACACGCCGGAGCGGGTCGACAGGATTGTCGCCTTGA
>JAUXWR010000554.1 GCA_030680075.1 Legionella sp.
AGCCGCCGCCGCCACCGCCGCCGCCACCCGCGCCGCCACCGCCGCCGCCGCCGCCGGGACCGCCGTCGCCGATGTGCGTGGTGGTGAAGCCGCCGAACTCGCCCGAGGTCGTGTACTCGAAATAGGCATCACCGCCCTTGCCGCCGCCGCCGCCGTGGCCCCCGCCGCCGCCGCCGCCGCGCAGGATGGCGCCGGTGTTGTCGACGGTGATCGGCCCCGAGCTGCAATTGAGCGCGGTGCCGCCCGGCGCGCCGGGGCCGCCATGCACGCCCGAGATCGTGCCGAGATTGACCAGTGTCGGCTTGAAACCGGTCGGCCAGGTGCCGCGGATCACCGTCGTCACCTCGACGCCGGGGTCGATCGTGATGGTGACGGACTGGATCGTGTTGGTGGTGTAGCCGTGGGCGTTGGCCAGGGTGCGCAGGTTGAGATTGGCGACGTTGGCCGTGACATGGATGTCGAGCGGCGCGGACGGCGAGCCCGTCGGCGGCGCATCCTCGTCGGGCAGCGGCTCGTACATGCGCGGATCGTCGTCGCACGCCACGATGTCGGCGGTGTGCTCGTCCTGCGGATCGACCAGGATCACCTTCAGGCGCCTGGCATAGGTCTCGCCCGGGCCGAACTGCACGATCGTGCGTTCGCGATCGCCGCCGGTCAGGATGTCAGGCAGTTCACCCGCGCCGACCACGATCCTGTCCGCCGCGGATCCGGCCGTCGCCTCGAACGGCCCGGCGAGAAGCCCGACGCGATTGCGCAGCGCGATGTAGTGCGTCGCGCCTTCGGTGAATTCCATCGCTTCCGACAGGGTCATGGTGCGCGTGCCGGCGTCCCAGGCGATCACCTCGGCCGCCTGGCCCCAGCGCGGCAGGTCGTGGCTCACCGCCAGGCTGTCGCCGTAAAGGAGCGTCAGGCCTTCCATCTCGCTGCCGAGCGAGACGGCGCGGCGGCGGTAGCGGTTCTCGCGGACGTCCTTCCACAGCACGAAGCGCAGCTGCTCGCGGTTGGTGATGCCCTCGGTGCCGACGCGCTGCACGTTCTTCTGGGCGCTGTCGTCGAACGCCACGGTGACCGTCACCGGTTTCCACGCGTTGGTGTCGATGTAGCTGCCGCGGACGCCGTCGGCTGTCTGCTCGTCGATCATCGCATAGTCGATGTTGAGGCTGCCCTTGCGGATGTTGCGCGGCGTGAACACCATCGCCGCCGCCGCGTTGGCGCGGTCCAGCACCAGGCAGATCCGCCCGCCCTGCTCGACCTCGACGCCGCCCACCGCGCGCGCCACCATCTTCAGCACCTCGCGCGTCGGCCGCGCGCTGTCGAAGACATAGTCGAAGGTCCAGTCGTCGGCGGCGAAGGTCGCCTTGTGGGCATAGAGGCCGGCCAGGTCGATCTTGTGGTCGGGGTTCCAGGTCCTGGCGACGTGGGCGAAGACATCGCAGGGATTGCGCGTGGCGGCGAGCGTCTCCGTCATCGTCCCGGCTTCCGCGTCCCACGTCGGCAGCTTGCGCGTGCCGATGATGTTGACCTGCCGGCTGGTCTGGTTGTTGAGGTCGCCCGTCGCCTTCATGCGCACCGCCACCGTGGTGACGCCGGGGAAGCGCCGCTCGGTGGTGAGCCGGCCGCGCAGCCCCACCCACTGGATGTCGTGGCGCGCGGTGGCGTCGAAGTCCTTGGCGTCGGTGCGCCGCAGCCGCACCCGCCAGCGGCCGGGCGACAGCTCATAGGTTTCGGTCCAGCGCTGCGCCGTCTGGGTGGCCGCCGCCTTCACTTCGGTGTCGACCGCTTCCCAGGTGTCGGGGTCGCCGACCGGATCGCCGGCGGCGTCGATCAGCTGCGCCTCGATCTCGACCGTCACGCTCTTGCCGTCGAAGCCGCCGCTGCTGTTGTACTTGTAGAGGCCGCCGGGGGCGACCAGGTCGACCTCGATCGTGTCGACGACGGTGTTCGCCGGATTGGCGGCGAACGGCCCCTTCCACGGGCTGCTCTCGGACGAGTCGGGCAGCAGCACGGTGGCGAGGTCGCGGCAGGTGAGCCAGCGCGCGTCGCAGATCTCCGGGTCGCCCAGCTCGCCCGGTTCCCGCTGTTCGGTCGTGATCTCCTCGAAGCTCTCGATCGGCGTCTCGCCGATCCTGGTCTGCTCGATCTCCATCGAGCCGCGCGTCGGCACCAGCAGCGAATGGACGTACTGCTCGTTGTCGACAAAGCGGCTGTAGGGCAGCATCGCGAAGTCGGGATAGACGACGTGGCGGCCGACCAGCTCGGGGATCGGCTGCTCCAGCCGCGCCGTGTTGCCCTGGGCGCCGATCGAGAAGGTGGGCGACACCGGCGCGCTGCCGGCGGCGGCGGTGGCCGTGGACGACGCGAAGCTCGCCTGCGCCGGCGGCGGCGCCGGCCCGGCGAACAGCGACATCAGTCCGCCGGCGGCGGCCGCGAGAACGATGCCGATGCCGGCGGTTGCAATGCTGGTCGCGAGTCCGGTCGAGATCGCGAGCGCGCCCGCCAGCGCCGGTGCCACCAGGCCGGCGAGATAGGGCGCTGCCACCGCCACGGCGATCGCCAGCACGATCGCCAGCGGGTTCTTGCCGCCGCCGCCGGTGAGCGAGGTGACGAAGGTCAGCGTGTCACCCGCCCCGACGACCGTCCGGCTCCAGTGCGCGCGCAAGAGCGGCTTGCCGTTCAGCAGGCAGACGGTGGGCCGGTTGAACTCGCGGACGCGGCGATTGCCGAACTGCGCCAGGCGCCGCACCGACGTGTGGCGGCGCAGCCCGCGCTGGCGCAGCAGCCGGCGCACCGTGGCGGGTTTGCGGACCCGGTGCTCGCGCCGCTGCAGCGGATCGAACGGGTTGTCGTAGTGGACGATCCTAGCCATGGCCCGGCACCTCGAGCACGGCCGCGGCGGCATCGCCCCCCAGGTCGATCGGCCGGTACCACGCGATGACGCGCCATGCGGCGATCCTGAGATGCGCCAGCGAATGCAGCACCGAGCCGGCGCCGTCGACGCAATGCAGGACCGACGCGGGCTCGATGTCGTCGACCCAGATCCCGACATGGCTGGGGTGTTTCCAGTGCGCCATCAGCACGGCGTCGCCGCCCCGCGGCGCGTCGACCTTCTCCCAGCCCAGCGCCTCGGCCGCGGCGGGCACCTTTCGAAGCAGCTTCGAGAGGCGATCGGGCGCGCCGATGAGAGGCACGCGCACCCCGAAGTGCTCCCGCTCGACGTGCCGGAAGAAGCCCCAGCAGTTGAAGCCGCCGAGGTCGTCGCCGCCCTTCAGATAGGGCAGGCCGATATAGCGCTCGGTCCAGTGCGTCATTGGTTCAGCAGCCCCGGATATTCGACCGCGGTGTAGAAATCGCGTGGGAAGGCGCCGGCCAGGTCGATCGCCACGCGGGCGCGGCCGGTGGTGCGCAGCGTGCCGACGGCGGCATTGCTCAGCACGAAGGTCTTGGGCGGGATCATCTGCGGCCCGCCCTCGAGATCGTGCGAGAGATAGGGCCGGTAGCAGAGGATGATCTCGATCGGCGACACCACGGCGCGGTCCAGCGCCTCGACGATGCGCCGGTCGGTGCTGTCGATCGCGATCTCCATGGCGGCGCCACTGCCGGGCTCGATGCGGGCGAGCTTGAAGCTGAAGGCGATCGCGCGGAACACGACGTCCTGGCCGCCCTTGACCGGCGCGTCGTCCTCGAGCGGCGCCGTGATGTCCGTCTGGTTGGTGGTGAGCCAGGCCGAGTCGGGGTTGCCGTCGTCGTCGACGAAGTCGGGATGGCGCAGCTCCAGCGTATCGATCGGGATCTCGCCGTCGGGCGCCAGCGCCGCGGCTTCCTTCCAGGCCTCCGTGAGGGTCGGGTCAGGCACTAACCGGCTCCGCCGGTTAGTGCCTGGCGGGCGTCAGGCGCTGTATTCAGCGCCGAGAGCCCGCGCCGTGCAGAACAGACAAGAACCTCCATCAGAACCGCCACCGGAACGAAAGGCCGGTCTGACACATCGTCGGCGTGTTGTTGTCCCCCTGCCAGGTCGTGGTGCCGACGCCGTCGGCCCGCTCCAGGAGCGTCACGTAGTTCCACCCTGCTCGCGGCAGATAGCTGCCCTTGCAGGTGGCGGGCAGCACGACGTTGGCGATGCCGCCGCCCGGGTTCATCATGGTGAGCGGCGACGGCGCCACGGTGTCGTTGAGCGCGAGGCCGACGGCATTGACGGACACGCTGGCGTTGGTGGCGCGCCCGACACCTTCGGCGACGATCGGCTCGTCGGGAATGCCGCACAGGAAGCGAACGCGCATTTGGAACTGGTTCAGCACCGGCCGCCAAGTCGTCGTCGAATGCGTCCAGGTGTTGTCGGACGGTCCCCAGAAGCCGGCGACCGGCAGCCGGTTGTAGAAGTTCCAGACGCAGAGCACGGCGCCGATGCCGCCACTGCCCATCAAGCCTTTGAAGTGGTTGAGGTTGACCGCATCCTCGCAGCCGATCGAGCCGACGAAGGTGCCGCGCCGGGCCGCCGGGCCGTTCGTGATGTCGTGCTTGTTCACCCACACGCCATTGAGGCGCTCCAGCTCGGCGGTCCCGGCGCCGGTGCCGCGGCTCGTCGTGTGGTTGGTCGCGGTGTGGGTGCCCGACTGCGAGACGCTGGTGTTGATCAGCGTCCCGACGATCTGGTTGGAGATGCTGGTGCAGATGTTGAAGGAGTTGGCGTTGATGACGCTCGCGAAGTAGTTGGTGCCGGCCGTGACGCCGGTCGGCAGGGCGCCGTCGGTCGTGAACTTCACCGGGTCGCCGTTCTTGAGGCCGTGCGCGGTCCATGTCACGACGCAGGGCGAGGCAATGGTCATCGTAACCGTCGCCTGCTTGATCCAGGCGGCGCCGCGGGTCAGCGTCTTGGCGCCGGCATCGTCCCACACGAAGGCGTCGGCCACTTGGTGCGCCAGCAGCGCGGCCGGACCCGCCTTGCCGGTGGCGCTGTTGGCCAGCACGTTCGACAGCTCGCCGAAGGTGTGGGTGGTGAAGTGCGTGCCATCCCAGATCGAGATGCGGTCGCCATTCCAAGGCGCGTAGCGCAGCGTCGTGACGCCGCTCGCCTCGCCCGCCATCTCGGGATCGCCGGTGATCAGCGTGAGGCGGCCGCCGGGCCGCACCAAGCCGACCGTGCCGTCGGCGCCCTTCTGGGCGAGCTTGGTCCACTTCGCCGCGTCCTCCGCGAAGGTGGCGCCGGTGAGGTGGCCGGTGTTGCAGAAGTAGCTCTCGCCCTCGAAGGTGACGGCCGTCGCCGGCGGTCCGATGACGGCGGTGATGTCGGGCGTCCAGGGCACCGGCGGCGAAAAGGGCACGACGCCGGCGCCGGCTGCCGCGGCCGCCTCGGCCGTGATGCGCGCCAGGGTCTTCACCAGGCCGGCGTCGGTGGCGACCAGCGACGTCGGGCCGGCCGACGGGCCGTGCACGACGGCGTTGAGCTTGGCGGCGTCGGCCTGCGCGGTGGCGACGGCGGCGGCGAGATCGTCGGCGATCGTCATGTCGGTTCCTCAATCTGGCCAGAGTTGGGCGTGGAC
>JAUXWR010000555.1 GCA_030680075.1 Legionella sp.
CCGGGGGAGAAAATCCAGATAGGGATCGGGGATGCGCGTCGTCACAGCTCCCCCCTTCCCGGATGGCGAAAAAAAAGCTGCCCGCGCTCCATGATCACGCGGGCAGCCGAATGAACGTGCCGGGAGACGCCCGGCTACTTCTTGGCGACGGCGTTCGGCTCCTCGATCATGAGGACCTGACCGGCCTTCACGCCGCGCTGGATGACCTTCACGCCGCTCGGAAAGTTCACGACCACATCGTAGAGCCCGGCCACGGGAACCCCGAAGTGCAGCTCCGGGGCCTCCTGGGCGCAGAAGCCGGTGGCGGTGCGCAGCTCGCGGACACCGCGGAAATGCTGCTGGTCCTCGGCGAACCCGGCGTCGTAGACCCGGGCCAGACTGCCGATGGCCATCCGGTTGCTGATCGTCCCGGCGAGGCGCACCTTGATGAACCCCTTGTCGTTCTGGTCGTTGCGGTAGACCCGGTTCGGCACGGCCCAGTTCACGACATAGAGATCGAGATCGCCGTCGCCGTCGAGGTCGGTGAAGGCGGTGCCTTTCGTGCGGACGCCTTCGTTCTTCATCGACGGGAAGCGCTCGACGATGTCGGTGAAGTTCCCCTTGCCGTCATTGAGATTGAGCTGGTTCGAGAGCTTGCAGTCGCCCTCGTAGAGGTCGAGGTAGCCGTCGTGGTTGATGTCCGCGAAGGTCGGACCCTTGCCCCAGCCCGGGTTGTTCAGGCCGGCGGTCTTCGAGATGTCCGAGAACTTCCAGTTCCCGTCGTTGTGGAAGAGCTTGTTCTCGCCGACATAATTCGAGAGGAAGAGGTCGAACCTGCCGTCGTTGTCGACGTCCGCCCAGACCGCGCCGAGACCCCAGTTCGGGTCGTTGAGTCCGGTCTCGCGACCAATCTCCGTGAAGGTGCCGTCGTGGTTGTTGCGGTACATCAGGTTCGGCTCGCCGGCCGGGTAGCGCCCGCGCACGACGTAGAGATCCTGGTAGCCGTCACCGTCGACGTCGGCCCACGTAGCGGCCCAGGACCACCCCGGAGCGCCGACGCCGGCCTTGG
>JAUXWR010000556.1 GCA_030680075.1 Legionella sp.
GCAAGGCCGCGACCGCCTCGAACGAAAGAACGCAATAAGGCCCGCGGCAGTACGCGACGATCTCGCGCGAACGGTCGAACTTCTTGAGGTGGCGCGTGAGCGCCTTGAGCGGAATGTTGATGGCTCCGGGCAGGTGACCGATGGCAAATTCGTCGGCGGGGCGCACGTCGAGCACCGTCACCAGTCCATCCTTGATCCGCCGCGCCAGCTCCTTGCGCGAGACCGGCTCCAGGCTGTCGCGGTCGTGGAAGTAGGAGCGCATGATGCGATCGACCTCGGCGAGGTGCCGCTCGGCAATCGCCTGGAGCGCAGCGACCAGACCGAGCACAGAATTGTCGGACAATCGGTAGCGCACGAATTTTCCCTCGCGCCGCGCTACGACGAGCCCGCCGCGCCGCATCTGCTGTAGGTGCTGTGAGGTATTCGCGACCGAGAGGCCGGTGCGGTCGGCTAGCATCTCGACGGTGCGCTCACCCTGGCCAAGCTGCTCCACGAGCTCGAGCCGGTGCGCGTGGCCGATGGACTTCGCCACGATGGCAAGCTGGCCAAAGATCGCGTGCTTCGGACTTTCGCTTGACATGGTGCTTCGCCCGTCATTAGATCATTCAATGAATAACTTGAATGTTGCGCCAGCGGAAGGCCGAGTCAAGAGGCTTGCAGGAAGAGCTGCCAAGGGAGGCATGTCGTGAGGCTGATTGTTTCTATCGTCGCCGCGGTCATCGGGGCCTTGGGATTGCCAGCTACGGCTTGGGCGCAAGGAACGCCCGGGCCTGATGGTGGGCCTTGGCAGATGATGCACGGCTGGGGGATGGGCTGGGGGTGGGGCGGCATGTTTCTGGGACCTCTGTTCATGATTGCGTGGCTGGCACTTCTAGTGGCCGTCATCGTGGTGTTGGTTCGCTGGCTGAGCGGTGGAAGCATTGGTGTGGGCAGCTCGCCCCGGACGCCGCGTGAGATTCTCGATGAGCGCTTCGCGAAGGGCGAGATCGACCAGGAAGAATACGAGAAGCGCCGCAAGGTGCTGGGGAGCTGAACGATCGCTCGCGTCGCTCACACCACCGCCACAGCCAGTGCTTTTCGAAATGCACCTGCGCGGCGTGCGAGTGGCGCCCCGGTGCGTGGACCTTCACCTGCGGCACCGGCTCCGCGTAGCAGTTGCCGTTCCCGAAGCCGATCGGTCCCACAGACGTCGACGCGAGGGGTGTGATGGTCATGGCGAATGAGCACGCGCAACTCCGACTCAACCTGCCGGACGCCTATCGACGCTGGCGGGCGGGCCGGCTCGGCCGGATCACCGACGCGCTCGAAGAAACGTTAATAATGGAGCTTGTCGGA
>JAUXWR010000012.1 GCA_030680075.1 Legionella sp.
TCGATTCTGTCCCCAACTCTCACCCACGAAGAATCGCCAACCTACTCTCTTCCCCTGACCGTGAGCCCGTCGAAGGGCACCATCTCGCCGGACCAAACCGCCTCCTTCACAATCAGTCCGACCATCACTGACCCCACTCGCACTCTCACGCCGCCGATGACCATCTCCAAATCGCACAACACCGACACCTTCTCGAAAAGTGGCACTCCTGACCACTCAGTTTCGTTGACCGAATCTGCCTCGAAATTCTCCGACTCCGAGTCCTTCTCCCACCAACTCACCACCTCCGCCCTGCCCCCGACCACGACGCCCGTCCCGACGCCCAGCTTCACCTTCATGACGCACTGCCCCACCAACTGCTTCCAGGGCGTCTGCAACAATCTGTATCCCTACTCGTGCGTCTGCTACAAATCGGCCGCCAAGGGATTCTGCTGCGGCAACGAAAAGGGCGGCCCATGCGACAAGTGCTCCACTGGATTCTACGGCCCCCGATGCGATCAGCCATGCCCCGGCGGCGCCTGCGCTCTTTGCGGTGGTCACGGAGTTTGCGACGACGGACAAACAGGAACTGGCGTCTGCGGGTGCTACAACTCCAGCGTTGACGGTTTCTGGCAAGGCACCAACTGCAACGCGTGCCAGACCGACTACTACTCCAAGTTCTGCAACAAGAAATGCGACTGCTCCGGACACGGCACCTGCAGCGCCGGTCTCTACGGCGACGGCTCTTGCGCCTGCGACTTCGGATGGTACACCTCGAGCGCGGCCAAATGCGGCACCTGCGACCCCGCTCTCGTCGTCGGCTGCTCCAACACGCTTCAGTGCCTCAACGACTGCACATCGCACGGCATCTGCGAGCAGATCGACGCCACCAACAAGGGTCAATGCCTCTGCGACACGACGTACGCCGGCACCGATTGCTCCCGCCGCTGCCCCGGCCTCATCTCCTCGACCGTCGCTTGCTCCCAGAAGGGCACCTGCAACGGCGGCGTTCTCGGCGACGGCACCTGCACATGTCTCCCCGGTTACACCGGCCTCGGATGCGAGAAATGTGTCAACGGCTACTGGGGCGCCTCGTGCAACAAGATCTGCCCCGGTGGCGTTCTTGCGCCCTGCAACAACTCCGGCACCTGTGGTCGCACCACCGGAGTTTGCACGTGCGTCGGCGGCTACGGCGGCGCGAACTGCAACATCTCGTGTCCCGTCGGCGCC
>JAUXWR010000558.1 GCA_030680075.1 Legionella sp.
CTCCTCTGGTCAAGGTTCATGCCTTGCGCCGCCCAAAGCGATGCCGCCGAACAATCTATCATGGAAAAATGGCAACGGATTTACATGGGTACTCCGGCCTTGTAGACTCGGTGACGAATAGATATTCTTGAACCAAGACGGCCCTGTGGCCGCAAGGAGGAATCCATGTCGAACACCAAGGACTTCGTGAAAGCTCTGCAGGTCGGCCGTCCCCCGAACGTGGCGCAGCTCTTCCCGCACTCGCGCGCGTTGATCGTCAGCGGCAAGGCGATCGACCGGGCAATGCTCGCCAAGGGCCAGGCGATGACGATTGCCGCCAACGCCCGCAACGTCTTCATTGTTCGCGGCGTGCTCAAGGCCGCCCAGCGGGCGAACGCCGCGATCATCGTCGAGATCGCCAAGTCCGAGGGCGGCGCCGGCGCCTACTGCGCGGTTTCGAGCTGGAACCTGGCGACCTTCGTCGACGCCTGCGCCAACGAGTTGGGGGTTACGGTCCCGGTGGCCGTGCACGCCGACCACTACGGCATCAAGGGCGACGCCGACGTCGAAAAGGCGCGGGTCGAGATCCCCTCGATGTTCGACGCCGGCACGACCTCGATCGCGATCGATGCGAGCCACATGCCCGACGACAAGAACCTGCTGGCGAGCATCGAGCTGAACAAGTATGTCCCGGCCTGGGCCGGCCTCGAGACCGAGCAGGGTGAGATCAAGGGCAAGGAGGGGCTTTCGAACAAGGAAGAGGCGCTCTTTTTGATCCAGGGCCTCAACGCCCACGGGATCAGCCCGGACTGGATCGCGCTCAACAACGGCACGACCCACGGCATCGAGGCCTCCGACGCGGGGATCCAGATCGGCCTGACCGCCGAGATCCACCGGACGGTCGCACCCTACAAGGTCTCGGGGGCGCAGCACGGCACTTCGGGCAACTCGAGCGAGCGGCTGCGGCACATCGTCGCCGAGACGCACACGACCAAGGCCAACGTCGCCACGGCGCTGCAGA
>JAUXWR010000002.1 GCA_030680075.1 Legionella sp.
GTTGCATAGGACATGTCGGATACCCGTCAGAAATGGCAATGGTCGCTATTGCGGCCGGCGCGGCAATAGGCTTCGCGCCGGACGTCCATCCGTTAGGCCGAGTTCGCCCGATATGCAAGGAGGGAAAAACGGCCCGGCCGCCGTCCGGCCGCTTTCGCAGCAACCAGCCCTCGGCTAGAATTTTCGACCTTTTCAGGCGGTCGGGGGGCCCATGCGAAGAATTCCGGTGTTTGTTGCTCTGTTGGCCGTCGCGGCGGCCGTCACGCCCGCATTCGCGCAAACCAAACAGCAGATCAACTGGTGTAACGGCAAGGACGGCGCCACGCCGCAGCAGATGTATGCAAGCTGCGACAAGATGATCAAAAGCGGAAAGTACAAAGGCGCCCAAGTCGCGCCGGCCTACATCAACCGCGGCCGCGCCTCGTCCGACATGGGCGACAAGGACCGCGCGATGGCCGATTACGAACAGGGCCTCAAGTACTCGCCCAAGGATCTCGCCGGCATTCTCAACCGCTCGAATATCTATTCCGACCGCGGCGAACTCGACAAGGCGCAGGCCGATCTCGACCGCGCCATCGCCATCAATTCGAAATTCACGCTCGGCTATTACAATCGCGGCACGCTGCTCTATAAAAAGAAGGAGTATCAGCGCGCCATCGACGACTTCACGATCGTCATCAAGAACGCGCCTAAATTCGGCCCCGCCTATAATAACCGCGCCGTGGCCTATTCGTCGCTGAAGCAATACGACAAAGCCATCGCCGATTCGACGATGGCGATCTCGCTGCTGCCGGCCAACGCCACCGACGTCGACCGTGCCGTTCTGTACGGCACCCGCGCCGTCGCCTACGGCAAAAAATGGGATTACGCCCGCGCCATTCCCGACCTGAATGAGGCAGTCCGGCTCAACCCGTCGCGGAAATATCTGATGGGACGGCAGGCGTCGTATGACATCAGCGGTCAGCCGGCGCTGGCGATGCCCGATATCGACGAGCTGCTCAGACTCGATCC
>JAUXWR010000004.1 GCA_030680075.1 Legionella sp.
GCCGCCCTGGTCGATATCGATCTCATAGCCAAGGGTGACGGCGCCTGCGGCGGCATCGATGGCGGGCGTGATCTTCTGTTGGATTGTCGTGGTACCGGCCGTCTTGTTCCGGGTTTCGCAGCGGGGAGGGTCGCGCAACACGGCGTCGCCGTTCCACATGTCGGTAACGAACCACGCTCCGGGCACGAGCCGGGCCGACAGCGCCCTGAGAAAAGGCAGCCGATCGTTCGACGGGATGTAGTTGAGCACATGGAAGAAGGCTGCGGCGCCGTCGAATCCACCGTCTGCCAGCTGGTCGAGAGGGCTGCTGCTGAATTGCACATTGGTCGGGGCCGCTGCTTCGATCTTCCGCCGGGCCAGCGCCGCGAAATCGGGATCGATCTCCACACTCACCAGTTCCTTCACGCGCGATGCGAGGCGGACCGTGTGACTGGCCGTGCCGGCGCCAATCTCGAGCACGCGGCTTGCGGAAAGGTCACCGGAGTTGCAGAGCGTCGACAGCACACTGATATCGGAGTCGTAGTCCTTGTCCGCATAGATCGCGTCGTAGTGCCGGGCGAACGGCCGCACCATCGTCCTAAGCCCCGAAATGCCGCCGGATCACCCCGACAACGTCAGCGACTTGGGCGTCGGTCACGTGCACATGGACGGGCAGGCAGAGGCCCTGGGCGCTAAGACGCTCGGCCACGGGCAGGGATTGCGTCACTGCGCTCCGAAGTTTCGGCTGAAGATGCATTGGGTAGAAGAAGCCCCGGGTCTGGATGCCGGCCGCCTCGAGCGCCTTTGCCAAATTCTCGCGATCCGCCGTGACGATCGGAAACCGGAACGGCACGATGTCGGAACCCTTCAGCACTCGCATGAGCCGGATATCTCCGACACCGGCAAGCCCCTCGGAATAGAGGCGCCACTTCTTCGCTCTATCTACAAGGATTCGCGGCAGTTTTTCCATTTGGCCAAGGCCGATGGCCGATTGCAGGTCGGTGATCCGGAAGTTCATGCCGAGGGAAGGATGAATGAACGTACCGGAGTTTGGCCGCCCTTGGTTGCGCAACAGGCGAAGGC
>JAUXWR010000016.1 GCA_030680075.1 Legionella sp.
CGCCGCCAGCACGCCCAGCGGCACCGAGATGAACAGCGCCACCGCGAGCGAATACACGCCCAGCTGCAGCGTGGTCTTGAGCTTGTCGAAGACCAGCGGCCCGACCTCGGTCTTGAAGTACACCGACATCCCCAGGTTGCCCTGCAGCAGCTTCCAGAGCCAGTCGGCGTACTGCACGACGATCGGCCGGTCCAGGCCGTAGGTCTTGCGCACCATGTCGATGTCGGCCTGGCGCGCGCCCTCCCCGGCCAGGGCCAGCGCCGGGTCACCCGAGAGGAAGACCAGCATGTAGGCCAGGAAGGACACCGTCAAAGCCACCAGCAGCGCCAGGCCCAGGCGCTTGAGCATGTAGAACAACATCGCGGGCAGCGATTATTTCCAGCTCATTTCCCAGAAGCGCACCAGCTCGTCGGAATAGGGCTTGAAGGCCACTTCCTTGCTGGCGACGTAGTACACCGGCAGCGACCACAGCGGCACCGCATTGGCGTTCTCGGAGATCATCACCAGCGCCTTCTTGTAGGTCTCGTTGCGCTCCTTGGGATCGATGGTGTTGTCGCCCTTGTTCAGCAGGTCGCGGACCTGCGGGTTGCGCGTCACGTCGTCCAGGCCGAAGGAGTAGTACACCGGGGTCGAGGCCGAAACGTCGTTGACCAGGTTGGAGCCCCAGGTCTGGTGCACCAGCGCGCCCTTGTTGGCGCGGATCAGGTCGCGCATGGCGGCGTACTGCAGGAAGTTCAGCTTGGCCTTGATGCCCACGGCCTGCAGGTAGTTGATGATGGCCTCGGTCTGGTTGCGCTCGCGGTAGGCCATGATCTCGATGGAGAAGCCGTTGGGGTGGCCGGCCTCGGCCAGCAGCTTCCTGGACAGCGCCGGGTCGTACTTGTAGACCGTGGCCCCCTCTTGCGTGCAGCCGACCTGCGAAGGCGTGCAGATGGTGTTGATGATCTCGGCGCCGCCGCCGACGATGTTCTTGATGATGGCTTCGCGGTCGATCGCATGGGCGATGGCCTTGCGCACGCGGATGTCCTTGAGCACGGGCGCCGGGCCGCCGTCCAGGGTGTTCATCTGCATGAACACGATGCGCATGGTGTTGCCGCTCAGCACCTGCAGGTTCGGCAGCGTCGCCAGCTTGTCGGCCTGGTCCTTGGGCACGTGCATGATGAAGTCTTCGCCACCGGACATCACCTCGGCCATCTGGGTCTGGCGGTCGGGGATGAAGCGGATGCGGACCTT
>JAUXWR010000022.1 GCA_030680075.1 Legionella sp.
CCAAGCGCAAGATGAGCGTGGGCGAGTTCTCCGAGCGGATCGGCCTCACCCCGGCGAACGTGGCGGTCCTGAAGAACGGCCGCGCGAAGGCCGTCCGCTTCAGCACCCTCGAAGCGATGTGCCGCGTGCTGGAGTGCCAGCCGGGCGACCTGCTCGAGTGGGTCGAGGACGACCCCGACCACACGACCTCGGAGCCGGCGGGCCCCACCTCGGCGGAGACGCTGTGACATTCCCCCGCTGGCTCATCACCATCGCCGGCGTCGCGCTCGGCGTGCTGGCGGTGGTCGCCGGGGGAGCCGACGACTCGCCCGGCCTGCAGGGCATCGGCCTCGTGATCGTCGCCGCCGCGGTGGTGTTCGGCGTGCGGTCCGCCCGCCGGCCACCGTGGTAGCGGCCGCATGCAAGGAGCCTCGATGCTTCGGAACCTGGCCTACCGCGTCTATGAGCGCCAGTTGGAGGCGGAGGTCCGCCGCGGCGCGATCCCGCGGCACGTCGGCGTCCTGCCGGACGGCAACCGTCGCTTCGCGAAGACGACCGGCCTGCCTTCCCCCGGCGATGGGCACCGACATGGGGCGGACACCCTGGAGCGCCTCGTGCAATGGTGCGACGAGCTCGAGATCCCCGTGCTGACGCTGTGGGTGCTCTCCACCGACAACTTCCTGCGCCCGGAGAACGAGCTTTCGGCGATCTTCAGCCTCGTCGAGGACCGCGTGGACGGGCTCGCCGAGATGCAGGCCCGCGCTCGCCGTCCCCGTCGCGTGCGCGCCGTCGGCCGCCGCGACCTGCTGCCCCCAACGACGCTCGAAGCCATCGAGCGCGTCGAGCGGACGACCGCAGACAACACGGGCGGTGAGCTCCTCGTCGCCCTGGGCTACGACGGTCGAGAGGAGATCGTGGACGCGGTGCGCCGCATGATCGCGGACCACCTCAGGCGCGGTGACTCGCTTGAGGGGGTGGCCGCTGGCCTCCACGCGGACGAGATCGCGAAGTTCCTGTACGCGCCGGATGTTCCCGATCCCGACCTCATCATCCGCACCTCTGGCGAGCTGCGGCTCTCCGGCTTCCTGCTCTGGCAGAGCGCGTACAGCGAGTACTACTTCTGCGATGTCTTCTGGCCCGCCTTCCGTCGCATCGACTTCCTGCGTGCGATCCGGTCCTATGGCCACCGCGAGCGCCGGCGTGGGCGCTAGGCCTGCCTCTCACGCGCGCTCATCGAGTACCTCGCCCTCACGAACAACGCCGCCCCTCGGGGCGGCGCTGTCGTGTGCAGGGCGTAGCGGGCGGCTACAGGACGAGCGGCTCGCTGCCG
>JAUXWR010000153.1 GCA_030680075.1 Legionella sp.
TGCGCATGAGCTTCAGATACCCGAGGATCACGCCCAGCGGGTTGTTGATCTCGTGCGCCACGCCGGCCGCGACTTGGCCAACCGTGGCGAGCTTCTGCGAGCGCACGGCGCTGTCCTGATGACGCTGCAGGTCGGCGGCCATCTGGTTGAACGCATCCGCGAGGTCGGAGAACTCGTCGGAGCCTTCGAGGCGGATCTGGGTCGACAGATCGCCACGCGCGATGTTCGCCGCGCCTTCGCGCAACCGCCCGAGCCGCGTGCGAATCGAACGGATCATGACGAAGCCGAGCAGCGCGGCGAGCGCAATCGCGAGCGCGAAGCAGCCGATGAAAGCCAGTCGGGCCCGCTCGCGCATTCCGCGTTCGCGCTCTCGAGCCTCCATGCTGAAACGCTCGAGCTCTCGATTGAGCCCCTCGCTCATCTGGACGACCTTGCCGACGAGCCTTTCGGTCTCGTCGTGGCCACGAGCCACGGCCCCCTTGTCGTTGGCGTCCACTCCAGGCAGGACCCGGGTCTTGAACGCCTCGTCGACCTGGGCGACGAGCCGGGCGATCTCCAGGGTCCGGGTGCGGTGCTCGTCGCTCTGGGCCATCTCCTGGAGTCGCCGCGTCGCAGCGCGGGTGTTCCGGGCGGCGTCCTCGTAGTGCCCCAGGTGCGAGCGGTCCCAGGTGATGATGGTGTGGGCTTGGTGGATGTATTGCTCGCGGATCGCAGCAGCGACGGCGTGGCCCGCGTGCTTGGCGTCCTCGAGCTCCGCGACCTCCGCCTCCGCGACGCCGAGGCGCTGGAAGGTGGAAAGGGCGATCCACAAGGCGACGCCGAACAGCGCCAGCACGGCCATGAACGCCGCGGTGAGCCGCGCCGAGGTGCCCGAAAAGATCCCCCGTACTCGAGTCATCGCGTGCCTGCCGTCGCTGGTGCAATGCACGTGCCCGGGCTGCGCAGCCTGGCTGGGCCGCTTCGTGTTCTCCGCATCGTGACTTTGAACATCACCCTGTGACCGAGTCTGTCACAAATCGCGGGCTGGGGTGACGGGCATCATGCTTGCGAGTACGCGTGCGAGCGGATCTCGGCACCGTTAGCTATACCGGAGTGCGGAGGTAATGCATGCAAC
>JAUXWR010000044.1 GCA_030680075.1 Legionella sp.
ACCTTCATATCTGGGAAGGTGGGTACGATCTGGGCCATGGCAAGCGCCTCTCTTTAAAAGACCGTGGGATCACGCTGCCGCTCATCATGGGCCACGAAACCGTCGGCTCGCCGGTGGCTTTGGGTGAACAAGTCACAAGCGTCCAGAAGGGCAAGAACTATCTGGTCTACCCCTGGATCGGCTGCGGCAGTTGCCCTGTCTGCCTTTCGGGGCGCGAGAATTACTGTGCAGCGCCAAGATCCTTGGGCATCTATTCTTCCGGTGGGTACGCTGACCACATTTTGGTGCCACACGAGAAGTATCTGCTGGAGCTCGGGGATCTTGACCCCGCAACCCTAGCACCCTACGCCTGTTCGGGCTTGACGACCTACAGCGCCATCAACAAGATCGATCGCGAAGTCTTGACCGAGCAACCCGTGGTCATCATGGGCGCGGGCGGCTTGGGGCTGATGTGCATTGAGATTTTGCGTGCTTTGGGTGGCAAGGGCGCGATTGTCGTTGACATTGATCCCACCAAGCTCGACGCGGCTAAAAAGGCCGGAGCGCTCGCTGTGGTCAATGGCAAGGACAGCGATGCGGCCCAGCAGATCCTGGCCGCAAACGCGGGCAAACCGCTTTACAGCGTGATTGATTTGGTCGGTTCGGCCTCCTCGAGCGAGTTGGGCTTCACGGTCTTGTCCAAGGGCGGCAAACTCATCATGGTGGGCTTATTCGGTGGCGCTGCACCGAGGTCGCTCGCCCTCATTCCGATGAAAGCCCTGAGCATCTTAGGCAGTTACACGGGCTCCCTGGATGAGCTCAAAGCGCTTCTGGCACTGGTCAAGGCGGGTCAGATCAAACCCCCGGCCGTCACAACACATCCGCTTAAGCACGCCTCGGCGGTTTTAACGTCACTTCGCGACGGGAAGGTTATTGGGCGGGCGGTTCTGGTTGACTGACCGAAGTCGAACCTGGGTTAGACTCGATCGCGCGAACAAGGCTCAAGAGGACTTGCCGACTGACCAGACGGCCTCCCGGGATCTGGGCCAAGAGGCGATCGCGAAACAATCCTTTCAAATCGCTGCCCTGCGCGCCATCCCAAACTTCAGGCATTGGGCCGTCCACCCCGTATCCAGTCTCGCGTAGTAAGACCCAC
>JAUXWR010000053.1 GCA_030680075.1 Legionella sp.
GGACCCTGAGAATTGCCCGGTCGACGAGGGCGGCATCTGTTCCGGCCATCCGGCCCTGCGTGACCGCGATGTACGCCTTGCCATGTCACACGCCACGGACAAGCAGCGTTTGATCGATCTGGTCCTGCTCGGCCTTGGCGAGCCCGGCCTAACGCTCATCCCCGACGGACTTGGTGTGTGGTACAACGATTCCATTGAGGACTTTGAGTACGATGTTGCCAAGGCGAAAGAAATCCTTGACAACGGCGGGTACGCAGATACAAACAACGATGGTGTACGCGAAATGCCGGACGGCTCGCTTCCGCTTACCTTCCGCATAAACTGGCCCAGTGACAGCATCAATGCACCCCGCATGGCGGAACTCTTAAGTCAGATGTGGGGAGAGATCGGGATCAAACTGGAACTTCAGGCAGTGGACCCGGATGCGTTAACCGCTCAATGCTGTCCCGCTTTTGACTTTGACATCATCATTTGGGGTTGGGCATCCGATCCTGACCCAAGCGCCTTGCTGTACGTTTACACCACCGAAAGCATCCCCACCGGATCCAGTGAGACGGGTTATTCCAACCCTGCATACGACGAATTGTATGCAAAGCAACAGGTTACATTGGATTTTGATGCCCGCAAGGACATTGTTTGGGAAATGCAGCGGATCGTGCACGAGGATGTTGTATACATAATCCCGTTCTACGATGCCAATGTTCAGGCATTCCGCACAGACCGTTTCACCGGCTGGATCACAAACGAAGCCAAGGTGGCACTTGAGGATGTAACCTCACTGGTGGTTATTGAACCAGTCAAATAAGTCGTAATGGTCGGGTGCGGGAATCTTCCCGCACCCGACGCAATCCCAAATCCGGGAGAATGCCTTGAATCGAACCCGTATCCTGCTTCGAAAAATAGCCTGGTCAATTTTTACGATTCTGTTTGTCATTGTGCTGAACTTCTTTTTGTTCCGCGTCCTGCCCGGCGACCCGGCGCGGGCTGGCGTCCGCGACCCTCGTTTGAAAAAGGAGGCGGTTGAGATATTGCGCGTCCGCTTTGGGTTGGATAAACCGGTCATCAATTGCTTCGACTCTTTGAACCCAATCGAGTTTGGAAGCTGCGCCGTAAACCCCATGGAGACGCAATTTTTTATCTATGTCCGCAACCTGGTGCAAGGCGAGTTGGGGTTCAGTTACCACAGCAACCGCCCGGTGGCGGAGCTATTAGCCCAGCGGTTGTGGAACACGGTGCTCTTGA
>JAUXWR010000159.1 GCA_030680075.1 Legionella sp.
CGTCAACAAGGACACGACGATCCGCATCCAGAAGTCGCCGGCCGCCGCCGTCGGGGCCCCGGCCTTCGCCCCTGTCGCCCAGCCCGCTGCCGCCCCCCTGATCGCGGCGGTGCCCGCGCCGGCAGCCGCGGCGGCCAACCCGGTTCCTTCGGCCCCGGACGCGGCCCGGGCGCGCTGGAAGGAACTGCGTTCGCCGATCGTGGGGACGTTCTATGGCGCTGCCTCGCCCACCAGTCCCGCCTTCGTGAACGTGGGGGACCGGGTCAAGCGTGGCCAACCCCTGTGCATCATCGAGGCCATGAAGGTCATGAACGAGATCGAGTCCGAGCTGGACGGGACCATCCGCGAGATCCTGGTCGAGAACGGCAGCCCGGTGGAGGCGGAGGCCGTGTTGTTCCTGGTCGACCCCGACTAGGAGGCATGTCGGATCGTCGGCCCCGTCCCAGAGACCGGAAGACGCAGTCGACGGCCCGTTTCCCGGCCCGGGAAGCGGGCCGTCGCGTTTCCCCTGACGTCGACGGCGATCAGCATTCAAGTCCATCCCGTTCATGCCGAAACCGGTGCCGGAGAGTTTCACGCCGTCCGGTCTGGCGCCGGCGCGGCCGTCTTTGGCGGGAGCGTGCCCGATGATGGACATCAAGCGGATCCTGAAGGAAATGATCGCCCGCGGGGCCAGCGACCTGCACCTGAAGGTCGCCTCGCCGCCCGTGTTCCGGATCAATGGCACCCTCGTGTTCGGCGATTATGAAGCCCCGACCGTCCAGGACATGGCTGCGGTGTGCCAGCAGATCCTGGCCCCGGCCCAGCGCGAGCAGTTCGAGGCTACCAAGGAGATCGACTTCGCGTTCGGCGTGCCCGGCGTTGCCCGCTTCCGCGCGAATTTCTACGTGCAGCGAGGCAGCGTGGCCATGGTGTTCCGGCACGTGCCGGTCGAGATCTATTCGCCGGACGACCTGCACCTGCCGCCGGTGGTCAAGGAACTGGCGATGAAGCCGCGCGGCCTGATGCTGGTGACCGGGACGGTCGGCAGCGGCAAGTCGACGACGCTGGCATCGATCGTCGACATCATCAACCGGGACGCGGCCCGGCACGTGATCACGATCGAGGACCCGATCGAGTTCCTGCACCGCGACCGCAAGAGCATCATCAGCCAGCGCGAGATCGGCTGCGACACGACGAGTTACGCCGATGCCCTCAAGCACGTCCTGAGGCAGGATCCGGACGTGATCCTGATCGGCGAGATCCGCGACGCGGAGTCGATGAAGATCGCCATCACGGCCGCCGACACGGGGCACCTGGTGCTCAGCACCATGCACACCATCGACGCCACGCAGACCATCAGCCGCATCATCTCGTTCTTCCCGCCGCACCAGCACCAGGAGATCCGCTACCTGCTGGCCTCGACGCTGCAGGCGGTCATCTCCCAGCGCCTGGTGGCGGACGCGGACGGGCTGCGCCGCTTCCCCGCCTGCGAGATCCTGATCGCCACGAGCACGATCCGCGAGTACATCCGCGAGCCGGAGAAGACGGTCATGATCCGGCAGGCGATCCAGGAAGGCTTCATCCAGTACCAGATGCAGACCTTCGACCAGTCGCTGATGCAGCTGTACAAGGAAGGGAAGGTCACCCTGGATGTCGCCCTGCAGGCCAGCAGCAACCCGCACGAGTTCATGCTGCGGGTCAAGGGGATCCAGGCCAGCTCGGACAACACCTGGCAGCGCTTCGAGAAGAAGGATGCGGCGGCCCCCGACGACGGCAAGCCCGCGATGACCCGCATCTGACCCGGTCCCGTCACCCCTGGCGCGCTGGCGACCCGGCCCCGAGGCCGGGTCGTCGCGCTCCGGGAACCTGTTGTAGCTGGCCGGGTTGTCGGTCCGGCCGGGAACGGGCCGTTTTCCCTTGCCTTGTCACCGGCCGGGCTCCAGAATGGGGCGCCCGTGGAAGCCGGCGCCGGCGCGCG
>JAUXWR010000160.1 GCA_030680075.1 Legionella sp.
CTTCATTTCCGCCCTCGTAATCATCGTATGGACCATCGCTGGAATGACCACATCCAGGTACGGCGCGGGCGTCGCATCGGACTCGGTCAAGTATCTGGGGGTGGCGCAAAGCCTGCTGGATGGAAAAGGGTTGGTCAACCACCTCGGCGCGCCGCTTCTTTCCTGGCCCCCGCTTTATTCCATTACCCTGGCGGGTCTCAGCCTGTTGACAGGCTGGGATGTGTTCATCGCCGGCTGGTATCTGAACGTATTCCTGATAGGGCTAAACCTTTTCATGAGCGGGCTGATCTTCTTCCGCATCTTTCAGAAAAAATTGTTGTATGCCAGCCTTGCCAGTCTTTTCGTGCTGACCGCACTCTCGTCCCTGCGCATCCACGCCACCATCAGTTCCGACCCACTGTACCTGACGTTGACCCTCGGCTTTCTGCTGGCGATCCATCCATACATCAAAACAAGGTCAACCCGCGCCTTCGCATGGATGGTCGTCTTCAGCGCGCTTGCCCCCATGCAGCGTTACATCGGCATGGCGCTGGCGGTCACTGCTGTGATCGTGATCTTCGCCGAGAATCGGAAGTCCCACCGCATCCTCCTGCGTGACAGTTTTGTGCTGGGATTCCTCTCCGCGCTTCCCATCGGCTGGTGGCTGATCCTGCGCAATATCATGACCTACGGGACATTATTCGGCACGGGCAGCCCAACGACGGATGTGGTAAAAAACATCATGCTCGCACTGACCAAGATGATGCACTGGTTTGTGCCTTATCATCCCCTGCTCATGCCGATCCTGACACGCCCGTGGATACCCTTGGGAATTCTAATATTCATCCTTTTCCTGATAAACAAAAAGGAAAATTGGCGCGCCTGGCTGCAAAAATCCATCGAGCCATCCACGTATCCAACCCTGCTCCACGGCGCGGTATATTTCACTGCCGTTGCATTGACCATCGTCACAAAAGACCACCTCGATCTGACCTCCGACCGTTATTACACCATCCTGCTTGTGCCGGCCGCAGCGCTTATTCTGATCACATTTGACA
>JAUXWR010000070.1 GCA_030680075.1 Legionella sp.
GGAAAGTCGTCAATCCGTTCTGTGGTGAAAGCGATTACAGGGTTCATCACCTCAGGGTATCAGGAAATTAGCGATGTCACCAAAAATTTCAGCGAATGGACAGTAATACGAAGACACTTTGTTGATATATTTTCCTGCGGATAGCATTTTCTCCTTGTAAAAGGTTTTTCCTACAAAGAGAATTCTATGTAGTTCTTGCTCAAATTACTACTGGGAAAATTACCAGTCTTTAACCTGGGAATTATTCGAGGCCATTAGACAAATGGTTTACCGCCCAAATCGCCAAATTCGAACTGAACATCATCTCCGTCAAACACATGGACGAGGTGCTCGATATTGCGTTGGGCAAGCAGAAGGTCATCGAACCGCCCAAGCCCAGGAAACGTCAGGACGAGCAGAGCAAAGCGTAAACAATTTACTCAGAATTAATTTTGGCGGAACACAGATGAAGATTACAAGTCAAATTCCTGTCTATGCAGAACAAACTTGTCCTTGAAATTAAGATTTCAAGGACAAGTTTGTTTAATTGCCGCAGAATTGGATATTAGGTAAGTGTACTATCTTGCTTCTGTTGCATAATGGTAAGGTTGAGAGGTTTGTCCACCATTAGAGAAATCGTGTTGAGCGGCAGTACCTGCTTTTTGATTTGTACAAGCTGCACCCCAATTCATTCCCCCATAAAGGTATGCATAGTTTGCATTGTACAAAACCCAACCGCCATGATTTGTTGTGTCACGAATGACCGAACCGCACCATACCCTCGAAGCAAAAGTAATTCCACCAAGGCGGCTTATGTTTGAATTTGACTTGCTGTCAGCTCTATCCTGAAAGCTATTTGTGCTCCTTTGGATCCAATGTGCTGTACTGTAACCTACGCCGCCTACAGTTCCACTTGGTCCAACATAGAGTCCTGCATATGCAATGGAAAAAATTAACAGGCTGGCAATCAATGCCATGGATAACGATGAAAAATGTTTCGTGTTCATAATTTACTCTCCTTCGACCAGACGAAGCGCTTCTACCGGTGGTTGCGTGTTGGCAATGATTTGGAAGTTGTCAGTAACCGACGCAGGCACAATGCTCATATCATTCATAATGTAGTTGTGTTCATAGCGCATCAGCATTCCCGTGTCTGGGTCAAAATAGTAGCGTTCAAGAACGCCCCACACAGGTTGGTCGAGCTTAATGCCGACCCATTTTTTCTCTTGTTCCGAGTACGCAATCTTTAGTTCCACCAGCGAAGCTTTTTTGCCGTAAATTTCAGAGGGCGAGGAATCCATTTCAAATTCAGATTTCCCATCTATCAAACCTCTGATAATGCTTGAAAGATAGAAATCATAAGATGGCGTGTAAGGAGCTTGCTGAAAGCTTTCGTTGTTCCAGATTGAAACCAGTTTTCCATTATCGAAATACCCAAGCAATACCGTTCCGATTTCAGGGGCAGTTGCATATTCCATTTCTTCAAAGATGAGCTTGTTTTCATCAAAATGACTCCATGTTTCCCTTTGATGTTTTTGGGGGAGCGGTTTTGGACCTGTTGTCGGAAAAATGTCATGCTGATCGTATTTCACTAGCGTCCAACCCGGCTGCATGGAATAAGCTTCAAATTTTTCCTTGTAAGAAGTCACCTCTTGGAAAATCTGTTCTTCGGGTGTAAGGCTCTCTATATTAACATTGAGGGCTGTTTCATCGTTGGTAAGATTTGCTTCGGAGGTTGTCTGTGAATTTAGTAACGATGTCTGTGTCAACCCGTCATCAGGTTTTGGGGCAGCGTGGGCCTTTGGGGTGATTTGCAAAATCAAAATCGCTATTGTTAACATGCAAATAGCGTACAAAGCGGTTGTTTTATATGACGATATGTTTTTTTTCATGAAACTCTCCTTGTGTTTGAAATTTGTATATTCTTTCTAACAAAGAGGATTTTATACAACTCAAACGTGATTGTCACTGGGAAAATTACCAGTCTTTAACCTGGGAATTATTCGAG
>JAUXWR010000094.1 GCA_030680075.1 Legionella sp.
ATTACCCCCTTCGCGCACTCCGCGTTGCGCATATACCGCCACATCAACGGTAATCGAGGTTCGCCCAATCTTAATGATGTCGGCATAGAAACTGACCAGATCACCAACAAATACCGGCTGTTTAAAAACAAACGAAGTGACAGCAACTGTGACGACCCGCCCACGCGCTTGGCGAATCGCCGGAATGCTTCCGGCGATATCCACTTGCGACATGATCCAGCCGCCGAAAATATCGCCAGCATAATTCGTGTCAGACGACGTCGGCACCATGCGCAATATGGGCTGTCTTTCCGGCAACGGGGCATGAAGTGCTGAATCGTGGGTTTTATTGTCGTGCATGACAAGTACAAGGCGATTTATCAGACAATAGACTATCAGATAATCTATGTATGTCCAAAATCCAAAAAAACGCGAAGGTGGATATAATCCACACCTTCGCGTTCGTATAAGTCATAATGTGTTACTTGGAGCAGAACTCAGCGCTCTGGAGCACATGGGGAAAACTATTGCACGCTCTAAAAACTCAACCCTACGAAATTCATGGCTAAGACTAAGATCACTGCTGCAGATTAACTCTGCAGCAGTTGATTTACCTCAGCAAGATCAAATGTTTCCGGGTCAAATGAACCCTCAATATCCTCAGCAATCCATTCCAGCATGACTTCATGTTCCGCGTGTGCCGGATCAGAAATTGCATCCAGAAACATCATATACCCTCCAATACCTCCAATATCTTCCGGCGGACAAGCGCGGCGCCCTTTCAGACAAAGGGGTAAAGTAGCACTGGTTTCAAAGGGCAGAATTTTCTCCAGAACCACCTCGTGTTCCCAACCATCACCAAAATCATAGAGATAGATCAGCTTTTCCTTTTCTTGCTTCAATATTTGATCTAACCGGTATCGCGTTTCATCTTGAGCACCTGAAGGAAAATCCTCATCCGGCTCACCATAACGATCCCGTCCTTGAATAAACTCGTGCAGGTGGGAATTGGTCCAGCCCATCACGATTTGCAAAATGAGATGAATATCATCCAACTTAGTCGTGCTCGCAACTAAAATCCTGCGCCAAATTGGCGGACGCATGCCTTTCAGGGTTACTTTAAGCTGATAAATGGAGCGTAAAGATTTTGCTGTTAAACGTGTTGCTATCACTATTAGTC
>JAUXWR010000107.1 GCA_030680075.1 Legionella sp.
CCAACTCCTCGCGGAGCTGGGGATCGGCTGCGAGCAGGCGGATCCGTTCCCGGAGGGCGGTGAGGTTCCCGGGCGGCACCAGGTAGCCGGTACGGCCATTCAAGCAGACCTCATTGGCGCCGTCGCAGTCGTAGGCGACCACCGGACGTCCCGCGGCGAGTGCCTGGGGCAGGGCGCGGGGGAGTCCTTCGCGGCGGGAGAGATGGATGAGGAGGTCCATGGCGGCGAGCGCGCCGGGGATGTTGTCGGGCGGCAGGAGGCCGGCGAAGACGAAGAACCGGCTCAGGCCGAGGCGGGCGATCTCGGCCTCGAAGCGCGCTCGCAGCGGGCCATCCCCGACGAGGAAGAACCGTAGTTGCGGCAGGTCCCGGATCAGTTCGGGAGCGGCGGCGAGGAGGTCCGCGTGTCCCTTGAGGTCGACGAGGCGGGCGATTTTGCCGACGACCAGGTGTCCGGGTTCGAAGCCGAACCGGGCGCGGGTGGCGGCTGCGGGGGGTGGTTCGAGGAACGGGGCGAGGTCGAAGCCGCTGAAGATGCGCGTGAATTGGGCGGGGCGACCGATGCCGGCGGCGAGGTATTGGCGGGTCATGGCGTGGGCCACGACCACGAAGTGGTGGGTGCAGCGGCCGGCCAGTCGTTCGGCGGCGCTGAGGGTGGCGTTGGCGATCCCGCCTTGGAAGGGGCCGAAGGAGGGCCCATGGATGGTGTGAATCACCACCGGAGTCGCGGCCAGTCGGGCGGCCAACCGGCCGAGCACTCCGGCTTTCCCGCTGTGGGTATGGACGATGTCCGGCCGTTCGGCACGGAAGATGCGGGTGAGGGTGGCCAGGGTTCGGAAGTCGGTGAGTGGGCGGATGGGGCGGACCAGGCCGGGGACAATTTGGAGGAGGCCGGGGAAGGGGTCGAAGAGCGGCTCGAGCGAGCCTTCCGGTCCGGTCGTGGGACCGCTGAGGAGTCGGAGTTCGAGGTCGGGCTTTTGGCGGAGGCCGAGGACGGAGGCGGCGGTATTTTCCTGCGCGCCGCCGACGATCA
>JAUXWR010000122.1 GCA_030680075.1 Legionella sp.
ATGCTCTACCACTGAGCTACCGGCCCGAATTGCCCATTGTACACTCGCGCAATGGTCAGCCCCTACCTTGATAGCTGTCTCGCCATGGTCGTCGACGCCACTCGTGGCGTGTCCGAAGCCGCCGGCACCACGCGTCACGGCGACCGCTGGTCGGTCGTCGAGATCGTCGAGCACCTGCAGCGCACCTACTCCGGTACTGCGAAGGGATTCGAACGTTGCCTCGAAAAGGGCGCACCGCTGGCAACCAAAGCCACGCTCACGCAGATCGTCCAGACCTTCGTCGTGATCAACCTGGGACACTTTCCCGAAGGCCGTACCGCGCCGCGGCACGTCGTGCCTGCCGGCACCGAGCCGTTGCCCGTCGTCCTCGATGCCATCGCGCGAGACCTGCGTTGGCTGGACGATGCGGCGGTGCGCGCGCGGACCGCGCTCGGCTCCGGCAAGATGCTGGACCACCCGATTCTGGGCGCCCTCACGGTTGACCAGTGGCTCCGGTTTCACCTGATTCACACCCGGCACCACGAAAAACAGATCCGGGCCCGGCGCTGAAAGCCGCGGCGCTGTCGCCTCAGTCCGTTAAAGGCACATGCCGACCTGCGCTGTCCTACCACTCGGCACTGGCGTTCCCCCTGTCATCGGACGATAATTCCGCCGTGGTCAGAGAAGTATCGCCCGTCGTTCTGGTAGTCGAAGACGACAGCGCTGTGCGCCAGCCGTTGGTGAAGTTCCTCCAGATGCGGCAGTACACCGTTGTCACCGCCGAGACCGCCGACGAAGGCCTCGATGCGATCAAGACCCATCGCCCGGCTGCCGCCATCATCGACCTGCGCCTGCGCCGCGGATCCGGTCGTGAAGTGGTGGTGTCGATTCCGGCCGGCGTGCCGGTGATCATCTTCTCGGGCCTGCGCTCGGAATCCGCCGACCTCGAAACGCTCCGCCCCAACACGCGGCTCGTTGAGAAGCCTTACTCGCTGGTGATGCTGATGGACACCCTCGAAGACATGATCGAGGAGTCGAAGGGCAACCAGAGCGGCTTCGGCCGCATCGCCGCGTCCTGACCTGAACCTGCCGGGAACGTGCCGCTTGACGGGAGGTGGACCTCTTGTCGGGACGATGTCGCGTACCGGGATCGCCTCCCGGCAAGAGGTTCCCTCCCGACCAGGAATTCCCTCCCGACGAGAGGTTCCCTCCCGACGAGAGGTTCCCTCCCGACGAGAGGTTCCCTCCCGACAAGAAGTGCCCTCCCGACAAGAAGTGCCCTCCCGACAAGAAGTTCCTTACAAAATATTTTTGCCGAGTGCCGAGAGCGCCAGCTCCGTGGCGAACTCGGCC
>JAUXWR010000165.1 GCA_030680075.1 Legionella sp.
GGCTCATCGATCTTCACGTCTGGAAAACCCTGCTCCCGATACAGCTGCACCAGCTCGCTCCGTCCGGCGCGCACGTCGGCCGCAACGTAGGGGGGAGTGCCCTCCCGCGCGAGGTACGGGCGCAACTGGTCTGTGGTGAAAAACGCGTTCCCTGAAAAGGAGACCTCCCCCAGATGCACAAGGGGACCCTCGCGGACCTCGAACACCACGGCGGTGTCTACCCCTTCGCCCGTGATCGTGTGCTCGACTTCAATGAACGCGTACCCCGCCCGCCGGCCCGCGGATTCCATCTCGAATGCCGCGTCCTCGGCGGCGGCGTGCCGGCGCGCCGGATCCTCGAGCCCGGCCAGGTCGGCGGCGGCCGCCTCGCGCAGGCGTTTCGTGCCGATGGCCTTGTTCCCCTCGATGCGCACCGCAGTCGCCGCTTGCGCCGCTGCTTCTGCTCGCGCCGCCGGCGCGGCGCAGAGAGCGCCGCAGAGAAAAGCGGCAACGAGCAGTGCCGATACCGCGGTTCGCATCATGGTGCCCTTGGCTCTTTTCACGCCCCTCAATTGATCTTGAAGAGGATCTTCAATCCCGCGTTGTATTGATCGTAGATGTCCTTCTCGCTGGTGAGATACAGGGTGCTGGCGTCGCCGATGGGATTGTTCCGGAGCAGCAGGCGCGCGTCGATGGTCACGCTCCCGCTGCGCGTCATCTCCCGGCCGATCTGCAGCTCGATCCGGTCCTGGAAGTCGGTTTTCCCGGCTCGTGACGTTCCCCCGATAAGTTGCCCCACGACGTTCTTGCCGAGATAGACGGCCATCGGGCTCGCGATGTTGGTGAAGGAGCCGCCGTCCGCACCCCCGTTCCCCGGAGGCGCGCCGGTGAGCACGAAGAGCAGCAGATCCTCTCTGGGCAGGGGGGGGATGGAGGAGAGGATGACCTCCGGGCTGTCGAGCGTGCCGCCGACCTGGGCGGTTATTTCGTAGCCCCGCGCCTGCATCCGGCCGCCGAAGTCGAGCGAGGGGCGGTCCGGATCGTTTTCGCGAAAGA
>JAUXWR010000128.1 GCA_030680075.1 Legionella sp.
CGAGAGCATCAGGACTCTCCCTTCGATTCGCCGGCGAACAGCTCGTCGAACTCGCGAGCGCAAGCCTGCGTCGCCCCCGGCTCCGCGGGAGCCCGGGCGAGCTCGGCGTCGATGGCGGAGGCGAGGAACGTGGACAGCGAAATTCGGCGCGCGCGCATCGCCGCTTCGATCTCCGCCGAGCGGGCCGACAGCGCATCGGAGGCCGCGAGCAGATGCAGCTTCACGAACGCCGAGCGCGACAGGCCGAGCGGGCCCCTGGCCATGTCGAGCTTGGCCAGATCTCCCCTGTCCAAGCGCAGAAGGACCGCGTCGTGGCGGTCCCTCGTCTTCTCGTAGTGCGCTCGGTTGGCCTCGCGCTTGCGCCGCTTCGGGTCGACGACCATGGGAGCCCTCCTGCGATCCTTGCTCGCGAGGAGGGCTCTTCGCGCGTCACTGCATGCGAGGGACGAGCTCGTCCGCCCGGAGGTTCGCGTATCGCGTCAGCATCTTCGAGTCCTTGTGGCCCACGATGCCCATGATCTCGAAGGTCGAGAGCTGGCGCTTGTTGAGGACCATGCGGCTCGCCGATTCATGGCGCAAGTCATGGAATCTAAAGTCAACCACGCCGGAGCGCTCCACCAGAATGCGGAAGCAGTTGCTCGCCACGTTCGGGCTCGACCAGCGATGGAAGACGCGGGGCTCGCCCTCGACCTTCAGGGTTTGCAGCGTGGCCAGGATGTCCATGGCGGCGTTCGACAGTGGGACCGCTCGGCTCGTCTTCATCTTCGTGTGGCCTTTGGGGATCGTCCACACCCGACGCTGCAAGTCGAACTCGCTCCACTCCGCGTAGATGAACTCCTGCATGCGGCCGGCCGTTTCGAGGGCGAGCGACACCAGGCAGTGCCAGAAGGTGCGCGACGGCTCCGCCATGTCGTCGAAGACCGCGCGGATCTTGGCCTCGTCCTCAGGCGGGAGCCGCCGGTCGCGCTGCACGTCCTTGTTTGGCAGCATGGCCCTGGCGCTGTAAGGCAGGCGCGGCGCCTCCATGTCCAGCTCCTCGCCCATCCAGTTCAAGGCGCCGGCCATGGCCATGAAGTGGTCGTGGATCGTGGACTTCATGTAGGGGGTGCCCCTGCGGGTGGGCTTCTTCGACATGCGCTCGATGTAGCCGCGGCACCAAGACCGGCTCAGGTCGCGCACCTTCGTGTCGTCGATGTTGTCCACGATGGTGGGGATGCTCTTTTGAAAGTGCGCCTTGCACGTCTCGGCCTCCTTGAACGTCAGCAGAAGCTGCTTCATCGTCATGTCCAGGAGCTCCGCGTAGCTGGGGTCCCTTTGGCGCTCGAGGCGCAGGATCTTCTGCTGCTTCTTGGCTAGTCTTTGGAGCTTGGGCTCCGTGCGCGCGATGAAGCTGCGCGCTTTCTCCTCCGTGTCGAAGGTGCTCACCACGGGGCGCTCCCCGCGCATCCGGATCATCACCTGGTAGGCCACGCTGCCGTCGGACTTCTTCCTTTTCATGATGCTTGCCATCTCTCGTCTCCTCTTGTTGTTGTGAAGGGCGCGCTGCCCCAATACGCATGCTCTCGGACAGGCGGGCTTGCGCGCATTGGCGAGTGCTCTTCATCGGAGCCCTCGGCG
>JAUXWR010000129.1 GCA_030680075.1 Legionella sp.
CGCCGAGGCTCACGGCATGGATATCATCGCGCTGCCGATCACGACGGGTTCCCTCCGCGCCACCAATCTCCCCTGCCTGGCCTCCGAGAAGTCGGGTGACGGCTATCGTTTCGTGGTTCTCTCCGGCCTGCAGCAGAACATGGCCGTGATTCTCGATCCCGTCGCGGGCCGTCGCGTCCTCCCGGTCGCCGAGTGGCTGACGAATCTCCGGGGCTCGTTCTATTTCCTGGTACCCAGGGGCACGTTTGCGCCGGCGCTGCGGTCCGGCGACCAGGGGCCGGCAGTGCTCGGCCTTCAGCAGCAGCTCCGGCGTGCCGGATTCATGCGCAGCAAGCCCGGCGGCGTCTATGGACCGGAAACGAAGGGCGCCGTTCTCGTCCTGCAGCAGAAGCACGGCATCGACGCGGACGGGGTCGCCGGTTTGGAAACACGACTCCAGCTCACGCGCCTCGGCAGCAAGGCCGTCCCCTCGTTGCAGGAATCGCCATGAGCGTCATTCACGAGGCGCTCAAGCGGGCCGAGCGGGAGCGCTCGGCGGGGTTGGTTCCCAAGCCGGCGGTTCCGGGCGTTTCTCCCGCCCCGCCGACTCGATGGCGCCGTCCCTGGGCTTTTATCGCCCTTGGGGTGCCGATCCTGCTGTTAACCGGATGGTACTTGGTCTACCAGCGGGACCGGACGCGCGGGGTAACGGCAGATCCCGCTGTGGTCGCGGCCGTCCCCACACTGCCGCCGCAGCCGATAGATCGGCAAACCATTTCCCACCCTGTGGAACCGATCTCGGCCGTTCCGGCACCGGAGCCGGCCAGAGCCCCCGTAGCCGACCCCGATCCGGAACGCCTCAACCACCAGGCGGTCGAATCCTTCCGGGGGGGGCGTCTAGAAGAAGCCCGCCTCCTTCTCGAACAGGCCCTGCGCCTCGCCCCCGCCATGCCCGAGGCTCACAACAATCTCGGGATGGTCTTCCAGTCCCAGAGCCGTCGCGCCGAAGCCAGGGAAGCATACCTGCGCGCTCTCGCGCTGTTGCCAGGGTATCCGGAGGCGCTCAACAATCTGGGCCTGGCCTGGATCGAGGAAGGAAATCAGAGCGAGGCGATCCGGTCCTTCGAGAAGGCTCTCGCCTCGAACCCGGAGTACAGCTCCGCCCACCTGAACCTGGCGATCGTCTACGACAGGCTGGGAAAGCGAACCGACGCCTTTCGCCACTACCGCAAATTCCTCGACAACGCCGGGGCGGGCGAGAGGGAACTGGTCAGCCGCGTGAACGAACGCCTGCGGCGTTGAGTCCGATCCCACGGATAAGGAAAAAGGGAGTAATATTGCAACATCAGCTTTAAAGTGTTAATAAATCTTTGAGCATCATCAAGGGCAGGGGTGTGATCAGCCTATGAGATTCGGCTTCCGATCCTCGAGCTTGACCCTTGGGATAGATATCGGTTCATTTTCCCTCAAGGCCGTCAAGCTTGAGGGTAAGTCGTCGGGACCCAAGGCGGTCAAGGTGGCCTACGCCCGAATTCCTCGCCCGGATGATACCGGGGAGGGCGAGCTCCTCTCCCTGGTCAAGGAGCTCGTCGAGCGTAACGGTCTATTGAAAGAACACGCCAGCCTCATC
>JAUXWR010000130.1 GCA_030680075.1 Legionella sp.
GTCGAACATCAAACCGTAGGGGTTGATCAGGAAATGATGTTCCGGCCCCGGCACCCGCGCGGATATGTGGGTATCGATCAGGTCATCCCAGCCATAATACGCGATTAGGCGGTAGCATGCGGCGAGGTTGACGCGCTGAGCCCACTCGCTATCCGGCGTGTTCGGCGTCGCTTCCTTAAAACGCGCTTCTGCTGATGACATAGCCGGTTCTCCCTTTGAAAATCCTAGAATCAGAGTCAAAACTCATTCCACCTCTCTTAGCGTTACGAGTAATCCGTCTGATGATCTGCGCGGCCGCTTTCTAGACCCTCTCAAATATTGCAGTCAGGCCCTGGCCGCCGCCGATGCACATCGTTTCCAGCGCATAGCGGGCCTTGCGGCGATCGAGTTCGCGAAGCATCGTGCCGAGGATGCGTACCCCGGTGGCGCCAACGGGATGACCGAGCGAAATGCCCGAGCCGTTGACATTGACCCTGTCGAAGTCGCTCTTTTCGAGTTTCCATTCGCGCGTCACCGCCAGTACCTGCGCGGCAAAGGCTTCGTTTAGTTCAATGAGGTCGATGTCTTTCAACTTCAGCCCTGCTCGTTGCAGTGCGCGCGCCGTCGAGGGCACCGGTCCGATGCCCATCCGGTTCGGCGCTACACCGGCCGCTCCCCACGAGACAAGACGCGCCAGAGGCTTCAAGCCGAGGCGTGCGGCCGTATCGAGCGAGGCGACGAAGCACGCCGCGGCCGCGTCATTCTGCCCACTGGCATTGCCCGCGGTCACCGTCGCTGCCGGATCCTTCGACAGCATCACCGGCTTGAGCTGGGCGAGGCTGTCGAGCGTCACATCCGCACGCGGGTGCTCGTCGACCGCGAACACCTTCTCGCCGGTTTTCGACGCGATCTTGACCGGCACAATCTCCTGCTCAAACACGCCGTTCTTTTGCGCGCGAACCGCGCGGGTGTGCGACTCGAGCGCCAGCGCGTCCTGCTCCTCGCGGCTGATATTGTAATCAGAGCGCAAATTCTCGGCAGTTTCCAGCATGCCGCCGGGAACGGGATAATTGCGCCCACCGGACGTTATGCGGCCCCGGCCGATGCGGTCAGACAGCGGCGTACTCTCGCCCCGCATGCCCCAGCGCAGGCCGAGTGCGTAGTGCTCCGCTTGGCTCATCGATTCCGCGCCGCCTGCAATGACAAGATCGGCAACCCCCGTTTGGACGCGCATCGCGGCATCGATGTCGGCTTGAAGTCCCGAGCCGCAGCGTCTGTCGATTTGC
>JAUXWR010000134.1 GCA_030680075.1 Legionella sp.
AGGGTAAGAACCGGGTGTAATCCTATCGGTGGGCACGTCGCTTCGCGTCTTTGCCCACCCTACCGCTTTCAGGGTAAGAACCGGGTGTAATCCTATCGGTGGGCACGTCGCTATGCGTCTTTTCCCACCCTACCGCTTTCACTGTTGCAGCCAGACGTAGGGTGGGCAAAGGCGCGATAGCGACGTGCCCACCAGGCTCTCTAACTTAATTCAGTTTCTAAATATTCCCCAGTCTGAATATGCCATAAATGTCGGTAATATGTTTCGCGCGCTATTAATTCCTTATGACCACCCTCTTCGATAATACGCCCTTTATCCAAAACATAAATTTTATCCGCGCTGGTAACTGTTGATAAACGATGAGCAATAATAATGGTTGTTTTGTGATGAGAAATGGTTGCCAAAGCCTGCTGGATAACCAACTCTGTGTCGTTATCTACCGCAGACGTTGCCTCATCCAAAATTAAAATAGGCGCATCTTTAAGAACTGCTCTCGCAATAGCAATACGCTGGCGTTGCCCCCCTGATAAAAATCCCCCTCTGGGCCCTATTAATGTTTGATAGCTATCAGGTAATTTATTAATAAATTTATCCGCACCGGCTATTTTTGCAGCATATTCGATTTCTTCTTGGTTGGCATTCGTATTTGCATAAGCAATATTAGCCGCAATACTGCCTTCAAAAAGGAAGATATCCTGACTGACTAATGCAATCAATTTTCGCCATTCAGTCAAATCATAGTCACTGATAGGGTGACCATCCCAGGCAATAAATCCTTGTTCTGGTTGATAAAATTGACAAAGAAGCTTAATCAATGTGGTTTTACCAGAACCTGATTCCCCCACAAAAGCGATGGTTTGCTGTTTTTTTATAGTAAGACTGAAGTCACTAAATACCGGGGTGTCCGTATCAGGGTATGCAAATCCTACATTTTTAAAGATAATTCCTTCATCTTTGACCGATGAAGGTAATTTAGGGACTTCACTTGTAAGGGTTTTATCGGATTTTTCTTTTTTCCACGTTAATAAATTTAAAGCTCTCGTGGTAGACGCCATTGCACGTTGAAAATTCACCGTCACCTCTGCAAGCGAACTAAAAGGCCAAAGCAGGCGCTGTGACAAGAAAATCAACAAGCTAAATACACCTACATTCATCGTTCCATGAATGGTTTGATAGCCACCAATAAGCAAGGTAAACAAAAACCCGGTTAAAATCATAATACGAATTATAGGGGTGACCATTGAGCTAATTGCAATGGTCTCCCGATTTGCTTCTTGATAATCCAGACTTAATTGCTCAATTCTCTGTTCTTCAAATGTTTCAGCAGTGTAACTTTTAATCGTCATGAGGCCCGTTAAATTACTGGCTAATGCGGAACTGATATCGGCCGCCTTCCCTCGAACTTTGAGAAATTTAGGTTCCAGTTTATGCTGGAAATAAAATGCCCCTAATAAAATAAAAGGCACTGGTAGTATGGCAAACAACGTAATGAGTGGTGAGCAAATAAGAAAAATAATACCAATCAAAACGGTCGACGCTACAATTTGTGTTATCTGGTTAATTCCATCCTCCAAAAAACGCTCCAATTGATTAATATCATCATTAATGGTGGCGATTAATTGGCCGATAGAAGTATTTTCCACATCATGCATCTTGGCTGCTTGTATGTGTTGGTAGGTCTGCATACGCAATCGATGCTCTACTGATTGCGCGAGATTTCGCCATTTCACACTATAAAGGTATTGAAAAACGGATTCCAGGCTCCAGGCAATGAAAGTGAGCACTCCAAGAACTACCAACTGAAACATTAAATTTTGATTGCCTAATAGTTTGGCAAGCCATGAAAATTTACGGTTAACAACAACGTCGACAGCACCGCCAATTAAAATCTCAGGGAAAATATCAAACAGTTTATTTAAAACCGAATAACTAATAGCCGTGAGATAATCACGTTTGTCCTGCTTCATATAACTTAATAAACGAAACAGAGGGTACTTTGATTTTTTAAGATAGGACTTTTTACTCACAACAGACCTTTCAATGCAATTTTTGCCCATTTTGCACATCATCGGGAACTGTTGCAAGAAAAATAGCACCTGATGAATCAGAAAAACCTAATAATAAAAATTGGGAAGTAAAGCCTGCAATATTTTTTTCACCTAAATTAACACACCCCAGTACCCGCTTACCTATTAAAGACTCAGGCGAATAATGAACTGTTACTTGCGCCGAAGTTTGCAATACACCTGTCTCTTCCCCAAAATCCACCCACACTTTAAAAGCAGGTTTTTTAGCCCGTTCAAATGGCTCAACCTTCACTACAGTGCCCGAACGAATATCAACCCGATCAAATTCTTCATAACTGATGATCATTAAAAATATTACTCCTCAAGTGGATGGTGGTGTGGGCTTTTACCCTTCTTCCGTTCACGCATGCTTTCTATAACGACGTAAAATACGGGTACGACCAAAAGACTCAAAAAAGTAGCTACCAGCATCCCCCCCATCACGGTTGTGCCAATGGAATGACGGCTTGCCGCCCCCGCTCCACTAGCAAATACCAGTGGCAACACCCCTAAAATAAAAGCTAAAGCGGTCATTAGGATTGGTCGTAAACGAAGAGCTGCTGCCTCTCTTGCAGCATCCATAATACTCGCGCCCTCCTCATGCTTATCTTTAGCAAATTCAACAATTAATATCGCATTTTTAGCGGCGAGTCCTATCAATAAGATTAAGCCAATTTGCGCATAGACATCCAGAGCCAAAGAACGCAGCATTAACGCAAGACCCGCTCCGAGTAGCGCAAGAGGCACAGCTAACAAGATCATAAAAGGCATAGACCAGCTTTCATAAAGAGCGGCAAGAAAAAGAAACACGAATACAAGACAAAGCATAAAGATCATCGCCGCCAAATTACCTGCTTTTAACTGCTGGTAGGTAATACCGGTCCACTCATATTCAATGCCTTTAGGGAAAACAGCCTGAGCCACCTCTGCAACCGCCTTTAAGGCCTGTCCTGACGTATAACCCGGTGCAGGCCCGCCATTTACACTCGCCGCTGTATAGAGGTTGTAGTGGGGAATATTATAAGGACCATTCGTAAATTTTACTTTAACCAGGCTGGATAGCGGCACCATTTTGCCGGTATCACTTTTGACATACAACTTGGTTATGTCAGCTACCTGTGCACGCGACGTGCCTTCAGCCTGAATCATTACGCGATAAGTCTGACCATATTTTGTAAAATTATTGACATAATACGAGCCAAGATAGGTTTGCAATGTTGTCAATAAACTGGTTATTGACACGTGTAGTGCTTTCGCTTTGGTTCTATCAATATCCAGGTATAAGGACGGCACGCTTGTAGAGAGGTCCGAGAAAAGACCTTTCAACTCGGGGCGTTTATTTCCTTCCGCAACAAATTTATTTACCGTATCTGCCAAAAAATCAACGCCGAAATTGTTTCTGTCTTCAATCTCAAGCTGAAAACCGCCTACGGCACCAAGGCCCGGGATGGAGGGTGCATTCATCGCCCCAATAATAGCATCGTCAATACGAGCGAACTGCATTTGGGTTTTTTTCATAATCCCCTGCACACTAAGAGCGGCCGTTTTACGCTCTGACCACGGAGTGAGGATCACAAAAATCACGGCCGTATCAGGCTCATTAATAGCATCAATGATGTTATAACCATTAATACTAATCGTATTGGCGACCCCCTCGGTTTTCTTAAGAATATCTAAAACCTTACCCACGGTTTCTTCTGTTCGGTATAGGGAAGAGCCACTTGGACCTTTTACGACCACTATATAATAGCCTTGATCTTCATCAGGAATAAATCCTGTGGGCAAATACAAAAAAACAGCTACAGTGGCCGCACCTAATAATACAAAAATCAGAATCACTACCCTTTGGTAAACCAGGCAATGTTCAACAAGTTTTTTATAAGCTCTTAATAAGCGTTGAAAGCCTGCCTCAAACCATCGAAATAAAAAGAATTTATTTTCCTTTTTTTCCTTAAGCAGGAGTCCGCAGAGAGCGGGGGTTAACGTCAATGAGTTAATCCCTGAAAGCGCCACTGAAAATGCAATTGCTAACGCAAATTGATTATAAAGACTCCCTGTCATACCAGGGATAAATGCTACCGGCACAAAGACTGCCAGTAATATTAATGTCGTGGCGATGATAGGCCCGCGCACTTCTTCAGTGGCTAATAAGGTCGCCTCTTTAATATCAGTGATATGCATCTCGAGTTTTTTTTCAACATTCTCAACCACAACAATCGCATCATCTACTACAAGTCCTATGGCAAGCACCAACCCCAAAAGACTTAATGTGTTGATAGAAAAACCAAAAATACTAAATAATGCAAATGTACCTATTAACGATACAGGGATAGCAATACAGGGAATCAACGTTGTTCGCCAATTTTGTAAAAAGAAAAATACCACAAAGAATACTAAAACAATGGCCTCAAAGAGCGTTATCACTACCTCTTTCATTGACTCTTTAACAAAATCCGTGGTGTCATAAGCAATAGTATACGTTAATCCATCAGGAAAATTTTTTGCCAGTCCTTCCATGGTTTTTCGCACATTTTCAGCAACTTGCATGGCATTAGAGCCAGGTAGCTGATAAACCCCGAGACTCGCTGTAGGATTACCGCTAAAGCTTGACGTAGTAGTGTAATTTTCAGCGCCCAACTCCACCCGGCCTAAGTCTTTGATGCGAACGATTTGGCCGTTTTCGCGTGTTAAAACTATAATATCGCCAAACTGCTCGGCAGTACTTAGTTGCCCGAGAGTTGAAATCTGATACTGAAATGGAATATTTGTTGGAACAGGTGGTTGCCCAATAACACCCACTGCAGCTTGCTGATTTTGCTCCTGAACTGCTGCAATAACTTCCTGAGGAGCAATCCCCATACTTGCCAGTTTGTCCGGATTTAGCCAGATACGAATGGAATATTGCAATAAGCCAAAGTTATTGACGTTCCCGACTCCAGGTATTCTCTGAAGTGCTGGCGTAATATTAATATCGGCGTAATTGCTTAAAAAAGCTTCATCAAGGCTATTATCTTTAGTAATCAGGTTAACCACCAACACCATATCGCTTGAGACTTTTTGAATAGTAATGCCTGATTGATTGACCGCTGGAGGCAGTAAAGGAGTCGCTGTATTAGTATCAGTTAAAACATCCACCCCGCCTATATCAATATCATAACCTACATCAAAAGTAATATTAATGACCGAATTTCCGTTATTGGTGCTCGCAGAGGACATATAAATCATCCCCTCAACCCCATTAATATTATGTTCTAACGGCGTGGTTACTGTATCGGCTACCACTTGGGAACTTGCGCCAATATATTGCGCAGAAACTTGTACTTGGGGAGGAACAATTGCCGGATATTGGGCGACGGGTAAAATAAAAATACATATCCCCCCGATTAAAACCATCAGAATTGCTATTACCATCGCAAAGATAGGACGATCTATAAAAAATTTAACCATAATGGCGTCTTGTCCTATTTATTGGTTATCTGTGGGGTTACTTCCTGACCGGGCCGAATTTTTTGCAAGCCATTAGTAATAACCATTTCCCCATCCTTCAAACCGGAGGTAACAATATAATTTTGCTGGTATTGACCCGATGCATTAATAAGCCGCGACTGAACGCTATTTTTTGCGTCCACCACATAAACGGTACGTCGTCCCTGGGTTTCCATTACAGATTTTATAGGAACCAGAATCGCAGGATTTTTATCAGTCAATGTCAGGGTCAAATTGACATAAATTCCGGGTAGCAATAAATTCGCAGGATTTTGAATGAGAGCGCGCATAAGAATGGTTGATGTAGGCACTTGTGCCTGATTGTTTACCAAATCTATTTGTCCGGTGAATATTTCGCTTCCATCCTGCGGTAATGTTGCTTTAACCTTGAAAGGCATATTTGCCCGATATTTTAAAAACTCACCAAAATCATTAACACTGGGGCTGAATTGGACATACATGGGATCAAGCTTTACCACATTAGCTAATACGGTACTCTCCGCCCCACCCACCAAATTACCCACATCAACGTATTTATGACTGATGATGCCGTCAATAGGGGAATACATTGAAGTGTAACCAAGGTTAATTTTTGCTTGCTCAACTTCTGCACTGGCGACTTCTACCTGGGCTACAGCTTCACTAAATTGGGCCGATACTTTATCGAAATTCGATTTGGAAATATCGCCTTTGGCGACTAAAACCTTCAATCGCAAATATTCAATCTGCTGATATTCTTTTGCAGCAATACTTTGGGAAAGTTTCCCTTGAGCGAGACTGAGCTTTGCTTCAAAAGGTTTGGGATCAATTACAAAAAGCAATTGATCCTTTTTAACAGCCTTACCTTCTTCAAAATTCATTTTGATAAGAAAGCCTTTAACGCGCGCGCGAATATCAACACTGGCAATGGATTGAGTAATCCCGATATATTCCCTGGTTACAGGAATATTTGTTGTTGCAACTTTAACGACGGGCACTGGAGGTTTTGGGGGAGACGCAGTTTTGCTGCCATCACAATTGATTAGGGCAAAGAGACTCACGGTTACAAGGCCATATTTGAATAGCTTCCTCGGATAGTTAATAACCGTATTCATCTTAATTTCGTTCCTTGAAGTGAATAAGTTCAATATACGTTGAACGTTATTATAAGCACAGTCCTACTGATACACCGTATCGGTCTGGGCTTTAAATTCAGGTACCAGACTTTTTATCAAAATATGGAGCTCATCGTTATTATGACCATTACACGCGGTATTTAACAGACGAATTGTTTGTGTCAATTCATTCCAGTCCAATTTACGGAAACTCGCTTTGAACAATTTTTCATGTTTAGTTTGTTTTAATTGCTCAGATTCATGAAATAACTCTTCAAATAATTTCTCACCAGGTCTTAAACCTGTGTATCGAATCTCTATATCTTTTCCAGGCTCTTTACCCGCAAGGCGAATCATTTGCTCGGCAAGATAGCTTATTTTGATAGGCTCACCCATATCAAGAACAAATATCTCACTGCCAAGACCATTCACCATTGCTTGTAAAATCAATTGCGAGGCTTCAGGAATAGTCATGAAATAACGCTCGATATCGGGATGAGTAACGGTCAGAGGACCTCCGGCCAGTAGTTGCTTCTGAAATAGCGGCAAAACACTACCGGCCGAGCCTAATACATTCCCAAAACGTACGGTTATAAATTGAGTATGCACGCGTTCATTAAGATTTTGACAATAAATTTCTGCAACGCGCTTGGTCGTACCCATTACGTTAGTGGGGTTAACCGCCTTATCAGTTGAAATCAGGATGAATTTTTCAGCCCCGGCAACGACACTTGCTTCTGCAACAATTTGAGTTCCCAGGACATTATTCAGCACGGCGGCGCGTACCTGGTCTTCGAGCATAGGAACATGTTTATAAGCGGCTGCATGAAAAATGATATGGGGGAGAAACCTGCGAAAGTGAAAATCAATAGCGATAGCATCCGTTACTGAGATTAATACGGGTTCAATTAATGCCTGTGGGTATTGTGCTCGTAACTCTTGCTCGATGCTGTATAGGTTAAACTCACAGTTATCAATAATTAATAATTTATGAGGGTCAAGCTCCATAATTTGCCGGCAAAGTTCCGAACCGATTGAACCACCACCTCCCGTGACGACAATGTTCTTATTATGAACCATTCCACCGATTTTATCCCATTCCAGCGTTACTTGATCACGCCCTAACAAGTCTTCGATTTTCACTTCTCGCAGCGCATTTACCTGAACAAGGCCAGACGCTAAGGCAGAGAGACCAGGGAGTGTTCGAAAAGGAATTTTACAATTTTCACATTGGTCAACAATACGCCTCATCGCAGCCGAGCGCGCCGAGGGAATGGCGATAAAGATCAAATCAGTGGGATTGGATATAACGATATCATTTAATTCCCGTGTAGAACCCAAAACCCTGACGCCATGAATTTCAAGACCACGTTTACCGGGATTATCATCGACCAAGCCTATCGGTTGATAACGACGCGTGCGTTTAAGATCGCGCACCAAACTCTCACCCGCCTGGCCCGCACCTATAATGAGGACACGCTGGGTCAGAATAACTTCAGAGTCCGGGCCACGTCTGTCACGATAGGTTCGCATTATCAGACGCCCGCCACATAACAGGATAGTTATAACCATGCCATATAAAGGCAAAACAGAGCGGGGAATTTGGGAAAGAATGGAGGTTAGATAAAGCGCAGGAATAGTTAGTATAATAGCCGTAAGAATCGCTTTAATTATTCTGACCACATCATTAATAGAGGAAAACCGCCAAAGCCCCCGGTAGACTTTGAAATAGTAGTAACACCCGGTTTGTACGGTCATAAGAATGAGTAATGCGGCCATGGAGTATTTGGTAAAAACCGCACTCGGAAAGGCTTTCATATTGTAGCGTAACCAGTAAGCCAGGCACCACGCAACGGGTATAGAAAATACATCAAAAGAAACAACGGGCATTTTTTTATATATTTTTTGAAGAAGCAATCCCATAGTCCGCATTATTTAAAAATTCCTTTCTTATTGTTATTAGTTTACTTAATTATGATTCAAGTATGGCGATATACTACTACAGCTTTAATTTAAAGAGGTATACAATTTTATTTACGCAAAACATACCTCCCTCCTTAAGGATTGCTAAACGTACAACCTCTTCGTTAACGCCCCGCGACTTGTGGCGCTGGATTAAGTTACTTAACTACCGCCACCAACGTTAATATAAAAAAACAAAATAATGTCAGCCGCGATAAATTATCATTGAAAAATAAAGATACCGGATCATCAACAGCACTTTCACGTGTAGTAAGCCAGGCGAAACGCCATAATCCAATCGCTGCAAATGGAAGGGTGAGTAGAAAATAAAAAGACTCATCACGGGCAAAAATGGTATAGAGGAGATATGCAAAAAATGAACTGAGGGCCGTTGCCATAATCAGAAAATCCAGCGTTTTTGGTGAGTATTTTTTAAGAACTACCCTTGTTTCCAGTTTCAAACCTAATTGTTTTTCAAGACGACGTTTACACAAAGCGATAAATAAACTGATTAATGTAGCAGTTAAAGCCAACCACCAGGAAATAGGCAAACCAATACCGATGGTTCCTGCCAATACTCTTAAGAGAAATCCGCTGGCAATGCATAAAACATCGAAAACGGGCAAATTTTTAAGTAAATGGTTATAGGCAAGATTAATCAATAAATACACACCCAGCAAAGCTGCCAATATGCTGGAAATTGCCCAGGCCAGCAGTAACCCGCTACCAAGCAACACGACTAACATAATCAGCGCAAAATCAAGCGAAACTTCGCCGCTGGCTAAAGGCCTCTGACATTTGTGAGGATGCAATCTATCCTCCTCCCTGTCTTGTAAATCATTATATATATAAACAGCGCTGGCAATTAAACAAAAAGCAAAAGCGGCGAGTAATGCACTGGGCAAGTACTTTGTTGAGCCTGAATAAAAAACGCCAAGCAATACAAAAGCGGCCTTACTCCAATGCGAAAGTCTTAATAAATAAAAAAATTGCTTCATGGATGTCATAACTGCGCCGTTACTTTAAACAAATCCCACTATATCACTGGGCAAAAAGTCGTTGCAACAAAGGATATTTGTATATCACTATGAATTTATGAACTTTTTACGACTATACTTAAACGAGCTGTTAATACGTTTAATAAATGAAACAAATCTGTAAAATTTATTCAAACATGTTTGCTTTTCAGCAGTGAACCCGTAATATTTATACTAGGCTAAATACTTAACACAGGATGTGAGGTGAACAATGTATGTATTTCCGGATAGCTGTATATCAGCTCTGACCTCTATCAGAACAGATTTTGAAGAGATCAGCAAAACAAGCCTTGACAAAGCCTCTCAACCTTATGCATTTGCAGCTTTTTTTGGTGCCACGGATGTTAAAAGCCGTGATTGGCAAACAATTTTTATACTGGATTGGTTAAAAATATTTAAAGATGATCTTAAACCCATAGAATTACTTGACAGTGAAGACAGCATCCAAAAATCCATAAATGCTAAAAGGGTAATAGTTGCTCTTAGGAATTTTCTTGAAGCAGAGATAGAGAAAAAATATATTTTGCGATCAGGAAGTAACGCAACCTTAATGAGGTTAATGGATTCTGCATTTCAAATCGATAGTAAGAATCCAATGGATGAGGAAACTCGTGCTTGCTGTTTGTTTGCAGCACAATCTTTTTTAAGCACTACATCAGTTGATACAATAAAAAGTAAACACAACGTAGTGTTCCAAACGTCTCCATGGCGTAAATTTTCAAACCACATAACATCAGAATGCCGGAAATTGGAAGAAACGCATCCTTCAAGTTATCCCATTACTTCTATTTTATCGCCAGCGTTAGCGCTATCTATGGGATTGATAGGTAATACCGTAGGATTTATAGCAGGTGATGCGTTTGGGAAATCGACATTGTTTTATCCTGCTCGCTATACCATTACGACAGCACTTGGAAGTGGTATTCTTTTTATTGTGGGTCCTGGTGCAAATATGGGCGTATTATTATTAGCCCCCAGTATTGCAGGAAAGCTTCTTGACAGGTTTTGTGGTCTTACTCTTGGCGGCATAATGGGTGTTACTATGAGCACTGTAGGTTCAGGTGTGGGTTGGGCGGTCGGTAGAAGTCTTGATGGCGTATGGAGTTTATTTTATCAAGCCTGTTGTCAGCTCATTGGCACTAACAGTGAACTCCCTCTTCCTCCTATAACAGGATTCACTTTAGTTGATCCTCGCCGAATCAATAATGGTTGTGAAATAACTGTGAGCGAAACACCCCAGTACCCAGAGGGTTACGAAGCACATCCCGTCACCATTACGGATGAAAACGGTGAAATAACTATACGTATTCAGGAGGAAAAAGTAGAGCCACTCAATCCTGATAATCCTGCTTATCAGGCAGTAATTGATCAGTTAAAAGCAAACCAGGAAACAAAGTTTGAGCTCCCAGACAGTATAGTTGATGCATCAACTGGGTTGGCTCTTGCTGCCACCTTATAGGGTAAACCGCGGCGTCGACCTGGTTATTGTTTCGTTTTTGCGAGCCTTTATACTTAAATGTATGGGTGTCGTAGCCCGCACCCGCCTAAAAATAGATCCCGGACATTAGAGAGACTAAACTCGCGCGCTCGTTAAGTCACTCTAAATTCCGGGACGACAAGGAAGGAAATCGCGAAGTATGCATTACATTGGCTGTCTGTTATCCAACTCCAATGAGTGTCGTCCCGGAATTTAGTAAGACTTGGTGAGCGTGCGAACCTAGTCTTACTTAATGTCCGGGATCCATTCCACTCCGTACACCTTACGCTCCTTAGTGACCTCAATCTGAGCTGGATGATATAACTCAAATCTCCAAGTCAGCTCAGTACATTTTCCATAGTTCATACAAGCGTTCGTAAAGACGAAATTTATTGGCGTTTAATTTTTACGAATTTTTTAAGTTTGACTGGAGAAAGTAAATATTCAGTAGGAACAGCTACACCGTAGATTTGCTCAGATCCTGTGTCATACAAACAGACAGAAATACCGTCCTCTTCACCGATAACTGCTTCAGAACTCATTGTGCTTATTAGCTCATTGCCATTCTCAATCGCCATCTCGTCAGAATCGCCCTGAATAGGGGCAAGTACAAAAGTCCATTCAGTATCCGTATTGTACGAGCTCAATTGATAAGTAATATAAAAATTAGCAAATAATTCCTGAGATTCACTAACGCCCTCTTCTTTAATATCATCAATACTTGGGCATATCATCCCTTCTGCAGCAAAAACCGAACCGGCAAAAACCAATGCACCAGCAAATGCCGATAATTTTGAGGTAAACTTCATGTAAAAACACTCCTAATTTGTCTTAAAAAACATCCGGGCAAATAGTAGCATTGACGATGAAGTGTTAGCAATTAGGAAACGTTAATTATAGGGTCACCTAATACTTCCCTCATAACGCTTGTCGCATAACTTCCAGCTTGAAGGCTGAAATTTAATACCAGTGTGTCATCTTGCCATTCCCATGACATATCCCGTGGTTTTAACATCAAAGCTCGATAAGAGCGCTCAAGTTTATGCGTTTCTAGCGCCGCACACCAAGGCTCAAAATCTGCTAAAGCTTGTTGTTGAATGATAAGGGCTTCATCTGAAACCAGCTCCTTACCCACGCCCCAAAGCGGTGAAGCTGGCGACACGTCAAAGGATTTAACTCGCTCTTGAATGATGTCATCAACCGCGTCGATAGTAAAAATACTGTTTTTACCATCCAATTGCATCACGTCCCCTGGCAGCGCTTTATTCCAGTTACCTTGTTTTATTCGTTCAGAAAGAATCAGATTAAACAGGAAAGAACGCGCGGTAGAGTAATACATTCCTTTTAGAAAACGATTCTTTGTTTTGATGCCATCAATCAGAAGTCGTTTCGCCTTAACAAGATTTTGTCCATCAAACCCAAAGCGCTGTGCGCCGAAATAATTAGGAATACCATGGTGTTTAATGTGTTGTAATCGCGTTTCAATTTCATCATTACCCTGGATATCTCGAATAGTTAATTGAAACTTATTACCGGTAAGCGCACCTGTTTTTAGCTTTTTCAGATGACGTTTAGTTTCAATAACACGCCAGCCCTCTCCGGCTAAAGCATTGGCATCAGCAATTTCCTGCCCCGGGCATTGGATGGATAGCCATTGCCTCGTTACAGCCTGTCTATCTTTAATGCCTGCATAGGAAATATCTCTCTCGGAGTAACCTGTAACACTGGCAATTTTTTTTACGAGCTCTTCTGTATTTAAGCCTCGTTTTTCTATTAAAAGAAAAAGATGTTCACCCTCTCCAGTAAGCTCAAACCCGAGAATTTCATCTACTTTAAAATCATCTGGTGAACTTTTAATACTTCCCACGGCAGCAGGTTTACCATTAGCGAACGCCAAGGTTGTGTAATCAAACATCATAAATTTTATTCCGAGCTATATAAGAAAGTTGTGTAATTTAACACATATCTGATTTTTACTTACATGAATGTTAATCAATACCTTGAACTGTGGTGGGCACGTCGCTATCGCTTCTTTGCCCACCCTACGGCTACCCTTTTTTTTGGTGGGCACGTCGCTATCGCGTCTTTGCGCACCCTGCGACTACCCTTGATTTTTGGTGGGCGCGTCGCTTGCGCTTCTTTGCCCACCCTGCGAACTCACCCTGGGACTATACCTGAAAAAATCTCGGGCGTAGGGTGGGCAAAGGAGCTTGCGACGTGCCCACCTGGTTTATCGATTTTTATTCATTACACAGGATTGTCAGTATCGATGAAATGATGTTCCAACCCAAAATGACTAGCCAGATGCTTACCCAAAGCCTGAATACCTAAACGCTCCGTTGCATGATGCCCACAGGAAAAATAATGAATCCCTAATTCACGAGCCTGATAGTAAGTGCGCTCCGAGATTTCCCCACTAATATAAGCATCAGCGCCTAGCGCGTGCGCGTTTTCAATAAAATCCTGCGCCCCTCCACTACACCACGCGATATATTTTATCGGTTTATCATTACCCGCAATGTGTAGCGGTGTTCGTTGCAATTTTGTCGTCAAAAAATGACTGATGTCAGCGGCACTTTTGCTATCATCCAGAAACCCTGACCATAATAAATCAGGTGTTTTTTCTACTTTGTGTGAGGCAATAGATTGCAAACCAAAAAGCTTGCCAAGGCAGGCGTTATTTCCAAGCGTTGGATGACAATCCAGGGGCAGATGATAAGCAAACAGATTGATATCATCCCGCAATAACTTATTGATTCTTGAGCGCTTCATTCCCGTAATGACGGGATTTTCACCCTTCCAAAAATAACCATGATGAACAAGCAAAGCATCCACCTGCATACTCGCTGAAGTGTCAATAACACTTTCAGAAGCACTTACTGCTGTAGCGATAGAACGAATGGTTTCGCGCCCTTCCACTTGCAAACCATTAGGCGCGTAATCAGTAAAATTATCACACGCCAATAAGTCGTGGAGATAAGCCGTCAGTTGTGCGCGGGATATCATCTGGACGAAGCGCGCTTGATGTCAGCGCCTAACATGGATAGTTTCTCTTCAATCCGTTCATAACCCCTATCCACATGATAAATACGCTCAACATGTGTTTCACCTTCAGCGGCAAGCCCTGCCAAAATAAGGCTCGCTGAGGCACGCAAATCTGTTGCCATCACTGGCGCACCGGTTAAATGCTCAACACCATTAATCATCGCCGTATTACCATTTAACTGGATTTGCGCCCCCATTCGTTGTAACTCCTGGACGTGCATAAAACGATTTTCAAAAATATTTTCAATAACCGAAGAGGAACCCTCAGCAATCGAATTTAATGCCATAAATTGTGCCTGCATATCAGTAGGGAAAGCAGGATAGGGAGCGGTGGTAATATTAACCGCTTGTGGACGCTGACCATGCATATTTAGCGTTACCCAGTCCTCACCCAGCGTCAGTTCCGCGCCCGCTTCTTCAAATTTGCAAAGCATAGATAATAAATTATCAGGTTTTACACGGCGAACCGTTACTTTACCGCGTGTAATCGCACCTGCGGTCAAATAAGTCCCGGCTTCAATCCTGTCTGGCATTACCGCATAAGAACCACCACCTAAAGACTCAACGCCTTCAATTTCAATAGTGGCAGTTCCTGCGCCTGAAATTTTCGCACCCATTTGAATGAGGAAATTTGCCAAATCAACGACTTCAGGTTCACGCGCGGCATTTTTAATAACCGTTTTCCCTTCTGCAAGAGCCGCCGCCATTAAAATATTTTCAGTACCAGTAACAGTTACTGTGTCAAATACTAAAACACGACCTTGTAAACGACCTTTCTTGCAGCGCGCTTTGATATAACCATTTTTTACGGAAATATCAGCACCCATAGCTTTCAAAGCTTTCAAGTGTAAATCGACAGGACGTGTTCCAATGGCACAGCCACCTGGTAAAGAAACATCAGCACGACCAAAGCGCGCCAACAAAGGACCCAATACTAAAATAGAAGCACGCATGGTTTTAACTAATTCGTAGGGAGCTACAAATTCATTAACGTGAGTAGTATCCACTTGTACGTTAACCTTTTCATCAACGATTAACTGCGCACCCAGTTGTCCAAGAAGCTCCATCATCGTGGTCACATCTTTAAGATGAGGGACATTGGCAATAGTTACATTGTCTGTCGCAAGCAATGTCGCTGCCATAATGGGAAGGGCTGAGTTTTTAGCGCCTGAGATTACTACCTCACCATTTAAAGGTTTATTGCCATTGATCACTAATTTATCCACGCGTCTTCTCCCATTCTTCCTTGGTCCAGGTCTTCATGCTTAAGGCGTGAAGACTACCTGAGGTAATATAATCCTTAAGCTGGCTATAAACCCACTGTTGTCTTTTAACAATTGATTTGCCAACAAAGACATCTGAAACAATAACCAATTGGTAATGGTAGCCATCACCTTCTACTTTTACAAAATCGACGTCGGGCTTGTCGAGCAAATACTTCTCTAACGCTTCATTACTTATCATACAACTCTCAACATATATATTTAAAATTACTCAACTGCCAGTATTCCTTCCACACCACAAAACTCCGCCAACGCATGAATAGTTTTGGTCATTCCATTAATTTGGCATATTTTTTTATGTTCACGAGCCAACCGCTTTGCTTCTATTAAAAAAGCAAGACCCGCACTATCACACTGAGTGACAGCGCTCAGATCAAGAATTAATACAGGCTCCTTTAATTGCTGACAATAAGCCAGCAAACGTTGCCTGTCATTCTCAACGGTTGTAAAACTCATTTCTTTAGCAGGGCTAAATGCCTTTGTACTCATTATGCGGCCTTACCTCGCTCTTGCATTTGTTTTATTAACGCTTGCATATTTGAGTTTTGCAGCGCTTGTGCGAACTGTGAGCGAAAGCTCTGTAAAAGACTGACGCCCTCAACGCTCAAATCATAAATTTTCCATTGCCCATTTTTAGCCACAAGGCTATAACTGAGAGGAATGTTATTGCCTTTTGAACGAATAATAGTACTATTTACACGAACAAAACGCCCCTCAAGAGAACCTCTAACCGGTGAAAACTTCACCGTCTCATCCGTATATTCAGCGAGAGGGCTGGCATAAGTTCGGATAACCAGTTTGGTGAAAGCTCTCGAAAACTCGGCACGCTCACTGGCAGATGCTTTTGTCCAAGCCTGTCTTCCTAATACAGAGCGCGCCATGCCACTTACATCAACCTTAGGCAGTAAGTAACGCTCAACCGCTTGAAATATAATCTGAGGATTGCTTTTCAAATTTGTTTTATTTTGTTTGAGCGTATCCAGAATCTGATTAGCTGACTCCTGAAGCATGGGAACAGGCGATGATTGTGCCCATAAATTTTGCATGCAATATAAGGCAAGACCAAAAACTATAAATTTTATTATTTTCATGAATCACCTATTTTTTATTAATATTAAATAATAGTTGGCCAATCAGATTTTCAAGAATAATCGCTTCTTGCGTCTTGGCAATCACATCCCCTTCTCTTAAATAGGGATGTTTTTCGTTACTTTCATCATCAAAACCCGGGACAATGCTTATGTAGTTAGAACCAAGCAAACCTTCCGTTAAGATACGCGCTGAAGAATCTTCAAACGGAATTGGCTTATCATTACGAAGTAACATAGTAACTTTGGCATTTAACTCACCAGGCTGCAACTCAATGCGCGTTACCTCACCAATCCTGACACCCGCAACAGTGACTGGTGCTCGCACTTTAAGCCCACCGATATCAGTAAAATCCGCGGTTACACTGTAACCCTTTTTGGAGACAAAGCTTGATACGCCACTTACTTTCATGACCATTGTCAGTAAAGCAAGTAAGCCCAGCAACATAAAAAGCCCAACGCTTATATCTACATAACGTTGCTTACTATTCATTACCAACCCCCAATCATCATAGCTGTCAAAATAAAATCAAGTCCCAACACTGCCAGCGACGAATAAACCACTGTGCGTGTTGTTGCCTGGCTAATACCCTCTGCTGTTGGAATACAACTAAAACCTTGAAATACAGCTATCCACACCACAACAAACGCAAATACAATACTTTTTATGATACCGCTTAAAACATCCAGTTTAAAATTTACAGCAGCCTGCATGTTTGACCAGAAACTTCCTGCATCAACACCTAACCATTCAACACCGACGAAATAGCCGCCATATACTGCTACAGCTGAAAATATTAACGACAGGATTGGCAAAGAAATAAGACCTGCCAGAAAACGTGGGTAAACAATGCGCCCTAAAGGGTCAACTCCCATCATGTCCATACTGGCCAGCTGTTCAGTGGCTTTCATTAAGCCAATTTCAGCCGTTAATGCCGAACCTGCACGCCCTGCAAAAAGCAATGCACTGATTACGGGGCCTAATTCACGGGCAATACTTAAGGCTAATAATTGCCCAAGTTGACTCGCTGCGCCAAATTTTTGCAATGTATTATAACCTTGCAAACCGACAACCATACCAATAAATAAAGCAGAAACAATAATGATTATGCAAGATAAAACACCTACAAAATGTAATTGTATCCGGAGATCTGGCCAAAGCCTACGAAAATCAGGGTTTCTGGCAAAAATTCGTAATAAAAAAACCCCTGAATCTCCAATTGATTGCAAGGTATTAATACTACGCTGACCAACGTATGCTATTTTATCAAGCATCTAACAATTCCTCGGTATAAGATCGGGCCGGATAATGGAAAGGAACCACACCATCTGCTTCGCCATGCATAAATTGTCGAATATGCGGCTCCATTGACTGCTTTAACTCACTTGGGGTGCCCTGCCCAATAAAACGACCATCGGCTAACAAATAAATATAATCAGCTATAGAGCAGGTTTCCTCTACATCATGGGAGACGATAATAGTGGTCGTTCCAAGAAGTTGATTAAGGCGTTTAATCAGTCGAACCAAAACACCCATAGAAATAGGGTCTTGTCCGGTAAAAGGCTCATCGTACATCATCAATTCAGGGTCAAGAACACTGGTTCTGGCTAAAGCAACTCGTCGGGCCATCCCGCCAGATAACTGCTCAGGCATTAAATGTGAGGCACCCCGCAATCCAACCGCCTCCAATTTCATCAGCACAATATCACGAATCATCGCTGGGTTAAGGGAGGTATGCTCTCGCAATGGGAATGCAACATTGTCAAAAACGGAGAGATGGGTAAATAAGGCGCTGCTTTGAAACAACAAACCCATTTTTCGCCGAGCCGCGTAGAGTGCTTTACGAGGGAGTTTATTTATATCAGTACCATCAACAAAAATATCGCCTGCATCGGGATGAAGTTGCGCCCCAATTAACCGTAGCAGAGTCGTTTTGCCACTACCACTAGGCCCCATGATGGCGGTAATCTTCCCACGTGGGACGTCCATATTCACGCAATTAAAAATCAAACGCTCGCCGCGCGTGAAAGTAAGATTAGTAATTTTCACCAAATTTTTTTGCATGAAAGGTAAAATCCCGTTTTTAATATGCTGTAAAGTAGTCAAGTATATAGGTGCCGGCACAAAATTACTATTTCCTGACATAATTGTATCATTGAAAACCGGCGGCTCGTACTTCCTCGTTATTAATGCAAAATTCAAACCAAGAATACAATTGGACACTATTAAATGTTTATGCCTCTTTATAAGCATTTAATTCAACAAGGACTCTCAATGGAATTCCCATTATCTTCTGCATTTTATACTTTACAGGAAAGGGGCGTCGATTATAATGCAGAATGTACAATAACACCACATTCGCGAATGAACGCATTTATAGGTGTAACTTTGTAAATTACACCCTGATTATGGTACCCTTGGTCATTAACCAAATTGAATTACATGACGATGAATTTTTGTAAATTAGCACTCGCGGTCATCGAAACTGAAGCACAAGCCGTGTTTGAATTGACACAGCGTATTGATGAGCGCTTTGATGAAGCCTGCAATTTATTGCTCGCCTGTAAAGGACGGGTTGTTGTCACTGGCATGGGAAAATCCGGGCATATCGGTAATAAAATAGCCGCCACTCTCTCAAGCACGGGAACACCTTCCTTTTTTATGCATCCAGGCGAGGCAAGTCATGGCGATATGGGAATGATTACCCGCCAGGATACGGTTATTGCTATTTCCAATTCAGGCTTCACGCATGAAATTGTCACGCTTTTGCCACTGCTAAAACGCTTGGAAGTACCGCTTATAACCCTGACGGGCAATCCCGAATCAACACTTGCAAAATCGGCAAATGTAAATCTTGACGTCAGTATTCGCCAGGAAGCCTGCCCACTTGGCCTTGCTCCTACTACAAGCACTACTGTTTCTTTGGTAATGGGTGATGCACTTGCCATTGCATTATTGCAAGCGCGCGGCTTTAGTGAAGAGGATTTTGCCTTATCTCATCCAGGTGGCGCTCTTGGACGCCGTTTATTACTTCGCATTGATGAGCTTTGTCACCAAGGCGCTGAGTTACCACTGGTTGGCGAAAAAGTAACTATTCGCGAGGCACTCATTGAAGTTACTGAAAAAAAATTAGGGATGACCTGTGTGGTAGATAGCCACGGGATATTAATGGGTATATTTACTGATGGCGATGTAAGAAGAACACTAACCCAGCAATATGACATCAATACAACGCCTTTGGTGGAAGTTATGAGCAAAAATTGCAAAACAGTAACCAGAGGCATGCTTGCCGCCGAAGCATTGGCTCTCATGCAAAAATTTAGTATTACATCCCTGGTTATTGTGGATGACGCGCATCGTCCAACGGCGGTGCTTCATTTGCATGATCTACTTCGTGCTGGTGTTTTCTAACCGATAGGTAAAAATTGTGAATAATTTATTAACTAAAGCAAAAAAAATTAAATGCGTGGTTTGTGATGTTGATGGTGTGCTCACCGATGGCCTTCTTTTTTTAGACAACCATGGCAACGAATTAAAAGCCTTTCATGTTCAGGATGGGATGGGTCTCAAGTTATTAATGGCTGCCGGGATTGAAGTAGCCGTTATTACCACGGCTCGTAATGCGGTAGTTGATCATCGCATGCAACAGCTTGGTATAAAACATTATTTTAAAGGCCAGGTGGATAAAAGACAGGCTTTTAATGAACTAAAAGACCGTTTGGGATTTGCGAATGACGAGTTTGCCTATGTTGGGGATGATTTACCTGATTTGGCTATTATTAAGCAAGTTGGTTTGGGTGTGGCCGTTGCAAACGCCGTCGCTTCGGTAAAAGAATTTGCGGCCTGGGAAACTTTACAACAAGGTGGGCGTGGCGCCGTTCGTGAGGTATGCGACCTGATTCTTAAAGCTCAAAATCTCGAAGAAATCGCGTTGTCAGCGTATTTTATATCATGAATGCCGCCAAGCAAGCCACATGGCTCTTTTTTGCAATGATAGCATTGGCTTGCTCCGGCTGGTATTTCGCAAGCAGAGATACTGTAGTAAAACTTGATGAGCAAACACTGGCAACTACTGCCGACTCCGTCGTGATTGGCCTGACGGTACGCCAGTTTGATGCAAAAGGTAGCCTTGCGAATTTTCTGGAAAGCCCGGAAATGCAACATATCCCTGAAAAAAATACCAACCTTTTTAAATCCCCACACATAGTTTTAGCGCAGGAAAATCAACCTGCCTGGGATATACGCTCTGAAAAAGCTCAATCTATTAATAAGGGCGAGCAAATTACTTTTATCAAAAAAGTCATCATTCATCAGGGCAAAGATGCGCATACAGAGGATAGTACGTTTAAAACTGAAGAGCTCACCTATTTTCCCAAGCAAAAATTTGCGACAACAGCCCTAGCGATTGTTTTTGAGCAGGCAGGAAGCATTGTGCACTCAACAGGGATGAACGCCTATCTTAACGACAAGCACATTGAACTATTGGGCAAGGCACATGCTACTTATCAGCCAAAACATGCTTAAACACTGGCGGATTTTCGGGCTAGCCCTGGTCATTAACCAATGTGCCTGGGCAATGCCAGACGATCGGAAACAAGTAGCTCAACTAACAGCAAACACAGCTGATTTAAACCAACAGACACATCGTGGAGAATACACTGGCGATGTACAGTTTGATCAGGGCACAACGCATTTACGTGCGCTCAAAGCCATTACCGAAGGTAACGCACAGAATAAACTGGTTTTTGCGGTTGCATTTGGTGATAAAGATAACCCCGCACACTATTGGGAGCAAACCGCTATTGATAAACCATTGCTTCACGCTTATGCGGGCGAAATTCGTTATTATCCTGGCAAGCATTTGATAGAACTCGTTGGTGATGCACGTGTTGTACAAGGAGATGATTCTTTTTCAGCTCCCCAAATCAGCTACGATACGCTTAAACAACACGTCCTTACAAAAAATGACACCAAAAATCGTACCGTGATTATTATTCATCCTGGAAAAAAACCATGAGCATGTTATCAGCGCAACACTTAAAAAAATCGTTTAAAGCTCGAACCGTTGTTAGTGATGTGAGTATTACCATTCGTCGTGGTGAATGTGTGGGGTTATTAGGACCCAATGGCGCGGGGAAAACCACCTGTTTTTATATGATTGTTGGATTACAGTCCTGTGATGAAGGAAAAATTATATTAGACGGCACCGATGTAACAAACGCCCCTATGCATCAGCGTGCACGTTTAGGCATTGGTTATTTGCCGCAAGAAGCGTCTGTTTTTCGTAAAATGTCTGTTGCTGATAATATTTTTTCGATTCTTGAGTTACGTGCTGACCTTGATGACGAAGCTCGTCGCCATAAGCTGCAACAGTTACTTGAAGAATTTCATATTACGCATTTACATAAAAACACGGGCATGAGTCTTTCAGGAGGCGAGAGACGACGTGTAGAGATTGCGCGAGCACTGGCTATTGAGCCTACTTTTATATTGCTTGATGAACCTTTTGCAGGTGTTGATCCAATTTCAGTACTTGATATCAAGAAAATTATTTCCCACTTATGTGATAAAAATATCGGGGTATTAATAACAGACCACAATGTCCGTGAAACATTGGATATTTGTGAGCGTGCTTATATTGTGAGCCAGGGTAGAATTTTATGTGAAGGCTCTCCTGATGATATTCTTGCTAACCAGCAAGTACGCGCTGTTTATTTGGGTGAGGAATTTTCGTTATAATAAATTAAGAAATGCGGCTTTAAGGCGTAGGTTGGGGCCATGGCCCATCATGAGATGGGCCAGTCTAATGTATACGCCCTTTGTTGGGCCATAGGCCCAACCTACAAGATCGCTTGCGGTTATGAGAGGTTACTTTGCTATTAGTTATTGATAATTATGATTCCTTTACCTATAACCTTGTTCAATACTTCCAATGCTTAAATCAAAAAGTTGTTGTTTTTTCAAATGATGCGATCAGTATTAACGATATCCCAAAATTAGCCCCTACTCATCTGGTTATTTCTCCAGGACCTAACGCACCCGAAGACGCCGGGATATCATTAGAAGTTATCAAGCATTACGGGCAAACCTTGCCCATCTTAGGGATCTGTTTGGGTCATCAATGCCTGGCTCATGCATTTGGGGCGAAAATTATAACAGCTCCTGAAATCATTCATGGCAAAACATCCGCTATTCATCACAATAGTCATGGGCTTTTTCGCGGTCTTCCCACACCATTTAAGGCAATGCGTTATCACTCTCTTGCCGTTGACCAAACATCGTTACCCGACTGTCTCACTGTTGACGCCTGGACTGATGATACCATTATGGCGATTTCTCATCGTCAATACCCGCTTTTTGGTCTACAATTCCATCCTGAATCTATTTTAAGCGAACACGGGTTGCATCTACTGGCGCAATTTATCCACCATGAATACTAATAAACTTTTTGAAAAACTGCTCGCTCACGAAAATCTCAAGCCCACAGAAATGAAGCAAATCATGCAAGCCTGTATGATGGGTGAGTTATCTGATGTACAAATTGCCGCTTTTCTTGCATTAATGCGCATGAAAGGCGAAACCGTTGAGGAATTGACAACGGCCGCCACAGTCATGATGGATTTAGCCCATTGCATTGATCTCGGATCTAATATTATTGACATTGTAGGCACAGGCGGCGATGGAAAAAATACGTTTAATATCTCAACGGTTAGCAGTATCGTGGCAGGTAGCGCCGGCGCGCGCGTCGCAAAACACGGTAACCGTTCAGTTTCAAGCCAAAGCGGCAGCGCTGATTTATTAATGCAGGCAGGTATTGAATTGCAATTAACTGATGAGCAATTAAAAGCGTGCATGGAAAAAAATAATGTCTGTTTTTTATTCGCCCCCCATTTTCATCAAGCCATGCAACACGCACGCAGCGCGCGTCAAGCGCTTGGAATACGCAGCTTTTTTAATTTGTTAGGCCCTCTTATCAACCCTGCAAAGGTTAAAAGACAAGTGGTTGGTGTTTTTGATAAGCGCTGGCAACAACCATTAGCTCAGGTGCTAACCAATTTAGGCAGTGAACGTGCTTTTGTTATCAGTTCTCATGACGGGATGGATGAAATAAGTATCGCTGATACAACTGACGTCGTTGAATACCATAACGGCCAATTTACCACCTGGTCGATAAACCCAAGGGATTACGGTTGCTATCATAAAACACTTGAAGGTATTATTGTTGACTCCCCCCAGGAGAGTTTAAAAATTATTCAAGATGTCCTTAACGGAAAAACAGGACCGGCTCGTGATATTGTTTTATTAAATACCGCCTTGGCACTTTACTTAGCTGAGGTGTGTAATGACTTTAACACAGGCATAGAAAAAGCACGTTTGGCCATTGATAGTGGAAAAGCAAGGTATTGTTTTGAACAATTGCAAGGCTTTAATTGAACACAATTGTCTTAAACACGTTAAATTGTAATAATCGTCTTTGCGAGCGCCTAGCGAAGCAATCAAGTGACTTTAATAAACAACAAGGTCACTAGATTGCTTCACCTGCAGCTCGCAAAGACGGGTATTTAACCAGTATTTTAAATTGCCCTGAACACTTCAGGTCCGTGTCTAACTTAAGTTGAAACTATGAACAGTATCTTGCAAAAAATAGCCGAGCATAAACAACAGGAAATTGAAATTGCCAAACGCCAGAAGCCGTTAAGCAGTTTTGCTGACTTGCCGAAGAATGTGACGCGGGATTTTGTTGACGCGCTTCAACAACCTAACCCAGCCATCATTGCCGAGATTAAAAAAGCATCGCCAAGCAAAGGCGTCATTCGCGGCGATTTTAACGTTGCCACCATTGCGGCCATCTATGAGCAGCATGGAGCCGCTTGCTTATCCGTGTTAACGGACAAGCAATTTTTTCAAGGCGATATAAGTTATATTAACGTCGCAAAAGAACATGCCACCCTTCCCGTTCTTCGTAAAGATTTTATTATTGATAGCTACCAAATTGATGAAAGCCGCGCACTCGGTGCCGATTGCATCTTGTTAATTGTAGCAATGCTTGACGATACGCAATTGCGGGATTTTTGCGAGCATGCTATCGCGCTTGACATGGCCGTATTGGTCGAGAGCCACTCGAGAGAAGAATTAGAACGGGCATTGCCTTTGCCTACCCCGTTAATGGGTGTGAATAATCGGAGCCTCCATACGTTTGTGACAAATACTCAGGTGAGTATTAATCTCGCCAAAGGATTCCCTTCAGATAAAATGCTTATCACCGAAAGTGGGATTAATACGCGAGATGATGTTTTACTAATGCAACAACATGGAATTACACGCTTTCTTATCGGCGAAAGCTTGATGCGGGCTGATGATATTGGGCTGAAAATGCAAGAGCTTATTGAAGATTGAGAGAAAAGCCTTGCAAGGCTAACGTAAATCATTACGCATTAAGACTTCCCAGACCCGCCACCTGCGCTAACGGCTTCAGATTTTCCAGCGACTGCGTAAGATCTGCGGTTCTTACTTTATCCAAACTTCTAACAGCCCCCAAGTTCCAGAGTGCGAGCTCCCTCTCTGCTTGCTGTCTCATGCCTACCAAGGGCTGTCTTTGAATTAAAGAAAAATCAAACCCGAGACCAGAAGACACACCAAAAGGAAACCAAGACTCATTCCGCTCAGTCTCCCTATTGTAAAATGTTAAATTCCTGGGCAAAGAGGGTTCATTAAATTCAGAAAGGGGGAAAAATATGCGATCAAGTCTGCAATATTCATGAGCCACATGAGCTGGTACATCACGTTGAGCCTTACCTACATTCATCCAATTCATATATTCGTTAACATATATTTGGAGTGCAGTTATCAATGGCATAAAGTCAAAATGCGCTGAATTTTTCTCTTCTCCATTCTGCGTATAGTCCAATCCATCACGCTCCATTGCCTCACAGCGTATGAGCATTTCTGCTTTGGTTTCTTCGTCCATCTGTTGCTCTAACATACGACACATGTGGGTATCTTTGGCCCAGTAGGCGTATTCATAAGCGGTACAATTGAATGTTCGACCTGAGTAATCGGTGAACTTCCCTGCTTGCAGAAGAAGTTGTGAATCAGCGTTTGCTTCAAGCAGCTTCTTTGCTTCTTCCTGTTCACCTCTGGCGACATGAAGCAACAGCTTTGGCAGTTGCAGTCGCTTGACTTGAGGAGAGGCTAAAATGTCAGGATGTTGTTCTTTTGGTAATTTTTTGAGTAAAGCTTTCAATTGATCTTTAGTAGTAATTTTTTCCAATAGTGTTTCAATATTAAGTTCAATTGTTGCATGAACTGAAGGATTAGTCGGCGTAACGGCTTTATTCAGCCTCTTAAATCAGCGCAGACAAGTTTAAAATGGTCAGGCGTTAATTCAGGCAAAGCAGCGTGAACAAACTCAGCAAGATTGCAGCAAATAGAACTTTGATGGCTGATAAAAGTGCCTTTTTTGCTCTCATCCAGAAGTATAAATTCATCAAAATGAGGAGCTTTATTTATTTCGCTATAGTTTCTCTGAAAGCGCTCTTTAATTGCTGCCCCATCGACGAGTGTTAATGGTCTGGCAAAACCAAAGGATTCACTGTTGTCATTGACAAGCGTTAATAAAGCGTCCTCAATGCTCTCACCGTTAGTTATAGACAGGACTCGTGCCGCTATCTTTTTACTTAATTCCTCATCGCTATCGAGTATTGCGCCAAAATTTTTAACGCTTATTCCATTAGTACGACAATGGAAATTAATAACAGCTAGAAAAAACTGCGTAATAATGGAGAGTTCTGCTCCATTATGGCGAGTGTAGAAAGGTGACTCGATAAGTTCTTCCAGCAATTGTGGACTACAAGTGTTTAAAAGAACCTCTATATAATCTCTGGCAGTTGCAGGTTCTTCCTCATTACAACCCAAAATCCCTTCAATATACTCTTTTGTGATAGGATCGTAGTCTGCCGTTATTGGATTCCTGATGCTATTCTGATCAAAATTTACCTCTATTTTCAATGTGTTTTTAATGTATTCACTTAAGGCGCTCTTTATTTTTTCAAAATCAACTGATTGTTCTTTAAAAGAAGCCTGTACACTGTCATAAAACCTTTCTTTTGCGCCGGGTAGTTTAGTTACCCTTTGATAAGTTCGCATTAGTGTTTCATGGAAAACCGACATACCATCTCTTTTCACGCTAAATATAGGATTTACAAAGCGAAGAAAATTGTCCATTTCCTCGGGCCTTAAAACGATACTGTATACATTAGATTCGTCTTGCTCCATCATCTTTTTAAGCGCTTCGGGGTATTCTGGAAATACCAGGTTAAGCGTTTCTAATACTTGAGAATGTAAAATAGCTTCAATGGCTACAATGTAGTGATTAATTTGCGATAGACGCTCTTGCTTTTTTGTTGTCAATTCTTCGTCTTCATCATTGATTAAACTGATATCAAACTCGAGCGCCTTTTGATAAGCTGTTAACTCATCAAGTACTGCTCGCTGATGCACATCACGGCTTTTGCCAAAGAATTCCTGTAAGGCATAAACTGATTTACAGGTATTATCCAGGCCGATATGTGTACCGCTCACAATTGGCATTAGCACATGAACATTATTGGTTTCTGGATTAATGTAAATATAGCGAGGGCTGGTGGGTTCTGTTAACGGGAATTGCATTGTTTTATTCTCGTGTTCATTCTATTTCTGACTACATTATAGGCCAATAATAAATCCAAGTGAATTTTTATTACCAACCTCCTGTTTGTGATTGTGAATTACTATTTGTCTTATATGTGCTAAATTTGTGATAATGCCTACAAATTTTACACTTGAGCCACTATGACACATAAACGAGTAACAACTGAGCTATTAAAAGAGCTGGTAGAAGAAGCCGAGCTTAACCTGGATGGGCATACCGCTGATTATATTCCTGAGTTAGCTAATGTTGATAAAGATATTACGGCTATCGCCGTAAGCGAGTTAGGGGAAGAAGTTTGTTCTTACAGCAATAAACCCTTGTTACCCGTCACATTACAAAGCACGGGAAAACTTATCCCCTTGATTGGTCTTTTGGAAGAATTTGGGGCAGAACGGCTCTTCGAATGGGTTAAAGTGGAGCCTTCGGGGGATGATTTTGCGTCAATTACGCGTCTTGAGCAATTTGGCCCCAAACCCTCTAATCCCATGCTTAATACAGGCGCGATTACATTATGCTCGCACATCCCGGGTATTGGTGAACAGCAGTTTGCCTGGCTTGAAAATTGGGTACAAAAGCTTTTCAATCAACGTTTAAGTATTAATCCGCTGGTGTTTGCTTCTGAAAAACGCACAGGCAATCGAAACCGCTCCATCGCTTATCTCTTAAAAAGTCGCAATAATCTTGGCTCAGAAATTAATGAAACACTCGATTTGTATTTTGCTCTTTGTTCCTATGAAGCGCCGCTTGAACAAATGCTTTATCTACCAACAATTCTTGCCAATGCGGGGGAAGATCCATTTACCGGGCAGCGTGTTATTTCACGAGAAACCTGTAAAATTACGCTCGCCATTATGGCAACATGCGGCCTTTATGACGAGACGGGTACTCATATGGTTAAAACAGGAATGCCCGCGAAAAGTGGTGTCTCGGGATATACGATTGCTGTCATGCCTGGAAAAGCGGGTATTGTTGTGTTAAGCCCCCGGGTTAATACTAAAGGCAATAGTATTCGCGGGGAAATCATGCTTGAGGGTTTATCAAAGCTTATGAATTGGCATTTTGCGTTGCCTTAAGGTGATTATGCTCTGTACAGGACAATTTTAAATCTCGGAAAAAATGCACGTCTTTGCGAACAAAGTGAAGCAATCCAGTGGCATTGGAAAAGCTCATTAACGCATCTATTGCTCATAAGGTCACTGGGTTGCTTCGTCTCTGCCTCCTAACTAACTTCACAATTTGCACAAAATATTATCTATTAAAATGGTCGCCAGATCTCTAATCGGGCAACCAATGTAATGTAAACTCGCGAATCTTCTTCTCTGTCGTCCCGGAATTTAGAGAGACTTAACGAGC
>JAUXWR010000141.1 GCA_030680075.1 Legionella sp.
TGATTGCTTTTTATGTCTTGGCTGTGTTTGAAGGAGTCGCCATTCTGGGCTGTTTGTTTGTTTGTGGTTGGTTTTCTACGAAGGACTCCAAAAGAAAAGAAGTGAAAGAAGAATAAATCGGCAAGAAAGACTTTGTAGCAAGTACTTGATCGTGCGATGAAATTGTTGGAAGTTATTCACCTCCCCAGGGAATCATCTTCAAATGCGGTGAGTGAACTGATTTCCAACATCCTTTGACGTTACCAACATTTGGTACTGTTCGGAAGAGAATTGAACGAAAGTTCTGGATATTATTCCGATCCGAAACGCATACTAATTCCTGGATAGTGTTGATATTTGCCAAAGGTGCAGCGAATTTCACCCATTTTCAAACTATTTTGTTCCAAAGAAACAACAGATCGCAGGGCATCGAAGATTTTTTATTGCTCGCCCAGAAGAAATTTTTTTAACCCCTCCCACAAAAAATGGGGTCTTGGGCCTTTGCCACAAACTTTTTGCGCCTAAAAGTTCCCGCCAGACCAGGGAACTTTTTGGCTTTGCTGACGTGGCATCCGAAAGTTTGCCTTGGCGCCAGGGAATTTGGCAAGGCCCGAGGAAAGGGCACCTTTTTAAATTTTTCTCCCCAATTTGGCAACAAAAAAGGAAAATTCCAGGTTCCTAATTCGGGTTGACACTTTTTCCGAAACACCTGTTTTGCGCATTTGGCAGAAAATTCGGTTTCGATTGGGTAGAATTTTTGGCTTCGAAAAAGTCCAAACTTCTTATCTATCAAGATTTTTGCACGTTCAGTGCAGCTGCAATCCTTCCTCAAAGCACAAAAAGCCTCGCAGTAGAATTATTATTGCATACTCTCTTATTCAATCACATCTATTTCTCTCCTTCAAACACCACAGAATTACGACCTTAAACACAAACTACAATTAATTTATTCTATCCTCTAAATGATGATAGCAGGTGCTTTACCAAGGCAGCCTAATGACGTAAGTTCAACCTTGTGTCCCCTTAGCTCTTGTAGGTAAATTCTCAAA
>JAUXWR010000145.1 GCA_030680075.1 Legionella sp.
GCTGACGAGGAGGGCGACTAGGCGACGCACGTGCATGGAACATAGCTCGCGACCCCCGCGGCGTCCACGGGCGCCGGGCGCAGGGGCTGCGTCATCTCGAGGGTTTGAACTCATCCGACCTCAGCCCGTAGCGCTTCAATAACCGGTGCAGCGTCTCCCGTTCCATCCCCGCGCGCTCGGCCGCGTGGGTCACGCTGCCCTCGAATTCCCGCATCAGCGCGATCAAATACTCCCGGGAGACCCGGTCCCGAGCGATGTCCACGACCTCGCGATAGCTCAGCCGGCCCAGGTCGCTGGCCAGTCGGGGGCGGCCCTGGGTCTGAACCTCGTCGGGCAACGCCTCGAGGGGAATCCGCGGCCCATCGACCACGGCCAGCGCGCGTTCGATGGAGTTCTCGAGCTCCCGCACGTTGCCGGGCCAGTCGTAGCGGACGAGCGCGGACAAAGCCTCCGGGCTGAACCCGTCCACGCCGCCGCCGTAGCGACCTCGGTGCCGCTCCAGGAAATGCGCCGCCAGCACCGGGATGTCGTCGCGCCGCTCGCGCAGCGGCGGCAGGCGCACCGGAAACACGTTCAGGCGGTAGAACAGATCCTCGCGAAAGCGCCCGGCGGCGACGGCTGCCTTGAGGTCGACATAGGTGGCGGCGATGACGCGGGCGTCCACCTTTCGCTCCTGCGACTCGCCGACGCGCCGTACGGAGTGCTCCTGGAGCGCGCGCGTGAGCTTCACCTGCATGGGCAGCGGCAGCTCCCCCACCTCGTCCAGGAGCAGCGTTCCCGAGTGCGCCTCTTCGAACAAGCCCCTGCGGTCGCTGAGCGCGCCGGTGAACGCCCCCTTCACGTGGCCGAAGAGCTCGGATTCCATCAGATTCTCGGGGATGGCTCCGCAGTTCACCGCCACGAAGCGTGCTCCCTTGCGCGCGCTTCCCGCGTGCACCGCGCGCGCGGCGAGCTCCTTGCCTGTCCCGCTCTCGCCCGCGATCAGCACGGTCGCGTCGGTGCCCGCGGCGCGTTTGAGCAGCTCGAAGAGCTGCTGCATGGCCGCGCTCTTGCCTACCAGGCGGTCGAAGTGCCCGACGTTTCCCAGGGCCGCGCTCAAGTCCCTTGCCTGCTCGCGCAGGTGCTTGCGCTCGGCCGCCCGCTCGATGGTCAGGAGGGCATCGTCTGGATCGAATGGTTTCGCCAGGTAGTCGTAGGCCCCTTCCTTCATGGCCTCGACGGCCTTCTGGACGGAGCCGAAGGCGGTCATCAGCACCACCTCGACGTCGGGTTTGGCGCGCTTCACCTCGCGCAGCACGGTGAAACCGTCCGCGCCTGGCATGCGGATGTCGGACACGATCACGTCGAAGTCGTCGTTCAGCGCCAGCGCCAGCGCCCGCTGTCCGTCCGTCGCCGTCACGACCTCGAAGCGGTCCGCCAGGATGCGGCCGAAGAGCCCGAGGATCGTGTCCTTGTCGTCGGCGACGAGCACGCGCGGCTTTCTCATGCGCGAGCCTCCGGGGAACGCGCTGCCGCCGGCAGGTCGATGCGCACTCGAGTGCCTCCGCCCTGTTCGGAATCGATGGAAATCTCCCCGCCGTGAGCGTGGACGATGGCCTGGGTCACGGCCAGACCGAGCCCCGTGCCCCGGGGCTTGGTGGTGAAGAACGGCTCGAAG
>JAUXWR010000149.1 GCA_030680075.1 Legionella sp.
CGCCGAGCGCGCCAAGTTCGCGCCTCAGGCGGCGGCGACCGCGGCCCTGGTCGGCCTCTTCTATCCGCTGCTCGAAGGCGTCTATTGGAACGGCAATTTCGGCCTGCAGGAAAGCTTCTTCAACGCGCAGCTGGGCGCGCCGTTCAAGGATTTCGCCGGCTCCATCGTGGTGCATGCGTTCGGCGGCTGGTGCGCGCTCGGCGATGCCGCCGGAGATAATCGCCGGGACGGCGGCGGCGAAGGTGCACAGGAAGAAGAAGCGAACGAGCGTGTAGCCCTGCGCTCCGTAACCTTCGGCGCCACCGGCAATCGCCGAGGCATTCTGGAAGAAGCCGACGCCGTAGGCGATCGTGTAGCCGATGAGGAAATAGACGACGGTCGAGATGGCGAAATCGACCAGGATTTTGACGAGCGCGTTGACCTGGTTCTTATGGCGCACTGTGCCGGTTTCGAGGAAAGCGAAACCGCCATGCATCGCGAACACCAGAATTGCGCCCATCAAAAGAAAGAATACGTCCGCTCCCTGCATTACCGTCCCCCATCCCCGTGACTGGTTTTTGCCCAGTCGTTTTGCCCTTTCGCTGGGCAATTGCCCAAACGAAGTGCGTTGGGGACAGGAAAGCCGCAACCCGGCGCCGCGTCAACGGCTCCGTGAGCGGCTCAACCGAATGCCGGGTCGGGGCGCCAAACGGGAGCGCCCGCGGGCGCGGTCGCTCACGGGCTCCCAATACAAGGCAGGGCGTTGCTAGTGGTGCCTAGCGGACGCGGCGCGGGTTCTTGTAGAGGTCGGCCTCCTGGGCATCGAGCGTCGGCTTGACCTTGCCTCGGCCGACGTCCTTCCACAGCCGTTTCATGTGGCGGCGGCTGTCGGCGTTGAATATCTGCAGGGCGCTGAACAGCTGCAGCACGGTGAGCAGGCGGCGGTCCGCATGCTCGACGCGCACCTTGCCCTTCCACTTGCCGCCGATGGAGAACACTTTTCCGTCGAGATGGCCGACGTTCTTACCCTGCTGATCGTACAGCGTGTAGTCGCCGCCCAGATTGATGAGGTCGCGCTTGATCCGGTAGAACTGCGGCTTGCCTTCGCCATCCATGATGAAGAAGCCGAAGTTTTCCGGCAGCAGCGGCCACTTGTTGGCCGAGCGCTCCAGATAGACGATGAAGTTGTCCTCGTCCGTGTTGACGGAATAGGTCATCACCGGCATGCCGCGCGACGCGATGGTCTGCTGCAGCGAGCGCCCGATCATCAGATCCATCGTGGCGCGCCAGTTCAGCGATTCATTGAACAGCTTGAAAACAAGCCGCTTGTCCTTGCTCTCGGCCTGCTCCCACAGATCCTCGCGGTAGCCGATGAGGCCGGTACGCTCGCCGCCTTCGATCACCTCGGCGAAGATGTCCATGTCGGAGGTGAACTGGCGCGACTTGGCGCGGTTGCGCGTGCGCTTGTAGACGCCGAACTCCGTGAAATTGAGATCGGTGATCCAGATGTCGACGATGAAGTGGTAGTAGCCGTTCCTGACGGCCTTGGCGGCGATCGCCTTCGACACGCCGGGGATCTTCGTCAGCTCG
>JAUXWR010000162.1 GCA_030680075.1 Legionella sp.
CCAGGCCTCCTCCTGCTCGTCGCTGCGCACGAACAGGTTCAGGCGGCCGTGGATCACGTCCAGCAGCAGCCGTTCGTAGGCGCCGACGCGTTCCATGCCGAAGCGCTTGTCGAAGTCCAGGTCCAACTGCACCGGACTCAGCGTGGCCTGGGGCTTGCGGTTGTTGGCGCCTTGCGCCAGCAAGTGCAGCTCGAGCCCGTCGCGCGGCTGCAGGTTGATCACCAGCCGGTTGGCGACCCCCTGCGGTGAATTGAAGATGGCGTGCGGCGCCGGCCTGAAGTTGATCACGATGTGCGCGTCGCGGGCCGCCAGCCGCTTGCCGGTCCGCAGGTAGAAGGGCACGCCGGCCCAGCGCCAGTTGGCGATTTCCGTGCGCAGGGCGACGAAGGTCTCTGTCATGCTGTCGGGGTTGACGCCGGGCTCATGCCGATAGCCCTTCACCGGCTCGCCGCCCACCGTGCCGTCGCCGTACTGGCCGCGCACCACGTGCTGGGACAGCGTCTCGGCGCTCCAGGGCTTGAGCGAGCGCAGCACCTTGAGCTTCTCGTCGCGGATGGCATCGGCATGGGAGTTGATCGGCGGCTCCATGCCGACGGCGCAAAGCAGCTGCAGGGCGTGGTTCTGCACCATGTCGCGCAGGGCGCCGGTGCTGTCGTAGAAGGCGCCGCGCTTTTCCACGCCCAGGTCTTCGGCGATGGTGATCTGGATGTTGGCGATGGTCTCGCGCCGCCAGAGCGGCTCGAACAGCGAGTTGCCGAAGCGCAGCGCGAACAGGTTCTGAACCGACGGCTTGCCCAGGTAGTGGTCGATGCGGAAGATCTGGCGTTCGCTGAATGCTTCGCGCACGGCTTGGTTGATCTCGCGATTGGAGGCCAGGTCGTGGCCCAGCGGCTTCTCCAGCACGATGCGCGTTGCGGGGGTGTTCAGTCCGGCAGCCGCCAGCTGCTCGCAAGCCTGGGTAAACAGCGAAGGCGCCGTCGCCAGGTACATCACCACCGAGTCGGCATTGCGCGCGCGCAAGGTTTCGGCCAGCTTGGCATAGTCCGCCGGCTGCGACAGGTCCATCCGCACGAAGTGGAGCAGCGCCGCGAAGCGGTCGAACTCCTCCGCCGTCGGCCGCTTGGCCAGCTCCACCTCGTCAAAGCGCACCCGGATCAGCGCCCGGTACTGCTCGTCGGACAGCGAGTCGCGGGCGACGCCGATGATGCGGCCGCCCTCGGGCAGCGTTCCATGCCGAAAGGCCTGGAACAGCGCGGGCATCAGCTTGCGCCAGGC
>JAUXWR010000163.1 GCA_030680075.1 Legionella sp.
GGAGAAGACGCGCAACTCCCCGCCCGGCGAGGCGGCGCCGATGTTCTTGCGCAGCGCGGTCGCGGGATACGAGATGTCGGTGGCGAACTGGCCGCTGCCCAGGGTGCCGGAGAGGGAGTTCGGGTCCGGGTTCCAGTACCAGTTGGCGTCGAGAGTGAGGTCGCGCCGCGCGAACTCTACCCCGCCTTCGGCCACGAAGAGGGCGCGTGTGGACTGGACCTCGTTCAGGGCTGTGGAAGTGCTCGTCGTGAACGTGGTCAGAAACACCGCGCCCAGGAACGCCAGGACGATAAGCAAGAAAACGGCGGCGATGATCAGGAACGCGCCGCGCTGGCGGTCAACCCGCGTTTTCCCGCTCATCCTTACATGCCCCCAGCCAGTGTCCTGTCCCGTGATTAACGAAACGCTTCCCGTCATTCCTGCGCAAGCAGGAATCCAGGAACATCAGGCCCTGGATCCCGGATTTCTCCGGGATGACGTGTCGAGGTCTTCCTGAGACACGACACTATCGTATGATCTCCATCCAGTCCAGAATCCTTACTCCGGTTGTGCAGACAGTGCCGTTGAGGAAGTCAACCTGGACCGAGCCGATCGCATCCTGGAAGTTGACCGTAACAATCGCGCTGGGCACCAGGGGATCATAGGGCACGGGCGCGGCCAACGTCGATAGCGCCACACTGCCTGTTGTCGCGGCGATGTGTGGATCGAGGGTTCCGGCTGTCTCGACAAAATCCAGATTGCTTCCGTCGCCGGGGTCCGGCGTCACGGTGGCGGTGATGGCCGAAACGCAATTCGGATTGATCGCGGCGGACGCCGCGGTGAGCGTCACGGTAAAACTGGTGATCTTTACGATCTCGCCGAGCGAGGCACGAGGCCCTTTGTTTTTCGGCGTCAAGGTGTCCCAGACGTCGACTCTGAAACTGTAATCCGTGTTCGCCATGACGGTTGGCACGCTGGAATAGGTCACGCTGAAATCGCACGCGCCGCCTCCGGCAGGAACGTAATCGGCGCTCGTGAGATAGTTAACCGCCGTCGGCGCCCCTCCCGTGCTGACCGTCCATGCCGCAGCACAGCCGCCCGCTGCCGACGAATAGACAAAACCCGTGGCTGGCGCTGTAATCAGGACCTGCTGCAGCCCGTAGCCGCCGTTGTTGACGATGGTGAAGGTGAAGGTGACGTTCGTGCTCCCGGAACCCACGTTGTTCGGGGTGGCGGTGACGGAGTAGCGCACGATTTCAGTTGGATTTGAAACAGCCGGATAAGGCGAAGAGTTCACACCGTTTTTATCCGTGGCGTAGCCGGAAAAGGCGAAAGTGTCTCCCGAGTTGCCCGTCAAGGTGTATTCCCAGCGAAACGTCGAAGAGGCTCCGGGGTTGATCTTCCCGACACTGCCCGGGGTCGGGCCGAACACGCGCGAACTGCCGGCCGGCGGCGTCAAC
>JAUXWR010000166.1 GCA_030680075.1 Legionella sp.
TCAACGAGTGTCGGCAGGAAGTAGTTTTTGAGCAGATAGTTCATGCTGCGCGACCACGATTCGTCAGTGTTGTTGCGGAGATCGACGCTATGCTGGAACGTCATTCTCCGAGTCTCAACATCTGCCATGTAGACGTTCATGTTCATGATCAGGTTCGATATCTTTTGGACGCGAACCCAGGTGATCGTGCCGGCGCCGAGGCGTTTGCCGTAATCGATTTCACAGCCGCCGCATTCGGCGATCATCTGCCCTTTCGCGATGTCGGCCTGAACGTCGGCTGTCATCGGCACGAATTGATACTTGCCCGTGGCCTCAAGCGCCGTCTTGAATTGAGTCTCGATTGCAGCCATGCGGGCGCGTTCGGCGTCGCTGGTCGGCTCGTAGCCTTCGTTGTCGTTTTCAAAGAACACGCCCAGCATCGCGGTAGACTTGGGGGCAGTGCCTTCCGCGTTTGCGGGTGCAGAAAGCGGCGCGAGAACAACCGCGGTGAGCAATGCTGCACACGCGGAGCGTAGTTTCGTTATGGTCAGCATGGCCGATCTCTCCAAAAACAGGTTCGTTCCCGAACTCTCCCTGGGATATATGGTGCGCGATACGGTGATTTGCCCGCTTGCGGTTGGGCAATTTGCCCGACGCATGCGGGTCAGCGTTTTCATGCCTCGGCCAGGGTGCTAGATTTCGATTGCAGCGCTAGGAACAAGCGGATGTCAGACGTCGCAAGTGCGCTGACGCGGAACATCCCCGCAGCGCGTGGTATCAATCTCAAGTGGCATCTGGTGCGCCGCATTGTGGTGGTCGCGGGTCTGTGTTTTCTCGCCGGCGCGGCCTTTGCGGTTTATCGTGCGGCTGATGATGCCCGGGCTCAAAATACCGCAATTGCGGAGGCCGTCGCCCGCCAACTCGAAGTCCAATTGTTCCGCATCGACTCCGCGCTTGATATAGCAGAACGCTTTCCTGACTGGGACGCCGTCGTGTCCTATGGGTTGGCTGCGGGCCAGTGCGTTCAATTCGCCAACGAAGGCGGAAGCCCGCTGAACTCGAGCTGCGCGGGTGCCGATAACCGTATGATTCCAGCGCCAGGCTGGTTCGCATCGCTCTACCGGATGGCGTTCGACGGAACGACGCAAGCCGTGCGGGCCGTCACATTCAGGGGCAAGAGCCGGGGCAAAATCATCGCAAGCTCGGACCCGGTTACGGTCGCTGCGCGTGCCTGGGCCGCGATCTCACCATTGCTCGGATTGTCGGCTGTTTTAATGAGCGCGCTGTGCATTCTGGTATATGGAGTAATCGCGCGAGCGCTCAAGCCGGCACAGGAAATCTTAGCTGGTCTCAATCGGGTTGCGGGCGGTGACCTGACGAGCCGTTTGCCATCCTTCCA
>JAUXWR010000170.1 GCA_030680075.1 Legionella sp.
CACGTGGAACATTTATCAACCGGCCGGACCGCAGCGATGTTCCACGTGAAACATTCCTCCCAACTCCGCGTTGCTTCTTCCCTTTCATCACCGTCAGGTGTGTGCTAGCATGCCGCACATTCCGAAGAATAGCGGCTTATAAAAAGCTTTCGGGAAAGGCGGCGCATGGGAAGGATCATAGCAATCGCCAACCAGAAGGGCGGGGTTGGTAAAACCACCACGGCCGTCAATCTTGCCGCTGCGCTCGGCGTCGCCGAAAAGCGGACACTGCTCATCGACATTGACCCACAGGGAAACGCCACGAGCGGCAGCGGCATCAGCAAGCACGAGATCCCGCTGAGCATCTACCATGTCCTCATCGGCGAGAATACTCTCGCCGATGTGGTTCTGCCCACGGCGATACCCTCTCTTTTCGTCGCTCCCTCGAACATCAACCTCATCGGCGCCGAACTGGAGTTGGTCAATCTTCCCGATCGCGAAACCCGGCTACGGGACGCGGTCGCACCCGGGATCGACAGCTACGACTACGTCATCATCGACTGCCCCCCGTCCCTAGGTCTCCTGACCGTCAACGCCCTGACCGCCGCCGGAAGCGTTCTGATCCCCCTGCAGTGCGAGTATTATGCTCTCGAGGGTCTCAGCGAACTGCTCAACACCATCGGCCTCATCCGGGGCAGCTTCAACCGGCGGCTCGCCATCGAAGGAATTCTGCTGACCATGTACTCCCCGCGTGTGAATCTGTCCAAGCAGGTCGAGGATGAGATTCGCGAACACTTTCCGAACGAGGTGTGTCGCACGATCATCCCCCGCAATGTCCGGATCAGCGAGGCCCCGAGCTTCGGGCAGCCCGTTATTCTCTACGACGTGCGCTCGAAGGGCGCGGAATCCTACCTGCTGCTGGCAGAGGAGATTTTAACCCATGACCAGAAAAGTACTGGGACGGGGGCTGGGAGCCCTCATCCCGTCCAGAACACCTGATCATCAGCCTCCCCCAGCCGCGGCCACCCACCAGGCCGGGCTACTTCAGCTTGACCTCGGAAAGATTGTCCCGAACCCCCATCAGCCGCGCAAGGAGTTTACTGCGGAAAAACTCGACGAGTTGTCCGCTTCGATCACTGCCAGAGGACTGATCCAGCCGGTCATCGTCCGGCCTCTCGGTGACGGCCGCTATGAGCTCATCGCCGGGGAGCGACGCTGGCGGGCTGCCGGGCTAGCCGGACTCACTAAAATACCCGCGGTGGTGCGCCATGCCGAGTCTGCGGAAGCAATAGAGTTGGCGCTCATCGAAAATATCCAGCGTCAGGACCTGAACCCGATCGAGACCGCCCAAGCCTATCGGCATCTCGCCGAGACCTTTGATCTCTCCCACGAGGAGATAGCGGCCAAGGTCGGCAAGGATCGCTCTTCCATCACCAATCTCCTGCGTCTGCTCAATCTGCCCGAGGAGATACAGAAAGATCTCGCGGCGGGAACGCTCAGCATGGGCCACGCCCGCGCGCTTCTCGGCATTCCCGATCGCGCCGGCCAGCTTGCCGCCCGCGCCGCCGTGCTCGCCAAAGGTCTCTCCGTGCGCGAGACCGAACTCC
>JAUXWR010000171.1 GCA_030680075.1 Legionella sp.
TCGGTCACCGTCTGCAGGTCGCCGGCGGTCCCGATCGGGAGATCTTCCGGCCCGAGGCGGTGCAGTTGATTCACCGCTACGCGCGGGGCATCCCTCGGCTGATCAACGTCATCTGCGACAATTGTCTCTTCGAAGCCTACCTCATTCGCAAGGACCACATCGACGCGTCCGTCATCGAGGGCGTTGTCGCCGATCTGGGCCTCAAGTCCGGCGCTCTGCCGCCGCCGCCCGTGACTGCCGTCGCGCCAGCTGCGCCCGCGCCAGCCCCCTCCGTTGATCCGCCCCGAGACCCGTCTGTTCGAAGCATCGACTCGTTGCTCAATCGCGAGGAGATGGAATCACTCGGCCTGCTCCGGGAAGTCTAGCCGGTTGCTGAAAAGCAGCTGCAGTACGGATCGCTCACCACGAGGAGGAAAGGCAATGAATGCGCGCGTGAACACGAAGCTGTCTTTACTGGCGGCCTTAGTGTTGGGAGGGTTCCTCGCCGCCTCGTCGAATGCCGGTGCGGTGGCGCCGTGGTTCCACCCCGGCGGCTTGAGGCCGATCCCGCCGCGAGGGGACCGCAACCGGGATCGCGCCCCCGAGCGGGACCGGGATTCGCGCCGCAGGCTGTACGGCGAGCAGCGTTTTATCCGGCACCTCTATCAGGGCTTCCTCAACCGCCAGCCCTCCTCCAATGAACTGCGCGTCTGGAGCGAACGTCTCGGCAGGGACGCCAATCCGACGGAGTTGGTCCAGGAGTTCATGGATTCCGACGAGTTCTTCATCCGCGAGACCTACCGCGGATTGCTCGGCCGGGAACCCGATGCTTCAGGGATGGACGGCAACTTGCGGGCGCTCCAGAGCGGACAGAGCCGGGCCGACGTGGTCGAGGGGCTCCTCTCGTCTGAGGAATTCCGCAATCGCCTGCGGTGACCGTGTATTGGCCGGGCCGCTCCCGGGCACTTTTTCGCCCCGGCGGCGTTGACCCTCGCTTTGCTTGTGCGGCGGACGAACGTACGCCTCCGCGCAAGCTCGGGCCTGCCTTGCCGGGACAAAAAATCACGCCGGGATCGGCGCCGCCAACCCCG
>JAUXWR010000178.1 GCA_030680075.1 Legionella sp.
TGCGGCTGGCCAGCTGCGGCGCTGAATCCTTGCAGATCTTCATGTACTGGCGGAACGTCGCGAGCAGGGACTGCCGGTCCGGGTGGTTGAGCAACACGGTCGCCAGCGCGGCCTGCAGCACCTGCACCTGCGCGGTGATCGGCACACCGACAACCGGCGCGTAAGTGTACTGGCCCGGCAGCATCATGCCGCAGACATGGTGGATGTCATTACCGAAAGGCGTGATGTCCTGCATGTTGATCGGAAACACGCGCGCCGGCAGCGCCGTCACCATTTCCATGGTGTGCAGGAGGCTGACATGCGGGCGCAGGATATAACCTTCCTTCACCGGAGCCGTGATGGCAAGGCCGGTTTGATTGAAGATGCGATTCCCCTTTGCCGTCTCCGGCGTCAGGATCGCTTCCATGTCTGGATCGGTGAGACGGCGATACTCCTCATCCACCTCGAGCGGCGGCATGACGAAGGGCACCGGATCATGCGGTTCGGGATGGCCTGCCTGGCAGATATGCGTGGTAACGATCACGTCGCCCTTAAGCATCTGGTTCTTGGTCCACATGCGCGCAAGGCGCAGCGCACAGGCCAGCGCGACGAGGCCGCCATCGGCGTCCGAGTTGAGGCCGACGAAGTCCGGAAGACGCATCGCGCCGAGCGAACCGATGATGCCCATGGTGCGCGCCGAACCGCCCGACTTGCGGCCATGCGTACCCTTGAACTTGTAGGACACGAACTCGGTCTCGCCGAGCGGACCGGAGAACGGCGTCACCTTGATCTCGCAAACGTCCTTCGGCAACAGCGCATTGAATTCCGCGGCGCCCGCGTTCGGGTCGTCCAGAACCTCGATGACGTCCATGACTTCTTTGAGCATCTTGGAAGAGCCTTTACGTGAGAATGAGTGCGGACAGTGCCGCTTTTACTTCGACATTTCCTCGAGCGCCATCAGTGACTCCGGCAGGACCTGCCCGCCATCAATGACGAGAGTTTGGCCAGTGATGTAGCCGGCTTCGGCGCTGGCGAAGAACAGCGCCGCATTGGCGATGTCGTCGACCGTGCCGAGGCGATTCATCGGGATCGACGATTCCATCTTAGCGAGATAGTCGGCG
>JAUXWR010000179.1 GCA_030680075.1 Legionella sp.
GTCCTTGCGCGGGACCGGCGAGGTCTGTTTTGGATCCATCGGAGAGCGGTAGAACTTGATCTTCCTCTCCGCCGCCGAGGCCGCGGAGCCGATTTTCACCAGCTTCATCCCGCAGATCGGGCAGTCACCGGGATGGTCCTGCACGATGGTCGGGTGCATCGGGCACTGGTACTGCGCCTTGCCTGCGTCTGCGGCGGCGCCAGAGCCGTGGGACCGGTGCGAGACGAAATACCCGGCGGCGCCGGCTACGGCAGCCGAGACCAGCGCAACGAGCATCAGGCTGAGCCAGCCGAAGGTTCGCGCCGGGCGCTGAACGGTGGGTGCAACTGGAGGAGGAGCTGGAGCCTCGGGCGGTACTGCCTCGAGCGGCATAGCTTCGGGCGGCACCACCTCGGGCGGTACTGCCTCGGGCGGCATAGCCTCGGGCGGAGCGGACGGCTCCATCGGCGCGCTTCGTTCCGGCTCCACGGTTGGCGGTGCAGAGGGGGGCGGCGTGCTCATCGAACCCCCGACATGGTCTCGACGAACGGAACGCGTCCGAGCGTGCGCTCCAGCCTCGCGCGCCGCTTGCCGAGCTCCGCGACCGCGGCGTGGAGCGACAGCTCGGCGTCGCGCAGGTTTCGCTCGCCGTCCACGACCGCCAGGAAGCTTGTCCGCCCGGGCGCGAAGTCGACCCGTGCTGCCGTCACCTGCGCTTTGGCGACCGGCAGAACTCGCCCGTCCAGGATTTTCACGACCCGTATGATCTCGACCAGGCGCTGGCGCGCCACGCTCACTTCGACGCGGATGCGGTCCATCAACCTCGTACTCTCCGCGCGCACCTCCGCCACGCGCGCGCCCGCCTCGTCGAGCGCTCCTCCGCGCCGCCCGCGCTGCAGCGGAATTGGAGCCGAAATGCCCAGCATCAGCCGACTGTCGGGCATGACCATCGTGTTGTACGAGGCCATCAGCGTGAAGTCCGGGTAGTACTCCCGCTCTGCGTATCGCGTTAAGGATTCGGCTGAGCGCTCTCGTGCGCGGAGCGCGCGGAGCTCGGGGCTCGCGGCGAGCGCTGCACGAATGAGCTCCGCCTCCGAGGGAGGCGCCTCCAGACCCAGCGCTGAAGATCTCGGCGGCGGCGGCAAGGGCTCGTTCGGGTTGCGATGCAAGAGCCCGTTCAGGCTCGCGACGATGGCCCAACGGTCGGAGCTCAGCGTCGCGTCTTGCTCGACGAGCCGCGACAGCTCGACCTCGGCCTGCAACGGATCCTGCAGCGATGCCCGACCCACCGAGAGTTGTGCCTCGGCGTTGCTCTTGAGCTCCTGCAGCAGGTGCTGATGGTGCTCGTTCAC
>JAUXWR010000198.1 GCA_030680075.1 Legionella sp.
GCTGAACACGGACGCCTTCGGCCTGCGCTTCTCGTGCGAGCCGAGCGAAACCTACGCCGAGGAGATCGCGCAGGTGCTCGCCGAGCCCGGCGAGAACTTCCCCTTCGAGTTCTACGCCATCAGGTTCCAGACCTTCGCCGACCAGCCTTACGGAGGCCCGCGCAGGCACATCGACCAGCTGCTGATCGACAGCGCTTTGATCAACACCGATCACGCGCACCGCGAATACACGCGCAAGCTCTATCAGGCCAACTCCTCGGCGAGCGAGCGCGGAAGCCACCAGAACAAATACCGCAGCGCGAAGAGCGAGTTTCGGGACGCCCACCTGGGCGAGCTGAACTCCCGGCTGGACGTGAAGTTCTGGCTGCGCAGCTCGAACAAGGCGAGCTTGGAGAACGACCTGGTCATTGTCTCCGACGGCATCCCGGTGGAGAGCAAGGGGCGCGGGCAGCAAAGCCTGATCAAGACCACCTTCGCCTTGCAGCGCGGGCGCGGCAAGCGCGGCATCGACGTGCTCATGCTCGAGGAGCCGGAGAACCATCTGAGCCACGGCCACATGCGCAAGCTCGTGGACGACATCGCCGGAGCCGGCGACCAGCAGGTGTTCGTCGCCACCCACAGCAGCATGATCTGCTCGCGCCTGGGCCTTCGCAAAGCGATCCTGCTGGGCGACGACGGGAGGGCCAGCGCCAAGCTCTCGAAGCTCAAGCCGTCGACCGCGGCCTTCTTCGCCAAGGCTCCCGACCATCACCTGCTCGAATTCGCGATGTCGCGCCGCGTGATCCTGGTCGAGGGCGACGCCGAATACATCCTGATCGAGAGCCTCTACCGAAACTGCTGCGACTCCACGCTGGAAAAGGACAAGGTCCACGTCATCGCCGTGGGCGGGACCAGCTTCAAGCGCTACTTGGAGGTCGCCTCCATCCTGGGCGTGAGGACGGCGGTTGTGCGCGACAACGACGGCGACCACCAGCGCAACTGCGTGGAGAACTACGAGGACGATCTTTGCGAGAACGCCAAGGTGTTCGCCGACCCCGACCCGAAGCGCAGCACCTTCGAGATCTGCGTGCACGACGACAACGCGAAGATTTGCGAGGAGCTGTTCCTGCCCAAGCGGCGCAAGAAGACCGTGCTCGACTACATGCTGGACAACAAGGCCGAGGCCGCGCTCGCGCTGGCCGACAAGGCGCCGCAGCTGCGCGCTCCCCAATACGTCCGTGACGCGATCGAGTGGATAAGAAAGTCCTCCTAGCCGTCGCCGGGGCCGGCAAGACCACCGAGATCGTCGGCCGGATCGACGAGGAGCGGCGCTTCCTGATCTTCACCTACACGGAGGAGAACCTCCTCAATCTGCGCAAGAAGATCGAGGCGAAGCACGG
>JAUXWR010000199.1 GCA_030680075.1 Legionella sp.
TCCGGCCAGCCGCTGGACGGAAAATATGGCTTTGAGATCGATCTGGATGTGGACGGACGGGGGGACTGGCTGGTTCTGGCTGCCGGGCCGCCATCCACGGAGTGGACCACTGCCGGCGTGGAGGTATGGTTCGACACCGACAGGGACGTGGGCGGGAGTGTGCCGGCGGTTACGGACCCGACCCTGCCTGACGGGAATGGCTATGAGACAATGATATTTGGCTTGGGGCAGGGCGAGGATCACGATCTTGCCTGGGTGCGCATTTCACCGCAGGATCCATACGCGGTTCAGATCGCTGTGAAACGCGCCATCCTGAAGGGCGATCAGGCGTATATGATCGGCATGTGGGCCGGCTACGACGCTTTTGATCCATCTCTGTTCGATATCAACGATCGTTTTACGCATGAACAGGCAGGTGCGGCATTGAAGGAACTCGAGTATTTTTATCCGATCAAGGAGGTTTTCGCATTGGATAATACCTGCCGCATGGCGATCGGTTTTCAGCCGCGCGGAGGGGAGCCGGGTTTGTGCCCGCTGCCTCCCGCTGCGGAACGTGAACCTGATGAGCCGGCGAGCTGTCCGCCGCAATATGTCGTCTGTTTTGTCTTTGGGAACCAGACTGTCTGTTATTGCAATCAGCCGTAGCCCGATTTTGTTTTGAGAATCAGGCTCGCTGAAATTAAGGCTGGCATAAGAGCGCCAGCCTTAATTTTTTCTCTGCATTATAATAATGGCCGTCTCGCGCAACTCGCGGGAGAAGGAGATTGAATGAAAAACGCGCGTTATATGATGTTTGCATATACCCTGATGTTCATCCTGATTTTATCGGCCTGCGCTGCGCCGCCCACCGCGGAGACGGTGATCGTGGTGGTGACCGCCACGGATGTACCGCCCACCGAGACGCCGACGGCGGAACCCACTCCCGCATTGGCGCCGGTTGCGCTCGCTGGCCCGAAAAGCGGCGATAAAATGAAATGGGTGGATGGAAGTGTTTTGGTTTACGTGCCCGCCGGGGATTTTATGATGGGCGACGGCATTTATGCACTGGCGCATTCAGTCAGCCTGGATGGGTATTGGATCCAGCAGACCAAGGTAACCAACCGCATGTATGAACAATGTGTAAAGGTCGGTTCGTGTACCGCGCCGAAACAGGAG
>JAUXWR010000212.1 GCA_030680075.1 Legionella sp.
CGGGGTATCGGGCACGACGCGGCAGGGCGCAGCACACAGAGGGAGGCTGGTGATATGGGTCGCTTCGATGAAGTCCACGCGCGTTCGATGAAGGATCCCGAGGGTTTCTGGGGCGAGGCCGCCGGCAAGGTCCACTGGTACCGCACGTGGGACATGGTGCTGGATTCCCGCAGCGCTCCCCTCTACCACTGGTTCACCGGCGGGTTGACGAACACCTGCTACAACGCGCTGGACCGCCACGTCGAGGGCGGCCGCGCCGATCAGGCCGCGCTGATCTACGACAGCCCGGTCACCGACACCGTGAAGAGCTACACCTATCGCGAACTGCGCGACCTGACCGCGCTGTGCGCCGGCGCGCTCGCCGACCTGGGCGTCGGCAAGGGCGACCGCGTCATCATCTACATGCCGATGGTCCCGGAGGCCGTTGTCGCGATGCTGGCCTGCGCCCGCCTCGGCGCGGTGCACTCCGTCGTCTTCGGCGGGTTCGCCGCGAACGAACTGGCGGTGCGCATCAACGACGCGGAGCCGAAGGTCATCATCTCGGCCTCCTGCGGCATCGAGGTCAAGAAGGTCATCGAGTACAAGCCGCTGCGCGACGAGGCGATCCGGCTGGCGCGCCACAAGCCCGAGCGCTGCCTGATCTTCCAGCGGCCGCTGGCGAAGGCCGCGATGAACCCCCACGTCGACGTCGACTGGACCGAGGCGATGGCCGCGGCCAAACCGCACGAGTGCGTGCCGGTCTCGGCCACCGACCCGCTCTACATCCTTTACACCTCGGGGACCACGGGTCAGCCCAAGGGCGTCGTGCGCGACACCGGCGGCCACATCGTCTCTCTGCAGTGGACGATGAACAACATCTACGACTGCCCGCCGGGAACCGTCTACTGGGCGGCTTCCGACATCGGCTGGGTCGTTGGGCACTCCTACATCGTCTACGGCCCGCTCTTCAACGGGAACACGACCGTCCTCTACGAGGGCAAGCCGGTGGGCACCCCGGACCCCGGCGCTTTCTGGCGCGTGATCTCGCAGCACAAGGTGCGCGCGCTCTTCACCGCGCCGACGGCGTTTCGGGCGATCAAGCGCGACGACTCGAACGGCGAATACCTGAAGAAGTACGACATCTCCTGCCTCAAGACGCTGTTTCTCGCCGGAGAGCGCTGCGACCCGGACACTCTGCACTGGGCCGAGAGGCTGCTGAAAGTTCCGGTGATCGACCACTGGT
>JAUXWR010000218.1 GCA_030680075.1 Legionella sp.
GTTCTGGAGCAGATAGCGGTCCTCAAGCGTGGCCTTACCGAAATCGGTCAGGAGGGCATCGCGGCTCCGGTCGATCCGGATCGACGGCACAACCTCTAGGGCTGAATCGCGTGATTTTGAAGCGGGCGGCTTGGATGCGGGCGCCGGCGTGGCGGCCTGCGATTGGTGGGCGGTGACTTTGGCGACTTCGACTGCAACGTTCATGTACTACTACCCCTCGTGGACCTAAGCCCCCATCGCATGGCTTGACCGAGAGGAGTGAATCGACTCGCGGGCCCCAACGCTAAGTCTATGAAAAATTTAACTTAACTGACGGAGCAGGAGGCGGTTTTATCCGCCCGTGGCCACAGAATCGGTTTCTGATTTCCCCTCGGCGCTCAAGATCGTGTGGACCAGGAGCAACCTCGCTACGAGATATGGTGAAGGCCGGGCGGCAGTGGGTCAACGCGGAAATCTGCCTCAACCACAAGATTTAGATGATTGACGCATAAGGGAAACTATACATGCCACGCGTCGCGGAGTTATCCCCGCTTTTGTCATGCAAGAAACGCAGAGCTGAAATGAAAGCTTCTTATTTGTGCACGCGGGTGCAATGCAGCATCCTCCGTGCCACCGAATGACCCCGTAAGGGGCAGCCCCGATGAAGGACCGGAAAAATGTTCGAAGATCGCCACGCTTTGCTCAGCTTTCTCGCTGATGAAACGCACAATGCCCTCCTGCGTGCGCACCGCGCCGGCACCTCGAGCACGGCCATGCTGCTCAACGAAGCAGAAGAACTGATGGCGATTCGCCTGCATATCCTGCGCAGACAGGACAACGAAGCGCAGCTCGAACTGCCGCTTGAGATCAAAGCCGCGGCATAAGCGGCAAGCCCGTCAGAGCTGAAGGCCCGATCGCAAGATCGGGCCTTTTCTTTTTAGGTCAAACGGTTAGAAACCCCGAAAATTATATCAGAGATAATTTCCGGCCTTTGCGGCGGCCCCGCGCCCTGGGCGGCGTTAACCTTGATTCACCAATCGTTAACGCCCAAGCGCAACGATCCTTGCATCGCTGGGGCTTAACTCCTCCCTCCCCACACTTCCCCAGCCACCTAACGGCGGATCCTTTGGATCCGCCGTTTTTCTTTCTCGATGCGCGCCTTCGCGCGCGCCGGATCCTTTGGATCCACCGTTTTTCTTTCTCGAGGCGCGCCTTCGCGCCTTTTCTTTCTGTGATGCGCGCCTTCGCGCGCGCTGGATCCATCGGCTCCGCCGTTTTTCTTGTATGACCTTGCGATGCTCTATTTCGCCTACGGCTCGAATCTGAATTTGCGGCGCATGAAGCGCCATGCGGCGCGCGCGACGCCGCTCGGTGCGGCGCGGCTCGACGGCTACAAACTCGTCTTCCGCAGGTATGTGGATATCGTCCCGGAAAAAAATGGCGCCGTTTGGGGCGCGCTTTACGACATCACGCCTCAATGCGAACGCACGCTCGATGCTTACGAGGACGTGCCCGCGCTCTACCGGAAAATCACCGTGCGCGTGGATGTGGCCGGCGAGATGAAAGACGCCATGGCCTATGTGATGAATGAGGAGGGATTAGCGCCGCCCACCATCGATTATTTCACGGTCATCGTGCAGGGCTACCGCGACTGGAAGCTCGATCCAGCGCCGCTTACGAAAGCGCGGATTGCGGTGTTACACCCTCAGAAGCCGAGCAAGACGCCGCGGCCTGGTGACGGAGCTGGAGTGCAGTAAAGGTGCTCATCGACACCAGCGTCATCAGCGCCGCGCCGAGCGTCGCCACCGCCGCGCCAATCGCGCCGTACATATCCGTGAGCACCACCAGCAGCGGCAGATACAGCACGATGATCACCACCGTGCCGATGCGCAGCGCGATGCCGGGCCGGCCCATGGCGAACAGCGCCGGGTCCATCGGGAAGCCACAGATCGTCAGGCCCGCCGAAGCGATCAGCAGCACCAGCGGCCAATAAGCGCCCGCGAACGGTTCGCCGAAGAACACCGTCAGGAACGGTGTTCCAAACGCCAACGCGAGCAGCAGCAGCAACACCGCCGCGCCCCCGCCCATGGCGCCGCCGCGCAGGATCAGCTTCGCGAAGTCATGCCAGCTGCCTTTGCTGCCCAGGCGCGCGAATTCCGGATAGATCGATTGATTCAAT
>JAUXWR010000219.1 GCA_030680075.1 Legionella sp.
ATATGTAATAAAAGGTATCAAAAAAGGCCAAAAAATGACCCACAAAAAGGACCCCAAAAATGGCCAAAAATCATGACTTTTTACGACTTTTTCGGAACCCAAAAACCGCAAGGCTATTATAATTACTAAAACAATAAAAATAATTTATAAAACTAATAAAATAATAACTTAATTACAAAAAAATAATAAAAAACAGCCAAAACCCAGAAACCTTCAAAATCGGCCAGGGCAGGCATTTACCTGGGGACCCCAAAAATGGCCAAAAACGTCCAAAATGCCATATTTCAGGATTTTAAGAAACGATACTCCCCCCCCTAGGAGCGAAGCGGCTCCCGGAACGAACAGGTCCAGAGCTGGGACAGCAAACCAAAAACCTCAGAGCCACAGGGTGGCAAAGTTGAGTGAGGAAGTACGCAATCACAAACCTTGCGAATCGCGTGTCGCGCAACACTACGTGACCAGCTCAAGTCGAGGAGCGAAAAAAGGGGCGAGCTGGCGATGCCTGCTTTTAGAGTCGAGGGCGACGCGACAGCCCCCTCAGAGGCTCCGCATTTGCATACAAAAATAATGATATCAAAAAATAAAACAAGCATGTGATAAATTATAGAAAATAATAAAATAGAGATAAAACAAGAATCAATAAAAATGTAAAAAAAAAATCATTAAGACAAGTAAAATGTAAAAATACAAAAACTAAAAATAGTAATGAATATTAAAGTTATAAAGTTAAATATTGAAAAGTAACAAATTATATAAAATTTATAAAATATGTAAAACTCTATAAAAAGATGAAATCATAAAAATAAAAGTATAAAACATTACATACTATTAAAAGAAATAAAAATATAAAATATTAATAATAAAAATAATAATGTGTATAATAAAAAAGTAAAACAAAGAGCATGATTAAATTATATGAGATACATAAAAAGAGTAAATTTAAAATAAGTAGTAATAAGTATAATTATAAAAAACACACACGTGCACACATGCATCACACATATACACGTATGATGTAAAGTATAGAACTTATGTATATTGCAATAGTTTATTAAATAAAACAACAAACCTATAGATATTTAAAAGTATTAAAAATATTAAAAGTATTAAACAATAAGAATTAATAAATATATATGAAAGAAAATAAAATAATCATATAAAAGAACATATTAATTAAATAAACAAAAAGAACAGAATTTAGTAAAAATAGAGATCCTTAAAAACGATATTATAAACAGGATACGAAAAATAAGCAAAATACCAAAATAGCTAAAATAATGATAAATGGTAATATTTTAAAATAATTTATTACTGTAATTAAGCATAATAACAAAAATAGCAAAAATAAAGACACTACGAGTATAATGTATGAATTCTGGCTTTTAATCAAATAAATGAATAATCCTGTATTACCCTATTTTTCTGTAAAGGGAAGAAAACATGTAATTTAAAATAATAGTTAAAAGAACGAGTAACTATGTGGAATAAAAATAATCATATGGGTATGTATATATAAAAGAAAATAATATATAATAAATCTGTCAAAAGGCCTATTTTTAGGGGTACCCCCTGTTTTTACCTACCCCCTTATATAGTACTGTACCCCC
>JAUXWR010000223.1 GCA_030680075.1 Legionella sp.
TCAACATGCTCAGCTGGGCGACCGAGTCCCTGCTCGTCGACGGGCGATCCGAGGGGGACATCCGCCAGGGTGTCACGCTCGAGGTCTTCGGGGAAGGCACGTCGATGGGTCCGTTGACGCCAGGCATGCGCGAGCAGCTGATTGCCGAGCAGGCCGAGCTCCAGTACGCGGTCCCCTGGACGACCCTCGCCGAGTACCTCGACCACCTCGTTGATCGTGGCGTGGCTCCGAACGTGGCGTCCTTCGTCGGGGCGACGACCGTTCGTATCCACGAGCTCGGGTACGCGGACAGGCGCCCGGACGCATCCGAGCTCGGGCGGATGATCGCCCTCGTCGAGCAGGCCATGCGCGACGGTGCGCTCGGCGTCGGCTCGTCGCTGATCTACGCACCCGCGGCATTCGCCGACACCACCGAGCTCACGGCGCTGGCCGCGGCCGCCGCCAGGCTGGGCGGCAGGTACATCAGCCATGTCCGCGGTGAGGGCGACACGCTCACAAGCGCGGTCGGGGAGCTGATCGACATCGCCCGCGCCGCCCGCGCGCCGGCGGAGATATACCACCTCAAGGCACTCGGGCCCCACGCCGCGATGAACTTCGATCGTGCCCTCACGATGATCGAGGATGCCCGCGCTGGCGGTCTCGCCATTGGTGCCGACATGTACCCCTATGCCGCCTCGGCCACCGGGCTGGACGCGGCGATGCCGCCCTGGGTCCAGGAGGGTGGGACCGTGGGGTGGGTCGCGCGCCTACGCGACCCTGCGACCCGTGCGAAGGTCGTCGACCAGATGCGGCGACCCGGTCGCGGCTGGGAGAACCACCTCCACCTCGCCGGGGACCCGTCGCGAGTGCAGCTGGCCCGCTTTCGGACGGAGCGCCTGCGCCGGTGGGCCGGACGCACGCTGGCGGACGTCGCGCGTGATCGCGATGTCTCCCCGGAGGACGCGGCCGTCGACTTGGTCATCGAGGACGAGAGCCGCGTGGAGGCGATCTACTTCAACCAGGCCCCGGAGGTCGTCGACCGTGCGATCCGCCTGCCCTGGGTGACCTTCGGCTCGGATGCCGCGTCGATGTCCACCGAGGCGCCGTTCCTCGACTCGCACCCGCATCCGCGGGCGTACGGCACGTTCGCCCGCGTCCTCGGCCGGTTCGTCCGGGACGAGCGCGCCGT
>JAUXWR010000239.1 GCA_030680075.1 Legionella sp.
GGACGCAAAGCGGATGCCGAACGCCTGCTCGATCGCCACGAAAAGACGTATGTTGCTCAAGCTGTCCCATTCATCGACATCCTCGGCCGCTAGCGAAGGGGTTAATACGAGATCGTCCCGATCAAAGATGTCGCGAAAGATTGGAAGCAATTCGTCGAAGGTCTTCGGGGCGGCCATCATAATCCTCATTAATAACCACTACTTATACGTCGTTTCGGCGCGTTAACCCAGCCAATTATCCCACTATTCAACCTCGGCTTCTCACATAGTTGAATTACGCAGTCAATTTGACGCCACAAGAACTGGCCGCAGCATCACTTACGGCAGGGGCACGCGCGCGACACTATCTATCAGATGCGCGCGGGCAGCCGGCTCCGACACGTCGCTCACGGCCTTGCCGTCCCGGATCGCCTCGAGGATTCGATTTCCGACGCCCGGTGAGAAGTGCAGCATGTCATTAAAATTTCTGTAGTCCTCGGTAATTGCGGTATCAGTCTGCATGTCGAAAAGCCGGGCGTTGGGCAGTCCCATGATTCGCTCATAGGCCAGTTTTCGGACAAACAGACTCTGCTCGAAGCGCTTCGGAAAATGACGACTGATGTATTGATAGAAGGCTACCGAAGAAGGCGTCAGCACGATTTCGAACTTGACGCGGGGATGCATCTTAATAGTCTCGAAAACATGCCGGTCAAAGGTTTTCGCAACTTTCGATTCATCGAACGCTAGGTAAACGGCGCGCTCGCGCCGCTGCAACTCAGCCAATGCCTTTTCAGAATAAAACGCTTCCTTGACCGCAGCGTTTGAATATTCGGACGGCGCAGGCAATCGGTAGAGCGCATCGAGACTAGACACGAACTCGTCAGACCGCGACCCATCGAGTAAATGGCGCGCTAAAGTCAGACTCATCGTGAAGGTCGCCCGGTCCAGAAGATAGCGCAGCAGGTTGCTAGCGCCACCTACGTAAAGATACTCAGGCAATTGCGCATCTGCGCGACGGTCGCCGAAGCTGAACACCACGGGATCAACCAGCCAGATGACGCGCTTGAGCTTTCCCTGTTGCGCAGTAACGTTGACTGCCAAGCTTTCTTCGCTGATGGTCGCCCCGCCGATGACCTGAATTACCGGAGCGCCTCCCAAAATGGCTCTCACCTCACCGGGCATGATCGCCATTGCCGTCGAAGCGCCAACAATAGCGGTGTCATAGTCGAGGCTGCGGGCAAATCCCGGCACCCGATAGCGTTCGTTCGAGGCGTAATACGGCCCCACCCAGGGCCGATGAAACATCATCAGCGGGTCGAGCAAAAAATTAGCGCCGATGCCGCAGGCAAGCAGCGTACCGAGAATGGCGCCGAACATCCAGACAAAGCGCGCGTGGCGCAGCCCGCCTGCGTTGAGGAAGGCCTCAGTTGAACCTGCCATTCAATGCCTCCGGATAACGGCATAAGCCGTCGGGCACACCGGCAGGAC
>JAUXWR010000242.1 GCA_030680075.1 Legionella sp.
CGCCCTTGCCTATCGCAAATGTCTGATACCCGCTTGACCCCGTCCCCTTGCCAAAGGTCATGTCCACCGCAACGGCAAGGGTGGGTCTGATTTGAAACGCGGATGTTTGTGCACCGCCAAACGTAACCTCCTCCTGGACAGATGCCAGCGCCCAGACATCCCAGACATGTAATTTGGCCTGCAATTCCTCAAGACAAATCGTCAGCGCAGCGACGGATGCGCGGTTATCCAGCGTGTGACCGCTGACGCATCCAGCAGACATTTCAACTGGTTCTGTGTTAAAGGCGACTCTGTCCCCAACCCTGACCCGCTTCGAAACCTCGCTGGGAGTGAGTCCTGTATCCACCATAAGGTATTTCAGCGGCATCGCGCCCTGACCCTCGCCATCGGGCAGGAGATTGGCGGGCGGCATAACGACCACACCGTATAGATCTTCCCTGCTCCCCGAAGCATGGACAAGAACAGGCGTGCCAGGCAGGACGCGCGAATCCACGGCGCCGATGGCTGTGACATATAAAAAGCCGTCCACAATGCGGGAGACCATTAAACCGATCGCATCCATGTGCGTCGCAATGAGCACGGACGGGCGCGGGGACTTGTCAACAGAGCGAATGTTTTTCCTTGGCGACCCCTTTTTCAGTCCATGAATCGAACCGAGTCTGCTTCGCGTGAGTTCATCCACCAGCGGAGACCACTTCTTTTCGATCAGGTCGGCAACCGGGGTTTCATATCCAGACAAACCGGAGACGGAGATTATTGATTTTAGAAATGGGAGAATATCGCTCATGTTTTAACCTGAAAGTTTTTCATGCGCTAAAGGATGAGAGACCACGAAGGTCTCTCGAGAGCAGCCGCTAGGGCAGGGCTGTTATTGAGGGGGAGGAGGTAAAGGGAGGTGTCAGCGTGGGCGTGAAGGTCGGTGTAATAGTAGGAGTAAGGGCTGGCGTGAAAGTCGGCGAAAGGGAGGGTGTGACCGTGAACGTGGGCGTATCCGTAGCCGGCTGGAAGGGTGTGTTTGTAATGGTTGGGGTTTCCGTTTCAGTTGGAGTGGGGGTTTCGGTGGATGTCGGCGTGAGGGTCTCCGTGAAAACCAGCGGGGTTTCGCTGAGCGTGGGCGTGGGCGTTTCCGTTTGGGT
>JAUXWR010000251.1 GCA_030680075.1 Legionella sp.
TGGCCCAAGCCGAAGAGATAACGCGTATGAGAAGGCCCGATATGTGGGCCCGGTACACGCCGAAGACGACGACGAAGAAGACGTAAGCGGGCCGATTGAGAGGCCCTCGAACAAAACGAAGACCAATTAACCAAGACCAAAAAGATAACGACAAAAAGGACGACGACGATGAATACACTGCAACAGCTTGAGCAAGATTATATGGCCGAAATGCAGGCCAAGCGCGCCATTCCGGACTTCTCGCCCGGTGACACGCTCCGCGTCCACGTGAAGGTGACCGAAGGTCAGCGCGAACGTGTGCAGGCCTATGAAGGCGTGTGCATCGCGCGCAAGAACGCCGGCGTGAACTCCGCGTTCACCGTGCGTAAGATTTCGTTCGGCGAAGGTGTCGAACGCGAATTCCCGCTGATCGCCCCGATCGTCGATAAGATCGAAGTGGTCCGCAAAGGCCGCGTTCGCCGCGCCAAACTCTATTATCTGCGCGATCGCCGTGGCCGTTCGGCCCGTATCGCCGAAGACTCGAGCGCGCATCACGAAGCCGAAGGCGATAAGGCCTAAAGCCAAACGACCCGGATCGGCCCTGGCCGGATTCGACGCAAGTCGGCTAAGTACATGTAATTACTCAAGAATGCCTCGCGAAAGCGGGGCATTTTTTTGCAACCGATCGTTAATCTCGCGCGTATAACTTTCCGGCGAGATGAGATAGTTTCAACACGCGTTACAGTGTGTGTGGATGGCCGGGAGCGAACTTCCGGTCAGCTGTCTCCCGAACGGGGAAATCATGGCGTTTACTCAGGCTGAGATTCAGGCGTTATCGACGACCGACGTGAGCGGACTCGCGACGTCCGTCATCTCCAAGCTGACATCGTCCGAGATCAACTATTTCTCCTCGGCGCAATTCGCCGCTCTCACGACCCTCCAACTTGACGTTGTGAACACGCGCGTTCTCGGCGCGGTGAGCAAAGGCGTGTACAGCGGTGTAACTTCCGAGCAGTTTCAAAGCCTCAGCAGCAGCCAGATCAAGGCCATCAGTCTTCCCAATCTCGGAACGCTCAGCACCACGCACTTCAGCGGCCTGCTCGCAAGCCAGCTCGCCGGGCTGACGGTCACGCAGCTCAACTCTCTTTCGACGACTATCATTTCCGGCCTGACTACCGGACAGCTCGACGGCCTAACCTCGGCCCAGATCGCCGGTCTTAGCAACACGGCCTTCAATGCACTTTCCGCCGCGCAGATCTTGAGCCTTAGCGCCGCGCAGCTCGGGGCGCTAAGCTTTGCGAACTTTGGCGACGTCGATGCGGAGGAAGTCGGCGACCTCACGGATGAACAGATCGATGGTCTCAAGTCGACCCAGATACGGGCACTCGACTCGGTGAATGTCATCGGCCTGACCTCGACGCAAGTCGCCGGATTCAGCACGACTCAGGTGAAAGCGTTGTCGACCTCGGCAATGGCGCACCTGACGACGACGCAGCTGCAGGGATTTAGCGCCCCTATGATCACAGCGCTGACCTCCCAGCAGATCAGCTCCATCAACACCACGGCCTTCGCGTCGATGTCGACGACCCAACTCGATGGTATGACGGCGGCGCAAATCGGCGCGTTGAGTTCAGGACTCGTTCGGTCGCTGTCCGACGCTGTGATCGAAGGCTTCAACACGACACAGCTGCGCGGCCTCAAATCCACGCAGGTGGTCGCGCTCAGCACCACGCAGCTCCAAGGCCTCAGCACGACCCAGCTCGCCTCCTTCGCGCGCACGCAGCTCGCGGGCCTCAGCGACGCGGCGATCTCACTCCTGACACCGGCGCAGTATGAATCTTTTCTGAGAGTGCGTGGCGTGCCGCTGTCGACAACACAGATCGCGGCCGTCAATACGACCCAGTTCACCGCATATACGGCGACCATCCTGAAATCGATGTCGTCCTCGCAGATTGGCGCGCTGTCCACCGCGAACATGGCTTCTCTCACCTCGACACAAATGAGCGGCCTGACCGCCAACAACATCAAGGGCCTGACGGCCGCCCAGATTCAGTCCATCTCGACAAACAACCTTGCTTCGTTGACGATCACCCAGCTTGATGGGTTATCGTCGCAGCAGATGGCCGCCTTCAGCACCACGGCGTTTGCTTCGTTCAGCACCACGCAGATTGCGAGCCTTACGGCCTCTCAGTTCGCCGGATTAAGTTCTTCGGTTATCTCGTCGCTGACGACCACTCAACTGAGCGCGCTTACGGGCAGCCACATCGCCGGACTGCCGACCACCAGCATCGCGGCGCTGACCGTCGAGCAATTCTCGGCGCTTGGCTCGGGCGTGCTCGGCGCGATGAAGACATCCCAGGTCATCGCGCTCTCGACGACGAACATTGCCGCGCTGAGCACCACGCAGCTAGCGGGCTTCAAAGCCACGCATATCGCCGCCTTCACCGCCACCCAGATCGGAGCCTTGTCGCTTGAGAGCGTCGGCTCGCTTGATTCCTCGCAAATCAAAGCTCTCAAATCCACGCACATCTCCGCGCTCAGCACGACGCAGTTCGCCGCACTCAACGAAACGCAATTTGGGTTTCTCGGCGCGTCGCAGATCACGGGGATATCGGCTGCTCAAATGGAGCAGATGACATCGACCGAAATTGCCGCGCTGACGGGGACTGCGTTGAAAGCGCTGGGATCGGCGGCTCTGACTGGCCTCACCACCACGCAGTTCAAT
>JAUXWR010000271.1 GCA_030680075.1 Legionella sp.
TAGCTGTCGCAAGACAGTTTGGCGATAAAAAGAAAAATTTTAACGGAGAAAAGCTTTGGGCGAGGGGGTACGCTGTTTCAACAGTCGGGTTTGAAGAAACCCAGATTAAGTCTTACATCAAACAGCAAGAGCAGCTTGACGACCAAGGTTCGGATGAACCAGGTGAATTCTAGTCGTTTAAATCAACCCGGCAGTCTTTAAGACTGCTAAATACCGTCAAGCCCCCGGCTTTGCCGGGGCGTTATGACTAAACGTCTTATTTAACGTACGCTTAATTTTAAAGTTTCAGCAGCATCAACTTGACTTATATCACCATCAATAACTTTCTTTATTACATATAAACATTCCAATTCGCTCTCTTTTAATCTGATATCCTTCATCTTTGTCTTCACTTTTATGGTTGCTTGTTCAGGCCATCATATCAGTGATTTTTTTTCTAAAAACCGGACATCTCTAAATTGTAAAAGAGGACATTATCAAATTGCACTAACAAAAATATAAAATTTATTGACTTAACAAACATTTTGATGTATATTCTTGTAAATACAAAATAGATTTTAACTATATTTAAATGTGCCTATTTTCAACTCAAAACCAAATGAAAGGAAATACATTATGAAAAAAAAAATTATCTTAAACATACTCATGTCTATCTTTTTTTGCTTCGCATTACAGGCAGAGACGCTTTTTATTAATCAAATCAATTTAATGGAATCCGTATCTGGAGACTTAAATAATGATTCTATTACGTCGCTTGAGATCAACGCTTCTGGGATTACACCAGACCAATGGTCAGCCCTTGGCAACAATTTTATAAATGTTAAAGCACTACATATTACTAAAATGTTTTCTGTCAAAGAAATGTGTAAAAATTTTAAAAACCTAATAGAACTTAAATTGTATAATTCAAGACTATGCTTAAAAGAAGTAGAAGAAATTGTTGCGAACCTTAAAGGTCTTAAACATCTTCAACTTCAAAGATGTGGCATAAATGATGCGGCAGCTGAATTAATAGCTATAGAACTTAACAATCTGGAATATCTTAACTTAAGTAATATCCCCTTAAAAAAATATGATTTTCAATACTTTAGTAATGAAAATGCAATAACTATTGAAGGTATTACAGCAATCTCTTTATATAGTAAAAATCTTAAACATTTTAACATTTCAGCCTGCGTAGCAGAAGATCCCTTCATCCTAGTAATAGCGGAAAATCTCAAAAATTTAGAAAGTCTTGATATCTCATCAAGCATTATAAACAATAATGACTTAATAGAACTTGCTAATAATCTTAAGAATTTAAAAAGTCTTAATATCTCAGCAAACGATGCAAACGGTGAAACAATAAAATCAATTGGAAATCTTAAGAATTTAGAAAGTCTTATTCTCACGGCAAATAATATAACTGATGAAGGCATCCAAGAAATTACGAATAATCATAAAAATTTAAATATCCTTTCTATCAGCAATAATCCTATAAGCAAAATAGAGAACATCGAAAATCTTAACAACCTGGAATATCTTGATATTTCATCAACAAACTTAGATAATGAAGCTCTAAATAAACTGCTCGAAAATCTTCACAATTTAAAATATCTTGACGTACAACACTGCCGTAAAATAAGCAATGATTTTTTTGATAATAACAACATCAAAAGAATATTCGATTTATTTAATAAATTTGAAACACTTATTTATACGAATTATGATGGTTGTGATGTAAACCGTTATAGTTTAACGAGGGCGCAAAAGGATAAAAACGATTTTGGTTTCGTCAAGAGATGTATAGGAGATTTTGACGTCTTCGAATTACCTGAAATTCTATAGAAACATGTAAGTATAAGTCACCTTTAAGCAGCATTAATCGCAATTATGGTGACAGAATTAATTTTATTGATGTGGAGGCTATGGACGATAACCAACTTCTTTCATCGCATACCCCATATTAACATTAGTCATTGCGACCACCTCCGGCAAAACCTTCGTCATCGTCAGCCCCTCAAAGGGCGTGGCGATCTCGTAACGCAATGACCAGATGCCACGCCAGCTTCTGTGGCTCGCAACAATGATTAGAATCAGAAAGTCACATTGGCATCGTGACTCATAATTTTATTTTTGCTTAAAGTTATAGCCAATCACATTTAATTTGAGATAAGGAAAGAAGAGCGAAGCTTAGTCACCTTAAGTGAGCGACGATTGATGTCGTCTTCACATTATAATGCGCTGACCATACCAAACACTTCTAATCTAGCATTGAGGCCAGACAAAGAAGGTATCTCAACAGGGCTGACGCATCTAAATTTTTTGCAAAATAGCAATCAAGTTTTTTGGAGACATAGCCATTTTCCGGATCATCCGTTTTACAGATAAAGTGCCCTTGTGTTGATTGATAAGGTTGAGTCCCCACTTGCGCATGATAGAAAGGATTTCTGGAGCATTATCGGTTCGAATACGAGAAAGATCTTCTCCCATGGTGACATCAAGAACCCAGTGCAAGCGATTTTCTATGCCCCAATGTTTTCAAGCGGTGTGAGCAATTCTTTCAGCGCATGGGTTCAGTGATGAGATGTAGTATCGTTTTTCCTTCTGTATTCCTTTTGATGTCGTTCGTTCAGATTCAACAACAGCTATACTCTTGAGTCCCGGCCAATTGTGTCTTTGGGACAACCAATCTATGTCTTTTGCGGTTATGCATCTGCGATGTTCGATCCTACCATGTCCTTTGCCCCATTCCTCCCACTCATGATCTATGGATTGAGTCTTATCCGCAAACCATTCTCGCACATCATCATGAAGCCTTCCTTGATTTCCTTTTAGATAGATTACATAATCTCCGCCTTGAGCTACAATTTGTTCGCAAATGCCCTTTTGACATCCCATAGCATCCAAAGTAACAATTTGCCCAACCAAATCCAGGCGGCTTAATAGATTCGGAATAGCTGTAATTTCGTTCGACTTTTCATCTACTTTTTCCTGGGCCAATACAAGACCCATCTCGTCTGCCCACGCTGAAACAATATGACGTGCTTTGATTTGTTTTTTTGATCATGATAACCTCTTATGGCTTTTCCATCGACGGCAATGACACCTTTTGATTGAGAAGACAAAATGCTAACAAAACGCTCAAAACATTTTCCAAAGGCATTAGGGTCCAATCTCTCAACCGCGCGTGCAAATGTATCATGAGAAGGTGCACCATTTGGTAGATCTATAAACGTTTTAAGAATTTCCATGTGTTCTTCCGCGTAATCTTGATAACCAATCCAGCTATCAACTTCAGCAATTGTGCCGCATAATACTATGTATAATATGCTTTCCAGGGGGTGTTTTCTTGTCCGGTCTATACGTGGATCTTCCATCCCGTCAAATAGATTCTTAATGCCTATGTTCATGATTTTTCACCTTTTTTAAATCACAAACATCACTTTTCTGCTCTTGTCAATTCTTTTTAGATGCGTCAGCCCTGGGTATCTCAAAGAGAAGGCTGTCAATGCAATTTAGAAATGTCCTCTTTTAGCAATTTAAAGATGTCCTATCTGTAACAAGTTATCCACAAGTCCATAGCCCTCCCAGCAGCCATTTATAGGCTAAGCTGGGCAGGGGCTGTGGGCCCTGTGGTTAACTTTAAAGGTGATAAATTATCTATAACTTGATTGATTTCTTTAGAATCTACAATAATAGGAGATTGCAATGTAGGATGAATCGTTTTGTACTTCAATGTATTATTCTTATATAAAATTTCTATTGAATGGTCCATATGTTCACAAACAATCACTTCTGCTTTTCTCAAATGATATCCTTTTCCTGTTTGTTGAATTTGGTAGATAAGTCGATTGTGACTTATTTCTAAATTTTTACTAAGTTTTCGTGTTGATTGTTGACTTAAAATTTGACGAAGTTTTGCAGCATCTTGATAAAGAGGACGATGCGCATCTTCTGATTGTATTGGTTCAAT
>JAUXWR010000275.1 GCA_030680075.1 Legionella sp.
GCCTGCTTGAGCGAGGCCAGGCAGCAGACGGCGGAGCAGTACGGCAGGTGCAGGCGGTCGCGGGAGCCGGCGCACTGCACAAACAGGACGCGCTTGGGGGCGACCCCGTCGGAGGGCCGGATAATCTTGCCGCCGGTGACGCCGCTGGGCGCCGCGAGGCGCTCCATCATCGCGTTGGTGATCACGTTCTTCGACTGGCCGAAGCCCAAGGTGTCGATGCGCTTGGCGTCGTAGGGGAGCCAGCCCGTCGCGACGGCCATCGCGCCGACCGGGATCTCGATCGTGCGCTCCTTCATCTCCAGGTCGATCGCGCCGTAGGGGCAGACTTCCGCGCACTTGCCGCAGGATTTCCCGAGGCAGACCGCGGGGTCGATGACGTAGCGCTGCGGGTAGGCCATTGCATGGGGCAGATACACGGCCTTGGTCGTGCCGAGTCCCGCGTTGAAGGCGTCCGGGCGCGAAACCGGGCAGACCTCGACGCACTTGCCGCAGGAGGTGCACTTTTCGTTCACGAAGCGCGGCTTGACGGTAACCGTGGCCACGGCGTCTTTCGCGCCGCCGGAGACCTTGGTCACCTCGGCGAGCGTGTGGATCTTGATCGCCGGGTTCTTGCGCAGGCGCTGGAAGTTGATCTCCAGGCCGCAGGTCGGGGGGCACATCTTCGGGAAGTAAAGGTGGTTCGCCGCCACCCGGCCGCCGACGAAGGCGTTCTTCTCGACGACGACCACCGGCCATCCGGCCTCGGCGGTTTCAACGGCGACCGTGAGCCCGCCGATGCCGCCGCCGACCACGAGCACGGCCTTGGTCTGCTGCGCTGCCTGTTGTTCCGTCATGCACGCTCTCCTTGCTGATACCGATCGACTGCCCGCGGCGGGCGTCAGGGATAATTCCGAAGGGGTGAGAAAAAACCCGGGGAAGGGCGTTGCGGCCCTCCCCCGGGATACGCTGCAACTACTCGAACATCTGCTTGTATTCGACCTTCTTCATGGTCCAGGTCAGGTTCTTGGCGTCGTACACGGAGTTGGTGAAGCACTTCCAGTTGGTGTCGTCGATCATGTCGAAGTCGCCGCGGTAGTAGTACCCCGGGTA
>JAUXWR010000282.1 GCA_030680075.1 Legionella sp.
CGGGCTCCGCGTCCGAGGTCGACCATTCCTCGCCCGCCCATCGCGAGACATAGGCTTGATCTTCCGCATCCCACCACCGATACAGAAACAGCGGCTTCACGGCCCATTCGTCGGCCAGGTCCTCCAGGAGGTCGCAGACGAATGCGACAGCCTTGTCTTCGGGAATGACGGAACGATGCGAATGCCGGGCCTCCAGATCATAAGCCAGCGTCGTGGTTTCGCCGTGAAAAGTCCCGTCCGGGTATTGAAGAACCGGGATCAGGTTCGGACGCAAATGCTCGGTCTGCTTCCGCAGCGCCCGGGTCATGATTACCCAATCGAATTGAAGCCGTCGATAGCGCAACAGCGCCCGCAGCTTGATCGCATAAGGAGATGCGGTGGAGCCAATCAGCCGATAGCGCTTATCCACGTCCGGTTCTCCAGCTCATTGTTTCAGACAATTCGACCATTGATTCGATACGTCTAGACTATCAGTGCTCTTCATTGTTGCCTCCCTGAACCGAAGGTACGGCATGAAAATAGCGCTGTCAGACACCGCGGCTTCCTGCTCGGTCTTGCCGAGATTTGTATCATGCGCTGTTTGTTGCTTCAGCCTTCGGCAAATGCCTTGGACTCGTGCTGATGCTCAGCACCCCGATCCGTGCAGCAGCCTTCGGCTCGGCCTTCATGCTCGATCCGCATGGCTCTTTCACGGCTTGGAACGGCGGCACCTATTACTTCAACGTCAGAGACTACTTCAATCTTACCATGCGCGAAGGCCAAAACTATAGGCTGCATGTTTCGGTCACGACGACTAACTGAAACCTTGGGCTCGGGCGATGGCAACGACTATCTCGCCGGCGGCGCCGGTTGCGACACAATAATCGGCGGCAAAGGTGACGACACTTTCGTCGTGGACAACAGCCGCGACGAGTTGGTCGAGAAAAAGGACGGCGGCCAGGACATGATCCTGAGTTCGGTCAGCCTCGACCTCGACAACTTCGATAAAGTACGTCGAGAACCTGACTCTGACCGGCACAAATGACCTTTCCGGGCTACGGCAACGATCTGGACCTCGTCGAAGCCCACACCCTCGTCGATGGCTTTCAGGCCATCATGCGCAACAAACTCGTCGCTGATCTCGATCCATGGGTCGCCACCGCCAGCTTAAGCCTGACCGCCTCGTTCGCGAGCGGCGTCATCAGGGACAAAGCCGCCGTCGGTGCACCATCAGTAAGCCTTGGTCCGATGGCCAGACAGAAGAGCAGATCACGAAGCTCAAACTCGTCAAAGCGACAGATGTACGGCAGGGCAAAGATAGATCTCCTTCAGGCAAGATTGATTGGCGCGACCAAAACGGCGGCCAGTATCATCGAGATTGCGTCAGAGCGGGGGGCAATATTGCTGGCCGAATAACACGAACGATCACGCCACGCGATGACGGCCTCAAGCTCGCGCACCAAATTCTAGGCTCAGGTCAGTTGCCCGTCAATCATTCTGCCGGCGCTACTCATACCAAAATGGCGACGAAAAAACGCGATAACTTGAAACCTTAAAGCGAAGCTGCTTGACGTTGAGGGCGAATTAAACCTTCTGCGGAGCCACGGTTACCAAAGCGCACGGATAGATCCTTCCCACAGACCGATTTTGACAATGGGTTTTAAGCGGAGGGCTACGCCGGAACACCCTCCTTGGCTGCGGCAGGGATGTCTGAGACCAGCCGAAGCAATCGACACCTGACACTGAGCATCGCGGCGTTTTGGCTTTGGCCCGGTGTAATCAAGTCTTGCTTCACGTGAGGCTGCTGATCTTGCCGTTAATATCCTTAGTGATGGTGAACCACAAGATTTTGACCTGCCCGCCGCGTGCATCAATCACATTATCATTTTTTGTGCCGGGGGTGTACTTCATCCCTCCGGAGGCGGCATCCAATTCGTTGAGATCCAATTCGTGAATTTCCCTAGTCATGTCGCGCTCCTGTTAATTAGAACAAATCGTCTTCATGTCGAGTAGGCTAGGACGCATAGTTCATTGGTACTGTGACCCACTTCACACAATGACAGAACGAGGGCGCTGGGGCGAAACGAGCTGCGACGATGATGCCGATCAGAAATTTGCTGTAATGAGTAAACTGAGCGACTTCTGCCGTCGGCACACAAACGGGCGTCGCCGGTCGCCTCTGTCCCCATGTCAGAACTTCGGCTGAACCGGTTCTCAATCCTCACTAAGCGCGCAGCGTGAGTACGGACGTGCGCTCAGAGATAATTGAACAAAACCGTTGAGAAAAAGATGAGCCCGGTCGGTGTCGGACACGGGCTTTAGCTACGGTTGTCGATCGAATCGGCATCAAGAGGCGCCTGGAGATGGAAGCCAAGGCAAAGGAAATCGAGGAAGCGCAGAAGCGAGCGACGGAGCAAGCCGACGGCAAGGCGTGAGGAAGATTCACAACGCATGAAAGCCGCAAGGCGGGCCGCGAGCATCAACGTGAATTCCTCTCCCGTTCGGGCGGCGCCGAAATCGATGGACGATGATTTGGGGGATCGCGCGGAAGCATTACGGCACAGCATGACGTACAAAAGGGACAGAGCGGCAATCCTGCCGGCAAGCCAAAGGGGTCGCGCAACAAGACAACCGTGTTGCTTGAGGCGTTGCTGGACGGCAAAGCAAGGCGCTGACCGAGAAGGCCATTTGGATGGCAGAGGGCGGCGACACGGCCATAATGCGGCTTTGTATTGAGCGACTAATCTCGCGGCGGAAAGACCGTCCGATTAATTTCGATCTGCCGCCGCTAAAGACAACCCAGGACGCGCTTGCCATGCTGAAGATCCTTGAGGGCGTTGCCAGGGGCGAACTCACGCCAGCGAAGCAGCAGAAATTTCCAAGGTGATCGAGAATTATGCCGAGACAATCCGGCTTTCGCAGCTGGAGCAGCGAATAACTGAAATGGAGGCGCGGCGATGAAACCCCGAACGCGGGCGCTGGAGGGTGCGGATAAGCAAACTGGAGGCCGGGCGTCCTGTGCTTTTTGGCCAGGCTTTCGCATGACGAATTTTAAACTATGCGACGTCGAGCGCCGCGCGCTCATTCGCGAGAGGGGCGGCGGGCGGCCCGTGATGGTGTCTCCCGTGCCGACTGGCAGGAATGGAAGGCACGCTATGCGCATTGATTGCGAAGCGGCTGGCGGTGCTGCAGGCGAGAACGGAAATCGCGGAACGGCCGATGGTATTGGCAAGTGGTCTTTCGTTTGATATCGGAGCCGTCGGCTTGGCCTGGCTGTTCAAGAAGATTGACGGCAAAACGAGGAGCGATTCCCTCACAGCAAGGCAACTGAGAACTAGACCAACGCCCCCCGCAAGCGCAAATAGCGACCCAAGCGCATCCACAGCCACGAAAGCGCCACTAACAAAGGCCGGGAACAAGTAAGGTAATGGCTGAGTTATTAGTGGGCTGCAAATGTCGCCAAAGCGAGTGAGATGAAAAAACCACGCCGGACAGCGCCCCATGCGAGGCACACAGACGCAGACCGGGAATTTCAAGACCACCCTCGCCCGAAACCTTAGGTTTTTGCCTGGTCGCGTTGCTTGCAATGACTGCCACAAGCTTTTTCTATTTGCTGAAATGGGGCTGAAGGCAACGAAATGATTCGAATCGAGCGTGGATCCCGGAAGAAGATGCGCGGCTGAGGTCTCTTATTGAAGCTGGCGCAATCCATAGCACCGATTGCCGTTCAAGTTGAAGGGAACCAGCTGCGATTAGCGACCGCGCTAGCATTTTTAAAGTATCGGTGAGGCGGTCAGGGCTAAAGCAAAGGGGAAATGACCAGCTGGGCGCCTATGAGGCGATCCGCGGCGCTAGGCTTGAACCCATTTCTTTCGACCAGTTTTCTTATGTGATTCTCCGCACAGAACGATCTCGAATGGACGGTTAGCTTGCCCGCATGACGAGCGATTGCCGCCCGTCCCGGACAAACGGAGAGTGACAATGAACAATCAAATTTCCGAACTGAGCATCGACGAACTCGATGTTGTGGTGGGCGGATCCTTGGTGGGCGAATTGCTAGCAACCGCAAAACTGATGCATGATACCCTCTCGAACGTCAGCACGACCCGTTCGGAGATAAGTATGACTTTCGCGCGCAATGCGCGCGCTTAGGTCGCGGATCACCGCCCGCCCCGAATTCGGCGGAGAGGGACAATGAACAACCATCGCGAATCGAGCACTGACGAACTCGGCAGCGTCAGCGGCGGTGACCTGGGCGGCTTGGCCTCTATCGTTCAGCTTGAAAGTGTACGACTGGAAGACGTTCGCAATACCACCGTTTATACGCCTACGGCTAGCCCGCATTTCTCACAGAGATAAGCGCATCGGGGCTCCGAATCAGCGAAAGTTGTTTTGCGAGAACCACTTCTCAATGATACCAGGAGAGCCCCGATCCCTAAAGAGTGAAGCGCAGAGC
>JAUXWR010000290.1 GCA_030680075.1 Legionella sp.
AAAGCAGATCGAGCGAGTGATGGCAACCAACTATTACGACGGTGATAATGGCCAGCCCATTGGCTTTTACATCCGTCCCGAGTTGTTGGAACAGAGTCTGTCCAGAGACGATGTTGCTGCTGCTTCATCGACGTCGAATGACAACGGAGCATTGGTGCGTTCGGTTTGCAGCCTGCTCGGGTATAAGAGGTCCACGAACGGAGACATTGAGTTGCAGAGCCAACCGTTGGCCCACAGTCGCAAGGTGTTCTTGCATCGTCGCTTCTATTTCGATTCGAGAGTCGACACGAAGGCCCTGGCCGCTTGCAAGGCTTTCACCGCTCAGATGCAGAGGATGACGTGCAAAGACTCATGCTCATTCGTGCAGTTTGCCTGCCACTCCAGGTCGACCTTCGACCCCGAAATTATGATCATCGGCCAGTCCAAGAATGTCCCTGGCGCAATCGTCGTTCTTTACACTGACCGAGAGCAAGAACATTTTCACCACGGAAGTATCTGAATAATCTGGTGAAAAGAAAGAAACTTCCAATGATTGAAAAGCTTGTGGTGGATCAGTGATATCTCCCAACCTCAAAAGTGGAAACCAATCCGTGTCAATTCTTTGCAAAGAAATGTTCTCCAAAGTAGGATTCTTGCTTTCTATTATTTCCCTTTGCATTTTTGTCCATGGCCGTGATGAACTCTCAAACATTCACATTCAAGTTGCTTCTCGCCACACGCTTGAGAAGGCTCCTCCGAAGGGAGAGATGATTCGCATCGCCATTCTCGTTCCAACTCATTCTCATTCGATTTACCCAGACATCAAATCCAGTCCAATCTTTGCTCATCTCCTCCCCTCCCTCAATCTCTTTTTGGAACCACAGTACGAGTACTGTTTGTATGTCGCTCATGACAAAAATGATCTCCCTTATCAGTCTCAGCACAACTCGATATATCATGAAATTGCGATGGCTTTTCTTGAGGAAACCCACAACAAGGGTCTCCATACTCATCTTATTTTCCTAGATTTTGATAACACCCAACATGGTCCTGGTCCTGCAATGAATTATATTGCTCTCTCCGCTCATGCTGATGGTGCTGACTATTTCTTCCGGATCAATGACGATACCGAACTCAAAAATCATTTCACTTCGAAATTTATTGCAACACTGTTAAGTTTCAATCCGCCTAATCTTGGAGTTGTTGGTCCACTTTGCAGGCAAGGTAATACTGCAATTCTAACTCATGATTTCGTCCATTCCACTCACATCGACATTTTTGGATATTATTACCCTGTTCAGCTGACCGATTGGTGGCTCGATGATTGGATCACCAAAATCTATGAAGCAATCGATCGAAAGGTTGTCCTTCAGGAC
>JAUXWR010000292.1 GCA_030680075.1 Legionella sp.
TTGACGATCTCCTCGACCTCAGCCTCCGAGAGCGGCGTGGGGTGGGTCCTGCCGCCGACGAACCCGGTGATGCGCGGGGTATCCTGCACCAGGTGCCAGGTCTCGTCGTTGAGCTCCATCTTCACCAGGATGTAGCCCGGGAAGATCTTGCGCTCGGAAACCCGGCGCTTGCCCTTCTTGAGCTCGACTATCTCCTCGGAAGGCACAAGAATCTCGGAAATCTTTTCCGCCCAGCCCACGGCTGCCATGCGCTCGATCAGGCTCTCGCGCACCTTGGCCTCGTAGCCGGAATAGGTGTGGATGACGTACCAGCGCTGCTCCGCCGCCGTGCTCACCGCTTCGCTCATTCGGGTCCCCCGCTGTCTGTCCCGGGCCGCGTCCGGCCTACTTCATGATGGAGCCGACGACCCGGGCGAGGACGATATCCACGATCCCGAGAAAAAAGGCTACGATGAACGAAACGCTGATCACGACGATCGTGGCGTTCATCGTCTGCTGACGTGTGGGCCAGCTGACCTTTTTCAGTTCGACGCTCACTTCCTTGAAAAATTCCTGTATCTTCAGCAGCATCTGTATTTCGTCCCGTTCCGGGCTGGCATGCCACGCCGGGAGGCGGCGCGGGTCGCCGCCCCGTTAGCGGCCGCCCCCCTGCCAAACCTGGCAGGCCAGGAGGGATTCGAACCCCCAACCCGCGGATTTGGAGTCCGCTGCTCTATCCATTAGAGCTACTGGCCATCATATGATTATTTGCCTTCCTTGTGCGGGGTGTGCGACCGGCAGAAGGGGCAGTACTTCTTGAACTCCAGCTTCCCCGGCGTCGTCTTCTTGTTCTTGCTGGTGCGGTAGTTGCGCTGTTTGCACGTAACGCAGGCCAGTGTGATATTCTCGCGCATGACGTCTCCTCAGCCCTATTCGATCACTTCGCTGACGACACCCGCGCCGACGGTGCGGCCGCCCTCGCGAATTGCGAAGCGCAGTTCCTTCTCCATGGCGATCGGCGAGATCAGCTCCCCGACGATCTCCACGTTGTCCCCGGGCATCACCATCTCCACACCCTCCGGCAGGTGCACGATCCCCGTCACGTCCGTCGTGCGGAAATAAAACTGCGGACGGTACCCCTTGAAGAACGGCGTGTGCCGCCCCCC
>JAUXWR010000297.1 GCA_030680075.1 Legionella sp.
ACAACAACATCGGCACGCCGAACATGAAGACAAACCAGAAGACCAGGACCGCGAAGAGGACATTGGCAAACGGGCCGGCCACGATGATGATCATCCGCGCCCAGACCGGCTTGTTCTCGAACGACAAGGCGGGGTCCGGAGGGGCCGCGGTGGGCGTCGCCGTGTACGCCCCTTCGGCAGGCACCGGATCTTCCTCGTGCTCGCCGACCATCTTGACGAAGCCGCCGAGGGGAAAGGCTGCGACCACGAACTCGGTCCCGCCGCGAACGATGCCCCAGACGCGCGGTCCGAAACCGATCGAGAATTTGATGACGCCGACACCGAGGCGTCGCGCTGCGGTGAAGTGACCCAGTTCGTGCACGAGCACGAGCAGCGAGAGCACGAGAATAGCTGTCAAGATGCTTGTCATCTAACCCCTCCGTGGTGCCTGCATGCCGCGGACAAGATCCGCGGCGGCTTCGCGGGCCGCGGCATCCGCGGCCATGATCATGTCGATGTCGGCCAACCCGGTGTCCACCGCACCACGTGCGAGCACGTCGGCAACGACTTCCGTGATGGCGGTGAACCTGAGTCGGCGATCGAGAAAGGCCTGCACGGCGATCTCGTTCGCCGCATTGAGAATCGCGGGAGCCGTGCCGCCGCGAGCGAACGCAGCGTAGGCCAGTTCAAGCGCCGGAAACCTGGCGTGGTCGGGGGGGAAGAACTCCAGGCGGCCGAGCGTTGCCAGATCGAGATGCTGCCAGGGCAGCGTCTCGCGCCGCGGGTGATACAACGCGGCGGCGATCGGGATGCGCATGTCGGGGGGAGACAGATGCGCGAGCAGGGCGCCATCGGTCAGCTCGACCGCCCCGTGGACGATGCTCTGTGGATGAATCACGACCGCGATCCGCTCGAGCGGCATCCCGACGAGCCAGTGCGCCTCAATGACCTCGAGCCCCTTGTTCATCAACGTTGCCGAGTCGATGGTGACCTTGGCGCCCATGCTCCAACTCGGGTGGCGCAGCGCATCCTCCGGCGTGACTTCGTCGAGACTTCCCGGCCTATTGAAAAACGGGCCTCCCGAGGCGGTCAGCACGAGACGGCTCACCTCAGTGGCGTCGCGACCGGAGAGAAGCTGATAAAGCGCATTGTGCTCGCTGTCCACCGGCAGCAGGACTCCGCCGGTTTCCCGCACCGCCGCCGTGATCAGACCGCCGGCCGCAACCAGCGATTCCTTGTTCGCGAGAGCGATCGTCTTGCCGGCTCGCGCGGCCGCCAGCGTCGGGAGAATGCCGGCTGCGCCGACAATCGCCGAGAGAACCACAGCGGCCGCCGCGTGCGTTGCCACCTGCTCGAGGCCCGCCGCGCCCGCGGCAACCCGGATGCCGCTGCCGGCGAGTTCTCGTCCCAACTCGCGGGCGGCGGTTACGTCGGCCGCGGTCACGAGCAGCGGGCGAAATTCGCGGGCCTGTGCGGCGAGCCGGCGCCAGTTGGACCCGGCAGCGAGCGC
>JAUXWR010000182.1 GCA_030680075.1 Legionella sp.
CCTTTCATGCGCGCCCGGTCGGCCTCGACCTCGGCGCCGCGCAGTTGTGGCGCCAGGCCGTTGAGCACCGCGTTGACGTACTTGTGGCCGTCGGTGCCGCCGAATTCCTTGGCCAGCTCGATGCATTCGTTGAGCACGACCCGCCACGGCACGTCGGGCGCATGCAGGAATTCGTAGGCGCCGATCCACATCACGGCGTGTTCGACCGGCGAGATCTCGGTCATCTTGCGATCCAGCAGCGGCAGGATCAGCGCGTCCAGCTCGGCGCCTTCGCGAATGCTCCCGTGCAGCAGGGCGTCGTAGTGCACCGAATCCGCCTTGTGGAAGCCTGCGAGATCGCGGGTGAAGGCGTCGATGGCAGCGGCGTCGTTGCGGCCCACCAGGTGCTGGTAGAGCGCCTGCAGGGCGAATTCGCGGGCCCGGCTGCGGCTGGATTTGGCCGAGGCCTTGCGCGCTCCGCTGGCGGTCTGGCCGCGGGCGGGCTTGTTTTCTTCGGTCATTGGATGTGGTCCAGCAGGTTGGCCATCTCGACGACGACCCGGGCGGCATCGATGCCCTTGTCGGTCTGGCGGGCCACGGCCTGCTCCAGGTTCTCGGTGGTCAGGATGACGTTGGCGATCGGCAGCCGGTAGTCGAGGCCGACGCGGGTCACGCCGGCCGCCGACTCGTTGGCCACCAGCTCGAAGTGGTAGGTCTCGCCTCGGATGATGCAGCCCAGGGCCACCAGGGCGTCGTAGCCGCCCTTTTCGGCCAGGGCTTGCAGGACCAGGGGGATTTCCAGTGCGCCGGGCACCAGCACGTGGGCGATGTCCTTTTCGGCCACGCCCAGTTCCAGCAGCTGGCCCTTGCAGGCCCGGGCGAGCGAATCGGTCACGCCCTCGTTGAACCGGGCCTGCACGATGCCTATGCGCAGGCCCTGTCCGCCTTGCCGTGCCGCTTTTCCCTTGTTTGCGCCAAACATGTTCATTCAGTCCTGGGTGGATTCGTCAGTGAGGTGGCCGACGATTTCGAGCCCGTAGCCGGCCATGCTGGGCATGCGCCGCGGCGGGCCCATCAGGTTCATGCGCTGGACCCCGCACTCGCGCAGGATCTGCGCGCCGATGCCGTAGGTGCGCAAGTCCATGCGGCCGCGTTCCGGCGCCTGGGAAGGCTTGGCCGTGCCCTCGAACTGGGCCAGCAGCTGCTCGCCGCTTTCGCCGCAATTGAGCAGCACGGCGACGCCCCTGCCTTCGCTGCAGATGTGGGCCAGGCTGGTGTCCAGGCTCCAGGAGTGCATGGCGCGGCCGACCTCGAGCGCATCGAGCACCGAGAGCGGTTCGTGCACGCGCACCGGCACCGTGTCCTGTTCGCTCCAGCGGCCTTTCACCAGCGCCAGGTGCACGCCCTGGCTGGGCTTGTCGCGAAAGGCATGGGCGGTGAAGTCGCCGAAGGCCGTCGTCATGGGCCGCTCGCCGATCTTCTCGACCAGGGTTTCGTTGCGGCTGCGGTGTTCGATCAGGTCGGCGATGGTGCCGATCTTCAGCCCGTGCTGGGCGGCGAACAGCTGCAGGTCGGGCAGGCGCGCCATGTGGCCATCGTCCTTCATGATCTCGCAGATCACGGCGGCCGGCGTCAGGCCCGCCATCGCAGCCAGGTCGCAGCCGGCTTCGGTATGGCCTGCCCGCATCAGCACGCCGCCATCCA
>JAUXWR010000317.1 GCA_030680075.1 Legionella sp.
ACATTGTTTCGAGCGCCATCATCCGTGCGGGCCGGGCGCGACCGCACATGCCGAACCGGTTTCCCTCGAGCTGATGCGGCACGTAAGCTTCGCCACGCCACGCGCCCCGGAGCAGGCTCCTGCTCCTGACCTGGCACCGCAGCGCACTGTCTCGATTTCGATTCTGTTTCAGAACTTCCGAGAATAGCCTCGCCCGCGGCGCGCTCGCGCCGCTATCGTCTTCCTGATTTGTATCCAGCCGCAAGCGGTACCGCGGCTCACGGCACGCGAGGAACGCATGAAGTCTGTACGGGCAAGCGCAACACGATTGTTGTTCGGCCACCTGCCTTACAGTCGGGCGAGCGCCATAGCGGCGCGCTGCCACTCGCCGAAGTGCGGCGCCTGATGGACGAAGCCTCCCAGGGGAAGCGCCGATGATAAGGGTGGCCGTCGCCCTGATTGTCGCCGCCTCGGTGGCTTTTGCCTGGCTCATGCTCCCGGCGCCTCCCGGGCTGGAGTCCGAGGCGGCCTACGGCGCGCACGCCAATCATGCGGGCGATCCCGCCGCACTTGCCACAGGCGTGGTGGTAGCGGTGGACCGGGCCGTGAACAACCTCACCATCAGGCATGGGCCTCTCGAAAGTCTCGGAATGGGGCCCATGACGATGGCGTTCCGCGCCGGTGATCCCGCGATGCTCGACGGGATCCGGCCGGGCGACAGCATTCGGTTCCACGCCGACATCATTGCGGGCGCGTTCACCGCGACACGCATCGAGAAAGCGAACTGAGCCCATGAACCTCGCGCGACTGATGTGGTCCCAAGCGAACCCGTGACGAAGGTCCTCATCCGTTTCGCTGTCTTGCTTAGCGCGCTGATTGCGGCCCCGGCGCTCGCCCACCATTCCGCGCTGCACTTCGGCGGCTCGGCCGAGGAACTGCTCGCGCCCGAGAAGGCATTCGCCATGTCGGTGCGCGCGTCGGGCACCGATGCGGTGGAAGTGCGATTCGCGATCGCGGATGGCTACTACATGTACCGCGAGCGCTTCAAGTTCGCGCTCGAGGAA
>JAUXWR010000322.1 GCA_030680075.1 Legionella sp.
CACGGTCCCTTTCTTCTTGAAGTGTCAGTACCTGTCGTTTACGGATGGTTTCAAAAACATCCAGCGCCTTCACAACAAAGAAAGTGACTGCCACCGCCGACAGCATGCGCCAGATTTCAATGGACAGCCCTGTTGTGTTCAATACGCTTTCATAATCCAGCCACGGATACAAACCATAGAAATGGTTTGCTTCCAGGCTTTCTCCTATAAATGCGTTGTGGATAACCCGGTCGTAGTTGTAATAAGAGGCGGGTCCATAAGGGGCAGCAGGCACGATCAGCCCCATCACCACTGCTTCGAAAAGAAAAGCCAGCCCGGCTCCAAGCATCAGGTTGGAAACGTCAAAAATCTCAAGTTTGCGTTGGGAATACCATTGCCGCAGGAATCCGATTCCAGCAAGCAGGCTGCCTGGTAGGTAGAGCAGATAGCGAGTCCAGATTTCGATCGGAATTTCGATTGGAGATGGGGTTATAAATGTTGTCGTTGCATAGGTGATGACAAAAGCGATTGGGACGATCAAAATCCCTGGAATAAATATGGTCCATGCGGGTAGAGGATCCAAATTGTTGAGCATCCCCCAGCCAAATCGTAATAGAAGCAACCCAGTTAATAGGTGCAGGCTCACCCGCAAAATGATCAGGATGTTCGCAATATCTTCGAGTGACCCGCTGGCAAGGAACATGTCTACCCAACCTGCTGCCCCCCCCACAAAGCCGAAAGAAGCAAGCCAGGGCAGTTCCTTTTTTAAGGGAAAATCACCCTCCCGCCTCAGCTGCAAATACGCAGCAAGACCCAACCCTTCAAATGCCAAGCCGTAGAGAAAATTTAGGAGAATCAAAAAAATTAAACCTTGTTAATTGGGCAGGCGGTTGCTTGCTTGTGAAAAAGTTCTCAATCATTGTAGTATTTTTTATGCAATTTGACAAATGACTAAAATCACTATTTCGATAATATTTGTTGTAAACATGTGAAGCTTTTTGGGTAAATCCCCCATTAATAGTATCATCTCAATAAACTGGGGGATGAGCCGGAAATAATTGGATACTCCCGAAACAA
>JAUXWR010000325.1 GCA_030680075.1 Legionella sp.
ATCCTCCTCGAGCAGGGGCTCGCAGCGCACGACGACGGCGCCCGGAAGGCCGCGCCGCGCCGCGAGGGCCGCCAACTCACCGCGCAGCAGGATCTCCTGCTCGTCCGCCGTGACGCCGTTCCCGACGAGGTAGCCGATCAGCCGCTCGGTGGGGCCCGCGGTGGCCGGGGGCAGCGCCATGGTGATCTCGACGCCGGCGCCGGAGATCTCGGCGACGATGTCGGCCGCCTCGTCGATCAGGAGATCCGGAGCCTCGACGACCACGCGGCGCCAGACGCGGCGTGGTCGGTGCGAGAAGGGATCGGGGGCGGCACTCGTCATCGGGGAGAGTGTACCAGTGATCGGCCCGTGGCGCATGCTATACTCCCGATAGTCGAATGCTTCGCACAGGAGGTCGGATGCAGGAATATCAGGTGCCGAAGGAAAAAGCCGCAGTCCTGATCGAAATGCCGCCCCACAAGCCGGAGCCGCGCTTCGTCTTCCTCTCCTCATTTGCGCAGAGCCACCACGGCGTGGAGACACCCTCCGACATTTTCAACGTCCCGCAGGCTTTTATCCCGCTGTTCCGCGAAGGCGGCGATGTGCTCCTCGCCCGCCACGATGCGATCACCTGGGTGATGGTCGGCGAGCCGCGGCGGACCGAGTGGTATTACTACGAAACCCGCGCGGGCGTTCCCGACACCGCCGTTCACTTCAAGTTCGACACGGGGACCCACCTCGACGGCCGGCTCGCCCTCGTCGGGCCGGCGGGCGGCCAGCGTGTGCTCGACATCATCAACCGCGAGGAGGGGTTCCTGCATGTCGAGCGCGGCGACGAATTGTTCCTGGTAAACCTCAAGCGCGTCAGCTCGATCACCCTGAAAGAACAGTAGCCATGGCGGCTCTCGACAAGATCCTCGAGTCGATGACCGCCCGCAAGGTCGATCTCTTCTCGCTCAAAGCCGGCGAGACACCGCTCTTCCACACCGGGCGCGCGACCCAGCCCGTCGGATCCAGCCCGTTGAGCACGGAGCGCGTGCTCGCGTACCTTCGCGAGTTGGCCGGCCCCTCAGAGCGCGCCGCCCTCGAAGCCCGCGTAGCCGTGACCTTCGTGTACCGCGATTTCAC
>JAUXWR010000331.1 GCA_030680075.1 Legionella sp.
GCTCTACGTGGCCCTGTCGCGCTCGCGCGGCGACGTGCACTTGGTGCCTCACACGCTGATCAAGCCGCCGACGGGATAGGGAGCCGCCGTCGAAGGGCGACGCTCGGCGCGCGGCGCCGCTTCCGCGCGAGCAATTGCTCCCAGGTCAATCACTGGGAGCGAGAGCCATGGCGATCGAAGCGACGGACATTCAGCAGGAGGCAGGCCAGGCGCGGAAGAACGCGATGCGCGTCGCCTTGCTGCGCGATTTCCATATCGAGGCGGCCTTCATCGGAGTGCCCAAGCTAGCTCGGATCCTGAGCCTGGCGCCTTCGACCATCTACGGCCACGTGCGAGCGGGCGCCTTCTTCATCCCGCACCGCATGATGAACACGACCACGATGTTCCTGGTCGACGACGTCGTCGACTGGATGTGCCGCGAGCCCGAGCGGGCGCAGCCGCCGGCCCCGGCGCCCGAGCCGCCTGCGCAGAAGGAGGCGCGTGACGATTACAGGGCCATGGTGGTCGCCAAGGCGCGGCGCGACATGGGTTTGCCCGCCCTGCGGCGGTTCGGGAGCCGGCCATGAAGGAGATCGCCGCCAAGCTGCTCGCGCGCCGGCTCGCGAGCCTGCTCCTGCCAGCGTCGCCACCCACGGCGCGGGCTCGCCGCGTCCTGCCGGCGAAGCTTCCGGCCCGCGACGTCCGCGAAGCCGTCGAACCGCTCGACATCCCTGGGGCGGAGCCCGCCGCGTCGACGGCGTGCGAGCTTTGCGACACCGAGTGGGGCGCGATGACCGTGGACGAGATCGCCGAGCTTTTGGTGCAATCGGGGCGCTTCCCTGAGGAGCAGCGCGCGGCTTTGATGGCGTTGCCGAGGGAGCGCCTGGTCTCCGTGTTCTGCGGCTGCTCGGCCAGCTTGCGAATGGCCCCTCCGCGCCCCGCCCCGACGCGCTCGGTCGAGGCCAGACGCCGACCATGACTAGGCGCCTGCCCGGCTCAGGGCTGATCGCCGGAGCCCGGCGGGCGCCTACACTGCGGCATGCCCGCCGCGCCATCCGTCGACCCCGCCGAGCTTGGCGGCCTCTGTCGGAGCGTCGATGCGGCCGGCGCGGGCCAAGCCCTCGAAGCCATCGCGCGGCGCATGCCCGCCGAGGGCAGGTGGCCGCGGTGGGTGGTGGAGGTCGCTCCAGGAGCGAGCGTCCCGCTGATGCTGCATGTCCTGCAGGAGAGGCGTTTCGAGGCGTTTGCCGCGCTCGCGGAACTCGCGTTCCGTCTCCGCTGGGACGAGTGGACCGACGTCGAGCGCTTCGCCCTCAACCGCTCATTCAGGCAGTCTCTGGACGTCTTCGACACGTCCGTCCAGTTGTCCGATGGCGCCGAGCTCGATCTCGCCAGGGACTGCTTCGCCATCGCCATCATCTCCCACCTGCGCCGCGAGCCGCACGAAGGCAGGGCGGCGTTGCTCGCATCGCTAGCCAGTCCCGCGTGGTGCTTGGATGTTCGCAAGAAAATCGATGACGCGGTCGCCCGCGCGAAAGCTAACGATGAACGAGACGCGTTCGAAAGCATCCTGTCAGAGGCGAAGCTCCGTCGTTCCGCCGCGAAGCGCGTTTGAACACCACGCCGACAGCGCCATGCGTTCCGCGTCTGCACGGCGAAGGCTGTCGAGCCGGTCGCCG
>JAUXWR010000333.1 GCA_030680075.1 Legionella sp.
GTCCTCCAGGCCGAAACGGCCTTCCCTCTCGTAGCTTCTGATCCAGAACGGCGTACCGCCGAGAACGACCACGTCGTTGTTCCTGACCTGGAAGAAGTTGGTGGTGTCGGTGATGATCTCGAAATCATCCGGCATCCGCGCTCCGGCGGCGCGCTGTGCAAAAAGGTCACGGATCGCTGTCTTGGAAAAACCCCCGGAAGGCTCCATGTCGCTTCCTTCCCCCAGGCGTTTGCGGCTACGGGCAGGGTGGAGGGCAAACCAACCCAAAGCGTTATTTGTCCCGCGTCTCCGGATCCCGCGCGATCCTGTCCGGCACTATACCGATGTACGGCAGGGTGCGCCAGCGATCGGCGCAGTCCAGGCCGTAGCCCACGGCCCAGAGATCGGGGATGTCGAAACCCAGATAGTCCAGCTGCACGTCGACCTGCAGGCGTGATGGCTTGCGCACCAGGACACAGGTCCTGAGTTGCGAAGGCCCGCGCCCCCGGAAGAATTTCTGCAGGAAGTGCAGGGTGTGGCCGGTGTCGAGAATGTCTTCTACCAGCAGCACCGGCCGCCCGGCGATTTCGCTGCGCACATCGGTGAGCAGGGCGATCTTCCCCGTGGCGGCGGTCCCGGATCCGTAGTGCGAAGTCGCGACGAAGTCCACGGCGTGGGGGACGGCGACCTGGCGGGCGAGGTCGGCCAGGAAGATGAAGGCCCCGCGCAAGACGCCGACGAGGAGCAGCCCCTGCGCCCCGCTGAAGTCCCGAGAAATGTCGGCGGCCAGTTCCCGGACCCGGGTCCGGATCCGCGCCTCGGTGATTAACAGGGGTGGGTGCACGTCATCCGTCATCCGCCGGCCTCCTCGTAAAAGAGCGGCGCCAGAGCCGACCGCCGGACATCCCCCGAACGCAGCGCAAGGGATGCGCTACGCCCGGGGTTCTGGTCTCGCGGCGATCGCGGCTTCGATTGTCTGAATAAGCGACTTCATCCGGTACGGCTTCTGGATGAAACCCGCGAGACCCGCTGCGGTGAATTCGCTG
>JAUXWR010000336.1 GCA_030680075.1 Legionella sp.
CACGGTACACCTAGGAATTCCGATCCATCTCCCGGCTTCGAATTATCGACGAGCAATGTTAGAGAATTAGGGCAGACACCGCAGAGCGGAGACTCAGGATGGCGGTAGTGCTGGTTGTCGATGACGAGTTCGGGCTCGCCAAGCTCCTGGCGGATGTCCTTGCTGACGAAGGCCACCACGTTCTGATTGCGACCAATGGTCAACAGGCGCTTGAGCGCGCCTCCAAACAGAGGCCTTCCTTGGTTCTCACAGACTTTGTGATGCCCGTCATGGACGGCGCGGCCCTGATGAAGGCGATGGCGGCGGATCCAGCACTAAGCGAAGTTCCTGTCGTAGTGATGAGTTCGAGTCCCGAAGCCGTAGTGGCTGAACGCTGTCGCGGGTACGTGGCGTTCGTGCGTAAACCATTCAAGTGTTTCGACGTCGTTGCCCTCGTGGCCACGCTTTGTCGCCCTAAATCTTAGCGAAACTGCGTGCTTGGTGACTTCTTGATCCCGGCGCTCAGGAGATGGCTGCTGAACTGTCTAGCGCGAGCATCGGTCATGCGACCGCAAAGCATTCATCAGCGCGCCAAAGTGATCTGCTGCGATACTGCTTGGGGCAACGACGGCGGCTCGCGATGTAGGTTGCCCGCGCTCGGCTTGGCTCTTCCGACCAAACGCATCACGGTGAATCTCTCGCCCACCGACCTGGTGAAGGAAGGCAATCACTTCGACTTGCCGATAGCGCTCGGCGTGCTCGCCTCTCTGGGTGTCATACCCAGTGAAGTCGCCAACGGATACTTCGTGTTTGGCGAACTCTCGCTCGATGGCGCCCTCAATCGCGTCTCCGGTGTGCTGCCCGTGGCAGCTCACGCGGCCAGCCTGGGCTATGGCATCGTGTGTCCGGAGGTCAACGGCGGCGAGGCGGCATGGGGTGGCTTCCAGGAGATCGATGTCACCTCTGAGGACGACGAAGCTGCGGGCCGTCGAGAGCTGCGTCGGAACGACATCGTGGCAGCTCCCTCCTTGCTGGCGTTGATCAATCATCTTCGGGGTGTTCAGCGGCTCCCGGAGCCACCGGCGAAGATCGCCGAGGACATCGGTAGCTACCCTGACTTGTCGGACGTCAAAGGCCAAGAAACCGCCAAGCGTGCCCTCGAAGTGGCGGCCGCCGGCGGCCACTTCGAGGGCACGCTTGGCATGATCATCGATGGGACGGAGGAGCAGCGGCAGAAGTATCTGCCGAAAATTGCTGCCGGCCAGATCATCGCGTCGTTCTGTCTAACTGAGCCGGACGCCGGCTCCGACGTCGCTTCCCTTACCACGCGC
>JAUXWR010000337.1 GCA_030680075.1 Legionella sp.
CAAGACAAACCAAAGATGCAGTGGGGAAAGTTGTACGTAGAACAATTAGATATGACATCTTCAATACCGTCAACTCAGCAAGTGCTAATCTTCTGAACTGCATCAACAAAAAGGATGTTTTGGTCAACAACGCAGGAGTTATTGTGGGAAAACCTTTTTTCGAACTGACAGAACAGGATGTCAGGCGCACTTTTGATGTCAACACTCTGGTAAACACCTCATCTTTCTCCTATGGATTGATTCCCTTCCATTCTTTCTCTTGGATAACTAAAGATCTACAAACCTCACCTGATCTTTTCCACTCTAACAACGGCATATATACTCTATGGAACTTTCTTCTTATGATGTGTGTTTTCAATTGTCTGACTTCTTCAATTTGTTCTGTTGGTAGGCTCATTTCTGGACCATCCAGGAGTTTTTGCCAGGGATGATGGAAGATCCAAAGACAGGAGGGGTGTTGGTGACTGTGGCATCCCAGGCTGCTCTGCTGGGAGCTCCCCACATGGCAGAATACTCTGCATCCAAGTTTGCGGTAAGTCCTCCCCACTGAGAGTCAGTCAGAAGTTTGACTTCAATCTGCAAAGAGGCCCGATGCAAAAGGAAGTATGGAAAGACGAATTAGCTAATTAGAGTTTTATTTCTTTCCATAAACCAGCTCTTTGGGATGCATGAGAGCCTGAGGAGAGAATTGCACAAAATGAAGAAGTCTCATGTTAAGGTAAGACAGTTCAATGGAACAGAACTTGACAAATCTAATTGCTTACATCGTTATATCAATCAATGTGTTGTGACTGTGTGACAATCAGACAGTGATTGTGTTACCTGGATACATCAACACTGGTCTCTTTGAAGGATTTACTCAGAATTGGATTGCTAATCTTCTCTCCCCTCCATCTGAAGAGAAAGATGTCGCTCTCAAGATTGTCAATGCAAGTAGCCAAGAAGAATCAATCTATTTTCAATAATCTTTCTAATATGTCGTTGTGGCGATCTCTAGGCTGTGAAACACAATCAAGAAGAAG
>JAUXWR010000340.1 GCA_030680075.1 Legionella sp.
GTCCTCAGGTACCTCTCGCACCTGGCTTTGGCACGGGCGCTCCAGCGACTCTTCCGCCGCGCCGGGGTGCCGCTGGCCTTCTCGCAGGGCCACTCGCCGCACCCCAAGATCCAGTTCGGTCCGCCGTTGCCGCTCGGCTACGACGGCGACGCGGAATATCTCGATTTCGAGACTTCGGAACCGGTGGACCCCTCGGCCCTGTTCGCCCGCCTGGTGGCCGTCGCCCCGCAAGGGTTCGAGGTGCGCCGTTTGATCAGGGTCCCGGCGGGCCGGTCGCTCTTCGACCTGATCTCCCTGCAAATCTACCGGGTCGTGCTGCCAAAGGAGCGTCTGCCGGACGCCGATCCCGGTGGCTGGTTGACCGCCCGGATTCTGCAGGCCTCCCAACTGCTCTCGCACCGGGAACGCAAGGGCGTCGTCAAGACCCGCGACGTCCGGCCGCTCGTGCACCGGGCCGAGGTGATCGGCGAAAGCCTGACCGATATTGAGCTGCGACTCGAGTTGCGCCGCATCGGCGACGCCTCGGCGCGGCCCGACGAAGTGGTACGCGCCGCGGGGGGCTTCCCCGCCGGCGAAGAGTTCTGGTGGCGCATCACGCGCACCGCAAACCTTGTCGCAGGAGACAACGACACATGGCACACGCCGACAGACCTTCCGGAAGGCCCGACCATCCGGAGCCGTCCCGAGTACTACGCACGGTGAAAGAGGCACTCCACGAGACCGGCAGGAAGATCGGACGGCTGCTCGGGCGCTCCGGCACCCCCGACCTGGCGAAGAAATTCCCGCGCCAGCTTGTTCTGAGCTCCACGCCCTGGGAAGTCCGCGTTGCTCTCGTCGAGGACGGCCTGCCCATCGAATACCTGCAGGAGTGGCGTCAGAACCAGGGCAACGCCGGCAGCGTCTACAAGGGCCGGGTGACCAAGGTCCTGCCCGGGATGCAGGCCGCTTTCGTCGACATCGGTCAGGAGAAGGCCGGCTTTCTCTACATCTCAGAGATCAGTGAGGAGCTCATCGACGACGGCGAGGGCGTCGGCGTCGGCGTCGGCGTCGGCGTCGGCGACGACGAGATCGAGCACGACGGCGGGGGGCGGCGCAAGGCCAACCGCACGCAGAAGATCCAGGACCTGTTGAAGGCCGACCAGGAAGTTCTGGTCCAGATCGCCAAGGAGTCGATCGGCACCAAGGGGGCGCGCCTGACCTCGCACATCTCGCTGCCGGGCCGCTACCTGGTGCTCATGCCCACCGAGAGCCACGTCGGCGTTTCGCGCCGCATCGTGGGGGACAAGGAGCGACACCGCCTGCGCGAGATCATCCACCGGCTCAAACCGGAGGGCCACGGGGTCATCATCCGCACCGAGGCCGAAGACTGCTCCGAGGAGGAACTGGCGGCCGACCTGACCTACTTGACTCG
>JAUXWR010000342.1 GCA_030680075.1 Legionella sp.
TGGGGCTCTGGGGCGGGCGCCAGCCGAAGTTTGCGAAAAGGTACGCCGCCTGCGGCGACGAGGCGGGCCGGGCAGTGCGGCAGTTCTGCGATGAGGTACGGGGAGGGCTCTTTCCTGATGAAGAACACACCTTCGATTAAAGTTATCAAGGGCATCGCCGAGATGCGCCGATTCAGCCTCGAGGCGCGCAAGCGAGGGGCGAAGATCGCGCTCGTGCCGACGATGGGTGCGCTCCACGGGGGGCATCTTGCGCTCGTCAGCGCCGCCCGCCAGAAGGCGCCCACGGTCGTCGTGAGCATCTTCGTCAACCCGCTCCAGTTCGGGCCGCGCGAGGACCTCTCGGCTTATCCGCGCGATCTGGCCGGGGACATCGCGAAGCTCCAGAAACTTGGCGTCGCGGCCGTCTTCACCCCGGAGGCGGCCGAAATCTATCCGCCCGGTCACCGCACGCACGTCGAGGTCGAAGATCTCTCGCAGCGGCTCTGCGGTCGCGCTCGTCCGACGCATTTCCGCGGCGTCGCGACGGTGGTCGCCAAGCTCTTCGCCATCGTCCAGCCGCACCAAGCCTGGTTCGGCCAGAAGGATTACCAGCAGTTGCTCATTATTCGCAAGATGGTCCGGGATCTGAATTCCGAGGTCGAGATTTTCGACCTCCCGACCGTGCGCGAAGACGACGGTCTGGCGCTTTCTTCGCGCAACGCTTACCTCACGCCCGAACAGCGGCCGGCGGCGCTGACACTGCAGCAGGCGTTGCACGTGGCCGCCCGGATCATGGCGAAGGGCGAGCGTTCGGCGGCGAAGATCGCCTCGAACCTGCGCGAGGTGATTCGCGCCCAGCCGGGGGCGGAGATCGAGTATATCTCGATCTGTCATCCGGAGACGCTGCACGAACTGGATACCATCGAGGTTCGCACTCTCGTTGCCCTCGCGGTGCGCGTCGGTCGCGCCCGCCTCATCGACAACACGCTTTTCGACCTTCGCGAGTTGAGCCTGCGCGCCGATTTGAAAAAGCCGGCGAAGCCCGCCGTCCCTGCGAAGACTGTTCCTGCACTGCCGGAGCGCGGTGGTTCGAAGTCGGAAATCAAGACGGTCATGAAACCCGTGGCGAAAACCGCCGTTAAAACCTTGGTG
>JAUXWR010000344.1 GCA_030680075.1 Legionella sp.
CGCCCGGCTTTTTGCTTTGCCGGCTCGGAGGATCGCGTGAGTTCAGATCAGGTCGACCCCCGCGGGGAACTTGTCACGGTGGGACTCATCGCCAAGGTGCACGGTATTGGCGGTGAGGTTGTCGTTCATCCGCTCACCGACGACCCCGGACGGTTTAAAGCCGGCGAGACGGTGCTGCTGGAAGTCCCGGGATCTCCGGCGAGCCCGCGGCTCATCCTCGGGTCCCGGATGCACCAGCAGCGCTTCCTCCTGCTCCTCGAAGGGGTCCCCGATCGCACGGCCGCGGAGGCCCTGCGCGGCGGTCGGCTGTGCGTGCGCGAGGCGGATCTGCCGGCGTTGCCGCCCGGCCAGGTCTGGCTTCACGATCTGCCCGGCATGGCAGTGGCGTCCGAGGACGGCGATGATCTCGGCACGGTGCACCGGGTGCTCGAAACCGGCGAGGAGCGGCGGATTCTCGTAGTCCACGGACCCCGGGGCGAGTTCCTGGTGCCCTTCATCGAGCAGTTCGTGCTCTCGGTCGACCGCGCCGCGCGCCGCATCAAAATCAAGCTGCTCGAGGGACTGCTTCCCTGACATGGAACGATCAGACCGCTCTGAGGGAACCTGTCTTTGTGGAGCACCTACTGGCGGAGGGGTGGCGCGAAGGGGAGGTCTCCAGCGGGTGAGCGCAGCGAGGCCGCTGGAGGTCCGCAGCGACAGGACCCCGCAGCCCGCACGGGAACGAAGTAATTCTTGATGCGGATCGACATAGTTACGATCTTCCCCTCGTTCTTCGACTCGCCGCTGCGGGAGAGCATCATCCACCGCGCCTGCGAGCGGGGGCTGCTCGACATCCGCGTCCACGACCTGCGCGCCTTCGCCCTCGATCGGCACCGGGTCACGGACGACGCCCCCTACGGCGGCGGCGCCGGGATGGTCATGAAACCCGAGCCGCTCTTTGCCGCAATCGAACAACTCAGGACCGAGAGCCCCGGAGCGACCACGGTCCTGCTCTCGCCGCAGGGACGCGTCTGGAGCCA
>JAUXWR010000346.1 GCA_030680075.1 Legionella sp.
GGCCTCGAGCGATTTCAGCATGCGCTTGAGACGCGACTCGAAGGCGCGCATGCGCACCAGCGGCACCATGCGCGACACCAGCCGCGACGGGTCGCCGCCGACATGATCGATATTGGGCAGCAGTTCGCCGAAATCTGCCGGCGCTTCGCCGATGACGGCGATCGGAATTTCATGGAAGCGGCTGTCCTGAGACAGGACGGTTAGAAAAGCCTCGACCATGCGCGGCGAAAAGCCGTCGCCGATGACGATGCCGTCGATGTCGCGCTCGTTGAGATGTTTGGCCGCGCTTTCGACGCTCAGCGCGCCGACCATCTTGGCCTGTTCGCCCATGGCGACGCTGAGCGCGGGATAGAGCGGACCGCGGCCTGCCACCAGCACCGTCGCGTCGTCGAGCGCATCGCCGACCGGCAGCAAGGGCATCTGGCCGCCGTGTGAAGCGAACAATTCAATCCGGCGCAACACCGTCGTATGCAAGGCGCGCACGCGCATCGCCGATTGCAGGCGCTTGATCAGGCGCGACACCGGCATACCGGCGTCGGCGGTCAGCGCGAGCGGTATGGCGGCGTCATATTCTTCGTTGGCAAAGGCGATGGTCGGCACGATCGGACCGGCGACGGTCGCGATCTGGAGGCACAGCATGCGCGAGGAGGATTCGCTGACCGGCGGTCCCGGTTCGGCGATGATGACGGCGGATGGCTTGACCGACACGAAGGCGGTCGGCGCATCGGCCCATTTTGCTTCGACGATGGGGAAGGCGCCGGCTTCGCCGAGCGCTTCAACGAGTGCGGTCGCCGGGCTTTCGGCAACCACGATCAACGGACCTTGAAGCGACATGGGGGCGCACGCAGGGTTACAAAATACAGCCTGAACCCTAGCGCTCGCGCCTTAATACCTCGTCAACGACAAATCGAAATTGGACGATGTTCGCCAGGATCAGGCGGCATTCGCCTGGCCGCGCGGGCGGAAGGCCCCGGCGAGCAGCGGATTGGCGCCGTTTTCCAGCAGACGGTCGCGCACCATTGTGTGATCCAGCGCGCTGCCGGCCAGCCGCTGCGCCATGACGCCGCCGGGCAATGCCACCACAGTGGCCGCCGGATCGGCCGCGGCCACCTGCGCCTCAAGCTCGGTCGGCCGGAAACGATAGCCGCCGATGATCGTGATGCCGCCCGGCGGGCCGGTGACGATCAGGCGTTGCGCGCTCGGGTCGCCCCGGCAGGT
>JAUXWR010000377.1 GCA_030680075.1 Legionella sp.
CAGCGCCCAGAGCGCGAGCACCGCCGTCGCGATCCAGAGGAGAATTTTCATCCGCGGTGGCCCCTCCCGTGTGTCTCGCCGTTCACGGTACCACGGCGCGTTCCCTCAAACCGCATTTTCTGAGCCGGATCGTCTCGGCAACTCCGCGAGGCCCATCGACAGGCTTGCAGGGAACGCCAGGGAGGGCGCATGATCAGAAGGACCGATACGAAGCTCAAAGTGGTCGAGACTGGGGGACGCGGACACGTTCGATGAGCTGGAGGAGCAGGGACAATGAGCGGCCGAATCCCGATCGTGCGCGTCGAAGTCTTCAGCGACTACACCTGACCGTGGTGTCTCATCGGGGCGGTCCGCCTCGAGAAGGCCCGCGCGCAGCTTGCCGGGCGCATCGCGCTGGAGGTTCTCTGGCGCCCCTTCGAAATCCATCCCGAGGTGCCGCCGGCGGGGCTCCCCCTCTCGAGTATCGGGTACGAGCCCGCCGAACTCGCCGCGATGATGGAGCACCTGCGGCGCCAGGCCGCCGCCGAAGGGATGGACTTCGCCCCGCGCTCGCCCGAGTCGCTGCTGGTCAACACCCACCGTGCGCTTGCCGCGAGCGTCTACGCGCACAACAACGAGCCAGAGCGCTCCGAGGCGTTCCACAACGCCGTCTTCCGTGCGAATTTCTGCGAAAGCCTGAACATCGGGGACCCGGCAGTGCTGCGGGAACTCGCCGCCGCCGCCGGTCTCGATGTCGCCCGCATGGACGCCGCCCTCGAAACCGGCGCCGCCGACGACGCCTTGCGTGACGCTGCCGCCGATGCACACCGGCGCAACATCACCGCCGTGCCTGCGTTCGTCTTTGGCGGCAGCTGTGTCGTCGTCGGCGCGCACCCGCCGGCGGCGCTGGTGCAGGCCGCCGAGCGGGCCGTAGTTCCTCGCTAGCGGCGGCTCCTGCCGCAGGCCCAGACGATGAGCGCCGGGTCGCGGGCGACGTCGGTACAGAGGCGCTCCGGGCGCGGCGTTGTGCCGACCCGGGCGAGATCGAGACGATCGGCGTCCCAGCAGGTGGCGACGGTGATCTCGGCGACTGTCTCGCCGCGGGTGTGTCCGGTACAGGCCGCACCCAGCAGGGCCAGACCCCCGGCATCAAGGTCGAAGACCGTCCCGGCCAGGCCACGGGCCAGATCGGCGCCCCGCGCGCCGTGCCCCG
>JAUXWR010000382.1 GCA_030680075.1 Legionella sp.
TCGTCCACGACGGCTTCCACGGCCGCATCGTCTCGACACCGGTCACCGCGGAGATCGCGGCAATCATTCTCACGGATTCGGCGAAAATCCAGACAGAGGATGCCGGCGACAAGAGGAAACGACATAAACGCGAGAAGCGCACCGGGCCGCACCCGGAAGTGCCGCTCTACACGCTGGACGATGTGACTTCGACCCTGCCGCTCTTCGACCCCGTCGCCTACGGCACACCGATCCCGTTCGGCGAGGGCATCACCGCCGAATTCCGCGACGCCGGGCACATCCTGGGGTCCTCCTCCGTCCTGGTCGCCATCGGCACGGGCGCCGCGCGGCGCACGGTGCTCTTCTCGGGAGACGTCGGCCGCTGGGACAAGCCCCTGCTCAACGACCCGGTTGCAGCGACCGGGGCGGACTGGATCGTCGTCGAGTCAACCTACGGCGACCGGCTGCACGAGCAGACGGGACAGATCCAGGACCACCTCGCCGCGGTCATCACGGAGACGCGCCGGCGCGGCGGGAACCTCATCGTGCCGAGCTTCGCGCTCGAGCGGACGCAGGAGGTGCTCTGGTACCTCAACGACCTGATCGGGACAAAACGCATCCCGCACTTGCTGGTCTTCGTCGACAGCCCGATGGCGGTGCGCGTAACCGACGTCTTCGAGAAGCACCCGGAGATTCTCGACGAGCAGATGCGCGGGCTGATGGCGAATCACACTTCCCCGTTTCACTTCTCGGGACTCAAGCTGGTCCGCACCGTGCAGCAGTCCAAGGCGATCAACCTGATCTCAGGGACGGTGATGATCATCGCCGGCGCCGGAATGTGCAACGGGGGTCGCGTCAAGCACCACCTCGAGACCAACATCTCGCGGTCCCAGAGCACCGTGATGTTCGTCGGCTACCAGGCTGTCGGGACGCTCGGGAGGCAGATCCTGGACGGGCGGCCCGAGGTCCGGCTCTACGGGAAGATGCTGCCGGTGCGCGCGAAAATCGAGAGCATCCCCGGCTTTTCGGCACACGCCGACCGTGACGAACTGACGCGCTGGCTCTCCGGGATGCGGCAGCCGCCGCGCCGGGTCTTCGTGACCCACGGGGAACCAGAAGCGTCGGCCGCGTTCGCGAAGCACATCGGCGAGCACTTCGGCTGGCCGGCGACGGTACCCTCGTACCAGGAGACGGTGCTGCTCGAGTAGCGAAAAGGGGACAGATTTATTTTTCTGCGGAAAATAAATCTGTCCCCTTTTCGAACCGTTCCGCCAGCTTCTGCGCGATCAGCGGTGCGTTGCCCCC
>JAUXWR010000395.1 GCA_030680075.1 Legionella sp.
TTGATGGCTAAAAGTGCTTCGAGTATTTTTCAACGTTCGTTATTTTGCGATGCTCCGTGAACACTCCCTAACGGTCGCGGCTCGGTTGGTGCTTTATGCGAACCACGACTGTTATCTTAACGCTCTTCGCAATATCTTGCCTACATTCGATTTAGGTAATTCAGTATAAAATTCAACGATTTTAGGTATTTTATAAGCGGTAAGGTGCTGTCTGCAATGGGCGATAATTTCTTCTGCTGTGAGTGTTTCATCACGTTTCACGATGCAGGCTTTTACTTGTTCACCAGAATTCTCACTTATTATACCAATGACGCCAACCTCAAGAACACCAGGCATCATACTAATAACTTGCTCTACTTCATTGGGGTATACGTTAAATCCAGAAACGACAATCATATCCTTCTTACGATCAACCAAATAGACAAAGCCTTTCTCATCAATGCAGGCAATATCACCAGTTTTCAAAAAACCATCATCAGTAAACACTAAAGCGGTCTCGTCAGGCCTCTGCCAGTAACCCGCCATAACCTGCGGGCCTTTTATACACAACTCGCCGCTAACTCTTACACCGACTTCCTCACCATTTTCACTGCGGATGGAAATATCAGTAGAAGGGAGAGGCAAACCAATACTGCCATTATAATCGTCGAGATACATCGGATTAATAGTGACTGCCGGACAAGTTTCCGTAAGCCCATAGGCTTCTAATATTTTTGTGTGGGTTAACTCTTTCCATTTAAGGGCGACACTTTTTTGTAGCGCCATGCCCCCTGATAATGCAACTTTTACCCTTGAAAAATCAATTTCAGCGAGCTTCGGGCTATTTAACAAGGCATTAAATAAGGTATTTACACCTGTAATAGCAGTAAACTTGGTATTTTTAATGTCATTGATAAACGAAGAAATATCGCGCGGATTGGTTATCAGGATATTTTTAGCGCCTGCTTTAATAAAGGTCAGGCAATTGGCGGTGAGTGAGAAAATATGATACAAGGGCAAAGCGGTGATGATGATATCATCTCCATCAACATTAAGCGGTGCCAGCCAGTAATAAGCTTGTAACACATTGGCAACCATATTCCCATGTGTCAATATCGCGCCTTTGGCAACACCGGTAGTCCCGCCGGTATATTGCAGGAATGCAATATCATCATGAGTCAAGGGTATTGGTTTAAATTCTTTATCCCTGTTTTTATGAAGCGCGTCGTTAAAAGAAATGGAATGAGGAATGGTATAAGAGGGAACCATTTTCTTTATATATTTAACCACCGCATTGACAATAAGGCGTTTAAAAGTTGGCAGCACATCACCAATTTGTGTGATAACCACGTGTTTAATCGCTGTGTGTGGTAGCGCTTTCTCCACGACTTTGGCAAAGTTTGCCAGCACAATAACAACTTCTGCCCCAGAGTCATTCATTTGATGAATGGTTTCATCGACTGTGTAGAGAGGGTTGGTATTTACCACGATGAAGCCTGCGCGCAAAATACCAAACAAGGCAATGGGATATTGCAATAAATTAGGCATCATGATGGCAACGCGAGCGCCTTTTTTTAAACCGAGTTGCTGTAAGTAAAGGGCGAACTGCTTACTTTTAGTATCTAGCTCTGCATAGGTGAGTTCATGTCCCATGTTTACATAAGCTGCCTGATGGGCATGCTTGCGGCAAGAGTCCTCAAACAAGGCAACAAGAGACGAATGTTCATCGGGATTTATCTCATGAGGCACGCCTTCTTGATATTGCTCTAACCACGTTTTCTCCACGATGATGTCCTTCTGTTATGAATCCCCTCATGGTAGTATAAACAAAAAACATCCCCATGGATATCGTTGACATGATTGATAATGTGTTGAAATCGCAAGCATTTAAACTAAAAGGGCGGTTGTATACATTTACGGTGTTGCAACTGTTAAGCACCGACACCTTTTTATTTGCAGAACACCTCAATGACGTAGTTGCAAAAGCCCCTAAACTATTTGATAACACCCCCGTTGTACTGGATTGCAGTGCGCTGCCTGATAGCGATATCGATATTGACGTTTTTTTTCAATGCATGCGAAGCCATAGTTTGTTTCCGGTTGCCATTCAAGGGGCAAATCCTTTACTCGCTATTCTCGCCAAAACCAAAGGCATTGCTGTTTTATACGCATCTGCTACACACGATAAACCATTGATTGAAGAATATGTCCCTGAAACAGAGGTTATCAATTCCGAAGGGGGTACCACTAAAATGCAGACCACGCCGGTTCGTTCAGGTCAGCAGGTCGTGAGCAAAGGTGGTGACTTGATTATTACCTCATCAGTAAGTCCCGGTGCTGAATTGCTGGCAGACGGCAATATTCATGTATATGGCGCATTGAGGGGAAGAGCCTTGGCCGGTATTTCCGGTGACAGAAACGCGCGTATATTTTGCCAGTCGCTTGATGCGGAACTGGTTTCTATTGCGGGTTTTTATCGCTTAAGTGATGCAATTGAGCCGCATGCAGGCGCATGTCAAATATACCTTCAGGATGAGCATATCTGTATTGAACCCATATGCTAAAAGAGGCTGTATTTATCTCTGATTTGCATTTGCATCCTGATGAGCAAATAATTACTCGGCGATTTAATCAATTCATTGATTGGGCGGCAGTCAGTACGCGCACTCTTTATATATTAGGGGATTTTTTTCATGTATGGCCTGGAGACGATGGGCTTGAGCCATGGAGTGTTGCCATCCTCAACCGTTTAAAATGGCTTTCAGAGCAGGGTGTAGCTATCTATTTTATGCCAGGTAATCGCGATTTTCTCATTGGTAGTCATTTCATTGAGCAGGCTGGCATGACATTGCTTATGGAGCCTTCCGTTGTCGAATTTGGTTCTACTCTTGTTTTATTGGTGCACGGTGATAAATATTGCACGAAAGACCGCGGGCATCAATGGCTTAGAAAACTAACGCGTAATCGTATTTTTCCGAAGTTTTTCTTAAAACTACCGTTTCGATTACGCTATAAAATAGTTAAAGGGGCGCGTCTTTTAAGTCAGTCGCATCGTTATAATCCGGATACTATGAATGTAGTCCCAGAGGCTATGATAAGTGATATGCAGCACCATCAAGTGAAGACTTTGGTTCATGGGCATACTCATAAGCCTGGCTTGACAAAGCACCTCATTAATGATGAATTTTACCGTCAATTTGTCTTGAGTGACTGGGATGACAGCCCACAAATATTGTGTTATGATAAAACAAAGGGTTTTTATTTTATTCAGTTTATTCCGCTTGAGGATTTATAGAAATGTCAAATGAAGAGAAAGTGAAGCAAATGAAAGCAACTCTTGACGCTCAGCGAAAAGATTTGATGTTGAAACAAAGTCTTCTTAACGAAAAATCGGAAGAGAATTTAAACAAAAGTGAAACGGACAGAGCAATTTTGCGTGGGAAGGAAGATACTAAAGCTGCTCCTTATTGGAGTAAAGTGAAGGAAGAAGCCCGGGATTTAAAGACGCCAAAGGCGCAAAATTCATACATGGAATGGCACACGTCAGTTATGGAAATGTTTGAACACTTCTGTGTACTGAGTAAGGCATTGATTGCTGATAACAGTGCAGGCCGGATATTGGATTTTATCTGGAATAAATCAATTAGTGCAATCGATGATATCGGGGAAAAGATAAGCGGCACTTCAATTGGTACGGATCTTGAAAAAGGCATTAAGTCCTGGATTTATAGGGCCAAAGATAATGAAATTCCACCGCTGAAATATTCTATCAGTGTCGATGATGCTGGCAAATTAACTACAGAAGTTATGAAAGATGGACAGCCACTTCCCACTGAACAACAACAATTGTTTGATGTGGGCTTCATTGTATGGGCCGAGGAGCGAGGTTGTACCTTTGATCATACTAATCAAACGCTTACGGACGAAAATGGCTTAATCATGACCATGGATAAATTAAAAGAATTGAATCAGGACGATGAAAAAGGGCTTAATGCATTTTTTGAGGGTAAGTTTGAGTTGAAAATATCACCCAATCCATCGCCTCGCCCTTGATAGTTATTAATTTTATGGTATTACCATAGATATGAACGTTGTCTTTGTGGCATGAGCTTTGTCTTTGCGAGCGCCAGCGAAGCAATCCAGTGACCTTGGATTGCCAATAAGTCGCAAAGGCCACGGGATTGCTTCGCTGGCGCTCGCAAAGACGGATCAATACAATTCAACCTGGATGAATAATGAGCGAAGAACAATCTCAAAATGAGTTATCTGGATGGTTTTCAACATACGGGCTAATTACCGCGCAACGCATACTTGAGCGCTACAAAATAAATCTTCAGACTGACGATCTCCTTCAAGCGTTAAAAACCCCCGATACTTTCTATCATCGTTTAATGCGAGTCCCTCTGCGTAACGTTTACAATGGTATTATTTTGCAACAGGCCAGGGACTATCAGCTTTATGCGCAAAAGATATTTATTGATTATCTTCTATCCAATGAAGGCAGTAAAAGTGACGATTCTCCCGGGGCTAATACACGTGAAGATCTCGAAGAGCAACGCAAATTATTGGTTAAAATGAGCGATAATTTCCATGAGCTTGAATTTCTGCATGAAAAACTAATCGCCCAAAGCCAGGCAACGCTTATTAAAGATGTGGATGATTGGCATAAAATCCTGGATAACCTCACCACAGATATTAAAAATAATTTGCATGCGCTGGCTATTATAAAATCTGAAAACACGGTAATGCAGGCACTAATAACCTTGCTCGCGAGCTATGATTTTAAAGATAATCTTGATAAGAAAGAGGCTGCGTGGCAAAAGGTAGAAAAAACACTTGCTGCAAAAATAACCAATGAATCAAAACAAGCTTTTATTAAAGAGATAAGCAAACTTTCAAAATTTGCGTCGGATACCGATACGGACTTGGCTGACTATCACCAAAAAATTAAAGAAATGGGTGCCAAACTTCGCCAGTGCAGAACTGATTTATACAATTTTATCGTACACGCCAACGAGCTCATAAAATTGCTGCCTGACTATAGAGTTGATTTACACCAGATGGCTGAGAATCGTGAAGCACTACAATTTGATTATGCTTTAGGTGGAACCTCTGAAACTGATATAAAATAAAAAAATGATGTAACTTCTGAAAGCATCATCTTGAGAGCCCAGGATCAGGATGACTTAGGGTCTATTGACAATTCACAGCCCGCCTACGTGCCGCGGCTTGTCCGCGGCATCCAGTAGATGGTCAAATTAACATATTTTCTTATTAATCGATTGATAAATAGGGGCAAACTCATAATATACGGGTTGTGACACCAAGTATAAAACGAGTTTGCAATGCATAGACTAAGGCTTAATGATGAGCAATGCTTCAAGCTAAAATAAATTCATACCAGGCCTCACAGCCAAATATAACGTACACATGCTGGTCTATTATGAAATGCATGAGTTGTATATTGAAGCAGCTCGCCGTGAAAAACGTTTCAAAAATTGGCCAATGATTGAGATCTACTTGATGCCGCGGACAAGCCGCGACACGTAGGGGGATGTGAATTGTCAACAGATCCTAATTAATATTAATGAATTTATATTACCCACCCAGCCCATTGTTCGTGTATAATGCTGCGTTTTAATCTGTTCTAACTGGAGTTTCGAATGGCTGCTGAATTTACCTTGTCTATTATTAAACCTGATGCTGTTGCCAAATCAGTAATTGGTCAAATCTATACTCGCTTTGAAGAGGCCGGTCTGGATGTTGTTGCTGCTAAAATGGCCCAATTAAGCCGTGCTGATGCTGAAGGTTTTTATGCTGTACACAAAGCGCGTCCTTTTTTCAATGATCTGGTCAATTTTATGATCTCAGGTCCTGTCATGATTCAAGTTTTACACGGTGAGAATGCTGTGGCAAAAAATCGTGATTTAATGGGCGCTACAAATCCTAAAGAAGCGGCCGCTGGAACTATTCGTGCGGATTTTGCTGATAGCATTGATGCTAATGCTGTACATGGTTCTGATAGTGCAGAAAATGCTGCTACCGAAATTGCATTTTTCTTCGAACCCCATGAAATTTGCACAAGATAATTAGTTGTTTTGAGGTAAGTGATGAGCGATAAAATCAACTTGTTGGATTTTAACTATCAACAAATGCGTGAGTTCTTTAGTGGTCTTGGAGAGAAACCTTTCCGGGCTCAGCAGGTTATGCAATGGACTCATCAAGCAGGTTTTAACGAATTCTCACAAATGACCAATCTGGGGAAGTCTCTTCGCGAGAAGCTTTCCCGGATAGCAGAAATCAGATTACCTGAAATTGTCGTTCATCAAAAATCAAATGATGGCACATGCAAATGGTTGCTTAAACTTGATTGCGGCAACTGCATCGAAACAGTTTATATACCCGAAGCGTCTCGTGGAACTTTGTGTGTTTCATCTCAGGTTGGTTGTGCTTTAAATTGCAGCTTTTGCTCAACAGCAAAGCAAGGTTTTAACCGAAATCTCACCACCGGCGAGATTATTGGACAAGTCTGGTTAGCCGTCCGTGAGCTATCCCAGCAAAATGGTGCTCATGATAAGAAGGTAACCAATGTGGTTATGATGGGAATGGGTGAGCCTCTTCTCAATTTTGACAATGTCGTTGCTGCCATGGATATCATGATGGATGATTTTGCCTACGGCTTGGCAAAGCGACGCGTGACGCTTAGCACATCAGGTGTCTTACCCGATTTGGAGCGTTTGCGAGATACAAGTCCCGTTGCGTTGGCAGTTTCTCTCCATGCTCCCAATGACGCGTTACGTAACGAGTTGGTGCCCATTAACAAAAAATACCCTCTCGCAGAGCTCATGGCTCTTTGTAAATCTTATTATAAAGATGAGCCAAAGCGTAAAGTGACGTTTGAATATGTAATGCTCAAAGGTGTAAATGATAAGCCAGAACATGCCATGCAATTGGTTAAGCTTTTGCATAATGTGCCGTCCAAAGTAAATTTAATCCCCTTTAATCCTTTCCCTCTCACCCAGTACGAACGTTCTTCACAGGCAGCTATAGATGCTTTTCGGGAAATATTAGTGAGCAAAGGAATTAACACCATTACGCGTAAAACACGGGGTGATGATATTGACGCCGCCTGCGGCCAACTGGCAGGTGATGTTAAAGATAAAACAAGCCGCTCCAGGCGTTGGCAAAAATTACATTTTATTCCCAAAGACTCCTTGAGTGCTGAAAGCAACGCTGTACAGGACAATAGTTAATCTCGGAAAAAAATGCTGTCTCTGCGAGATTTTATATGAAATCCAGAAAACGTATAGCACTAACATTTTAGCCTTACCATCATTGAAGCACACTCTAATGGGTATCGTCCCGGAATTTAGTAAGACTTGGTGAGCGTGCGAACCTAGTCTTACTTAATGTCCGGGATCCATTCCACACCGTGCATCTTGTCAGACAATATTAGGGTCTGTTGACAATTCACATCCCACCTACGTGCCGCGGCTTGGCCGCGGCATCCAGTAGATGGTCAAATTAAAATATGTTCTTGTTAATCCATTGATTAATAAGAGCAAACTCATAACATACCGGTTCTGACATCAATTATAAAACGAATTTGCAATGCATAGACTAATGCTTAATGATGAGCAATGGTTCAAGCTAAGGGAGTTCCTAGTATCTCGGTCTTCGTCCAACACTCAAGGAAGGATGATGCAACCGTCCTATGTTTATATTCTTGCAAGTAAGCGCAACGGCACTCGGCGTTATCTTATGAAGAAATTTGCCAATGATTAAGATCTACTGGATGCCGCGGCCAAGCCGCGGCACGTAGGCGGGCTGTGAATTGTCAAGAGATCCTACTTGTCATAATCCCAGGGTTAATACCCCGTACGAGCCTGAAATAGATCCCGGACATTAAGAGAGACTAAACTCGCACGCTCGTTAAGTCTCTCTAAATTCCGGGACGACAGGAAGGAGATTCGCGATTCAGGCATTATATCTGCTGCCTGATTGGAGATCTGGCGCCATTTAGGATAGATAATAATTTGTGCAAATTGTGAAGTCAGTTGGCAGCCTATGCATCCTGATAACGTACCCGACTAACTTTCCTAAAGACGGCTTTTTAGGGATTTAAGATTGTCTTGTACGAAGCGAAAGTCGTGACACAGGCCTTACATAATTCTTTTATTTCTCCTTTTTTAAGCAGATAAATTAAATAGTTCTTCTTTACAATCGTTAAGTCTTTTTAAATTCACAGATTAACGGTTATAATGCGCAATTATTTCTATAGCGGTGAGAACTCTTTGAGGTCATTGTGCTTATTATCTCTGGCAAGTTTGCTGTTTCTGCAATCTTGTCACTATAACGCCGAAGAAAAGGCTGAGAAAAAAGCGCTGTCAGAGAAGCGTGATGATGCTGCCTCTTATAATACTCAGCTCGGGATGGGCTATTTAAAGCAGGGCGATACACCGCGCGCCAAAAGGAAACTACTAATGGCGATGAAGCTCGCTCCCGACTCTCCTGAGGTGAACGGCGCTATGGCCTATTACCTGGAAAAAACGGGCGATACAACCGAGGCAAAAAAATATTATAACAAAGCATTATTATTGGCGCCCAAGAGTGGCTCATCGTTAAATAATTATGGTACCTTCCTTTGCCGGTCCGGGAATTATAAAGAGGCTGAAGTCTATTTTCTCAAGGCCGTAAAAGATGAGAGCTATGTTAATTCTGCCGGTGCTTATGAGAATGCCGGTTTATGCGCGTCAGCTATACCCGACTACCCGAAAGCTGAATCCTATTTTGTAAAAGCACTATCGCAGGATTCTCGCCGGAAGCAATCGTTATATGAGTTGGTTTCAATAGAGCTTAAACAAAACCAACCGAAAAAAGCGCTAGCCTATTTAAAAAAACACCAGGAGCTGGTTCTGGATAATGCTACATTTCTCGCAATGGCCGCTGATGCGGCGCATAAAGCCGGAAAATTTAAGTTAGAAGCGGATTATAAAGATAGAATAGCCAAGTTAAATCACATCACGGATACCGGAGCAAAAAATGAACACGTTAACAACGGATGACAGCAGTCAAAACACACAAGAAAATCCTGGCGCTCAATTGGCGCGTATTCGTGATAAGCGAGGATTTACCAAAGAATATGTAGCAGGAAAGCTGCATTTAAGAGTGCGGGTCATTGAGTTGCTTGAAGCTGACGATTATAAACAAATGCCTGAGCCAGTGTTTATTAAAGGCTATTTTCGTGCTTATGCAAAACTCCTTGGCGTGTCGCCAGAGCCTTTTTTACAGACCTTTAATAATCAGTATTCGTTGGAGCAAAAGCCTGAGAAAGCACTCTGGCAGAGTAAACGTGAGTCAAATAAAGGCGAGCTTGTTGTACGCTGGGTAACAGGGCTTGTCGCAATCGCCGCGATCATAGCGGTGAGCTTCTGGTGGCAAAAAAATAAAGACGCCCAGCCTTTTTTTGCAGCTAAAAAGAAGGAAGCCGCAACAACTACCACCACGCAAGTTAATCCTGAAGTTAAGTTAACTGATCTTTCCAGAATGCAATCTATGTTCACCGCGAAGGTTGAAGAAGATTCTCTGGAGACACAAGGTGGCTGAAAAAATCCAGGCAATAAGAGGTATGAATGATATTTTACCTCAAAGCACTACAAGCTGGCAGCAACTCGAAAAAGTCTTTATGCATTGTTTATGGCATTATGCCTATGAGGAAATTCGCTTTCCAATAGTTGAAAGCACGCAGCTATTCAAACGCACTATTGGTGAAGTGACGGATATCGTTGAAAAAGAGATGTACACCTTCACCGATTTGAATGGTGATAGCCTAACCTTGCGCCCTGAAGGAACAGCAGGGTGCCTCAGGGCTTGTCTTGAACATGGATTATTGCACAATCAACAACAAAAGCTCTGGTATATGGGGCCTATGTTTCGCCATGAAAAGCCCCAAAAAGGGCGTTATCGACAGTTTGTGCAGTTTGGTGTTGAGGCGCTTGGCATAGCAGGTTCCGCTATAGAACTGGAACTCATCGCCATTTGCAGACGTATCTGGCGCGAACTGGGTATTGAGCCGTTCGTAAAGTTACAAATAAATACCATCGGAGAGCTTGGTGAAAGAAAGCTATATAAAGAACGTTTGGTAGAGTATTTAACACAACATTTCGATAAACTCGATGAAGACAGTCAGCGTCGATTGAATAAAAATCCATTAAGAATTCTGGATAGTAAAAACCCTGAGATGCAGGCTCTTTTATCAGACGCACCTAAATTGATTGATTCGCTAGGTGAGGATAGTAAAAGAAAATTTACGAATTTTTGCGTTGGTCTTGATAAAATGGGGATTGCGTATGATATTAATCCGTTTCTTGTACGCGGTCTGGATTATTACGGTCATACGGTTTTCGAATGGGTAACCGATAAGCTGGGTAGTCAGGCTACTATTTGTGCGGGTGGTCGTTATGATGTCCTGGTTGAGCAGCTGGGCGGCAGCCCCACACCGGCAATCGGGTTTGCAATGGGTGCTGAACGCCTGCTCTTATTAATGGAAACGTTAAACGTGGACTCAAGAGCTGCGACTGCTCCCTCTGTATTTATTATCGCTGCTAACGATGAGTGCATGCAGCAGGCATTGTTAATTGCAGAAGAGTTACGTGATAACACAGCAAGCTTAAGGGTTATCACCAACACCGTCGGTGGCGGTTTTAAGAGTCAGTTTAAGAAAGCCGATAAAAGCGGTGCTGAATTTGCCGTTATCATTGGTGAAGATGAGTTGAGAAATGATCAGGTTAGTGTTAAAACCTTGCGAACGCAAGATTGCCAGGTCACTATCCCGAGGCAGCAATTGAGTAACTATTTACAAGATTTTCTTGGAGAAAAATGATGTCTGTTTACATGACAGAAGAAGAACAACTGGATGCAATTAAAAAATGGTGGCAACGGTATAGTACTTTGATTACCGTCGTACTATCACTTATATTACTCTGTATCTCCGGTTACAAATACTGGATATGGCATCAGGAAAAAGTAAACACCCAGGCTTCCAATGCTTATGAGCATTTAATGGTTGCTTTTTCAAATCAAGATAATAAGAGCGTTAAGTCTTATTCAAATCAACTGATTAATGACTACAGTGATACAGTTTATGCTCACGCGGCTCGTCTGACATTGGCCAAGCTATATGTGGCTCAGGATAACTTTGATAAAGCGCGTGAAACGCTGCAGTTTGTTGCTAATAATTCGCCAATGAAAGCTCTAAAGCAAGTGGCGAGAATCCGCATAGCAAGGCTTTTGGCCGCACAGAAGGCTTATGATAAAGCGCTATCTGAGCTCACTACTGTAGAGGATGCGGCTTACATGCCCGTTATTAATGAACTTAAGGGTGATATTTTTGTCGCCAAGGGCCAATATCAGCAAGCATTTGTATCCTATAAAGAGGCAATAACTGCCGTTCGAACACGTGGAATGGGCAATCTTTATCTTGAGATGAAAACAAACGAGCTGGCAGCACTTACCCAGTCTTCCAATGATAAAAATAGCCCCTTACAAACAGTTTAATGAGAGAGTGTAGGTTACGCATGAAGAAATTAATTGTTTTACTGCCAATAATAGTGGCTTTGACTGGTTGCAGTCAGCTTGATGACTACATGTTGGGTAAAGATAATACGCCAAGCCCAAAGGCATTAGAACCTGTTGCTTCTAAAACCCAACTGACCGAAAACTGGTCTGTCGCCACGGGGCCTGCCAAAAAAAGTAGTACCTATCTTAAATTAAAACCCGCCATCGTTGGTAATACGGTTTACACAGCTGACGCAAGTGGGGTGGTTCAAGCGATTAATAAAGTTAATGGTAACTTATTGTGGTCTAAAAAATTAAATGCAGGTGTCATCAGCGGACCTACTGTTGCACAAGGCCATATTGTTGTCGGAACTGATGCATCTAAAATAGTGACACTTAAACAAGACAATGGCAGTGAGTTATGGCAAAGCAGTGTCTCCGGCGATGTATTAGGAAAGCCTGTCATTGCGCGCGGCAAAGTTATTGCCAAAACAATCGATGGTAATTTATATGCGTTTGATTTATCAACTGGCAATAAGCTCTGGGTATCTGAGCATGGAGCACCAAGTCTTATTTTGAAGGCTAGCTCATCACCAGTAATTGTCGATAATAAAACAGCTCTTGTTGGATACTCTGACGGAAAAATGGATGCTGTAGATATTCAAACAGGGCAAGTACTCTGGCAACGCAGCATTGCTTATGCGACAGGCTCAAGTGATGTTGAGCGTCTTGTTGATATTGATGCCGATCCCATTGTTCAGGGTAATGTAGCGCTTTTGGCGAGTTATCAAGGGTATGTTGGTGCCTTGTCTTTATCAGATGGGCAATTTATCTGGCGCAAACCTGCCTCTACCTTTACCAATATTGTAGTGAGCGGTAACACACTTTATATGACAGATAGTAACGATACTATTTGGGCAATTAATAAAGGCAATGGACGAGTAAACTGGAAGCAAACCAAATTAAAAGCGCGAGGATTAACCGAACCCGTTCTAATGGGAGATCGCCTTATCGTAGGGGATAAAACAGGAATGTTGCATGTTCTTTCCGCACAAAATGGTGAGTTTATTTCTCGTGCACAACTAGGTGGGGCAATAAATATTGCTCCAGGTGTTGCCGGAAATAATGTATATGTTATGACCGCTAATGGTAAATTAAGTCGTTTTTCTGTGAGTTAATCTAATGATTCCTGTTGTAGCTTTGGTTGGCCGCCCGAATGTTGGTAAGTCAACCTTATTTAACCGTTTAACCCGTACTCAAGATGCCTTAGTTGCTGATTTTCCAGGCTTGACCCGGGACAGGCAGTATGGTGATGCTGAGTTTGAAGATAAACCCTTTATTGTAGTTGATACGGGTGGGGTAGGTGTTGATGATATCGCTGTTGATGAGCTCATGTCCAAACAGTCTGCTATGGCACTGGACGAAGCCGATATCGTATTATTTCTGGTAGATGGCCGGTCGGGATTGACGGGGATTGATGAAACGATTGCAACTCGATTGCGTAAAATTAATAAACCTGTATTTCTGGTTGTTAATAAAAGCGAAGGGCTGGATGAAGAGATTACTTGTGCGGAATTTCAGCAATTAGGCTTTTCTGAAGTTCATGCTATTTCAGCGGCACATGGTCGCGGCATGCACCCGTTGCTCAAGCAGTTAACGGCTAATTTTGATAAAAAAACGGAAGAAGATTCTGATAATAAATCAATAAAAATTGCCTTTGCAGGTCGCCCCAATGTAGGAAAATCAACGCTTGTTAATCGTATTCTGGGCGAAGAGCGCGTAGTTGTTTATGATTTGCCAGGCACCACCCGTGACAGTATCTCCATCCCTTTCACGCGTGATGATAAAAATTACACATTAATTGACACGGCAGGGGTAAGACGCCGAGCGCGCGTTGATGAAAAAATTGAAAAATTTTCTGTCATTAAAACACTGCAATCAATAAAAGAGTCGCATGTATGCCTGATGCTTCTGGATGCCAAAGAAGGCGTAACAGAACAGGATATGCATTTGCTTGGTTTTATTATTGAATCAGGTAAAGCATTGGTAATCGCTGTTAATAAGTGGGATGGTCTTGATGAGGAACATAAAGAACGTGTTCGTACCGAGTTATCAAGGCGCCTTCAATTTGCCAATTTCGCTAAAATGCGATTTATTTCTGCTTTGCATGGTAGTGGTGTGGGCTTACTTTTTAAAGATATTGATGAATCTTATGCATCGGCAATACAGGCCTTTTCAACGCCAAAACTCACGCGTTTATTGCAAGATATTGTTAGTCAGCATACCCCGCCATTGGTTAATGGGCGGCGAATCAAGTTGAGATATGCGCATACGGGTGGGCATAACCCTCCCATTGTGGTTATTCATGGCAATCAATTGGAATCTTTGCCGGATAGTTATAAACGCTATCTGATGAATGCGTTTGTAACCCATCTTGGGTTGATTGGTACACCGTTGAAAGTCGAATTTAAAAGTAGTGTTAACCCGTTTAAAGATAAGAAAAATAAATTAACCGACCGTCAAATTAAACGAAAAAAACGACTGATGAAACGGGTCAAGCGCCGCAAGCTGTAATTTCCCAAGTACGCATCTTGAATGCAGGGCTTTCAATCAGCCTTAAATTTTACTTAATAGAATAGACATCTTTGTTGGAAAATAAGCGCAATAGGCTCGGCATATTCTATGAAGGGGATGGAGCTGCCGCCGGCCTATGTTTAGCTTCACCATTTAGACAATGAGGTACTCCATCAAGAATTGCTTCAACTGCTGCTGTAGTAGCTGCATTTGGGGGTAATATCATGAACCTACCATGAAATTCACCACTCATATTTCTCCATCTTGCAATAAAATCATCTTTTTTGGGTCGCTCAAACTCAAGCTTGCCCGCAAGAGCCGTTCCTGGTTCTGCCAGGATAATCCGCTCACCTTTAGCTGTGTTTTCAATGCCAATGACAACTTCGAAATGGCCTACCTCACTCCTATCTCGCATATTAAGAATTATAGGAATGCCTAATTTTAGAACGTCCTTCATCTTATCCCAGAGTAATTCTTTATGAGCTTGTAACTCAGCTTCCGTGTAGTCACTTGTGCACCAACCGTTATCATCTATTACGGTTAGACCTTTTTGCATGAGACCTTCCCTCATCTCTACTATGTCGGAGCCCAACGCTTCAGTTGTTTTAACATCAGCAGCCAGCGCCATTTCAGGGTTTGTACTCATTTCGAGCCATATATCGCCATGTAATAGCGGCTCGCCACAAAACGGTCGACGTTGCATTACTGTATAAAAATTCGCAACCATTTTAACCGTAGCGGGGCCGCATGTGTAATCACTTTGTTGTTGAGCCGCTTGGCTGAAAAAATTTTTGAGCGTAGCTTCAGGCATTGTCCCTGTTTCTCGAAAGAATTGTCGATAGAAATAAGTAGGGTTTCCTAACCTGGTTACAAGAGAACTGGTTTTCACTCCTAACAAAGAATCATCCATAAAGGGCCTCTTGGAGGCAGGACTATCTTTATGACGAAAAAAAGTAACTCCACTTAGTGATGCAAGACGAGCCTCATCATGAGCACTCAACTTGGACCAAGCGGCCTCATCCAAAGTAATGTTAAACGATACATCGCCTCTATCTCTGGCAGAACGAACAAATTTACTCGTTGAATCAGTATAGAGTGCACCTGCAAATAAACAATTTTTAAACGTAAGATTACTATTTGGAACGTAAGAATTAGGCATGGCTGCTATTGTCGCACACACTGCGTTAAAATTTGGAGGTTGTTGAAAATTTTCTATTGAAATATCATCGTATGGGCCATGTTCTGTAAGTCCGCTTGCATGAACAGTGTCTGCGATCAATGTGGCCGTTTCTGCGCAATACTCTTCATAGGTAATTTTAGAGCCATCCTGTTTCTCAATATTTCGTTCATCGCCAGCAGCAGCCTGTGTAATTTTGTACGGGCTTCGAACCACCACTAATTTTTCACCTGCTACAGTCTCAATATCCCCATGAGGTGGCTCACAAAATATAATACGAAGTTTCATTGGGTTCATCCTCTAAATTAACTGCCGAAGATTAAAAGAGCAGGTCATTAGTACTATTAATTATAACCCAATCCATACCATGTTTTAATTTAAGGAGGTTGTGTTTTCGATGGCAATTAACCAACATTCTACGAGCTTGTGTGGCGCAACATTAACTCACGATAGTGCTAATTTATTAACTTAAATGTATAATTGACCATCACTTATGATTTCTGATTTTTTAATAGACAAGATTTTTGGTTCCACATAAACGTTTCGAGAGTGAAATATTGAGTTAAAACTGTAGAAAGCTGTACTAAGGAGTACTGTTAATGCGAATTTACAATAATCCCTTGCACCATGATATTAGTATTAAAGAGAATGATGAAGGATTGCAGATTATCATCCAAACAGAGCGTTTAATCATTCGCTCGATAGAGCTTAAAGATGAAAAAGCTTGTTTTGACTTATTTGGTGATCCGGATGTGATGAAAAAATATGCCGATGGGCTACCCTATACGGAAGAAAAGAAAAAGTCTCGATTTGAAATGTGGACTAAGCGTTGGAAAGAGCACGATCCATATAGTGCCTATATGGTTTTTGAAAAGGAATCGGGCCATTCAGTAGGAATAATAGGTATAGGACATGCAGCACGAGGAGAATCAGAATTATTTTATGCTACCTTCCCCGATTGTTGGGGTAAAGGGTATGGTACAGTAATGGTTCGGGCGGTGGTCCAGTCACTTGTTCCACGATTAATGATGCGAGGTTATAAACCGGGTCATGGGTCTTTGAAAAAATTAGAGGCAGATGTAGACATGGATAATCCCGCGTCTCATCGCATCCTCCTAAAAGTGGGTTTTCAACAAACTGGTCTCGTGAATAGATTTGGTGCATGGCGTCAATCTTATAGTGTTTTTTCTAAACAACTGATTAATGAATATCACCATTTTTTTGATAACAAAGATCGAGCGGCTAGTAAAGAAGCTTATTTGCGCTCAGTTGATGAAGGTGTTGATGTCACCGTTGCTGAGATGGCCGCGAGCTCTTTTGGACGGTTTTAGAGTAAGTAATTGGCTATGCTGGCACTAAACGGTCCTTTTCGTTAGCATCCCGGCCGCGGGCATTCAGGATGACGTCGGCTCATTTCTTATCGTCAATACATCGCATGTGGCGTGATGCAATACAGCATGTGCGGTGCTTCCCATAAAAGCAGGTAATGAATTTGGTGCGTGTCCGCCCAATATCACTAAATCGCAATTTAATTCCTTAATTTTACTTAAGATATGCATATAAGCAGAGCCTGTTTCAACGAATAAATTGGCAGCAGGAATTTTTAAGGCATCACTCAAAGTACCCATGACTGTTTGCGCACCCTCGGTTACAGGTTTGGCAAGCTCGGCAAAACCCATACTTTGTGCCCACTGTAGGGATGATGGAATTTCAACGACATGTAAAAAATATAATTTAGCCCCAAGACTTTCTGCGAGCTTGATGGCTTTTTTGCAAGTATTAAAATGGTTTTCACTTAAATCAGTAGCATGCAAAATATGTTTGTACACGTTTAACTCACTTTATCAGTTTTATAGATATCTCAAGTTTAGTGTAATAACGCCTAAAATCCCACTGATTTTCAGCGCTTACGCTATAAATAGCAACAATTAGAGGAGAGCCAACAGAAGAAGGTGAGCGCAACGTTACAACGATCGTTGCTCGGATTAACGTAATGCTCGTACAACCGATAGACATGCCGCTAAATCAATCTTGTTATTTTCATTATATGGACAATGGCAATAAAGCGTTTTTTTATGTGCATTAAAAATGGCTGTCGCTATTTTTTTGCTTGGGAAAATGTATCAGGCCTTGAAGCAATAGCGAATCTCATCATGGAAGTGGTACTAATTTAGGAGAAAGGTCAGTGTTAGCAACGAATATGCTACGCGAATTGCTTCAAATTACCTTTCTTCCGGTAAAGGTTATATGAGGAAATTCGAAATCATTTTTTTGTAACGCAGCCTTAATAATTTCTTAATTCTTATAATTTATAATGTTAAAAATTTTTTATTTAAGTCATTAAAATTAAAAATAAAGCAACTTATAGGTGCCAGTGGAAATTGGTTCGCTGGAGTGAATTAGGGTAATAATGAAATCTAAAGTTGAAATAAATTCTATGTGTATTAACAATGAAAATACCTTACAAGATAGCTGGAAACCTGATTTATCTAATTTTTTAAAAATGAAAGAATTCATATGTTCATGTTTCTATGCTTGTGGTAACAATCAAGCTGCCCCCACGATACCTGATGAAAGTTATATAAATAACTGTGCGGCTATCGGGGCTTTTTTAATGGATGAAAATGCTGTTCTACGTCAGTTAAAAAAGTTAAATACATTATTAACTGAAGAGGGATTGAGGCGAGGTATTTTAGAAGAGGAAGATAATTCACCGGTATTTACTCACTCCCACCCGACTGATATCTATCATTTTATTCCTCATAAAAAAACACTACGATTTGTACTTGAAACCGAATTGGAAAAATTGGGATTTAAATCAGAACTTTGTAAGGCCACTGATTTTATTGAGCCCAATCAATTTCAAGCTTTGCTCGCCAATGGTATCTTATTAAAAGATCCTGGTGCTGGACATTCGCATGGTGATTTCACGCACCCATTACAGTGGTTAGCAATAGGATGGCAAAATGAGGAAGCTCCTTTTTTAACAGACTCATTAATTAACATTTTTAAACGACTAGGGGATTATAGCAGTGTTTTTTCACATCCTAGTATCGAGGATTCACTGGATGAATGTTCATTATGGGATATTATCGTTGATTTACCAAAAGATACAAGAATAACAGATTGCCGTTGCCCTGATTATCTGAATTACAGAATACGTTCATCAACTGAACCTGAATTATTTGTCCTAAAAATACTAATTGATTCTAGATGTAGAAGTGCTGTATTGAGTACGTATGGTAAGGAGAAAATTATTATAGAAGCTGGTGGTAGTTGCCATAAAAGTGAATATTCGAATAAGAGCTATCGTAGTGTGTGTAATATTTCTGCAGTATCTTTTCCCGAAAAAATATCATTAACATTTTTTTCTCGCACAGAGAATTATGAAAAGCAGCCATTTAATACACGGTGGTATGCAGAAGGATTTGTAAAACCAATCGCAAAATCAGAAATGATGGCGAGTCTAGCATCAACTGATTTAGCTGCAGATAAAGTATTAAAAAAGTTATGTGAAGAAGAACTGAAAAATGAGGATGAAGGTTTTGAAAAGTTTTGCAATCCATTTAGAATGTAACTAGTACATAGATGAATGTTATTGACTCATAATTAACAGACAAAATCTAATTGAAATGGATCAATTATTGTATGAAGCCATACGATATACCGTCCAATCCTTATCAGGTCTAGAAGGATAAAGGATGGAATGGAATAAGTGACTGGTTAGGTACAGTAAGCAAAAAAAATTTTCTTTCATTTGAGTCAGTCAGAGCTTTTGTACACACTTGGTTTGAAAATGCTCAAGCGTGGTCGCTTTATTGCAAAAGCGGAAATAAGCCTCCAAATATACCCAACGCTCCAGATAAAACCACGATGTATAGCGAAGAAGGGGATTCCTATGGAGACTGGCTTGACACAGGGAATGTATCCCTCGGCAATGAACGAAGCGACCGACTTCTGCTTTATAATGAAAATCTAGCAACTGGAGTCTCCAGTAGTTCGAAATGTTTCTCTTGTATCTTCCAGTTTCTTCCATCACCCTCTAAGCTATCAATTTTACTCACTTCTTCTAAGCATTGTTTTTCATCAAGCTGAATTGCAAATTCAGGTAATATTCCAAAACTTTGTGAGTCAATTTTTTTTAGCTCGTGGATCAACGTTTGATTTGTAAGTTGAAGGCTATAAACATGGTTGAGCAAAAGACGAAGTTTAATAAATTCATTGCAGAAACTGAAACGTAAATAATTCTGCAAGGTACCTTTAAACTGGTTATCAGTAAGAAGAATAGATTGAAAGTGCTGCGGATGAGAAAAGGTTGTAAACTCTTTTTCCGCCCAGTCTAATACCCTGATCCAAAGAGGAGGATGCGGTATTTTGTAAGACCAGAGATCGGTTCGATGTAAAGCAGAAAAAACCTCTTTCGGAGTAATTTCTATAGTGGTATCGCCAGCTGAATAAGATAACGGTATTTTGCCTGCTTCCATTGCACATAATACAATAAACCGTTGGATGTTGTGTATGTTACCGTGCAAAAGCCCATTGATCGTTTTTCTATTTTCAGTAAAAAAAGCGTTGTTTGAGAGCAAGGGGGAAGAAGTCTCTTGCGGAACAAATCCAGTCCATTTTGAAGCTTTTGCACCCATTTTATGTTGTCTAAATTTATCCATAATAATCCTATCCAGGATTTGATTGCGTTTAAAATTTTTATAGTTCTCATTAGGAGCTGGCCATACTTTTCCCTCATGCTCCCAAAAATCGACCATCTCCTGATCAAAATCCGGGAAATCAGCACGATAAGTTTGTTGCCAGTATTGTTCTAATTGCGTACTCAAAAACATGAGGTAGGGTTGGCAACTCAGGGGATCTGAAAGTAATTCTAATATAGAGGCTAATGCCTGACGCAGTAGGGCTTCTTTATTGGTGGGATTTGTATCATTCACTGTGGGAGAGTCTAGAAATAATTGTATGTACGCCTCATTCCAAGTCAGTGGTTTTGAGTCCGTTGCACATAGGTTTTTTAGAGGGGGAAGTTTATTAATTGCTTGAACTATTCTTTCTGAAATTTGATACAGCTTTTGCCTTGATGCGACCTTGGGAGAACTATAGTAACTCTGCATAACATCGTGCAGAGACTCACTAAGAACTTTATGCGGATGAGGGTAGTTCAATAATAATTCGACCAGCTCCCTTTGCATCATACAGCCTGCTTTCGCTAGCATTAAAACTTTTTTTCCTCTTTCTTTCACTGGAATGAGGTGGTTGGCTCCTGCTGCCAGAAGAGTCTTTACATTAGAAGGATCCCTTTTATCAATCGCTGTATAAAGAGGTGTCTGTTCGCTGTTGTTGGTAATGTCAAGCTCTGCACCATTCTCAATGAGAACTTCAAGAACTACTGGAACGTTCTTGGCTGCTGCAAAGTGTAAGGGCGCCCAGCCATTACTGTTACCGACATTTATAAGTTGGGGAGCCTTTTGACAAAGTACGCTAACAATATCAGCGCGATCATTTACTACGGCGATATGTAATGGTGACATCAGGTTATCACTCACGCAAATCGCAGGATCTGCACCGCTGTTTAATAAGAGATTTACTATTTCGGTATAACCTTGTTGTGCGGCTGCATACAAGGCAGTACAGTTTTTTAGTTGTCGTTGATTTATATCAATACGAGGATGCTTTAATAAGGCCAGAGCACAATCTAAATCATTAAAGGCGGCTGTGATTACCAAAGGAGGGAAAGTGCTCTTGCCTGCAATATTTGGATCAGCCGCACATTGGATCAGATAGGTTACTGATTCAACGTTTTTGTCTTGTACAGCATAAAATAAAGCGGTATGACCTTGATCATCAAGTTCGTTGATATTAACACCTTCTTCAATACAATGTTGGATTTTTGCAATTTGATCAAGTTCATTTTTTTTGCATAATTCATGCAGTACAAAAGTCATACCCATTCCCAAATAGAGCAAATATTGGTCATTTTATACAAAAGTTAACTTTATATCAAGAGGCTCAGCTGCTTATTAAGCCAGGGCAAGATCATCTTAATTAAGTGCGTTGCTATCGGAAGAATTATTTCTAACGCTCTTACCTGGCCATCGATGCAGCATCTTTCGTGACATACAACCCTCAAAGCGGGGAAACCAGAGAGTCTGGCAGGGGGTTTCTCCGGGCACGCCAAACCATCCATGTGCTTGACGAAGGCCATCCATGGCCTTCAACAGCCCGGAGAAACACCCTGCCAGATTCTCTGATTTCCTGCAAGATCGTAAGCAAGACTGTTTTTCCTGCGCGTGGGCACAATCTTACTGAAGTCATGGAGGAAGGGAACCTGTTCAGTCAAAACGTGAAAGGCCTTGGATGGCCTTTCCGAGCGACATGGATGTCTTGTGCGTTTTTGACTGAACAGGTTCCCTTCCTCCATGACTTCCTGGTATGTTGCCTTTGTGTCACGGGCAATCTCTATAAATAATCATTTCATCAAGCATGGGGATCGACAAACTTAATCAGCTATGATCTAATAAATTTTTACTCCATGTCGCAAGAGGCGAGCAAAGTGAAGCAGAGAAATTGCTCAAAGAAAACCCTGATGCACATTTTTTATTACATTCTGAGTCATTTACCGATTACTCCGGACGAATCTTTATCTGCACCGCCTTTGAATACGTTTATTGGTCCAAGGACACCCATATGTGCCGTATGCTAATACAATATATGGATGCGAAATGAGAAGCGCCGATCTTACGCAGTTGCGTAAAGATCTGAATGTGGCGGAGCCTGGAGAGAGCCTTGGCATGTCTTGTTAATGGCATGCGTGAGTAACCCAGCCCCATAAGCGGCTGGGTCAAAATCCCCGCACACTAACAAAAACAACTCAAGAATCTCCTGGTACTGGTAATTATTCCCATGAAAGACTTTTCAAAATTTCCTGCTCGACACCATTTGGTAAAGTAACCGATAAAAGTGGTTCTTCTTCCATGGCGCGCTTTATTGCAAATATCGCCCCTTGATTTCTCGCCCATCCACGTCGTGCAATACCATTATTCACATCCCAAAAGAGCATGGATTTAAGCCGTCTTTGAGCGTCCTCTGAGCCATCTAACACTAAGCCAAAACCGCCATTAATGACCTCTCCCCAGCCTACACCACCGCCGTTATGGATGGAAACCCAGGTAGCACCTCGAAAAGAGTCTCCTATAACGTTTTGAATCGCCATGTCTGCGGTAAACTGGGAGCCGTCATAAATATTGGCTGTTTCCCTATAAGGTGAGTCCGTGCCCGACACATCATGGTGATCGCGACCAAGGACGATGGGTTTTGATATTTTATGAGTTTTTATGGCTTCATTAAATGCTTGAGCAATTTTGATTCGACCCTCTGCATCAGCGTACAGAATTCTTGCGGCAGAGCCTACTACTAATTTATTTTCACCGGCAGCTTTTATCCAGCGAATATTATCAGCCAACTGCTGTTGAATTTCTAACGGCGCATCCATTGCTAATTCTTCTAACACGTCCGCGGCAATTGCATCAGTTATTTTCAAGTCGTTCATATCTCCGGAAGTACAGACCCACCGGAAAGGACCAAACCCATAATCGAAACACATAGGCCCCATAATGTCCTGGACATACGAGGGGTATTTAAATTTTCCATCAGCGCGCAAAATATCGGCTCCCGCACGACTGGCTTCCAGCAAAAAAGCATTGCCATAATCAAAAAAATACATTCCTCGCGCACTCATCTTATTAATGGCATTGACGTGGCGAATTAATGTTTTTCTTACTTCCTGTTTAAATTTTTCAGGATTTTCAGCCATTAACTGCAATGACTCCTCTAAAGAAAAATCGACAGGGTAATAGCCACCAGCCCAAGGATTATGTAGAGAGGTTTGATCAGACCCTAATTCAACATCAATATTTTTTTCTACCAAAGCCTCCCATAAATCAACCACATTTCCTTGATAAGCCAATGACACCGCTTCTTTATTATCTCGGGCATCATGGATACGTGTGATTAACTCTCCCAGGTCGTTGAATACTTCATCAACCCATCCTTGAGAATGGCGCTTATTAACCGCAAATGGGTTAATTTCAGCTACAACCGCAATAGCTCCAGCAATGACCGCGGCTTTTGCCTGCGCGCCAGACATCCCTCCCAAACCTGCGGAGACAAAAACCTTTCCCGTTAAGCCCGTCGTATTATTTTTAATGCGCCTTCCTGCATTTAATAAAGTGATGGTCGTTCCATGCACAATACCTTGAGGCCCAATATACATAAAAGAGCCGGCTGTCATTTGGCCATATTGGGTGACACCTAAAGCATTAAAACGTTCCCAATCATCCGGTTTTGAATAATTCGGAATCATCATGCCATTAGTTATTACGACACGTGGTGCTTCGGGGTGGGAGGGGAAAAGTCCAAGAGGGTGGCCTGAATAAAGAACTAATGTTTGCTCATCTGTCATTGTTGCCAGATATTGCATTGTTAAAAGATATTGTGCCCAGTTTTGGAAAACAGCCCCATTGCCCCCATAAGTAATTAATTCATCAGGGTGTTGAGCGACTTCTGGATCAAGATTATTTTGCAGCATTAACATAATGGCCGCAGCCTGCCGGGATTGATGCGGGTATTCATCAATTGCTCGCGCATATATAGGGTAATGAGGGCGAAAACGATACATATATATTCGACCATATTGATGCAGCTCTTCAGCAAATTCACGGGCTAAAACAGCGTGATATTCCGGCTTGAAATAACGTAGTGCATTTTGAATGGCAAGTATCTTTTCGTCATGATTGAGCAGATCTTTTCTTTTCGGCGCATGGCTTACAGATGAATTATAAGATTGGGTTGGAGGTAGTCCGTCAGGAATGCCTGCTAATATAGCCTCTTTAAAATTCATGATCTTAACTCTTGGAATTAAAAAATAGAGTGTAGTGATAGCAGGTTAGGCTGTAAAGCGGTGGTTTTCAGTTTTTAAATATTTCTTAAGAAGCCTTAGTGCTATGTAATTTCTTAATCGTTGTAGAGATAGTGATATGTTGGCTTAATTTGGCAATGCTTTGCCCGTCAGGCAGGCAAGCTTCTGGGGCAATTTCTAGCAGTGGTGTTAAAACAAAATCTCGCTCAAGTAGACGTGGATGAGGGATGGAAAGGTTAGGATGATTAATTATTTTCTGATCATACAACAAAATATCAATATCAAGTGTCCTTGCTCCCCATTTTACCGAACGAAGGCGGCCTTGGCTTTTTTCGAGGTAAAGGCAACGCGCGAGCAGGGTGTGAGGAGGTAGATTTGTTTGAATAGCTACTACTGTATTACAAAACGCAGGTTGTACTTTTCTGCCCCAAGCACTACTTGTATAGAAAGAGGCTACTTTGACGACATGGATTCCTGGAAGTTTTCGTAGTTTTTGTATTGCACACCGAAGCTGACGTGCCGGTAGTCCTAAATTGCTTCCTAAAGCAAGATAACAAAGTACCATGATTGGTGAGTTTCTCCGATATTTTGGTAAGCGTTATATTGAAGCCATGGGTGGTGAATTGGATATTGTGGCCAAATTTGCTTCCAATGAAGTGCATTTAAACGTAAAAGAGCTTTGAGCTTCATTCTATTGTAGAGAAGGTTATTAAACTCAACCCGATGCTCAAGGTTTTAATCCCCTTTTTCCTTAGCGTATATTTTGATCCTGCTAAGGAAAAAGGGAGCAATTAGACAGGAGCTTTGGGTTTTTTGCGTCGACGTGGTTTTTTGGAGACGGGATGTGCAGCAGTAAGCGCTGCAACCATTTCGACTTGCTCATCTTCTGTCACGTCCTGGAAGGTTGTCCACCATTGAGCCAGCTCCATAGATTCATCACCCGCTAAGGCGCGCAGTGCCAGAAAGTCGTAAGCGGCGCGAAAACGCGGGTGTTGTAATAGACTGGCTGCTCGTCCACCAAAACGTTTTGGAAAACGAAATTGGAGTAACCAAATTTCACGCATGACCTGAGTAAACCGTTTGGGAATGGCAACTACCTGATTTTGCTCCACAATTACCTGAGACATGGCTTTTTCCAAAGCAGGTAAGGGTGGAAGACTCTCTTCAATCTGTAACGTTCTTGCCCGTGATATTAATGGGAACCAGAGAAGTACTGCAAATACAAATGCAGGCGTTACGGGTTTGTTATCGCGGATACGTGTATCGGTGTTTTGAAGAGCTATACCTAATAAGGCATTGACAGGGTATTCACTATCAAGAAGTGCATTGGTTTGTGCGAAAAGTTGGGCGAATAAACCATGTTTTACTAACAGGCGTTGAACACTTTCGCCTTCACCACATTGGTAAATTTTAGCTACTTCATCAAATAATCTTGAACTTGAAACATGCTTTATTAAAGGACTTAAACGCTCTAACGGCTCAGCTGTTTCCGGTGCGAGTTCAAAGTGTAGTTTTGCGGTGAATCGAACGGCACGCAGCATGCGAACCGGATCCTCCTGGTAGCGGGTTTCAGGGTCGCCAATCATTCGTACTACGCGGTTTTGAACGTCTTTGGCGCCGCCGGTGAAATCTGCTATGGAAGCATCATCAATGTTGTAATAAAGCGAATTTATTGTAAAGTCGCGACGCCAGGCATCTTCATCGAGTGTGCCATAAACATTATCGCGGATTAGCATGCCCCGTTCATTGGTTAGCTGATTGGCTTCCGCCCCTTCACTACCTCTGAATGTAGCTACTTCGATGATATCGCGGTGAAAAATGATATGAACGAGTTTAAAGCGACGGCCAATGATTCGACCATTACGAAATAAACTTTTGATCTGCGAAGGGGTGGCATTGGTTGCCACATCAAAGTCTTTAGGCACTTTGCCAAGCAATAGATCCCTGACACTTCCTCCGACAAGATAAGCTTGAAAGCCGGCACTGTTCAGGCGATTAAGAACCTTCAGGGCATTGGCGCTAATATCTGTTTTAGATAATTTATGCTGATTACGAGGTATGATATAACTGGCCACAATAGGCTCATGTTTATTCCGAGACCTACGCAACAGCTTTTTGATTAATTTAATTATTGTCGCTACTCACATTTAATTTGTATAACGGACAGTATTATAGCTAAGATAGTCGCTAATGTGAAACATTTCACTTTGTGATTTTTAGATAAATAGGTAGGCTCGTATATTTCACGACTGAATTTGGATGATTTTTTTACAATTTTTACGTTGAGGGCATTGCACAATGGAGTTAATGGACATTTTGGTGAGTCTCCTGGCATTAATCATTTTAGAGATTGTGTTAGGTATTGATAATCTGGTTTTTCTTTCCATTCTCACGGAAAAGCTTCCAAAAGAGCAGCGTCGGAGTGCCAGGCGATGGGGGCTGATGTTTGCATGGGTTACACGTCTTTTATTACTGGCCTCAGCGGTCTGGTTGGCCAAGCTTACCCATCCTCTTGTTTCTTTTAGCGACTTTTCCTTTTCAGCACGGGATTTATTTCTTTTCCTGGGAGGGGCTTTTTTAATTGCCAAAGCAACCCAGGAGATTCATCACGAGGTGGGTGAAAGTGAAACGGAAACGTTAAAGACAAGTGCAAAAGAAATAACGTTTAGAAATGTAATTATTCAAGTGGCAGTGATGGATATTGTTTTTTCACTGGACAGTGTCCTTACGGCCATCGGTTTAACCACCCGCTTTTGGGTAATGGCGGCCGCGATCACTTGCGCGATTTTAGTAATGATATATGCAAGTGAACCGGTAAGTCGATTTATTGATAAACACCCAACGATAAAAATGCTGGCCTTAAGCTTTTTAATATTAATTGGTATGGTTCTTGTGGCAGACAGTTTTTCATTTCATATTCCTCGCGCATATGTTTATTTTGCGATGGGTTTTTCGTTGGGTGTGGAAGCATTAAATCATCTCAAGCGCTCAAAAAATCATCGAAAGCCATAGGGTATGTCCATGTTAATGATTAAGGCTTTTCATATTATGGCGATGGTTGCCTGGTTTAGTGGGTTATTTTATTTGCCGCGGTTATTTGTTTATCACTCAGAAACGACGGATGCGGTGAGTATTGCGCGGTTTAAAATAATGGAGCGACGTCTTTATTATGGAATTACATGGCCTGCCGCAATCCTTACTACATGTCTTGGGATTTGGCTTATCAGTTATAATGTTCCCTATTATCTTAACGCTATATGGATGCATGCGAAAATAAGTTTAGTAATATTGCTTTGGGTTTATCATTTGGTGTGCGGGTATTATCTGCGCGGGTTTCGCGAAGACAAGAATTCGCGAAGTACGTATTTTTTCAGGGTATTTAACGAAGTCCCCACGCTATTGCTGATAGGAATTATTCTGTTAGTGGTGTTAAAGCCATTTTGAGTTACCGAGTGGCGCCCTCAGGGAGTGTTCGCGGATAGCCAAAATTCCGTGAACACTCCCTGACCAGGACAACTTTTTAAATGCGGATAAATAACTCGTCTTTGCGAGTCGAAGACGAAGCAATCCCGTGACCTTATGAGCAATAGATGCGCTAATTAGCTTTTCTAAGCCCACTGGATTGCTTCACTTTGTTCGCAAAGACGTGCATTTTCCGAGATTTAAAATTGTCCTGATGGCATTCTATATCTCAACCATTTCAAAATCTTCTTTACCAGCGCCACAGTCCGGACAGAACCAGTTTTCCGGGACGTCTTCCCAATGGGTACCTGGCTCAATGCCGTCCTCGGGCCAGCCTTCTTTTTCATCATAAATAAATCCGCAAATAACACAGATAAACCGTTTGTAATCTTGCATAATGAGCCTTTTTTTCTTCAAAGAGTGTAATTTAGCCGATTCGCTTTAGTAATGTAAAGAAAACTGTGTGGGAATTTTTGCCAGATAATGTAAAAAAAGTTAAACTATTGCCTTTATTTTCAGGTTAGGGAAGTTTTCATGAGCAATTCAGAACATCTTTTTAAAGAGGCGCAATCCGTTATACCTGGTGGGGTTAATTCACCCGTACGTGCTTTTAAAGGCGTGGGTGGGGAGCCGATTTTTTTCAAACAAGGGGCTGGCGCCTTTTTAAAAGATGTTGATGGCAAGCGCTATATTGATTTTGTGGGCTCTTGGGGGCCTTTAATATTAGGGCATTGCCATCCAGGCGTTATTGAAGCCGTAAGTGACGTGCTTCATAATGGTATGAGTTTTGGGGCGCCCACAGAGCTTGAAGTTCGTCTTGCTCAGAAAATTATTGCGTTAATGCCTGCTATTGAAAAAATCCGTATGGTTAACTCTGGAACGGAAGCCACCATGACCGCTATTCGGTTGGCGCGCGGTTTCACTGGAAAAAGTAAAATCATCAAATTCAATGGCTGCTATCATGGTCATAACGATAGTTTATTGGTAAAAGCCGGATCGGGATTATTAACATTGGGGATTCCTTCGACTCCTGGTATTCCGGCAAGCATTACAGAGCATACCCTGACGGCAGATTTTAACAATCTGGAGCAAACTGCTGCTTTATTTGAACAATACCGTGGCGATATAGCGGCGATTATTTTGGAGCCGGTTGCTGGAAATATGGGTTTTGTGTTGCCTAAGCCCGGATTTTTGCAAGGTCTGCGTGAATTATGCGACAGCAATAATGCATTATTAATTTTTGATGAAGTAATGACTGGTTTTCGTGTTGCGTTAGGCGGCGCGCAGGCGGCTTTCGCGGTTACGCCTGATCTCACTACTTTAGGTAAGGTAATTGGTGGTGGTATGCCTGTTGGTGCGGTAGGCGGAAAAGCGGCAATTATGTCTCATTTGGCGCCAGAAGGCCCTGTTTATCAGGCAGGAACGTTGTCAGGAAATCCGTTGGCAATGGCGGCTGGATTAGCAACACTTACTGAAGTGGAAAAGCCTGGATTTTATGAGCAGTTGAGCGAGAATACAAACGCGTTGATTACGGGTCTGGCTGATGTCGCGTCCTCATTATCAATTCCTTTTTGTAGCGCATCGTTAGGGGGAATGTTTGGCTTTTGTTTTAATAACAAAGAGCGGGTAGAGGATTTCAATGATGTTGCTGCTTCTGATGAGCCACTGTTTAAGCGTTTTTTCCATGGCATGTTAGCGAAAGGTGTTTATTTTGCCCCATCGATGTATGAAGCAGGATTTGTATCGAGTGCGCATCAAGAGAAAGAAATTCAACTGACAGTGAAGGCTGCTGAAGAGGTGTTAAGTAATTGTCTTGCATCAACTGACTAAGAAGAGCACGGATCTCTCCTGCTGCAGTGCTGGAAGTGTTCCGTGGTGGAGATGGGTATTATGAGAGCATTGAGTCCTCGTAACACTCCCTAACGGTCGCGGCTCGGTTGCGAGCTAGCCTTTTGTGGGAGCGTTGTCCTCGTAACACCCTCTAACGATCGCGGCTCGGTTTATGGCGTCTGAGCCGCGACCGTCAGGGAGTGTTCACGAAACATGAAAACAATCACGGAGATTAATCAATCCTCTGTACACTCCCCAACAGCCGTGGCTTGATTTATCTTCTCTGCCACCTTATGAGCAATGAAATCCTCTTCATCACTGCGAATAACTAACACCGGTGTTCCCTTAATTGAAATTGCATGGCATTTTTCATCAGTTCTTACGTCATTTAGCGCTTTATCAATTATAAAACCAAAATGAGAGAGAGGGCTTAAAATTTTCTCTCTTATTGCTGCGGCATTCTCTCCAATACCCCCGGTGAAAATTAAAGCGTCGAGTGAACTGATCTGAGTTAAATAAGCACCAATAATTTTTTGTATTGCATAAACATAAGTGTCTATAGCTAATTTGGCGCGTGAATCATGCTCTGCAAGACGTTTGAGCAAGTTTCGCATATCATTATCATTAGCCATTCCTTTTAAACCACTTTGCTTGTTTAGTAGCGAGTCTACCTCATCTATCGATAAGCCTTGTTTCATCAAATAAAGAGGAATGGCCGGATCAATATCACCACATCGGGTACCCATCACAAGCCCGGCCAACGGCGTCATCCCCATGGTTGTATCAAACGATTTACCCTCTTTAATGAGGCATGCACTGGCACCATTCCCAAGATGGAGTGAAATAAAGTTGCAATTGTCTAAAGGTTTTTGCAAGAAAATAGCGGCCTCATTTGCCACGTACTCATGATTAATTCCATGAAAACCGTAGCGCTGAATGAAATATTGGCGGGCGGTCTTCTCATCAATAGCATAGTGGCGTACATGTGTCGGCATACTGTGATGAAAACCATTATCAAAAACAGCCACCTGAGTTGCTTCGGGAAAATGTTGCAGCGCATACTCAATACCTAAGGCATTAATGGGGTTATGGAGAGGTGCCAGTTGCGACAACCCCTTTATTTCCCTTAACACTTCTGGGGTAATTACCGTTGGTAGATAAAATTTATCGCCGCCATGAACCACCCGATGGCCAACCCCATGGATAGTGTAATTGGCCAAATCTTGTTTTAATTGCTCATTTAACGCAGCAAAAGCTTGTTGATGATTTTCGTAGTGATGAGATCTTGTTTCTTTGTTGGTTTTTTGATGATGCCAATTGCCGCTTTTCTCACCTATCCCTTCAATTAATCCAGATAATATAAGAGAATTACTCTGATTATGATGAGAAAAAACTTTATATTTAATTGAAGAACTGCCTGCGTTAAGGGTCAATATGTGCATAACTTTCTCCAGCCTGAATGGCGGTAACTAAAATAGTATTTATAATATCTTGCGGCGTGCATCCACGACTTAAGTCATTTACAGGTTTATTTAAACCGAGCAATACCGGCCCAATGGCTAATGCACCACTTTCGCGCTGTACGGCTTTATAGGTGTTGTTACCAGTGTTTAGATCAGGAAAAATCAATACATTGGCATCACCTGCTAATTTGGAATGGGGCATTTTTTTGGACGCCACCTCAGGGTCGACTGCCGCGTCATATTGAATAGGGCCTTCTGCTAGCAAATCAGGGTGCGTTGCCCGAATGATCGCCATTGCTTTTGCTACCTTATCAACACTTTTTCCTTTTCCAGATTCACCTGATGAGTAGGAAAGCAGGGCAACCCTAGGCTCAATGCCCAGACGTTTGGCTATCTCGGTAGCCTGCAGGGTAATCTCTGCCAGGGTCTCGCTATCAGGCTCAGGGTTAATAGCGCAGTCGCCATATATCAGTACTCTTGTTGACATACACATAATAAAAATAGAAGAGACTTTCGCAACCCCGGGTTTTGTTTTAATAATTTCCAAAGCAGGTCTTACTGTATCAGCAGTAGTATGCTCAGCGCCCGAAACCATCCCGTCGGCATCCCCGCAATAGACCATCATTGCCGCGAAGTAATTTACATCATTCATGCGCTCCATGGCGATGGGGAGGTTCACGTTTTTATGTTCACGAAGCTTGAAATACTTTTTGGCGTATATTCCTTTTTTAGATGATTTATCGATTTCTATAATTTGAACATTGGGCAAGTCTAACTGTAACCTTCTCGCTAAAAATCTGATTTTTTCTGTAACGCCTAATAAAGTAATACGAACAATATTTCGTTTTAATAAATAATCAGCAGCGGCAAGTATTCGCGGGTCATGGCCTTCTGGAAGTACGATATGGCGCTTGGCTTGTTGAGCTTTATTTTGTAGATCATAAAGGAAAATAGCAGGACTTAATCGTGAAATCTCTTGCTTTGTCGTGATTAATTTCAATAATGAAACGGAAATATAAGGCGTCATGGCAGTGATGGCTGCTTTAACTTTTTCCATATCATTAACACTTAATGGATAGGTTGCCGAAAAAAGGGTGGTCGCCGTTTCATAAGTTTTCTTTGGGCTTAATAAAACAGGGAAGGGGTGCTCAAGACCTGCAATAATTTCAAGAATAGTAGCCCCTGGCATGTCTTCTCCCGTTAGAACAATCCCTGCAATCTTGGGATAGTTGGCCGATTGGTCGGCTAGTAACGAGCCTAGCAGTATATCAACCCGGTCGGCAGGGGTAATAATCAGCATACCTTTTCTATCGATACGAGACTCAAGAAAATTCCCTACAGTTTTAGCGGCAATAGTCAATTGCTTAACCGTGCGATTTAATTCTTTTTCACCACAGATGACACGGGCAGCGAGCTTTGTCGCAATATCATTAACGCTGGGATTTGCAAGATAATCAAACTCGGGAACAATAATAACGCTGACGTTAGTTAAGCGATCTTCGAAAAGTCTTTGTGCTTCTTGTTCATCCGATGAGGCAACACGATTAATAATAACAGTTACGATACGGGCATGATTTTTTTTACCAATATCCAGAGCTGTTGTTATAACAGAAAACGTATGCTCCAGTGTGCGGTCCTTGGCAGAGACCACGAGGATTACATCACAGTTTAACTGATAGGCCATGGTCAAATTAAATTCATATTCAAAAACACCATTGTCACTCTCGAAATCAGTGCCTTCAAAATAAGTAAGATTATTGGCGTTTTTGGTTTCGGTTGATTCAAGAACACGACCAAAAAGGTCTTCAGGCTGATCGCGCATCATAGCGATTGCCGGGCTGATTTCCATTAATGGTGAAATCGAACTGTTGGTAAGTGTTGCCAGTAATTTTACTTGTGAATTATCCAGTTCCGAAAATAGTTTGAAACAATCGAGCGCTGGGTATTGTTCTTTTAAAATCGTGACTATCCCTAATGATACAAATGTTTTCCCTGAATTTTTTTCAATACCCGTCAGGTAAATTTTTTTACGCATACATCAACTCTCACCGAGACCTTTTATTTAGTATAACCTCTTAAAGCATCTTTATGTAATGTTCAAAAATGCAGTAAAGAAGAGCGAATTGTAAAGAAAGCGAATGGTTTTGTAAGAAGATTACAGAGTAGGTCTATTATCGCTGAAATCGGCGTAGACAGACAAAAAAATGCGTGGCATAGTCAAAGGGTTATAGCTAACAGAGGAAACAAATATGTCGACTAAGGATAGCTGTAAAGCAGTATGGAACAACTTGCCTCAAGGTATTTTCGCTCTATTCTGTATCCAGATTTTTTCGACGTTAAGTTTTAGTGTTTTGTACTCCACGCTTGTTTTGTACATGACCGGTCCTTTAGCATTAACCTCAAAATTTGCAAATAGTATTATGGGTGTTTTTGTCGCTTTCAATTTTGCCTTGCATCTGTTAGGCGGTTATTGGGGCGGTCGTTTCTTATCCTATCGCGCCTTGTTCAGTTTAGGTATGCTGGCACAAATCGCAGGCTGTATATTTCTCTCGTTTGCAAGTTCCTCCTACCTCTATTATGGTCTTGCTGCCTTTTTAACCGGCTCAGGTTTAAACGTCACCTGCGTAAATTGCATGTTGACGCAGCGTTTCCGCCCCGAAGATACTCGTCGTGAAAGCGCATTTCTGTTCAATTATGCCGGGATGAATATTGGCTTTTTTGTGGGGTTTAGTTTAAGCGGCTATTTCCAACTCCTTAATAATTATCCTCGATTATTTCTCTTAAGTAGCATTGGCAATCTCGTTGCATTATTCATTTGCTTGTATTCCTGGCAAGCTCTTGCCGATACAAGTACCGTTTATGGCAGGTTGAGTAAAAGCAAACAAAAGCGTTCATTTATAGTGGGTTTAATGATGGTCTGCGGGCTACCTTTCATCTTAAGCCAATTGCTTCATTATGCAGAGTTTGCTAATCGACTGGTGCTGGCAACCGGGCTCTTGATGCTGGTCGTTATCTATAGGTTGGCTTTGCAGCAAGCTTCACGAGAGGCGCGAGAGAAAATCTTCGCCTTTGTTGTCCTAATGATAGTGGGTACTATTTTTTGGACCCTCTTCCAGGTAGGCCCTATGGGGTTAACGCATTTTATTGCGCATAATGTAGAGCGCAACTGGTTAACACTTACTATTCCGCCTCAGTGGTTTCAAAATATCAATACGATATGTATTGTTGTCGGCGGGCCTTTGTTAAGTGCTCTCTTTATTCGCCTGCGCAGAAAGGGCGTGCAGATAAATATTCCCATGCAATTTTCTATGGCGCTCCTTTTAATAGGGCTTGCATTTGCGCTTTTGCCGGTAGGAATCTCTAATGCAAACGCGGGTGGGTATGTGGCTCCTGGCTGGGTTGTTTTGAGTTTTATCTTACAAAGTATTGGTGAGTTGTTAATCTCTCCTATCGGGTATGCAATGATTGGTGCATTGGCGCCAAGCTCTTTGCAGGGCGTAATGATGGGGATGTGGATGCTCTCAACGGGTGTTGGTGCTACCTTGTCGAGTTACAGCTCTAACTGGATGACCCTTGGGCAAGAGAGTGTTAATCCTTTATTAACCAATGCGGGTTACAGCCATGTCTTTTTGTGCCTTGGAATGCTCGCCATTTTGGCAAGTGTTGTTTTAGTAATAATGGCGCCTGTTATCAAACGCTGGTTAAGTAATAATAAATCACTTGTTATAGAGGACAATGTGAGTCTTGTTGCGGCCTAGATTCTGTTATTATAGTTGCCTGAATCTAACTTAGGGTAATGAGTGAGCAGTCCTTTTTCCTCCATTGAAGTGGCACAATTGATATGGCGTGATGGTTTGCCTTATTGTGCTGCTTCAAATAGAGTTTATTGCTCGGGTGTTGATGATGTAAATAAAGCCGAACGTGTTTTTATTCAGGGCAATAATTTGCCTTCTCGCTGGCAACGTTTAAAGGAACAAAGCTCTTTCATTATTGCTGAGACTCAATTTGGAGCGGGTCTTAATTTTTTAATCAGTTGGTCTTACTGGTTGCAGCATGCGCCAAAAACCGCGCGTCTTCATTATATTAGTTGCGAAAATCACCCCTTAACACAAGATGATTTGATTCGTGTTTTGTCCTTGTGGCCTGACTTTAAGCCCCAATCATTGTTATTGCAGGAAAACTACCCAATTTTAACACCCGGATTTCATCAGTTTTCTTTTGAGGAAGGCAGAATTACACTGACCTTAATGCTTGGTGAGGCATTTACCTGCTTTAATGAGTTAGTGCTCTGTGGAGACGCCATTCTTGAAAAAAAATTGCGCGCGCATTTTGTTGATGCCTGGTATTTTAATGAATTAACCCATCTGATAAAAAATGAGGGGTTAATGAAATCAGTAGCGCTATTATCAGGTGAGGGCGCGACTCTAACAAGTACGATGGCTATGGATGCTGTAAAAAACGATTTGCAACAGGCAGGATTTAGCGTACAAAAATCTCACGCAATTTTTGAACAATGCACTAGACGACAGCGAAGAAACACCCCTTGGCATGTTAATGCACCACTGCCTGTAAAAAATAAACGCGCTATTGTATTGGGAGCGGGTCTTGGCGGGTGTTTCAGCGCCTACTCACTGGCCACGCGCGGTTGGGATGTTTTGTTAATAGAGGGTAACCCTGACGTTGGCATGGGGGCATCTGGCGTTCCTCGAGCAGTGTTGTATCCCAAATTGTCGGCCTTTTGCTCCCCGCTGACTACTTTTATGCTAAGCGCGTATTTATACGCCCATCGTTTTTATGCCAAATTATTAAAAACACATCCTGTCGGAGAGCTTGGCGGAATATTGCAAATGGCTTTTAATGAGAAAGAAACGATATCACAAAACAGTATGCGCGAATGGCTCAAAGCCTATCCTGTTCTTGGAAAATTGGTTAATAAAGACGAGGCGACTCAACTTGCAGGCGTTAAACTTCATACCAGCGGGTTGTATCTTCCTCTATCAGGATGGCTGGATTGCAAAGCAATCTGTGATTTTTTGTCACAACAAAAAGGTATTACATTTGTACCGGATTTCTTTGTCGATGAACTGGAGTATAAAGAAGGGCTATGGTCCTTAAATGGGAAATACCAAAGTGAAGTAGTGATTATTGCTAACGGTTTTCAGGCAAATCTTTTTAAACAAACCTCACATCTCCCTTTGAAAGCAATGGCAGGTCAGTTAACAATGATTACAGGTAACGCCGATAGTAACTGTTTAAAAATACCCCTATGCGGAGAAGGGCATATTCTGCCTGCATGGAAAAATCAGCACATCCTCGGAGCAACTTATCATCAAAGCCTGCATACTGGCGATAATGATGATCAGAAAAATTTGACAAAACTTGCAACTCTAACAACCGAGCCTGTCTTTAGCCATCAGGTAATTGGTAATTGGCAAGGTGTTAGAGGGGCAACTCCTGATTATTTACCATTAGTGGGTCCTGTTCCTGATGCGGCGGCCTTTTTAAAAACCTTTAGTCCACTTGCCACGGACTCCAGGCGTTGGCTGCCTTACTCGGGTAATTACTACCCCGGTTTATACGTCTGTGCGGGTTTTGGCTCGCGTGGATTAACCACGGCACCATTGTGTGCAGAATGGTTAGCTTCAGTAATAAATAATGAACCTGATTTTTTACCGCGTCGTTTAGAACAAGCACTATCACCTTCGCGATTTTTAGTTAAGAGAATTGTAAAAGGTAGTTGATTGCATGATAAAATGCATGTTTTTTGGAGACGAATATGAATTTTAGGGATTGGTTAAATCGTTATTTCGGGTATAAAGTTGATTTTAATCGGGTGGGCAATAATTTTTTTTCCGAAAGACATCGCTACAACAATTATGAACTCAGTCAAAGGAGTTTTATTACTCTATCTGCGGCTATATTTAGTTTTTTTGCCTGGAATATAAAGGACTCAAAACAAGACGCGGCATTGGGTTTAATGTCTGGGCTTTTATGGGCTCATGCCATTACTATGTATCCCTTAGTCAAGAAACGTTATGAAGCCCAATCTGCATGCAGTGAATTCAAGGCCAAACTTCTTAAAATGTATGCGAGTGAAGATTTAAAAAATATACTCCCTCGCGTCACAAAAATAATGGATGATGTGATGGAGTATACAGGCTCAGCGAGTTCTTCAGCCATTTGGAGCAACCGGAAACAGTTGATGGCAAGATTGCATGCATGGAGCACTGATCCGAGCCTGGCCGACGTGCTACCTCAATTATTAGAGCAAGAGAATATTATTGAGTTGCTTAAAGAAAATACCCCTGTAATTTCCAAAATGACGTGCAATCCTTGCTAAACTTATTTGAGATAGGTAATCTTCTCTTTTGTTTTCATGAGGTGTGTCGTGCATAGTATTGAAATTTTTCAGATTGATGCTTTTACTGATAAAATATTTCACGGCAATCCAGCGGCAGTTTGCTTGTTAAATGAATGGCTTAACGATGAATTAATGCAAGCCATTGCCGTTGAGAACAATTTATCTGAAACGGCATTTATCATCGAAGATTCGCAGGGTTTTCATATCCGCTGGTTCACGCCTAAAGGAGAGATTACCTTATGCGGTCACGCAACACTTGCCGCGGGGTTTGCGCTATTTGAATTGGGTAAGTCCCGGACTGATACCATCGATTTTTTGAGCCTTAGTGGTCAATTGAGTGTTCGAAAAAAGGGAAATCAGTATACCTTGGATTTTCCCCGATTAACCTGGTCTCTCGCAGCTTGTCTTGATTCTCTGATTTCACTAATTGATCAACCAGTAGTTGATGTTTTTGAAAGTGATCTGGATTACCTTATCCTGCTCGCCAGTGAAGACAAGGTCAGGCGTGCGCAGGTAAATTTAAAAGCATTAGCCAAATTACCTAAACGCGGATTAATTTTAACCGCCTCATCTGAAGATGCGGATTTTTATTCACGTTGTTTCTATCCCAAACATAATATTCCCGAAGACCCGGTTACAGGCTCTGCTCATTGCGTTTTGGCACCTTTTTGGGCTGAGCGGTTAAACAAAACAGTTTTACACGCCATTCAAGGTTCTTACAGGAAAGGGGAAGTTAATTGCGAAGTAGTTGAGGATCGCGTGTATATTTCAGGGAATTGTAAATGGTATTCAAAGGGACATCTCGTTATTTAACACGCGACCGTTAGGGAGTGCCCACAGCGTTTAATTACTGATCTAACTATCCAGCTGAACTATGATATCGCGAGCGTCTGATAAGCCGTGGTCATCCACTGCCCGGACAATGAATTTCCCGGGTCTTGCATTCCAGAAAAAAGATTGGCCTGGCTGCGTTCTTGCTAAAAAGGCATCATTAATAAACCAGTAAAGATTTTTAACATCAGCATCCGTTACCGCTGATAAAGGTATTTGATTTTTTTGCGTCGTGTTAGCGCGTACGATATAACTTATTTCACTTTGAGGGGAGGTGATTTGAGGTCTTAAGCCTGTGTTATTGTTTAATGTGCAATCTGGTTCATAAAAGGGTGGTGTTCGACGCTGGATTCCTGCCTGTTTGAAAATTTTCAATAAGTCAGATGGCCAAAATTCATAAATTTCAAAATGCGTATTTTCATTAAAATGACATGTACGAAGACCCGTTTTATTATCAATGGCTACTTCGCGATAAATAGTATCCGTTTGTATAGGAGATTTTCCGGGAATAAACCAGGTCATTTCTTTATCACGGCAGTAACGGGTAGGCAGCATGCCCGATGCTTTACAGACTTCTACCTGAACTAAATTCATGCTTTCAGGGTATTTATCTATAACAGGTAATGAGCCTCTTTCATGTTTAATGGCATCAATCAGTTCAAAAAACAGAGGGGCTGCAATATTTTTGCCGACAAAGGCTGGGTTACTTTTGTTATCAAAGTTTCCAATCCAGACAGTTAACACATAAGGACCAAAGCTACCCACCGACCAGGCATCACGAAAACCCGATGAGGTACCCGTTTTCCATGAAACGGTCGATTTATTTGAGGTACTTGTATAGGCAGACTCTGGATTGGGTGTATTTTTTAACATATCAAGCACCAGAAAACTGGCTTCAGGACTTAAAAGACGCTTTCCTAGCGATAACGGTTCATCTGCTCGTTTACGCAGTGAGCGCCACACGCCATCATTTACCAGCATGGCATATAAACTTGCTAATTCACTCATGCTAAGTTCAGCCCCTCCCAGTGTTAGTGCAAGGCCATAAAAGGATTCTGATTTTAAATTACTAACCTCTGCCTCACTGAGTAGTTGATATAAATTATGCTTGTTCAATTGACTTGCAAGATAAATAGCCGGGATATTTCGACTTAACACTAATGCATCTTTCGCTTTTATAGGCCCCATAAAATCATAATCAAAATTTTCGGGGTTATAACTACCAAAACTTCGGGGTACATCCTTTAAAACGGTAGCCGGGTGAATTAACCCCTGATCAAGTGCTAATCCATAAATAAAAGGTTTAAGAGTGGAACCCGGTGAGCGCTTGGTCAGTGTTCCATTGATTTGACCGCCAATGCTATTATTAAAAAAATCAGCAGAACCGACCATTCCTTTAATGCTCATATCACGAGTATCCACGAGTAAAATCGCGGCATTGTAGGCACCTAGATTATTTTTACGCTTGATGTAATTGTGTGTAACCCTTTCCAGAATTTTTTGCAAACGGGCATCCAATGTCGTATTGATCACTTGGGGTAAAGGCGAGATATCTTTTAATAGTCCATTGACGAAATGAGGGGCTATAAATGGCAAATTTCGCACGGTTTGCATCTCAAGGGGTAAATCCAACGAGGCCTTTTTACTGGCATCCTCAGGATATCGATTTACCCAACGTAAAAAAAGTTTATCCCGAATGTCGTTAAGTTTAGTATTGCGCGGCGTTCGATGAGCCGGGTTTTGGGGGATAATACTTAAGGTTAACGCTTCGGCTAAAGTTGCTTTCTTAATCTCTTTATTAAAATAAATTAAACTCGCAGCACCCGCTCCTTCGATATTCCCACCATACGGTGCCATATTTAAATAAGCTTCCAGAATCTGGTCTTTGCTATAGTGCACTTCCAGTTGTATCGCGCGAATAATCTGCCAGATTTTCCCCGATAATTTCTTTGAATTGATTCCATACCGCATCCGAGCGAGTTGCATAGTAATCGTTGATGCACCCACACGCCTTGAATGACGAAGGTATGTTTGACAGGCGGCCTTAATCATCGCAAAAGGATTTACGCCGTAATGCCAATAAAAATATTGATCCTCTTGGAGCAAGGTGGCATTGATAAGCTTGGGGTCAATAGCCGCTAAAGGCGTATATAAGCGGTACTTCTCCTCTTTATTCAGTGTCAAACGGAGCAATTGATGCTTTTCATCAAAAACTGCCGTCGAAAAACTCAGATTTTCCAATAGGGGAGGGCGAGGTACTAAAAATAATAGTGCGCAACCACTGACAAATAGTGCAACAAGGATTATTCTAGTGGTCTTGAAAAATAATTTCATAAATAGGTAACAGGTGATGAGTGCCATACCGTATGGCACAAGCAGTCTCTTGTCAAGTTGGATGATATATGAACAATAAAACTATTTCAAAAAAAACAACCAGAATTGGTTCTTTTTTTGCTCTCATCCTGGGTAGAGTTAATTGGAACTCTCCCCCTTGGCTTACTTCTCTGCGGCAAAAGGCTTGTAATAATCCAAAATCATTTTGGGGGCTTACGTCTTTAATTATCGCGTTGATAATTGGTGCTACCTGTGGATATATCTGGTATGAAAATCAACCCAAACCACGGCTAGTCACCGCTTCCATCACGGCCCCTCAAATAACACCTGTTGCAGAAACGATGGTCCCCGATTCCCTTACCATTGATTTTGGCTATAAAGCAGAGGAGTTTACACCTCAATCGGTAGCGCCTCTTAATGCTGTTAATAAAGAAGTAACCCAAGGGATTGAGCTTAGCCCGGGTCTTAAAGGTAAATGGGTGTGGGATAGTGACAGTCGGTTATTATTTATACCCGATGAAGAGTGGCCCGCAGGTCAAATTTTTGAGGTGAAATTTTCAAAAGATTTTTTTGCTTCCGGCACTAAAATGGAGAGTTTTCATTACTCATTTGCCACAAAGCCCTTTGAAGCCAAAATACGAGAGTTTACTTTTTATCAAGATCCGGTAAATGTGAAAATTAGACAAGTGGTTGCAACCATCGAATTTAATTTTCCCGTAGATACGGCGAGTTTTGAAAGCAAAACATCGCTTTTATTGCAAGCGCTCAAAAATAGCAAGAGCTCTCTGGAGTCGCGGCAGTATAATTTCACGGTAAGCTATGATGAGCATAAGCGAGTTGCCTATTTGCGCTCTGAAACATTATCAATTCCCGACGTCTCTCGCTATTTATCATTAACCATTGCCGAGGGCGTCAAATCTGCTTCTGATACCGCCAAAACTGAGACACCCATCGCCAGGAATCTGTTAATTCCTGATGTCAGCAGCTACTTTAAGGTTACATCAGCTGACGCTTCTATTGTTCGCAATGAGCAAGACAGGCCTGAGCAGATACTAAATATTGAAACCACATTAGGGGTCACCGAAAAGGCGCTTAATAAATCTTTACACGTCTTTTTGTTACCACAAAACTACCCGGCAACTCAGTTAGAACAAGAGAAACTAAACTACGAATGGCAAAATCCGGGCGAGGTAAGCGCAAATATACTCACACTTTCAACGCCCTTGACGTTACAAGGGCTTCCAGCCGATCGCAATTATGCTACTTTGCATAGCTATAAATTTAAAGCACAATCACCCCGTTACCTGTTTATTAAGATTGATAAAGGAACACGAGGATTTGGGGATTTTGCGTTAACGAATGATTTTGTAACCGTAGTTAAAGTACCTGAATTCCCAAAAGAAATTGGATTTCTTCATAAAGGTGCGTTACTGGCTTTAAGTAGCGAGAAAAAACTCTCCATTCTGGTGAGAGGTTTACCTGCTGTTAAATTTGAAATTGCTCGCGTCTTGCCAGACAACATTAATCAATTGGTGACGCAAACAGACGGTGATTTCAATAACCCCTATTTTATTAATCAGAGTTTTACCCAACAAAATATCAGTCAAATATTTTCGGAAATTCAGCAGTTTGATGCCTCGGATTTAACGAAGCAACAATACACAGCGCTCGATATGGCCAAATATTTATCAGCACCAACTAATCCCGAAGGAATGCAGGGGTTATTTTTATTGCAGGCGACAGGTTGGGATGTAACGAATAATACTCCGCTGGACGTCAAGGCAAATCGTTTAATTCTTATTACTGATTTAGGCATGATCGTTAAGGATAACAATGATGGCAGTCATGATGTATTTGTACAGTCTATTATAAATGGCCTGCCCCTCGCGGCAGTTGACGTCACTATCCTCGGTAAAAATGGGTTACCCATTTTGACACGCACAACGGACGAAGAGGGTCGGGTGACTTTTCCAACCTTAAAGGATTTTGTTGAGGACAGGGAGCCTACGGTTTATCTTGCGCGTATCGGCAGTGATGTATCGTTTATTCCCTATAATAATTCCAATCGACAATTAAATTTTTCTCGTTTTGATACGGGTGGAATCTACAATAACCCCGAGTTAAACAGCTTAACCGCGTTCATATTTTCAGATAGGGGAATTTATCGCCCGGGCGACACGGCTCATATTGGTATGATCGTGAAACGTGCTTTTGCAGCACCCCAGGCCGCTGGTTTTCCATTGCAAGCAACTATCACAGACCCACGTGGAACGACAATATTAGATCAAAAATATACGCTTGATGCGACGGGATTTTTAACGATAGATTTTTCCACTAATGCAACATCCCCAACAGGGCAATATTTTATTAATCTTTACACTGTTAAAGATAATCACGCTGATAGCCTCCTCGGATCAACAAGCATTCGTGTAGCTGAATTTCAACCCGATCGTATGCGCATTACTTCAAAATTGTCGCCAGAGCAATCGGACGGTTGGGTTTCCCCAACAGGTCTACTAGCAAACGTCGGTCTTTGGAATTTGTATGGTGCACCTGCTGTCGACAGGCGTATAATCGGTAAGATTTTATTAACCCCTCAGCCTGTAAAATTTGATGACTATCCTGATTATATTTTTGCCGATCCTTTGGTAAATCCTGAAAAACCCCCGAAGGTGTTTACTGAAACCTTAACAGAAGTAAAAACTAATGAGCAGGGCGAGGCACAATTTGATTTGAATTTGGATAGATTCGAAAAAGCGACTTATCAGTTAATATTTTTTGCTGAAGGGTTTGAAGCCCAAGGTGGCAGGAGCGTTACAACACAAACCACTGCTTTGGTGAGCCCACTACCTTATTTTATTGGTTATAAACCTGATGGGGATTTGAATTATATCAAGCAGAATAGTCAACGACGTGTTAATTTTATTGCGCTAAATCCCCAGTTAAAGCAACAACCCGTCGCGTCGCTAAAAATGCAACTGCTTTCATTACATCCTGTAACCACTTTGGTAAAAAAGGAAAATGGAACTTATCAGTATCAATCGATAATTAAAACAACAGTCCTTAACACTCAGCCATTCGCTGTGAATGAAGAGGGGAGTGATTTCACGCTTCCTACTGATCAAATTGGCGAATTTGCTCTTAGTATTCTAGATGAAAATAACAGTGAGTTGAGTCGCGTTAAGTTCGATATAGTTGGGGCCAGTCAATTGCCGTTAGCTAAAAATGCTGAACTAAGCGTTAAATTGAGTAAAGCTGAATTTAACGCAGGCGAAGATATTGAATTACAAATTACCGCACCATACACGGGAGCCGGTTTAATAACCATTGAGCGAGACAAAGTATATTCCACTCAATGGTTTAAGACAGATACAACCAGCTCCGTACAAAAAATTCATATTCCGGAAGACTTTCAAGGTGATGGTTATGTGAATGTGGCTTTTGTACGGAACTGGGATTCGCCAGATATATTTATAAGTCCATTAAGTTATAGCGTTGTTCCATTCACCATCAATAACAGTAACCATGCCGTACAAATTGATTTGGATACACCAAAACTGGCGCGTCCAGGTGACGCATTTAAAATTAACTACAAAACCGATAAACCCGGGAAAATCGTTGTATTTGCTGTCGATGAAGGAATTCTGCAAGTAGGCAAATATGCGACCCCTGATCCCTTAGCGTTCTTTTTCCAAAAGCATGCATTGGAAGTGCTTACCCAGCAGACCGTTGATCAAATTTTGCCAAAGTATATTCAGGATAGAGAGATTTCTTCCGTGGGTGGAGATGGTGGTGAGGAGCTATTAGCCAGTCATCTCAATCCGTTTAAACGTAAAACGGATTTGCCAGTTGTGTATTGGTCAGGAATTATTGATGCGGATTCTACGTCACGTGAGCTGGTATATCAGATTCCCGATTATTTTAACGGTACTTTACGGGTGATGGCAGTAGCTGTTTCAACCGATGCGGTAGGTGCTGCTGAGAAACAATCGGAAATTCGCGGTGATTTTATCATTAATCCCAATGTTCCCGCATTTGTCTCGCCAAGGGACGAATTCGAAATTACAGCAAGTATTGCTAATAATGTTAAGGATTCGGGTGTAAATGCTGAAGTATCGATAGCGCTTAGTGTAAGTCCTGAGCTTGAAATTATAAGCTCTGCAAAAGAGACTCGGACCATTGGTGAAGGGCAAGAGCAAACTGTTCGGTTTAAATTGCACGCAAACCCGGAGTTGGGTGCCGGAAAAGTTACTTTCGTGGCTCAAATGGGTGATAAAACCAGTACGATGAATGCAACGATTAGTGTGCGCCCTGCTAGTCAGTTTCTCACCTCTATAGATAGCGGGAAAACAAGCGCTGTCACTAAAACCCTTCCAATTACACGGTCGATTTATCCTGACTATCGGGAGGTAGATCTGGTCGTTGCCAATAGCCCGTTGATTTTAGTGGCCGGTCTGCAGCGCTATCTTGATAATTTCCCGTATGGGTGCACCGAGCAGCTGATAAGTAAGGCCATGCCGCTTTTGGCAATGAAAAATCAGCCCTGGTTTATTAAAGATGCAACTGCAGCGGCTGGAAAAATTACCACCACCATACAAATGCTAGGGCAGCGCCAAATGTCCAATGGCGGATTTAGTTATTGGCCAACTGTTGGCGATAACGTGAATAATACGTTTGCATCAATATACGCAATGCACTTTTTAACAGAAGCTCGAGCCTTAGGCTACAATGTTCCTAATGATTTGCTGTTTGCAGGAATTGCGTATCTGAAGGACTTGGCAGGTCAAAATGCCACAAATCTGGATAGCGCGCGCTTACAAGCTTATGCTATCTACGTTTTGACACGCAATGAAATGGTGACAACTAATTATTTGACTAATCTGCAGTTGTATTTGGATGAAGACAAATCATTTGACTGGAAAGAGGATATTACGGGTGCATATATTGCCTCTACCTATCAATTGCTTAAAAATAGCACTGAGGCTCAACGGTTAATTGACGCCTACAAGCCACAAAATAAAACAGTGCAAGCAACTGATTTTTACGAGAGTAATATTGCTGATGCCCAATACCTTTATTTAATTGCGCGCCATTTCCCGGAGCGCCTGCAACGCACGGGTGATAAACTGCTAATGCCATTAGTGGCGGCTATTAATAGTGAGGAAATCAACACTATCCTTTCAAGTTATATCAGTATGGCGCTCGCCGCTTTTGCAGAAACGAACCAGCCTCTGGACAATGCAACTTTCTCCATCACTGAAACGCTAAACGATACTCTAGAGAAAAATCTGGTTGCAACGAATAGCAATTTCGAAAAAGTGGCGGTGAATGAGAATGCCAAGGAAATGACTATAGCCAATCCCGAGAAGCAGACACTTTTTTATCAACTCACGCAATCAGGATTTGATAAGGATCCCTCCACTGATTCTCTGAAGCAAGGAATAGAAATATATCGCGAATTTCGATCTTTGGCAGATGAGGTTATTGACAGTACAACGCTTGGAACCGAAATTGAAGTTCATATTCGCGCACGAGCGCTCGATAATAAGTTTCTGAATAATATCGTAATTGTTGATCTTTTGCCGGGTGGCTTTGAGGTTGTTGCCGATTCAGTTAAAACGGAGGCGGTGGAATATGCGGATGTTCGTGAAGACAGGGTTAACTTCTTTACCTCGTTAACACCTGATGTCATAGAAATTGTGTATCGCATTAAAGCAATTAGCGCGGGTTATTACACATTACCGCCTGCCTTTGCAGAATCTATGTATGATCCTGCTATAAAAGCACGAACGGTTACGGGTAATATTACAGTCGCGAAATAATAGTAGTAGCTAAGTTAGGAGCGTCCTCGCCGACGCTCCTAAGTTTAGGCAGATATGGCTCACACGGTTTTATGGCCCTGAACAACTGTCAACAGAGTGCATAAGCTCTGTTTCGTCATCTGAATAATCACCATCTGAAAAACTATAATCGGAACAATGATTATTGGCCGAATTATAATCTGATAACTCAGCATCAGGTCTGGCCTCTACAGGAATTTGTTCGCACAAGATAGAATCAAAGCATAAGTCATATTGAATTTGCCATTTAATCACTAAATCGGCCAATTGTTGCTCTTTAAAGAACGGGGTGAGTAATTCTTTATTATAAGATTTGTTCTTGCCGTCTAAAATTTCCATCAGGTGTTTTGTGGCTTCCAGGTTGGTGGCTGCTCTATCTCGATTATTGAATATACTAAGGGCTTGTCTTTCCTGTTGGTTACAATAACGTTTTAAATCAGAAAATAAAGCGGCTTTTGGCGTGGATAACTCTTCTTCTGAATGCTCAATGCTGTAGTTTAAATCAAAATCCTCATCCATATTTTGATAGAAATTATTTATTTCAGCCAATTTTTTTACCGCGGGAATTGTTAGTAATTGCTCACGGGCGAAATCATTGCCAAGTTCAATTGCCAGTTGCAATAATTCATTGGGTTTGTCAAAAGAAACAGACGCATGTGCCATTGCCCGAACGCCAGGGATCTGCAATAAAAACTGGAGGTCTTCATGCATTATGTTTTGACGGATAAGGTGGCGAGCGATATAAAAACAAAGGCGCTCTTCTCTCGGGCTTAGTTCAAGTACGGGTGATTTCCTGAGTTCATTTAACTTGTTGGTGATGAAGTGCGAAATATAATCTTCCATATTTTCCTGCTCCTGTTCAGCGAGGGAGAAGACTTGGGGGAAGTCTAATAGTATTCCTACAATTTCCGAGTAACCTTCGCGTACAGCTTCTTTTAACTTAATATTATTCCATACAGCTACGGTAGTTGCTATTTTTTCCAATTTTAAAACTAACCGTACTAATTCAGCATTGCCGCTAGCCAGTGCATGACTGAGTACGGAATCCCCATCATCCAGTATATTATCATCAATAGCCTTTGCTACGCCTTCATGAAGAAGATTTTGCACTTGGGGTAAATCCCCAATTAGAATAGCTGCCCTGCACGCTTCAACTTTTGTTTGAAGAAATGCCTCTAATTCGGGATAGTTTACGAACTCCATTTCGATCCTGCCCATCCTGGCTCCCTGTTATTATTTTAATTACAAGGAATTAAAAATACGTGGGTAATTTATATTCGTCAACAGATAAGCTTTAAAGGTAAAAGAATTAAAAGCAATGATTGAATTTGATTGTAATGCGGATAACCTGCGCTCTATGAAACTAACCCCTTTTTAGAAACCTAAAATTGTTGCGTTTGTCGGTGTCATACCGTACTGCGTGTGTTCATCCATTAAAGCACGTCAAGCACTAACTTGAACTCAAAACGAACACAACAGAAAACCCCATTAGGGTTGACAGACAACCCCTTTGGGGTCATAATATTATTATGAAAAAAATAAAAAAATTACAGGTTGTGGTGGAAACTGCGGAACATTTAAAGCAGGCAGAATCATGTATGGATAAAAAGAGCAGGGAGGATTTTATAAGCCATATTGCTCAAAATCCTACAGAGGGAGCTCTTATATCTGGAACTGGTGGGGCAAGGAAAATTCGTTGGAGAGCTGATATTAATCAGGGTAAGAGTGGTGGTTCTCGAGTTATTTATTATTATCATAACCAAAATATGCCCATTTTTTTTATTTACGGCTTACGGGAAGAATCAAATGGAAAATATCTCCGATAGTGAGAAAAATATATTGAAAACCATTATTAAATCTATTGTTAAGGCTTATGGGGAGATAGAACATGAGTGATTTAGGTGAAAGTTTATTGCGTGGAGCAATGGAAGCTCTTGAGTATGCCGAAGGAAACAAAAAGGGCGCGGTTACACATGACGTATTGGTTCCTGCTCAGGTAGATGTTATGGCCATTCGAAAAAGTATGCACATGAGCCGCCAGAAATTTTGTGAGGAGTTTGGGTTCAGCGTGCGAACATTAGAAAAATGGGAGCGGGGCGAACGAACCCCGGAATCATCTGCCAGAGCTTATTTGACTGTTATTGCAAGCAATCCTACTGCTGTTATTACTGCGTTACATAAAACGAGTTGATTAGCAAACTGATATTGAAGTGAAAAGGCGGATAGTCTGTTTTGAAGGGCATTGTTTTGATACAGTGTTGAGCTATAAAATGCCTGATTATTTAATCCACCAAAACCACTTTCAATCCAAAGGAGTATGCCCTCTATTCCATGTGTAGCAAGGTGATATGAATAAGATTTATTTATCGAAATTTATTAAACTCGCTTATTTTTCTATCGGTGTTAAATTGGGATAGAGAATATACAGCCCATAGGGCAGATGGTATCCATCCTATAATCGTTATTTGTAATATTAGGCAGATAATTCCTGCTAATGGTCGCCCGATAGTGAAAAACACCATAAATGGTAAAAAAATAGCTAGAAGTAAGCGCATCTTAAATTCAATCAGTTAAATCAAACAAATGGCATTGTATTGATTTGACATTTTATAATCAATACTAAAAGCTCAGCCTCTTGGTTTGCTATGAGAAAGCGCTAGAAGAGTATGATAATGCCCTTCTCGTATGATTGGCTCGTTTACTGCATTTTGACTGGTTAAATTATTCCACGATTGATTTGTTAACAGTCTTCACGATTTCGTCTGTTTTACAATCAACAATCTCACCACGGATGTCGCCGAAGCAGTCTTCTAATTGCAGCATAATCCAGATATACAATTGCTCAATGTCATTTCCGGTTCGTGTTACAATAACTTCCTCTTTGGAATAAATAGTAGCAATATATTTTAACTCCATTTTGACAGCTCCTTTAGTTAAATATCTGTATCACTCTTAATGGAGTTTTTTTATTAAGTATTCCTAAAACAGCTCACACTACAATTATAGATCTAAAATATTAAAATTCGGGAAAAGACAGGTATTATTCCGTTAGTAATATTGGCTGAGACCCTTTAGCTTGGCAAAATTTATCATTTAGTAATGAAATCAAAGCGCCAGTCAGGAGCGTGACAACTCCAATCGCCTGGTAGACGTTAATTTTTTCGTCAAGAAGGATTATTCCGAAGATAACTACAAAGATGGGTTCAAATACAGAGAGGATTGATGCCTGGGTAGAGCTTATGTTTTTCAAGCCTTTTAGCAAAAAAACTATGGGTAATGCGGTGCATATTATTCCTATTCCTACAATATTTGACCAAACGCTCATACTGAGAGGGAATGATAGTGTTTTATCTATTATTGCGGCAATTAAACAGGTAAAAATGCAACCCATGGAGAGAAGTAACGTGGAAGGAAGGGGTGCGACAGGGCTATTCTTGCTAACGACTATGTATAACGCATAAGTCATAGACGCGAGGATACTGTATTCGATACCGCGAGCGTTAAACGTGCCGTAATTGCCATTCATTAATAAAAGCATACCAGCGGCAATTACAATGAGAGCCAAGAGATAAATTTTGCTTAACCTGACCTTGTAGACGATGATGTTGATAAACATAACAATTGCGGGATAGGTAAAAAAAATCACCATGGCGAGTCCTGAGCCAATGTGATAACTTGCCAAAAAATAAAATATCGCGCTTGTGCTATAAAATGCAGCGCCATGGAAAAAAACTTTCCCTAACTCCAGAGGGTTATGTGCCAGTGTTTTAATCTGGGGTATGAGCATAATAAAAATAAACAGGCTTGCAACAATAAATCGCCAAAAGAGCATCGTAAAAACAGATAAATTAGCATGAATGGCACTCATGCCAAAATAACCAATCAAGCCAAAAAATAATCCGGATAACATGGCATAAAATGCCCCATAATGTTTTGTATGCAATGTCTCTCCAACAGTATTATCGCTCTCGGCCTATGTATTACAATAAGATTAAAGCTGACAAATAGCCAGATCAAATAAAGCATTGGAATCTTTAATTTCTCGCATGGTTGTCGCTTCACATAGCCTTAAATTAAACCCGTGATGACCTAATTGCATGCGCGGAACTATTCCAAATGATTTGTCTATACGTAATAAAATAAGATGGCAGGATGTTTTTGGTGGTAGAGAACGTTGATAAAAGCCATTAAGCATCGCAACGGTATTAAACTCAGCAGTGCTTCTTAATAATTTTAGATACAAGCCAACGGTTAAATACAAGCTGTGCAGGTTAGTGAGCCATAATGCTAAATCTCGTTGCCGAATTGCGGGTCTTGATTCCAGCCAATAGAGTAATTGCGGTGAATAAGTTTCGCCATCCTGATTCGCTGAGGGCTGCGTTGATCTGAAAATCTGCAGAAAAGGGTCCTGGTGTATGCCATCGCCGAAACGCCCAACGATATGGCTTATTTGTTGAATCTGGAAATGAAGGCCGTCGAATAATTCGGCTGTTAAGGTGATATTTGATTTGATTAACGCATGTTCAATTCGCATTAGCTCTTTTAAAAAACGACTTTTAAGTTCCGGTTTCTCAATTATATGAATAATTTCAATAATATTTTTAAGGGCATAATGATGAATAACAGGATGTGTTTCTTCGCAAGCCTGGTTAATGGTTTGATAGAGGCACTCGAGGCGTAATGCAATTTTAGGCAGATAATGCGTAGCTAACTGAAAAGTAATCGTATCTTGATACATAAGAAAAAGCTGTCCTTAGCCGATTTATAAATCAGCCTGTCTAATCCAGGTAGAGGCGATTTATGATGGCTTCTCAGTTGCTAATTGTAAATACTTATCGTGCAATTTTTTGAGATTATTTCTTAATTTTTCCAATGTATCGTCATTAATAAGAAGATCGTCCGCTATTTCTCGACGTGCTGATTGATTTGGCTGGGACGCAATTATTGCCAAAGCGCTTTCTCGTTCGCATGTATCCCTTTTTTGCAGTCTCTTTATCTGTTCTTTTTCATCAGCCAGTATGACTAATATTCTATCTAAGTAGGGATAATCTAATCGACTGATTAGTAATGGGATTTCAATAACACAATAAGGGCTTTCACAAGCGGAAACTCGTTTTATAATCGCTTCTTTGATGAGAGGATGTAATAAACTTTCAAGCCACAACCGTTTTTTTGCGTCAGAAAAAATCAACTCTCGTAAAAAGCGCCGGTTAAGCTCACCTTCTTGGTTAATGACTGACTCACCAAAATAACCTTTAATATGATCAAATGCAGGCTCATCTTTGCGAGTAAGTTCGCGGGCAATATCATCGGCATTAATTACAGCAATCCCAAGTTCTCGAAAAAAAGCTATTGCTGTTGTTTTACCACTGGCAATATTCCCCGTTAATCCTACACAATACATACGTTAGTCTCGTAAATTAAGGTTCTTGCAAGTCATTAAATTAATATAACAGGTATCAGGAAAACCACTTTGGTCTTGACAATAGGCTTTGGCGGCAATGGCTGCATCGTCGCGGTGCGGGTAAAGATTACTCTGCCAGGGTTTACCCATCTGATCGAGCGCAATACAACGCCATAAAGGGCGTGTGGAGACGCCATTAATAAATGTTTCACAATCTTGTTTTGATGTTTTGCAACTCGACGGGAGCGAGCTTTCTCTTTTACAGGTTTCAAAGGCGTGATTGATAGCGACTCGTTCATAATCACTGGATGCCTTCCATTCCTTATCAGTACTATCACGTGCCGTGCATTGCCAATTACCTTCAGCCCATCCATTATTTACGATTAAAAAAAAGCTGACGCTTAAAAAAAACAGATTGTTTTTATTCATTTTGAATCCTTCGTAGGATGCTTTAGTAATTCAGCAAAATGTTTATAAGGCATATCCCTGGCATAAAACCAGCCCTGTATATAATTTACATCATTTTTGCGCAAATAATCGAGTTGAATTTTTGATTCAACACCTTCAGCAATAACTTCAAGTCCGAGAGAGTGGGCCATATTTATGATACCTTGATTTAATGCTTCAGTAATTGCGCCGGTACCAATGGTGCTAATAAATAATTTGTCAATTTTTATGTAGTTAAAGGGAAAGTGCTGCAGATAATTAATATTGGCTTGCCCCGTCCCAAAATCATCAAGAGCTAATGAAAACCCTTTGGCTCTCAATTCATTCATTTGGGCCGTTACCTGGGTATCGACTTCATTAAATAACTCTCTTTCGGTAAGTTCTAACATGATTTGTTGCGGACGTATGTTGTAGAAGATGCATAAATTATAGAAATTATTGAAAAACCGTTCATTTTTGAAATGTACCGGGGTTAGATTGAAGGATAAGCGAAAATCGGAGTTTGTGTGAAATAATGGCTGACACTCTCGTAACGCTTTTTTCATTAATTGTAAGGTTATTGGCACTATAAGCCCTGACTTTTCAGCCTCGTGAATAAAATAATCAGGCATTACAACTTCATTAAAATCAGTGCGCCAGCGAATCAATACTTCTGCCCCGCAAAAAGCGTCTTTTGATTCATCACGAACAGGCTGATATACCGGATAAAACTGGTTACTTTTAAGAGCACTCTCCAGAGCATACGCCAGGGAAAATCTCTTATTCATCATCCGCCTGTAATAAGTATAAAAAAGCCAGAAGAAAAAAAGTAGGGGTAAAATCTGTAATGATAAATTCAGAGCCAGCGGCTTAATCAAATTACGAGGGGAGGTAATAACAAGGTCAATGTTATCAAGATTTTGCAAAGGCACGACAATTTCATTATCACCGCTTGTGTTAATTAATTTTGCTCTCCTGGAAAGTCTTTCTAAAAATACCGCTGGATTCGAAATCTCTTTTCCTGTGTGAAAGATCATTTTTTTTTGGTTAGTATCATAAAGCGCTATCATTTGGAATTTACTGGCACTATATCGGAACAGGTCTGCAAAAAATTGCTCCAGAATATAAATGCCAACATGGTATTGCCCAAGGTGTGTTTGCAGTAAAAAAACATTATTTGACGTTTTATTGATCTTTAAAGGACCAAATAAGGTTGGATCTTTGGAGAGCGGTGCAGGAAGAGGCCGGTCACTGACAGCGGTTTCACATACAAAATTATTATCGAGATCATTAATAACTATGCCTGCTATATAAAAATTATTAAACACAATGGATTGTAAATGGGGTAAAAGTTCTTCGCAGCTGGGGCGATTTTTGGAATACAGCGCACCGCTATCAAAAGAGGTAAGAATATTTTCTATAATTTCATCAAACTTAAAGGCAAAATGATTGGCATCGCGCTCAAATTGCGTTGTTACCTGAGAGCGCACATGCTGCCACTGATAAAAAGTTAATAGAGCAACGCAGAAAACCGTAAAACCTATCCATAGGATTAAGAGTTTCTGATGAAAATATTGGTGCTTTATATGTAATTCTGTAATCACCAAAAAGCCTAATCATAAGTAGCATTAATAGCATTTAATGTGATTTCTGCTAATTTATCAATGGTATGTGCCGGTGTATTTAACGGTGGCAGCCAATAAAGCGTGTTTCCTAGCGGCCTTAGTAATGCTCCCCGTTTGAGCGCTTCCTGATAAAACCGATAACCAACACGATCATTATCCAATTCAACCAAATCAGCAGCCACCATAGCGCCTACCGAACGAACATTATTTAATTGATGAGTTTCTGACGCAATTTGATTGAAAATACGGTGCATTAACTGCCCCAATTCAGCGGCTTGTTGATTGATGCCCTCTGATTCAATTGTATTAATGGTCGCAAGTGCCGCACTAACAGCAAGAGAATTACCGCTGTGGGTATGGGAATGAAGGAATGACTTGCCTTTATTATAATCATCATAAAAAAGCTGATAAATCCCTTTATCAATCAATACACAACTCAACGGCATGGCACCTGCGGTTAATCCCTTTGAGAGGCAAATCAAGTCGGCTTCAATTTTTGCATGATGAGAAGCGAGCCATTCTCCTGTTCTTCCCATGCCAGTCATTATTTCATCAGCAATCAGATAGATATCATTCGCTCTCGCCCAATCGGCAAGTTTTTTAAGAAAATTGGCGCTGTAGCATTGCATGCCCCCAGCTCCCTGAATAATTGGCTCAAGAATTAACCCGCCAACATTTGCTTTTATTTTTTCAAGATTTACAAGTGTGTCCTGCCACGCGATTTCCGCATCGTCCCATAATGAATCTTTTACGCTCTTGACGTAATAGGGGGCTGCATCAATAAAATGACAGGTTACCCCATAACCTTCATAAGGCTCTTTGAAGCGCCCCGTATCACTGACGCTCAAGGCGCCCAGGGTTTCACCATGGTAACCATTGGTTAAGGCGATAAATTCATTGCGATGAGGCTGACCTTTGATTTGATTGGCATGCAATACCAATTTTAAAGCAATTTCCACAGCACAAGAGCCATCACTTGCAAAAAAAACATGGTCCTTTTTACTTAATTGGGCGAGCTTTTCCCCAAGCTCCACGAGTGCTGGATGAGTTGTATTGGCGGCTATTACGTGTTCAAAAGCATCCAGTTGTTTTTTCATGGCGGCAATTATCGCGGGATGCCCATGACCCAATGATTTGCACCACCAACTTGAAAGCCCGTCAATAATCTCACCGCGGTCTGTATATAAATAGGCGCCCTTTGCACGATGAACAACTAATGGTGGGCATTGTTCAAAATCTTTCATTTGAGTGCAGGGGTGCCAGATGTGTTGCAAGTCGGAATTAATTAGTGCCGATATGTTAACCATGCTTGATCTTTTTGGTTGACATTGGGTGGGCTGACTTTATCATGTAAAACAAAATAATAAAACAAGGTTAGCAATGAACAAATCCAGTGCAAGTTGGACGTTTGAAGAGGTTGAGCGTATTTATAGTCAACCTTTTAATGATTTGATATATGAAGCCCACACGACTCATCGCCAAAATCATCCTGCCAATGGGTTGCGTATGGCGCAACTGTTAAGTATTAAAACGGGTGCATGTCCCGAAGATTGCGGGTATTGCTCTCAAAGTGGCCATCATAAAACCCATGTTGAAAAAGAGAAGCTCATGTCTGTCGAGCAAGTTCTAAGCGCGGCACGTGAAGCGAAAGAGGGTGGTGCCAAACGTTTTTGCATGGGCGCGGCCTGGCGTTGCCCGCCTGAGAAAGTTTTCCCTGAATTGAAATCCATGATTGAGGGTGTAAAAGCGCTCGGGCTTGAAACCTGCATGACGTTAGGCATGCTAAACAGCGAGCAGGCAAAAAGTCTTAAAGACGCAGGGCTTGATTTCTATAATCACAATATTGATACCTCGCCGTCTTATTATGAAAAAGTAGTTACCACCCGTAAATTCAGCGACAGAATCGATACTATCAATCATGTTCGTGACGCAGGAATTGGTGTTTGTTGCGGGGGAATTATGGGCTTGGGTGAAAGCCGAGCTGATAGAATTGAGTTTTTAATGGTTCTTGCTAACATGGAAACCCCTCCTGAGAGTGTTCCTATAAATAGCTTGATAGCAGTTGAGGGCACGCCATTGGCTAATTCCAAACCTGTCGAAGGAATTGAATTAGTAAGGACAATCGCTACAGCTCGCTTGTTGATGCCGAAAAGCACTATTCGCCTGAGTGCGGGACGCGCCAAAATGAGCGATGAATTACAAGCGCTTTGTTATTTTGCCGGAGCAAGTTCGGTATGGAGAGGGGATAAATTATTAACAGAAGAAAATCCGCAGCTTGAAAAAGATAGATTATTATTCGAAAAGCTGGGGTTAGAAGCTTTGCCAGCATGATTACGGAATCTTTAAATCGTCAGATTGAGGCGTTAAAGCAACAAGGTTTGTACCGTCAGCGATTAGCGTCTGATGAGAGCGGCCGCGCTCTTAATTTTAGTAGTAATGATTATTTATCACTTCGAAATGATGAGCGGATAAAATCTTCATTTGAGAAGGGATTCAATAAGTACCCGGCAGGTAGCGGCGCATCAGTAAGTGTCGGTGGTTATCATTCTATTCATCAGGAGCTGGAGCAATACGTTGCAAGTCAATTAGGCGTAGATGACGCATTATTATTCAGTTCAGGCTACGCGGCGAATCTGGGTATTATGGCATTATTGACACGTCTCAATTGCCATTTGCTAATTGATAAGGCGGTTCACGCCTCTACCTATGATGGTATAAAGCTTGCCAATGCCGGCTACACCCGTTTTTTGCATAATAATTATGATGATTTAAGCTCGAAAATTGCCTCCTCTCTTAGTGGGCCTTCGGTGGTTATTACCGAGGGGATATTCAGCATGAGTGGTCAGCAACCAGATTTGACGAAAATAGCTTCATTGGGTAGCCGGCATCAATCTATTTGCATTGTCGACGAAGCTCATTCATTCGGGGTTTTAGGCGAAGACGGTTTAGGTGCGGTGCATCAACATGGCCTTAGTCAGGAAGAGGTTCCTTTGCGCCTTATTACGTTTGGCAAAGCATTGGGATTTCAAGGGGCACTTGTTGCAGGTAAAGGCGCATGGATTGATGGGCTTTTCCAAAGTTCCCGCTCACATCTTTATACAACGGCAATGAGTCCGGCGGTGACTTATGGACTATTGGAAAGTTTTATTATTATGTCAAAAGCGAATGACAGGCGTAAAAAACTTTTTCAACTAATTAACCATTTTCAGCAAACAATAACAAAATCTCCTTTACGCTGGAGAAAATCCTCTACTCCAATACAACAGTTGCAATTAGGGTGCCCCCATAAAGCCTTGCATTATGCGTATTTGTTAAAACAAAATGGCATCCATTGTCATGCTATACGAGAGCCCACGGTGTCTCGGCGCGAGACCGGTTTAAGGATTGTTTTAAATTTTCAGCATGAAGAGCAGGATATTGATAATTTATTTCACCAACTTCATCTAATATATGAATCTGACCATTAATTCATTGGGCCAAGGCACGCCGTTGGTCTTTTTCCATGGCTGGGGATTTGATCATTCTATCTGGTCTACTCTTGCCCGCTCTATTGGCGATAGATTTACTGTTTATCTGGTTGATTTACCCGGTTTTGGGCAAAGCGATGCTATGGACTGGGAATTATTTAAATCCTTACTGTTAAAACAGTTGCCAGAGCACTTTGCAGTGGTTGGGTGGTCAATGGGTGGTCTTTTTGCAACGCGACTTGCCATTGAGGAACCGTTACGGGTTACGCATTTATTAAATGTCGGCACTTCTCCCCGGTTTTTAAAAGATGGGGAGTGGCCGGGTGTGGAAAAAAACATCCTGGAAACATTCTTCCGCAATCTCTCTGAAAACCCTAAGCAAACTATAGAGGAATTTGTCGGCCTACAGCTTCAAAAGCCAGACTATCAACACGTTGAAAATGCCATACCTTCTATGGAGGGGCTTGAAAAAGGTTTGCAAGTTTTGGCGGATTGGGATTTACGAGCGCCGCTACATAATTTGAAAATACCCGTCTGTTATATTTTTGGACGACTCGACTCTATAACACCAAGGGCAACACTCAAAGCAATGCAGCAAGTTTATCAAAATTTTGAATATATTATGTTCAATAAAGCCGCTCACATTCCTTTTCTGACCCATCCTGCAGAATTTGCAGATGAACTTTTTCGTTTTATGACTAAAGGCTAAAAAAGATGCAATACTTTATTACGGGAACTGATACCGATTGCGGTAAAACCTATGTAACTGGTGAGTTATCACGCCACCTAAACGAGCATCATCGAAAGACCCTCGCTATCAAGCCCATCGCGAGTGGGTGTATTGCTGAGGGTGATCAATTAATTAGCGAAGATGTCACCCGGTTACAAGCTCATAATTATACTGATCAAAAGCAGATTAACGGATGGCGTTATAAAGAACCAGTCTCACCTCATCTTGCCGCGAGAAAAATGGGGGATAAATTGTCCTCTCTTCAAATAGCTAACTTTTGTGAGCAGGATGAGTTTAAAGAAGCGGATGTACTTTTGGTTGAAGGAGCGGGAGGATTATTGGTTCCTTTTAATGATGATGAAACATGGCTTGATTTTTTGAAGTTAACCAAAATGCCAGTTATCTTAGTGGTCGGTATGCGTTTGGGATGCATCAATCATGCGTTATTAACGGACGCCGTCTTGAAATTAAACAATATTATCTGCAAAGGTTGGATTGCAAATTATCTTGAAGAGAGTATGCTAATGGCTGATGAAATTATAAGCACAATGTCTGCCAAAATGCATATGCCGCTTATCGCGACAGTACCTTATTGTGGTAGAATAGGGGGCTTTACGGAGAATTCTACCGTATTTCGGTGAGTTAATTGATGGTGGTGCAAAAAAGTTAATAAATACAATGCATTGTTCCATAACAGCGAGTTAGCTATAATTCTTTTTTTATTTGATACTCTGAGGGTTCGTTGATGCCAATTTATGAATATGAATGCAAAAATTGTCATAATCAATTTGATTTAATGCAAAAAATAAGTGACACACCAGCGAAACAGTGCCCCCAATGCTTAAAAGATACGGCGATCCGGCTTGTTTCAGCAGCAGGCTTTCAGTTGAAAGGAAGCGGCTGGTATGCAACGGATTTCAAAAATAAAAATACGGGTAGCAGTAAGCCAGATACAACTAAGGCTGCAGAAAACAAAGCGCCCGATACAAAGACTACAGTCGATACGAATAAAGGTGAGAAAGATTGATATCAAAATCCTTACGTAGTTACATTCTTGCAGGCCTGGTTGTTTGGTTGCCCATTGTGGTCACGTTTGTCGTTCTCCGATTTATAATTGATATTCTGGATACGACCATTGCATTACTGCCTAACGCTTATCAACCGGAAAAATTGTTAGGTGTTAATATACCTGGCTTTGGCGTGCTTTTATCCTTAATACTGCTTATTTTGACCGGTATTGTTGCTACTAACATTCTTGGGCAACGCTTGTTTGGCTGGGGGGAATCGCTTCTTTCCCGTATTCCTCTGGTACGCTCGATTTATCAGGCGGCAAAGCAGGTTATCCAGGCATTTTTTGCAACCAATAGTCAGGCATTCCGAAAAGTTATGCTTATCGAATACCCGCGCAAAGGGGTATGGAGTCTTGCTTTTTTAACAGGTACTGCCAATGGCGAAATTTTTTCGCATACGGGTGAGGAGATGTTATCTCTCTTTGTGCCGACAACGCCTAATCCTACTTCAGGCTTTTTACTTTTATTGCCCAAGCGTGAGGCAATTGAATTAACTATGACGGTGGAAGAGGCGTTAAAATTTATTATTTCATTAGGGGTTATGCAAGCGCCTGATGCAAACATTATTACAACAAATTAGAAGGTTTTTTATGCGAACACACTATTGCGCAAAAACAAATGAATCAATGCTGGACCAGACAGTCACTGTCTGCGGATGGGTTCATAATCGACGGGATCATGGCGGTGTTATTTTTTTGGATGTACGCGATAGCTCTGGTTTGGTTCAGGTTGTTTATGAGCCTGAGTTAAGGGATGTGTTTTTGATTGCTGAAAAATTACGCCACGAATTTGTTGTGCGTGTTACGGGTAAAATTCGTCACCGCCCAGAGGGCATGGTAAACGAAAAAATGGCGACCGGGCGAATTGAAATTGTTGGTAATCAGCTTGAAATATTAAATCAGGCACAAACACCTCCGTTCTTGCCCGATGAGCATCAGTTGATTAACGAGGATTTAAAATATCGGTATCGTTATCTTGATCTCAGGCGTAATGATATGCAACATAATTTAAGATTACGTCATAGAGTGATCCAGTGTATACGCGAGAGTTTAAACGCACAGGAATTTATTGACATCGAAACGCCTATGCTGACCAAAGCCACGCCAGAAGGTGCGCGGGATTACCTCGTGCCTTCACGGGTTCATCCGGGCGAGTTTTATGCCTTGCCGCAATCGCCGCAATTATTCAAACAGTTACTAATGATGTCAGGTTTTGATAAATATTATCAAATTGTCCGGTGTTTTCGTGATGAGGATTTACGAGCTGACAGGCAGCCTGAATTTACTCAGCTTGATATTGAAATGGCTTTTATTGATCAGCAAGCCATACAGGATTTGATTGAAGGCATTTTGCAAAAAGTATTTAAAGAAGTTTTAAACGTTGAGATTCCTAAATCCTTACCGCGGATGACGTTTGCAGAAGCAATGCGTCGTTTTGGCAGTGATAAACCTGATTTGCGTATACCTCTTGAGCTTATCGATGTAGCCGATTTGGTCGTTGGCAGTGATTTTAAAGTGTTTGCAGATGCAGCGCTTAATGAAGACAGCAGGGTAGTTGCACTAAGGTTGCCTGAAGGCTGTAAATTAAGTCGAAAGGATCTGGACGGCTATGCAGATTTCGTTGGCATTTATGGTGCTAAGGGACTTGCTTACATAAAAGTTAATGATAAAAGCCAGGGCCTCCAGGGTTTGCAATCACCTATCCTTAAATTTATGTCAGAGTCGTCAGTTAACGCCATTCTTGAACGAGTTGAGGCCGAAACAGGTGATGTCATATTTTTTGGAGCAGGCAAAAACTCGCTCGTTAATGAGTCAATGGGAGCCTTGCGAGTAAAACTCGGACACGATTGTCAACTGGTTCAGCCAGGCTGGCAATTACTGTGGGTGGTCGACTGGCCAATGTTTGAAAGAGATGCCAAAACAGATCGCCTACAAGCTATGCACCATCCTTTTACGTCTCCTCAGGAGCTGGATATTGATGCATTAAACGGCGACCCTACAAGAACTCTCGCCAAAGCTTATGATATCGTTATCAATGGTTATGAAATAGGTGGTGGCTCCATTCGTATTCATCAACCAAAACTGCAACAGGCAGTTTTTGAGTTGTTAGGTATTGGTGAAGAAGAAGCTCAGGAAAAGTTTGGATTTCTTCTCGATGCCTTGCAGTTTGGTTGTCCTCCTCACGGTGGAATTGCTTTAGGGATAGATCGATTAGCCATGTTATTAACCAACTCAACCTCTATACGAGATGTTATTGCGTTTCCGAAAACGCAATCGGCGTCTTGCCTTTTAACGAGCGCGCCTACCGCCATTGGTAGTGCACAGCTCAATGAATTGGGGATTCGTCTTGCAGTTCCGTTATCCAAGTAAAAATAGTTCACCCAATACCTCCGGGTCTTGGGTGAAGCACACGTTGTTATTGTTATTTGCACTCTTGCTTAATACGACGGCGGTCTTCGCAAAATCAAACGACCACTCCAGTAAGCTAATAGAATACCTCGCGCAAGAAAAAACAAATCTAACCCTGGCGATTAATGATATTAAGGTATTAAAGCCTCCCGTAAGCCAGGCAGACTATATAAAACGTTTACAGCAAAATGACGCGATGCTTGCTTTAAACCGCGCAAAAATTGCAAGTTTTGAGAGCTTTCTTGTTAATCAAAAAAAGATTCAGCTGGATTTTAGTTTACGTATTAAGCAGCTACAGCAATTTCCTCTTTCTCAGTCACCGCAAATTAACTCGCAAGAGAAAATTGAGCGCATTACCACTCTTAATGAAATAAATAAAAAAACCATCGAGCTGATTAATGAGAACCTGAATCTTGCTCTCCATTATCAAGATCTTTTAACCGAAGATGGCCAGCAACTGGAGCTGTGGAAGTCGAAAGCCCACATGGATGCTCAGTTAACTCTTTTACATGAGCAAGAAGACAGATTAAATGCTTCCTTACAAAGCCTTTTTGAAAGTAGTTTAAAATTGCAGCAGGAAGTTAAATCGGGAGGTGGGTTTAAGTCTACCTATGCTCTGGAAGCACGTTTATTGCTGAATAATCAGATTATCAACCTTACTCAACATAAAATTGCCGAATTAAACTTACAGAGAAAACTGGCCAAAGCGGATTATTCTCTCTTAAAAAGCCCTGATATTCGAACCTTGCAAAAAGTAGCTGAAGTTTATAAAAATGCGATTAATCAATTATCAGATATGGAGCAATCCCTCAAAAAAATGGTACAGATGCTTAAATATGAGCAACCGCATTTGACGGATGGTAATTTGAAAAAGCAGTTTGCAGCATTACTTCGAATTATCAATTCACGTATAGCTGGTATTGGTATTCAGGAACAAACGTTACAGGAAGATCTTGAAAATCATCAACAGGAATTAAAAAAACAATTATCGGCACGTTTGAATTTATCCGAATATCGACTTGATAGCTGGCCTACCATTATCCATCAGGTATCACGCATTCCGACACAGCTCTATAACTACCTGAAATCCCTTACTTTAAAAATAAGGGATAATTATTTATGGCAGGACACCCTTGCGGCATCGCTGATTTGGATGATGCTTGCCATTATAAGTGTTGGCCTTTTTATTTTGAATAAACTATTAAGACGCGTCACGCAAGATAAAGAGCGCTCCCGCTTGTCAGGGCATCTTTATGATGGTGCGTTGATTTTACTTAGTCGCAACATGCCTTATTTGGCCATTACAGGAATTTTATGGGTATTATTTTATTTTAACCAGGTGCCTTATTCCAATTATCAGTTACTCTTTAACCTGATGTTTGTCTGGCTAACTTTTCGAACAATGATTTTGATAGCCCGTCTAGGACTTATGGAGCGAATCACTGATTCATCTGGCAAAGATGTTCGTTTGTACTACCGTATTAAGTGGTTGTTGTTGGCAGGTGGGTGGACTACGGCTTTAATGGTATTTAGTCACGAGCTTCCTTTGCCGCTATTGGTACAAGATATTTTCAATCGATTATTTATGCTGTTTTTAGTGGCCGTTTCGATGGTAAGTTGGAAAAGTCGCGAGGTTATTACGCATATTCTGGATCCATTACTGCTATCTAAAAAACGTTACCTTATCAATGCAGTGATGCTTCTCGTCATTTTAACGCCACTGACTTTATTTGTGATAGCGATTATTGGCTTAATCGGTTATATAAATCTGGCATGGACCATGAGTCGTTATCAAGTGCAGATTTTATTAGTCATAACGGCTTATGTTTTAGCGAGAGGGTTGTTGTTTGATGCGCTGGAATTGCTTTCTGAGTTAATGATATCCAGACTTAAAAATGGATGGTTATGGCTGGAAGTTATATTAAAACCGCTTGATAAAATATTAAGAGTATTATTACTTCTCTTTTCTCTTTATGTATTGTTGCAATTATTTAGCTGGCATTCTGAAGAGTCTACTTTATTTGCAACCCTCTATCAGTGGGGCGAGTACCCATTAGTTAACTTGTCCGGTATTCATATCACGGGCATAAGCATCATTGAGTTTCTTATTTTAGTCTCTGTTTTTATCTGGGTTTCCAAATGGACACGCGAGTTTGGTTTTCGCTGGCTTTATCGGGATGCGAGTGATGCGGGGATTCGCAATAGTCTCTCCGTTTTTACCCAATATGCAGTTATTTTAATCGGTGGGTTTATCACTTTACGGGTGCTTGGGCTCGATTTCAGCGGCATGTCAATGGTTGTAGGTGGATTGGCGGTGGGAATGGGTTTTGGGCTACGGGATTTTGCCAGTAATATTGTTGGCGGTATCATGTTATTAATAGAGCGTCCTGTGAGAGAGGGTGACTTGATAACCCTAGGTGCCTATGAGGGGCGTGTGGCGCATATTGGCATTCGCTCCATGCGCGTTTCATCATGGGATAACATGGAAGTGTTGATACCCAATGCCGAAACCTTTAATAAGCCCTTTACCAACTGGACGCATCAAGACAGTATTGTAAGAACCGTGATTCCAATTAAAGTTAGTCGTGCTGATGATCCGGAAATGATTCAGCAATTAATTCTTGATGTGTTGGCCATTACTCCCGAAATTGTCAGCGAGCCGATGCCTCAAGTATTTTTAAAGCAAATTGATGAAGCGCTGATTGAATTTGAGGTACGTTATTTTATTAACGTTCAGGTGCATACTCGCTTTGAAATTCGCTCAAAAGTTTTGTTTGCTATCACCGCCCAATTTAAGGCAGCGGGGATTAAGCCACCAATACCACCAATCAGTGTAGAAATTAAAGAGAGTAAAAGTGAGCTTGTTACTGCCAGACACGTCGCCGAGGAGTGAGGATGATTTACTTAAGCGATGCGAGTTGATAGAGGGGCTAACCTTCTCTCAACTCGCATCAATGACCCAATTTTTCATTCCTGCCGAGGAATCCAGGCGTAAAGGATGGGCCGGTAATGCTATTGAAATTGCATTAGGAACAACGGCCGGTACTAAATCTTTACCCGATTTTAATCACCTCGGTATTGAGCTTAAAACGATTCCTTTTAATACAAATGGAAAACCCTCTGAATCCACTTTTGTAACCAGTATTCCACTTTTGACTATTCATCATCAAAAATGGCATACATCGTCATGTTATCAAAAATTAAAGCGTGTCCTTTGGGTGCCTGTTGAAGGTGATAAGCAAATTCCTTTTGAGCACCGCCGGATAGGGCGTGCTTATTTGTGGTCACCAGGTCTTGAGCAGGAAAATATATTGGCTCGCGATTGGCTTGAATTATCAATGATGATAGGAACAGGAAAATTGGAAGATATTAATGCATCAATGGGAGAATATTTGCAAGTAAGACCTAAGGGCGCTAATGCGCGTTCTTTGTGTTATGGTTTTGATAGTGAGGGCAATAGAATTCTTACCTTACCTCGAGGTTTTTATTTGCGTAGCCGCTTTACCCAGACGTTGTTTTAACGGTCTTTGTGAATAAATTGACGCAATCCAGCGACATTGTAAATGCCAATGTGTTCGAAAAGGTCACTGGATTGCGTCGTCTGCAGCTCGCAAAGACGAAATTCACCTACTCTGTTTACTGAAGAAGCGGGCCAAATACTCGCCATCCCACTAATACCAATAAAACGAATAGTAATAAATTTCCCCCAAGAACAGAATAATTGCCGCGGCCAAAATCAGAGCGGTGCCAATAAAGGCCTGACAGCAACCAAATAATCATGAGTACCCAAAATAGAATTCCAATAGGCATTTTGTGCTCCTTTACTGACAAACCAGAGACGCTGGCACGTGTGAAATAAATTCACTCCTTCATTAAGAGTATAGCTGAAGCAGCCGATGACGTTCGATGTTGTTACTATTTGCAATTTGGAAGAGCTGTTTATATGTTAAACTGAACCATCCTATAAAAAGGACATAATATGTTATATCTATGGCATGGTACTGAATGCCCAAATAAGCACATTGCCGTTTATGATAGAGATCAATCCCCTGATCGATTTCTCTTAATGCGGGGTAACAAACTTAATCTGACAGAGTTTAGTCGTTGTTATGTTTGTGTTCGATCGTTATTAGACGATTTGAATGACGATTTTTTTGTGCGTACACGACTTCGTCATGATTATATGTACACTTATATTTTTACTGCAGATGAGATGTTTTGTTGTGCCGGGGGCATAGTACAAAAAATCAAGATCCCATCAGAGGTTATCAAAAAACTCAAAATTGCTCTCTCATTAACAGATAGCGATATTAATAATGAGCCAAAGATCTTATCTGACGCACAATTGAACATAATTTATGCAGTTGTTGCCTACCCTCAGTTTAGCCGCACCCCAAGGTTGCATCTCCCCGTCACAATATCAATGATAGAAAAAAAATATGATTCTATTATTAATAATGCTTCGTCACCGCTAGTTAATCAAAAAATCAGGGATATTTTACTAAAACTGGCACCAGATGATGTTCAATTTATTAAAGCGGAAGTTCATTGTAAGGATGGTATTTTAACAAATTATAACCTTGTGAATGTCACTTCTGAAATTATTGGCGTTGATCGTGAAAAATCTATTTATACCATGATGAAACTGGCACCAGATGTCTTTAGCAGTTTTAGATATTTAACCTATAAAACTGGGTGCATGGGAAATCATAAATTGGCGAGAGATGCAGAAAACCTGGGTAATATTTTAGTAACAGAAGAAATCAAGCTGGCCTTTGAAAAAGAAAAAATTAAAGGAGTTTGGTTTATTTCGCCAGAAAAATATCATACTAATCGCTATGGGGATTGATTCGCTATGTACGCATGTATCCATGCGTTAAGAGTGGGCTAAATTACATCGTTTTTAATACCGCCAGGAAGTATGTCTATCATTCACGCCATATGGTAAAATTATTCCCATTAATTTGCAGAGTAATAACGACATAAGGAAATAAAGTGTCTATCAACGCGATTGAGAAGTTATATAACGAATACCTTGCTTTGCCATGGTATAAAAAATTGTTTTTTCCTGGAGCCATGCGACTTGCCTTAGAGCAATATCCTGCAGCCGATAAGCCTGTTCCCCAAGAAGTAGAGAAGGTTTTTCATGTGTTTTTATACCAAACCTGGGGTTTTCAAAAATGGCTTTTTTCTTCTCTTTTTGATTTTTTTTCATCTCTGAATGAAGGGCTTACTATCTTAACTAACGTAGGTCTATTAACAGGCGTTAATCGTGAAGTGATCGTTGGGCATAAATACCCCTATGCTATTAACGAAGCGCTTAAAGCGCTTAACGATGCCAACCTGCTAGCGCAAGCGAATCTTGACGCGGTTGTTAAGCATAGATACCCAGCCTCCCTCGCTCACTCGCTTAGAAGACTTAACAAGACAGGCCTATTGACAGGTGACGAAGCAAAGGCTAATCGTGCGGCGGTGATTAGAGATTCAGACCCTGAATTGCTGGCTAGTGCTCTTATAGAGCTTAACGAGGCTGGCCTATTGACAGGAGAAGCCGCAGAAGCTAATCGTGATGCGATCGCAAGGCATCAGTGCCCTAATGCCGTTGCTGAGGCCCTGAAAAGACTTAACGAGGCCGGCTTATTAACAGGTGAAGCCGCAGAGGCTAATCGTGAAGCGGTGGTTGAACACCAAAAACCTCGTGACGTTGCTGACGCGCTCATTGAGCTTAACAAGGCAGGCCTGTTAACAGGAGACGCCGCAGAAGCTAATCGCGCGGTCGTTCGACGCAAAAAACCTGGAACAGCCGTATCACTCCTTATACAACTACACAAGGCTGGCTTATTAACAGGCGAAGAAGCACAGTCTTATCGTGAGGCAATAGCGACCCATCAAAACATTAGGCGCATTGTTGACCAATTGTGGCTAATGAACAGGCACGATCCATTGACAAAGGAAGAGACTTTGGAGTGGTTAGATTTTTATTCATTTTTTCAGCCATTGAGGCCACAAGATGACGCACTCGCACCCCAGCCATCGTCACAACTGAATGAACATGAACCGAGAATCTGTTATGGTAATTGATTTGGTCAGCTTCTTGAATTAACACAAGAATGAATTCTCAAAAACTCGCTGAAATGGGTTTTGCGTATATGCTTTTACACGGCGCAAAAATGCGCCGCGTGGAAACCCATGGAAGTGCTTGCAAACACAGATAAATCCTTTAAAGTAATATTTCATTACGTTAAAGGACTAATCATGAGAAAAATCGTTAATGTCATTATCAGCTCTATGTTGCTAATAAGTATTTCTCCGACAGTTTTAGCCGCAGCCACGCCCACAACTGACTCCAGCGCGCAAATTGTTCAATTGAATACCCAGATACAAGAGCAGATCAAACAACTCCAAGCGCAACAGCAGCAGCAAATCACCACTTTAAATACCCAATTACAAAACCAGATTAAACAACTTCAGACGACACTACAGGATCAAGTTCAAAAATTAAACAGCCAGACAGAGGCAAAAATTCAGCAAGTACAAACCACTTTGCAAACACAAATCAGTCAGGTTCAGGCAGAAGTAAATCAATTAAAAAAATCATAACAAGGTCAATCTAAGGGGTGTGAACACCCCTGTTCACCGCCTCCCTGAATTAACCTCGATGAAATTTTTCTTTAAAACCCTTCTACGCTCATATTTCTATATGGTTAAAAGGCACTTCTTCCGCATCATTCCTATACTTAATAATACGGAGATAATTAAAAGCAGGCTTGTTATGGTTCGCACAATATGGAAAGGGGATATTTCTTTTGGTCTTGTATCTATACCTATTGGGATACTTCCTGTCGAGGACAAAAACAAGGATTTACATTTTCATTTGTTAGACCCTAAAGATAAATCGCGTATTCGTTATCAGCGTATCAATAGTAATACAGGAAAAGAAGTGCCCTGGAATGAAATTGTGAAGGGTTATGAGTATGATAAAAACAGCTACATAATTGTTGATGAAGATACCTTTGAAAAGGCGAGCCCTGAGGTCTTTAAGTCTATCGATATTGAAGAATTTGTTGATTTTGATGAAATTGATCCATTATATTTTAATAAACTTTATTACATTGTTCCTGATAGCAAAAATAAAAAAGCCTATGTACTTTTGCGAGAGGCCTTAAAAAAAACCAATAAGGTAGGCGTTGCGAAGGTAATTATCCGTACCAAAGAGCACCTGAGCATTATCATGGCTCATGATGAGGCACTTTTACTTAATTTACTGCATTTTAAAGATGAAATTCGAGAAGAAGACGAGCTTAATTTACCAAAGGATAATTTAAAGGCTTATAAAATATCGGAACGTGAAATTAAAATGGCCATTTCTTTAATAAAAGACATGACAACCAAGTGGAAACCAGAAAAATATCATGATGACTACCAGGAAGCTTTAGAAAAATGGCTAGCGGTTAAAATTAAAGAAGCGTCAAAAAAACAGCCAAAAAAAACAAATCTCGCGCGAAAGAATACCGATGTAGAAGACTTCATAACACTTTTAAAACAAAGCATGGCGAAAAAGGGAAAAATAAAGCAAGGCGCAAAATCGCCGGCAGTTCACAAAAAAACAGCGGGCAAAAAGTAGTCCATGGATCACTGTATTGCAGGAAGCTACAATACAGTGAAAGGCTTCTTTAAATTGGCAATCTATTTAATAAGTCGCATTTTTCATTAATTATACGATCAATAGCTTCCAGCGTTTCAGATAGTTCTCCGTCTTTATTTACAATTTTAAATTCATAATCCTCAATGGCTTCCATTGTTTCATCATAAGTTTGCATGCGCCTTGCAATGGCTTCCGGTAAATCTCCTCGTGATTGTAATCGAGACTGCACCGCTTCACGAGACGGAGGTACAATAAAAATAGTTATGCAATTGGGGAAGTGCGCTTTTAAAATAGGTAATGCTCGATAATCCACATCTGCAACCACATTATTACCTTGTTGCATGACGCTTAGAATTTGCTTTTTAGTATATCCATAATAATTACCAACATATTCTACTGACTGTAGAAATTTGCCTTTATCCTCCATTTCAGCATACTTCTCACGGGAGATATATTTATAACTAAAGCCAGGTTTTTCATTATCTCGTGGCTCACGCGTAGTGTAAGAAACCAATTTTTCAAGGTGATCAAATTTAGTAAGTAAATGATCAAGTACGGTTGATTTGCCGACGCCAGAGGGACCCGATAAAACAAATAAAGTATGCTCATTGGCAGAAGAATGTCCGTCAAAAAATTGAACCACTATTAATTCCTTATGATTAAAATTAGCGACGAAGTCTACACTTTCTTCAGTTAAAAACAAGCATATAGAGCGATGTTGTAAAAATTGTCTATACTCAAATGGCAAATAATAATCGGAGATATTGTAATGGAATGCAAATGCGAAAAATGTGGAATGGGTGTGAAAGGAATGAAATGTAGCAAATGTGATGCGGCGTTAGTAAATGACAGCATTACATCAGCCAGCAATAATAAAGTCCAAGTAGCAAAATGCCCAAATGGCTGCGGACAAATTAAGTCACCAGTCTGCTGTGGCCAGGATATGGCTTGTAGCTAGTAGAATGTAGCCCGGATTAGCGACAGCGTAATCCGGGAAATGCGCTAAATATGTTTCTTTCGATTGATTACACTGCACGCAGCTTGATCAGTAGGCATAATTGTCATTTCTGCAATATCCACATGCAAAGGTCGTGTTACGCAGTAGTGTACGGCGTCTGCGATATCTCTGGCTAATAAAGGATTAAAATCCTCATAAAACGCGTCGGCTCTCTTTTTATCACTCCAGCGGACTGTAGAAAACTCCGTATTAACAGCGCCAGGTGCAATTTCTGTAACGCGAACAGGCTCTCCTGATAAATCCAGACGCATTGATTTAGTGAGCGCTCTTACAGCATGTTTTGTCGCAGAATACACATTGCCATTCAGGTAACAATCCTGACCGGCAACGGAGCCAATATTTACCACGTGCCCTCGTTTTCGCAAAATCATCCCGGGTAATACACTACGACTTACATAAAGTAGTCCTTTGAGATTCGTATCAATCATCGTATCCCATTCATCAATATTGCCTTTTTGAAGTGGATTGGTGGATAGCGCAAGTCCTGCATTATTAATAAGGATATCAATTGCCTGCCAATTACTGGGCAATGAGTTAATGAGCTTTTCAACAGCGCAATGAGAGCGCACATCAAGCTCTAGTGTTAAGCAATCCGTATGATGGTTATCTTTTAATTGTTGCGCAAGCTCGGCCAATCGATCAGCTCGTCTCGCTGTCAAAATTAATCGAGCGCCACTGGCTGCAAAAATTTTTGCACAAGCTTCACCAATGCCGCTGGAAGCACCTGTAATTAAGATTATCTTATTTTGTAAATTTAACATGCCAAGTCTATCCAAAAAATAGTCACTATAAAGAAAAATAGCTGCGTTTTCAAATGATTCCATACGAGCTGAGAGCTTGGCAGTTATCTGTTTGTGTGGCTTTTCTTTAAATTTTTTCTATATTTTGTAGCGGTTGGTAGAAAACTGACCCGTTGGTGTATAAGCGGTAATTTATGATAAAGTAAAAAATTAAGGGTATAGAGTAGTCATTGTAATGTCTAAAGGAATAGGGAAGTTTGTCATTGGTTTTGTTCTCGTTTTTGCCATTGCTACTGGGGTTTTTGCCGAAGCAGTAAGCAATCCTTGCCAAGGCAGCAGCGCTTTACTTGCTATTTTGGACAGGCCAAATGCTGCAGATAGTGCGTGTGTTGTACCTGCTTATCACGTTGAAACAGAAATGGGCTATCTGAACGAACAACTCAGATTTGGTGGTACGCAGCAAAATTATCCGTCTGATGAGCTCAGGTTTGGGTTGCCTAAGCGTAACGAGCTTTTTATATTGTTTCCAAATTATATTCATCAATCTGTATGGCCAGCATCCGGATTTACTCAAACAGTAGCAGGAATAAAACATCAATTTGAGTATAAAAATAATTGGCTGGTAGCGGTTGAGGGCTATTTCAGTATGCCCGATGGCAGTGAGGCATTCGGTAATAAAGAGCTTGGCGGTGGTGGTGATGCGATTGTCACTTATTCTCTTACTGAGAAGTTTAGTTGGAGCTTAATGGTAGGTGCAACCTCTTATACTAATCCCCGATTGGTTGGAGGAGGGCGTTATAATAGCTTTAATCCAATTTTCGTTTTATCTTATGCCCCCGTTGATAAAATAAATATTTATGGTGAAATTTATGGCCAAACCAAAACAGGAGCCGGCCTTGGAAGCGGTTTTAATGCTGATGCGGGAATTTTATACCTGGTGAATCCAAATTTTGCTATAGATTTTAGCGCAGGTCAGCATCTTAGCGGTACGCTTGATAGTTTTGAACACTATGTGAACGCGGGTCTTTCGGTAATGCTATAGTTAATTAAAAATATATTTTATGGAGAAAATATGAAATTATTTTACGCAAAAGGTGCCTGTTCTTTAGTGGTTCGTATTGTTATAAACGAGATTGGATTAACTTCAGATTTTGAAGCGGTAAATCTTAAAACAAAGAAAACTGAATCAGGTGGTGATTTTCTGGCCGTTAACTCTAAAGGATCGGTTCCCGTTCTCAAGCTTGATAATGGTAAAATTCTTACAGAAAACGCAATTATTTTACAGTATTTAGCGGATACCTCACACGCGGATAATTTATTGCCCAACATTGGAAATTTCAAACGATATCAAGTACTTGAATGGGTAAATTATTGCACCACGGAAATGCACAAAAGCTTTAGCTCCCTATTTAATCCAACCATACCACAGGAAATCAAAGATAGCGTTTTTATTCCTTTAATTAAAAGCAAGCTGAATTATATCAATAACCATCTTGAGCATAATAAATACTTATTAGGTGAGAGCTTTACACTCCCCGACGCCTATATGTTTGTAATGCTCATGTGGGCATCGAATTTTAATCTGAATTTAAAGGACTGGGAGCATGTTGCTCGCTATTTCGCGGATCTCAAAAAACGTAAATCGATTGAGAAATCATTGAAGGATGAGGGGCTTTAAAGGCTCTCATTCGTACCTTTTTCTTAGAGTGAAGCCTGTCTAAACAGGTACGGTGATTTCAACCAAATATATCGCCAGGAACTGAACTCTAATAATCGTTCTAATACGATATTAAAAAGCCCTGGCGCACCTGACCGCTTGAGAGAAACCCTTACTAATAGCGCCTTGTGAGCCGTGGGTAAAGAGCTGGAACCATGCTCTTGCAGTATCAGAGAAAAGCTCCGTAGAACTCCAGTAGCCATCATTGGTGAAACCACCAATAGCAACACGATTAGTGTACATACAATTTAACTGATTCTTAGCGGGAAGAAACCAGTCGTTGTAACATATATTACCTGGCCGGCAAGGGGTATTACCCTGAGAGTCAATTGCGTAATCGTTACATAATTGGGCCCCATACGTACCTGCGCCCAAAGCAGTCACGATAGTTGAGGTATTCGTGGCACCATCAGTATCGCTTTTAGCACCTGTGAGCGTAAAAGGCCCCCATATAATTGAGTTACTATTATTTGCAGCAGGCACAATGAAGTTTTGCAATCCACCATCCGTACAGGCAATGACCCCGCCGCCTGAAGGCTGGCCTGCTGCTGTTGTTACATAAGTATAGCTATGAGAGAGTGCACCTCCGCCTGCTGGTGTGTCAATGACCACATCGACAGCACCTGTTGACGCATTAGCAGGCGTTACTGCGGTGACAGTTGTTGAATTTATTACATTAACTGAAGTGGCAGCTACTCCATCAAACCTTACAGCCGTGGCGCCTGTTAATGCTGTTCCAGTTAGAGTAACACTCGTTCCGCCAATCAATGCGCCTGAACAGGGGTTAACCCCAGTCAGCGTAGTGCCTGATTCAATATCAATTACTGCAGTTACTGCGTTGGTATTGCTTCCCTGAATGGTAAAATTTGTTTGGGGAACGAGTGTGTTACCTGGCGTGTAAGTCAAGGTGCAACTGGCCCCGGGTGCGACACTGGCACAAGTATTACCCGTTTCGGTCACATTGCCATCAAGAGCCGTACCAGTGAAATCAGAAGTAATATTGGTGGCAATAACCGACGTAGAGATGTTGTTAATCGTTAATTGGCCAGATGCTCCATTAACGGCCAATGTTAATGGGGAGTTAGAAACGGTAATGACTGCATCGGTTAGCGGTGGCTGGCCTGCTAGAGCGGGGGTTATCAGTAGTATAAAGACAATCGCCACCAATGCTTTATTGAATGGAAAGGTTTTGAAACTTTGCATGACGATATCTGTATACATGATGTGTTTATATATGTAATCAAAAATCCAATAAAATATCAATAAGTTAACATTGTTCTCACAATTTAATTGTGGCGTAAAACAGGCATATATTATATTGACGGAAGGACTGGAAGGCTATCGCCGATCTGAAAAAACGCAAATCGATTGAGAAATCACTAAAGGATGAGGAGCTTTAAAGACCCTCATTCGTACCTTTTTCTTAGAGTGAAACCTGTCTAAACAGGTACGGTGATTTCAACCAAACATATCGTCAAGAACTGAACTCTAATAATTATTCTAATACGATATTAAAAAGTCCTGGCACACCTGACCATGTTGAGCAATCCTTTACTAATCGCGGTCGCAATTCCCGTGCTGAAAACCTGGCGCCATGCTCTTGCTGTATCGGGGAAAAACTCAGTAGAACTCCAGTAGCCACCATTACTAAAACCACCGATAGCAACACGATTAGTGTACATGCAATTTAACTGATTTCTAGCCGGAAGAAACCAGTCGCTATAACAGGTATTACCTGCCTGGCAAGGGGTATTACCCTGAGAGTCAATGGCGAAATCGTTACATAATTGGGCGGCGTACGCGCCTGCGCCTAAAACAGTCACGATAGTTGCGGTATTAGTGGCCCCATTGGTATCGCTTTGAGCATTCGTGACCGTAAAAGCCCCCCATATAATCGAGACGCTATTATCTACAGCAGGCACAATTAAATTTTGTAATCCACCATCCGTACAGGCAATGACCCCGCCGCCTGAAGGCTGGCCTGCTGCTGTTGTTACATAAGTATAGCCATTAGTGAGTACACCTCCACCCGCTGGTGTGTCAATGACCACATCGACCGCACCTACTGTCGCACGCGCAGGTGTTACTGCGGTGACAGTCGTTGAATTTATTACATTAACTGAAGTGGCAGCTATTCCATCAAATCTTACAGCCGTAGCGCCTGTTAATACTGTTCCGGTTAGAGTAACACTGGTTCCACCAATCAATGCGCCTGAACTGGGGTTAATCCCAGTCAGCGTACTGCCCGATTCAATTTCAATCGCCGCCGTTATTGCGTTGGTATTGCTTCCCTGAATGGTAAAATTTGTTTGGGGAACGGCTGTGTTACCTGGCGTGTAAGTCAAGGTACAACTGGCCCCGGGTGCAACACTGGCACAAGTATTACCTGTTTCGGTCACATTGCCATCAAGAGCCGTACCGGTGAAATCAGAAGTAATATTGGTGGCAATAACCGAAAAAGAGGTATTATTAATCGTTAATTGGCCAGATGCTCCATTAACAGCCAATGTTAATGGAGAGTTAGAAACGGTAATTACTGCATCGGTCCGCGGAGGGCCTTGCGTAATGCGCAAAATATTTGCAGCAGCAGGTCTGTAGCATTGCAATTCTGAGCCTTGTTGACAAACAACAGGGCCATCGTTAATGGGGTTGGTTATATCACTGCCCATTGTTAGCAAGGATAGAACGCAAGATTCTTTGCTCCGCAAAACAAAGGGGTTGCCACAAACCCCCATCCCTGTAGTGACTTGCGTAACGCCTGGAACAGGTTTCATTGTTAATGTGTGCGTTTTGTAGGATTGATTGGTTACCCGGTATTGAATAACGGCCATGTCATTCTCTGGTACTACAACGGTAGTGGCTGTAAGAGGGGCAAATGTCCACAAAGGGGAGCCTGCTTGAGCGGCTGTCATCATTAGCATAAAACTGATGCCTAGCAACACCTTACTGAAGAGGTGGATTTTGTTGATTTGCATGTCGATGTCCCTACGCACGATTGCTAACATATAATCATAAAACGCATAAAATATCAATTAGTTACCTACTAAGTCGAATATGCGCCAGTACTGAAATCTACGTTGAGGCGCGCATAAATATGCGCCATCCAAGGTGGAAGCGGGTCGCTTCATAAGGCTCAAATATTGACCTAAAAGAACAATTATTGTATTATTGTGTTTTTATTTTTCCATAAGCATAGTAATTATGAGAAAATATTTAGGTGTTATACTCGTTGTATTAGCCTTTCATAGTTTTGCAAAAAATGTCATTACTGACTATCAGCGGATATTTTTACCGGTATATACCACTAATGGCGATCTGTTGCTGGCCATACGCGTTTTAAAAAATAATGCCATTCCATCCTTTTTAGTTGTTGATCCAGAGAGTTTGGAAACAAAGGTTTTACCAATAAATGCATTTCAGGTACACAATTCAACCCAAAAAAAGAAAGCAGGGTATTTTACTCAATGGGGCGTGGCAAGCACTCGCTATTTTCAGTTGTTAAATAAAAGTACTGCCCCTCCTTATTTAATAGCCAATCAAGGGGTTACTCATGCTGAGACCATAGAGAATGGGAATGTTTTAACCATCGATTTATGCCCATCAAGCAAACCTTTTGAGAAAGCTTTTTTTAAAAAATTGGCTCAATTATCAGAAACCACCCAAAAACCGACTCCAATTACTATCGCTATTTCAGGGATGTGGTTAATTGGGCACCCTGATGAATTTCAATGGTTATTAGCCCAGCAAAAAGCAAAAAAATTATCAATTACCTGGGCAAATCATTCATTTAGTCATACTTATTATAGTGATCTGCCTTATTCTGAAAATTTTTTAATAACGCCCACCACTGCTATTGATACAGAAGTTTTACTGACTGAAAAATATCTCTTAGAAGAAGGAGAGTTACCCTCCGTGTTCTTTAGATTTCCGGGGCTAGTTTCAAATAAGACATTAATAAAACAAATTAAACAATACGGCCTCATTCCATTGGGTACTGATGCCTGGATGGCTAATCTTGAAAAAAATCATCAAACAATAACGCCAGGCGGTATTATTTTAGTTCACGGCAATAGCAATGAACATAAAGGAATCGTGAGCTTATTACCTTTAGTAACCAAATTAAATTTTGTTAATATAAAAGATGCAATTTAATAAATAATTGAATGTCAGCATAACAAATGCTAAAAGTAACCGATTTAATCGAGACTATTTTTTGAATAACAATGATATAGCAACTATCTGTACACATTTTGAATTTGGAAAGCTCCTGGCGCCACCGGAGAGGGTTTATGGCGGATTGCTGCACAAAATGTGGCGCTTTGAAGTTGAGAAGGGCGTTTATGCGGTTAAGCAATTAGCAGCGAGCATTAATCTTGCCAATAAAGCCTTAATTGATAATTATAATCTCACAGAAAAAATAGCATCTTGCTTTATTCAAAGAGAGATTCCTGGCGTTTGTGCCATTGAACCGTTATTTATTATCAATGGCAGGGGATATTTAATTTATCCATGGGTTAAGGCAAAACCCCTTCATGCCCTATCGGAGGCTCACGCGCTCCAAATTTCCGAAATTTTAGCGCGCATGCATCACATTCATTTGAATATTCCCGAGATATTAGCGCCTCAATTTGATAGTCATTCAACTAATTATGTCCGTGAATTAACTAAAAAATCGGTTGACTATCAATGCTCTTTTTCCAAGCTTTTAGAAGCCCAGCTAGATGAGCTCCTCCTTGCAAACAGCGCCTACCAACAAGCAATATCGGTTCTTAAGAAGCACGTTGTTGTAAGTCATGGCGATTTGGATCAAAAAAACGTTTTGTGGGATGAAAATGATAGGCCTGTACTGATTGATTGGGAATCCGCACGCCAACTTAATCCTGTCTATGAAATTGTTAATGCAAGTCTTGATTGGAGCGGTATTACAACGGAATTCAATCCGGATTTATTCACGAAAATGCTTAAGGCTTATAAAAAAGCGGGCGGCAGTATTGATCAATTATCCTATGAAGCGTCATTCTATGGCGTGTTGGGAAATTGGATAAACTGGCTTGTGTATAATATAGAGCGCTCTTGTACTAGCGATTTATCTGAACAGACTATTGGAACAGAGCAGGTAATGCAAGTCTTGCCGACCATTTCCCGGATAAACCTGTTGATTAAAGATTTGGCTCTGCATAGGACAATTTTTAAATTCCTTGAATAGGTAGTGTCTTTGCGAACAATGTGAACCAATCCAGTGGCAAAAAAACATGTTCGCGCTTTCTTTCCCTTCGGGATTAAAATCCACCTACCATAATTTCCTTGAAAATATATTTTTTACAGAATTAACCGCTCGACGAATTTTTTGTTCCGGGCGCGCCTGAAAAGAGGGCGTATCAAAAAAATAGGCTTTATCTTCAGGTGATTGCTCAGAAAAAAAGTAATTGAATATACAGCAACGCGGGGCATCACATAAAACGGGATTTACGGCATGCCAGGATTTACTGTTTGTTTCCATAACGACCAGACGATTAAACAAGCTAGGAACAAGAATATGATTTTCTATAGACTCATCCCATAATTCATAGTTTCCGCCATTTTCAGGTCCCCAATTGGGGGATAAATAGTAAAGTACGTTCACCGTTCGGTAGTAACGTTTTATTTCCACATCATGCGAATTATCGACATGCGGATTAATATAATAACCTTTGAGCAAAGTACTCACACCACCAGCATAGCGCGTTGGATCTGGAATTTGATTTTTAATCCCGGTTATCTCTTCGATGATAGCGACTACTTCAGGTGTTTGAATAGCTGCGTTAATATCCTGGATTAGGGTTGCGGTATCTTTTAAATGACTATATTTTAACTTTATTTTCCCGCGGTTATGGATTAAATGCATTTTTTTAGGCGTTGGGAAGCTTGCAGAAATTTGCTCGGCAATTTCAATGGGCAGAAGGTCATCAAGAGCAAAATGGCGAGCTACTTTTATAGGATGCTCAAGTGAAAATTCTTTTTTTAATTGTGCTTTGGCTTCATTCAACCGCTTGACGATGAGAGCCGTTAATTGACTTTTCATAGGATGCCTTTTGTATTTCTAACCAATGTTATTGCATGAATAGGTTTCTTAAAACTATGGTTCTTTTTCAGTTGCCGTTAATTAGTTTATGAAAGTATTATACCTGTCTATTAAAAATGTTTCCTAAATGATTTGCAATTATTACCACAGCCAGGTGAGGAATATGGTGAATCCTGCATTAAAATTTGTTAAAATTTGCCGCATTATTAATCGAGAAGGGTAATACCGAATAATTTTTTCCTGGTAAAAATATAGCCTGTTAAATTTACTTTGACAAGGAAGTTACTTTCTAAAACCTAGCCAAAATAGAGAGATAACGCATGCCCAAACTAGTCGAATTAAATGATCTGAGTGAGTATCAACCCTTACCTTTAGAAAAGGAAAAAAACGGGTTGTATTCTGTTCCAACCATGCGCTGCGGTGTTTTACCTTACTATCGAAATGGTAATCAAATTATTTGGGGTTGCGTTAAATCAGATAGGGTAGGCCCCACAACCATTGCGCCTCCTGCAGGCATCCAGGATATTCTTGTCATAGGAGATGAGCGGCGTTTTTTTCTAGAGGCAGGTAAACCATTTCCTAATTTAGGATATGATTTTTTACAAGAATTTATTGGTAAATTATTTAGAGATCAAGTCTATCAAGACATTATTACTCGTTTAATAGGTCATAAATTTGAAATTTATCTTGAAAACCCTTTAGTAACTGCCATTCATGAAACATACGAAGAACACGGACTTGATTTACGAAAAGATGAAGGCCGAGATCTTTCTCTATTAAATACGTTAGTTCAATTACCCGTTCAAAATCTTTCTGGAAAAAGAGGTGCTAGCACTCAATGTTTATGGGTTGCTTCGTTGCAGACGATTGAGGGTGTTGTTTTAAGCGATACCAAAAAAATTGAAAATAAAATCAGACGTAACTTTGGTCGGCATTTCTATGAAAAGGGCTCATGGGGAACATTGGCGGAATTTAAAAGCGCCTTGTCAGAGGCAAGAAATTATTCCTCGGATTCCCTGCAAACACCTCAGCAAAGAGATTTGATAGCCGGAGTATTGGAGGCCTACGAAGAAACGCTCGAACTTCTGGAACGCACCGAATTATTGATTAGAGCTGATTATAAAAAATCAGCATTTCCTTTGGGATTGTATCCATTTTTCTCAAAATCAGATCATAAAAAGGAGCAGGGGATCCACGAAATTCTATCGATCAAAACGGCATTAAAAAAAATTAGCTATGATACCTGGCTTGTTCTTGATCTGGATAATACGGTTATGGAATCAGTTATGGAGTTAGGTGGTGATCAATGGTTTACCAGCTTGCTCGATTATGCGATGAAGGTTCTCTCTCAAAAAGAGGCCATGAGGTTAGCTCTTTTAATTTACGGCGCCGTTCAGGCGCATGTTCGTACCCAGGCTGTAGAGTTAACAATTGTTAAGATAATTAAAGCGCTACAAGACATTGGGATTCCGGTGTTTGCATTAACAGCACGCGACATAAGTATTAAACACCATACCATCCGCCAACTGAACGGTATTGGGATTGATTTTTCTAAAAACGGCATTAAGGTTAATGATCCCTCTTGTGAACAGGGCGTTATTTTTTGTGATGGGAGAAATAAAGGTCACGTGTGGCAACAGTTTATGGAAAAATGTCCGCGTCCTCCGCGGCATATTCTTATGTTGGATGATAAAGTTCGGCATTTAGAGCGAATGTTAATAGTAACGAAAACGCTTGAAATTAATTTTACCGGCTTAAGATATGGATTTCTTGATGAAAAAGTTAGTGAATTTGATCTGCAAAAGGCCAATCATCAATTAGCTCATCTGAAAAGATATTTATCAAGAGAGGTTCAAGATGCAATAGCGCGCTTACAACTCATCCCTCATGATGTTGAGCATGCTTCGGCTGATCTATTTCGAGACGGATTTTTTCATGCCGGCTTAACAGAATCGCATGTAAGCTCCGCATTAAATAGGGATGGTTTTTCTATTACATGATTAATCGTATGGATAAAATTATAGATTGTTAACAGCAAAGGATTATCATGAACACTATTCAATTTAATAAAAATCACGGCGGTCCTTTGCATTATCTTGGTAATCGCTTTTTAAGTTTGCCAGATAATTCCGGGCATATGTCTCGTGATAATAGTTGGCTTAAAGAGCATTTTTCGCTTATTAAATATAATCTTCAGAGTAAAAAATACAAGCGTTGCATAGAGCCTTTTTCAGGCTCCGCGTCCTGGAGTATCGCTGCCATGGAATTAGGTCTTGCTCTTCAGTATGTCATTAATGATAGTGACAAAATTCTTATTGGCGCGCTTAAATTAATTAAAGATAAGCCCGAGCTTATTAAAACAAGTTATGCATTCCTTGAAAGAGCTTTTGAAAAAGCTCTCAGCAAAAAAGCTTGTTTTCTTAAAACGCTGGATACTTACAATAGCAGTAAGGTGGATGAAGAAAAGGCACTTCTTTTGCCCTTTATTATTAACCATTCCTGGTCAGGTATCCTGTTTCATAATAGCAATGGGGAAATTCTTTACCGTGAAGGGCCACTCTTTGAAGGCAAGTCAAGTGAGCGATTTTTAGAAAAAGCCAATTTATCAATTGATGAGTTTAATGCAGAAGTCGACAGAGTTTCTCAGTTGTTTAATGAGAATGATGTTGAGTTTAGAAGTGGTGACTTTTTAGATGCATTAATTGATATTCAACCTGGCGATTTTATTGCTCTAAATCCGCCTTATCCTGAAAATGAGCGTTCTGTAACAGAAAAAAGTGGCATGTACGTGGAACTGTACTCACCAGAAAAATTGCATGAAAATTTAAGGCAATTAATTGACCACATGGAAGAGCAGGGCGTACATTATTACATGACCTATGGTTTTTATAACCCTTCATTACATCAATATGTATTACGTGATGACACTCATCAACCTAAAAATTACTTTAGAGTGCTTGGGTATGAAACCTGCGCTTTTGGTGTAGGATTAGACCAAATTTATTTTACACCGGAATTTTCTATTCCTGAGCAATTAAACACCAAAGTAGTATTGGCAGCCAAGGTTTTAGAAGGCAACACACCACTACCCACGCCCGACGAAGCGCTCAGACAATACGATATTTTTTTGCACTCTTAATTTTTCGACGCAGACTTGTTCGACGTCGATTACTGAAATTTATTTTGGCATTTCTTTTGTTTTTAACCAATCAATTATTATCTCCGTCACGGGTGAGCAGAGAACAGATGTTTTATCACTCACCCAGCGAACCTCCTCAATTTCAGCATTTTCCTGAATTGCTCCCGTAAATTCTGCGAAATAGGCGGTAATTTTGACGAATACACTATCAGGTTTGCCATGAGCCTGGGCGGTGAAAGTACCTGCATATGCAATTGTTTCGGGATGGAGATCTATGGAAAGCTCTTCTTTAATTTCTCGAATCAGTGCTTCATGATCACTTTCCCCAGGTTCTCGTTTTCCACCTGGAATGTAATAAGTGTCTTTACCTCTGGAACGCGCGCACAAAACATGATTATCTTTTACACATAACCAGGCTAATTTATCAATTTCATTCATGAATGCACCCTTGAGAGTAAAATCGGTATTCTACTTCATCCAGCAACTTTCCTGATTCACTCGTCTTAAAATATTCATCTTTAATAATTCCACCCATTTTCTCTGCGATTTTACAGCTCGGGATATTGGTTCGTACAACAGGGTATTTTAAATAATCATATTCTATATTTGTTTCAGCCCAGGTTTTTAATAAGTTCAATGCTTCAAAACCATAATTAAATCCGTGAGCGCCTTTCTTTAACCAAATCCCTAACTCAGGCGTTTTCGAATCAGCTTTATGAAGGCAGGTGTATCCCAAGAACTCCAGTGAACTTTTTTCTGCAATAATAAGGGCAATTTCCTCCTCATTTTGCATTTTAAGTCGTTGGTCTAAAATATGCTGATTAATCTCAGTCTGTGTTTTTGGCGCGCTAGGCCACATATATTGAGTGACCTCGGCAGTAAATTCTCGACATATGTCTTTAGCATATTTCCTGGAAATCGGGATTAATTTAACCCGTTTGGATTCTAATGTAAGCTGTAGGTAATCAAGCATTAATGGCTACCAAATTTTATCTCTATTCAAATATTAACACTTCGATTTTTTCTTAACCAGTGATAAGTCAAGTAAACCAATTAACTAAATTAGTTAGAAGAGTAGTTCGCAAGACAAAGGCTCAAATTGAGCATCTATAAACATTCGTTAAGTCTGATTATTGTGATAATCAGACTTAATGGAATTATGGTATCCATAATATTCAATGAGCTAATTTTATTTATCAGATAAATACCAATTAGAAAAACCTTTAACAATAGTTCCTCCAATAATGGCTGTTATAATAAATGGATCTATATATAAACTATTATGTAAAATGCTTATTATTAATTGATATACAATACCTATACAAAGAATTAAGGTAATAAACCAAGCCACATTACGTTCCGCGATTGCTTCATGTAATAACTCACGCTCATCTTGTTGGATTTTTCTTGCTATATCAACAAAATCAATAATGATTATTGATAATAAAATAACCAAAGTAATCAGCTGATATTTATCGGTCATACCTATTAAATAAGTAATCAATGCAGCAATTAAAGTTAAGGCTGTTATACCAAAAATGTACGCCCATCCCTGCCAAGACTTTGGTGAAATGCCCCAACCAGTGTATTGGCGACGTTTAAACCATTTTGGATTACCAATCATAATTCCCCCTCCCAATTAAAAATAAACAGCTCATTTATAGTTGTTTTTAATGCATAAGCTACAGAAAAAGCCAACTTTAACGATGGGTTATATCTACCTTTTTCAAGATAATTAATGGTTTCTCTACTAACGCCCACACGGTTAGCAAGCATCTCTTGAGTTAAGTTGTGTTTTGCACGATATTCTTTGATTTTTGTTTCAAAAGCGATGTGCTCCATTCTATTCCTCACACCTTGAAATGTTGTTTTATTCTCACTTAATGTGAGAAATATACCACATTGAGTGGTTTTGTAAAGCATTAAAGACAATAACTAAAGAGTAATTTTATAGGAATGCTTATCCTAATTTAAGCTTCTTAATTGTAAATATGTAGAAGAAAATTATGGGTAAAAGTACAATCCCTGCCATCACCAAGGAGGCTCTCAGCGAGAATAACGTTGCCACCAGACCTGTTAAAGGACCTAATATGATTTGTCCAAGTGCATTTGATTGACCGCTCATTGAAAATACACTAGCTCTGATGCTTGAAGTAATATTTTGATTTAACCAAGCATTATAAAGAGAACCGTTTACTTCTCTTAGAAAATAAACAAGCCAAAAGGGTCAGAGGGTCAAGCCTTGCTTTTTGTCTTTGGATAGCAAAAAAACAAGGCTTGACCCTCTTACTTTGACCCCTTTGTTATAAAGCAGGGAATAAGTGACCGTGTTGGTATTGCCATACTAGTTCTTTTGAATCACCATCCAACTTGTTAGTATTAAATTTAACCGTATTATCTTTGCTATTCTGATTAGCAATAAAAAAAGCGCATTCGTTTTTTAAATTAAATAACGGTGGCGCAGGCAGGTCGAGTCTTTTTAAAAGATTGCATTCCTGGCGAGCAAGGGATTTATATTCTATTTGTTTTGTATCTAGGTTCTCCCAGGTAAGATAGCGATAAATAGCATTCTTAAAAAAATCAAGCACTTCCCTACAAAAAGGTCGGTTTTGAAGTAGATCAGACCATACTTCTATTAATAAAGCATCGGCAGTGGATTCTTTTTCATCTTCATTCATACAAAAAAATATACGCGTTAGTAATAAAAAGCGGGAGTCACGATCGAATTTGAGAGATAAAGATTTAATCAATAATTTTATCGCTTCAAAATAATCGACCTCACCGCCCAATCCATTCTTATACATGCTAGCTCTACAGTACACCGCCGAAGCATTGCCTTTTTCAATGGCTTTTTCATATAATGCAATAGCTTTGGGATAATCAACCTCACCGCCTAATCCCTTTTCATACATGGCGGCTCTATTGTTCATCGCCAACGCATTGCCTTTTTCAATGGCTTTTTCATATAATGCAATAGCCTTGGGATAATCAACCTCACCACCTAATCCCTTTTCATACATGACGGCTCTATAGTTCATCGCCAAAGCATCGCCTTTTTCAATGGCTTTTTCATATAATGCGATAGCCTTGGAATAATCAACCTCACCGCCCAATCCATTTTGATACATGAAGGCTCTATTGTTCATCGCCAAAGCATTGCCTTTTTCAATGGCTTTTTCATATAATGCAATAGCCTTGGGATAATCAACCTCACCGCCCAATCCATTTTGATACATGAAGGCTCTATTGTTCATCGCCAAAGCCTCGCCTTTTTCAATGGCTTTTTCATATAATGCAATAGCCTTGGGATAATCAACTTTTCCGCCCAATCCCTTTTGATACATCAAGGCTCT
>JAUXWR010000409.1 GCA_030680075.1 Legionella sp.
CTCCGGCGGCGGACTCGCGCAGGGAGAGGGTCTGGCCGATGCTCAGCACGGTGTCGGCGTCAAAGTTGTTCCACGCCAGCAGATCAGCCAGAGGGATGTTGAACCGGCGCGCGATCGACCAGGGGTTGTCGCCGGAGCGAACCCGGTAGGATTTGGGCAGCGTCGAGGAGACTACGACGCGTCCAGGGGCCCGGGGGATCGGGGCCTCCGCCAGACGCAACCCGGGGATGACCAACTCCTGGCCGGGGTGGATGGTGCTGTTCTTCAGGCGGGCAGCCTCCTGGATGGCACCCGTTGATGTTCCGAAGCGCTGGGCTATGGAAAAGAGCGTGTCGCCCGGGGCGACGCGATAGGTGCTCTGGCCGGTGGTTGCCATCCCGACCGGCACTTTCTTGAGGCCCGCCACCAGAGCCTCCGTCCGTCCTGCCTGGATTTTCAGCGCGTACTTGCCGCCTGGGGGTACCGTGCTCTTTCGCAGCTCCGGGTTGAGATCCTGGATGGTGTCGACGCTGGTGCGGCAGAGCGCGGCCACCAGAGAGAGCCGTGTCCCGCCGCCGACTTCCATGATCTCGGTCGAGGCGAGCTCCTCGTACTCCAACTGGAAGCCGTAGCGTTCGGGTTCCTTGGCAATGATCAGGGCCGCGAAGAAGGCCGGTACGTAGTTGCGCGTCTCCCCGGGCAGATCGAGCGACCAGAAGTCGTTGGTTCCAGCCTTGGCGATGGCCCGCTGCACCCTGCCCCGGCCGGCGTTGTACCCGGCGAACGCGAGTGGCCAGGAGCCGAACTCGTCGAAGAGGTCCCTGAGGTGGCGTGCGGCGGCGCGCGTGGCCTTCTCGGGGTCGCGGCGCTCATCAAGCCAGTCCGTCCGGCGCAGACCGTACAGCTTGCCGGTCGAGGTGATGAACTGCCAGACACCCATCGCCTTGGCGCTGGAATAGGCCTTCGGGTTGAAGCCGCTCTCGATCAGGGCCAGGTAGTAAAGATCGGTCGGGATGCCGTACTCGGCGAAGATCGGCTTCATCAACGACTCGAACTTGCGTGAGCGAATCAGGCCGGCCTCAAAGCCGCGGCGGCGGGTGGTCTGGAAGATCTCGACGTAGTCCAGCACCTTGGTGTTGAGGTCCATGGGAATGTCATAGGCCGGCTCGGCGATCTTGATGGCCGGCTCCGCGGGGACGATGACGACATGCTTTTCGACCTCCTGAAGCAGCTTGTCATCGTTCGGGCCGACGAGGACCGGTGGGCTCTCGACCCGCTCCGGAAGTGCCTCGGCCGGGGTGTTTCTGACGGTGCTGGCAGTTCCCCGGACCGGGGTCGCTGCCGGCACAGCGGCGATCTCGGCTGCGGCCGGCGGGAACTCCGTGGCGGTGGGGCTTTCGACTGGGGCGACAGGGGCCG
>JAUXWR010000415.1 GCA_030680075.1 Legionella sp.
CTTCTCGGCAGCGGCCGTTCGCCGGCAGCGCGAATTGACGCAGGGAATGCGGTCACCTCTCACGGATCATCACCCCCACAAAAGACCGGCGACCATGTAGGTCATGAGCGCAAGTTCAGCGATGATGATCCAGCCCTGAATTTCCGTCACGACCGCACCCCCAGCACGTCGCGGCGAATGCGCGCGACCTGGTCGCCCGACAGGCCGGCCTCAGCGGCGATGGTGTCGACCTTCTTGCTGGCGAGCTTCGTCAGTTCGGCTTCGATCTTGCGCCGCGTCTCCGCTGAAATGCGCTTGGCTTGCTCTGCGCTGTTCAGCGCGCGCGACAGATTGAGCATCATTTCGGCGGCCTTGCCGTTCAGTTCGATTTCGCCGGAATTGGACAGCATTTCCGAGATCATCATCTTGATCGACTCGGCGATCATCAGTGTGATCGAGTTGTCGCCAGCCTGATCGAACTTCGGCGCGAGGACGGCGGCGATCTCGCGCGTCTCTTCGAGCCGGCGGCCGAGCATTGAGACGCGGAGCGCGGAACGGTTGAACGCCGACCGCGAGATCTGCGGCGGGTCGGTTTCGCCATTCGCCATCGCGGCGACGCGCAGCTCGGCGTTGAACGTGTCAAGGATTTCGAGCTGTGGAAGCTTGCGTTCCTTCAGCGCCGTGAAAGCGTTAAGCTTGGCTTCATCCGCCCATTCGGGCAGCAGGTCGATCGTAGACAACCTGCCGCGCCGGGCCTTCGCATGCGAAGCCATTGGCTACTCCAAAGGACTGGGACGCTTGACGCCTTCGATGACAAGGCGGCGCTCGACGTGCTCGATGCCTTTCATGGTGGCCGTGGCGACAATGATGCTGCCGGCCATCGTGATCCTGATGGCACCAAGATCTTCGAGCCGGCGCAATTCCTCGCGCACCCAGTCGCGCGCCTTGGAAATTCCGTAGCTTTCGAGCGTCGTCTGCAGCAACGACTCGTTGCCCGAATAATTGCCCTGGGCGGCGAGTTCCCGCAGCATGATCAGCCGGGCTTCCTCGCGGATGATATCCTTCATTGTCAGCTCCGCCCCATGCCTTC
>JAUXWR010000190.1 GCA_030680075.1 Legionella sp.
CGGCGACGTTTTGAGTTCTCTGAACGGAGTTCATGCCTACCAAATCTCTCCAAACAGAGATTTCTCGAATCCACTTGTGTCTGATCAGAAGATCAAAGCAATCAGCAGCCTTCACGATTGGCGATACGAGTATCTCCAATCATCTGTGAAAATGACAATGCTGAGAGAGGTTTGGGGAGAGGTTCTTGAAACAGAAGACCATTACACGGAGTATCTCCCTTATTTGCTGCGGTCTTCCAATATGACGCTGGCTAGAAGTATGAGAGTGACAAACGGCTCCTTTTTCTTTCGATCTGATCCCAAGAGAGTCCTAGCACCCCTAAGGCGGCCTCAACAGTACCTTCTGCATATCCAAGATCTGAACGAGCTGAAAGAACTCACTGGAATGAGCTCCCATATGTTCGCGGAAGGTTGGGGGTGTCACAATGCATCCAAAAAGAAAACCACTCGTTTTCCCGTGACCATAGTTCGTTGTCTGCAATATTTCTTTCATATGGGGAAGGAAGTAGAGATTCGCCACATGAATCCAAAGGTGATTTGCTTTCAACTAGCTCAATTCATTCGAGAGAAGAAAATCAAGGAGCGAGCGATCACGGAACAGCAGATAAAATCTTGGGTTTCATCTGAAAAGCGGCGAAATAACTCCAAACCAGGCTGGTTCCGAGCCGGAGATCCAACTTGTATCTGGGAAAATTGTCCCACAGAGCAAAGTCAATCGGAAACCGGGAACGAAAGTGATGTAGAAGAAACAGAGCGAGAACCGAGGCTCTTGCTGCGGTTCCCTGTGCATATCTACAATTGTATCAACTCTCTTCAAACTTCATCGATTTGAATCCGAGTTGTTGGAATGGATTCAGCAATCGATGGGCTATCATTCTTATTGATCAAAGTTGGACAAGATCGAAGAAAGCAAAAAATCATTCTCAAGAACAAAACAAAACAAAAACTGAAAGATATAAAGAGAAAGTGAGAAAATTTTGTTTTTGAAAAATATTTGAAAGT
>JAUXWR010000425.1 GCA_030680075.1 Legionella sp.
CTTCTCCTTCTCCTTCTCTTTCTCCTTCTGCAGTTGAAGAAATGGAGGAGAGCGAAGAAAAAATTATTGGCAGAAAGAGAAAGTTTGAAGTTTTGGACCAGAGTGATAAAATGACATTACGTGATAGAATGACTCTTTTTGTTCAAAAAGAAGGGTATAATCCTCTGAATAGTGAAGTCTTCTTACTACGACAGGGTTTACAAAAGAAGGAATTGAAGAGTGTAACAAGTCCAGTGGTTTTAGCAATTTCAATCAAATTATAACCATCTTCACTATAACTAGAGTACCAAAAGCGACAAGTGGTACCAATTTTTTTAATGGTTCTTCTTGTAGTTGTTCGCTGTTTTTTAAGTGGCGGAGAAAGAGAAGTACTGGCAGAATTACAAGAAGATGACAGAACAGTAGGTGGTTGTAGTTGTGGTGGCGATTCAAATGTCGTTTCGAATCTATCACTATGTTTTCTTTTTGAAAGTATAGATGGTTGTGGTAGTAGAGAGCAAAGAGGAGATTCAATAGAAGAAGTAATATGTTTGGATAGCATTACGTAGCTAGTTGAACTTTTGAAAAACTTTGAGACTGAAAAAAACAGGAAACAGGAAAAAGGCACGTTGACTTGCGATAGCGACTGCTAAAAAAAAAAAGGCAAAGCGGCAGGAGCGGCAGGAGTCGGCGCGGCAGGAGTCGGTGCGGCAGGAGTCGGCACGGCAAGAGGCAGGGAATGAAAAAGACCACAAAAAATCTGATCGTATCCACATTATTGCAGTGATCCCATGTTTATTATTATCATTATTACTTAACAACCCCAATAAACAACAAGAACAACAATAACAAGAAGATATGAATAAAATTGACCAACATCTGCCAGATATACTCCCTCCCATAATGGATTGCAAATGGACAGATTTTTAATTTTAGGCAAGTGCCAATCAGATTCAAGAAGCTACTACTGTTTGTTTTGCACAAAACCTTGCCTAACTTCAACAACTTTCCATATCATTATATTTTGATTATAACACCAAATCCACTCAAATAATAGCTTAATTCGATCGACAACGTCTCAATCCTAAACTAAACAAAGTAAGTAGACCCCCCCCAGTCATACTTATTTATTTTTGTTTACCTTTCGTTTTTAACTTTTTAATTTTGTTTGCACTGTCCAACAGTAGCCGAAAAAGAACAACAACAATTCTTTGATTGATTGATAAAAATGTCATATTATTTGAAAGATAGAAGATCCTCCCTCCTCATCTCGACGTAAAACGCCCTCCAAACCTAAAAGTGGTTCAAGATAGCCGATGGTTTTCGACGACCTTGGCTCAACTATACCCGTTTGGTTTTGTTGCCAATGTGGTACTAAACGACCCGAATATCAAATGAGATGTAGTCAACCCATTATTACTGTGAAAAAGATTTGTCGCCATCAACGATGTGAAGCCTGTCAAGATTTATGGGAAACGAAAACATACATGTCGTAATGAATCAGTTAGTCAGTCTTTTTTGTTTATTTGATAATTTTTCTATGTGTATTCAAGAGAAGAAAGAGTAAAACAACAAATTAATCTTTAGAAATATGATGATATCACTATTTGAAATTCCTCATCTTGGATTAGTGATTCTTTGCGCCTTGAGTGGCATGAAATTTAGTGTTTGGGGTCGTTAACTTTTGAAATTAATTCTATCGATATGATGAGATTAGTAGCTTCTTACAATGTAAACTGGATGGAACAAAGAGGAGACAAAAGAAGGCCTGCTCACTGGCGAGAACTAGTTTTAGCGTACCCTTATAAAAATTATCGCCAAACCACCGTAACATTTACACTCCATATTTTTTTAAGACAATTCATTTGCCTGGTGTTGTTGTTGTTGTTGTTGTCGAACAGATAAGATACATTGACTGAAGTTATCATTTATCTGATTTATTATTATATCTAGAAACAAAAAAAAATTTGGCTTATTTTATTTTTACATTATGACAACCGAGCTTCCCAAAACAAGTTTTTCTTCTTCGCCATCAGAAGATAAATCCAACAACAACAACCTTCAAGAGGAGAAAGAAGAGGAAGAGAATAAAGAGGCGAATAAAGAGAAGGAGGGCACTCCTCTTGCCAACAAAAAACAAAAACAAAAGCAAAAGCAAAAGCAAACTCGAGTTAGTAAAAATCAAGAGGAAATGACGGGCAGTGATAATACCGCTAAAAGTCCAAAAAAGCGGGGTCGTCCACCAAAAGTCACTACAATGAAGAAAACTCCTCCTTCCAACGGTAACAATAGTAACAAGAATATTGACAACTCTTCTACGAGATCTTCCAATATCCCTACCGCTAGTGCTAATGGTGATGGTGATGTTGATGATAATGGTGATGCTAGTGCTTCTTCAATTATATCAGAAATTGAAGAAATTGAAGAAATTGGTAATCCTTCCTCGTTACTAGCAGTACGAAGAAGTAGTCGTTTACCTTCCAAACAACAAAATGAAAAGGATTCTTTTCCTGCTTCTTCTCCTGCTTCTAATTCTGCTCTGGAGAGTGATGAGAAAAATAATAGTAGAAAGAGAAAATTTGGAGTTTTGGAACAGAGCGATGAAATGACGTTGCGTGATAGAATGGCTCTTTATGTACAAAAAGATGGATATAATCCTTTGAACAGTGAAGAAATGAGGAAACTATTTGAAGAAGCAGATGTTGTCAACAATCCCTACATTCAAAAGCATTTATTTGAAGAGCCAGTTATATCGATTGAAGAATTTGAAGAATTTATGCAACGAAACAATATTGAAGATGATATAACAACTGAAGAAGAAGAAAAAGAGATAGTACTGATTGCAGCTGCTAGAGGTTATTTTAGAATGCAAGCACAGGTGCAAGTTGCTTCAGTTAAAAGAATGCTAAAGATTTACAAGCAACATGTGATAGAGCAGAAGGAACTTGAAGAAGCACAGTATCGGGCAGAATTGGAAGCAAGGCAGCAATTGTTACAAGAAGAAGAAGAACAAAGGAAAGCAGCTTTACTGGTAGAACGAGCCAAGGAAGAAGAGGAGAAGAGAAAACAGGAGAGAGAAAAAAGAAAGAGATTTATTGCTATCTATTAATATTTTTTTCTATATTTTTTTGTGATATAATTGTTATGGGTTCCCTTTTTATCATATTCATATGTATGGATACTAAAAATAAACAATATTCACAACTGCAGAATAAGAGGACTCATAAAAATAAAATCCCCACCATTCCACGGGCCTTTCCTTATCAAAGTTGCCCCGGGTAGTTTGTGGCAAAGGGCGTGAATGAATGAGTACAAGGCCTCCACTTCTCAAAGACAGTTTATGTCTTGATTAAATTTGAGGACGCCCTCATGAAAACCCAGGGCTACACTCGGACGTAGCTGATTGCCATGATGGTATTTTTTCAAGCTTTATTGGCTGGCTCACATGGATGGTGTGATGTAAAATTTGTGAGTACTGAGTCAGTATTTAGGACCAAAAAAAATCCACTTTCCCTGCTTGTGAAATGAATGTGTAGGGAGGGTCATTACATCCCTTGGCCGCCAACTTTTTTTCACGACGAACACGCACTGTTAGCCTCAGAAGTAGATGAGTAATTCGAAGAACAACCATGACTACTGCTCGATAGATGATAATTGATATCAATATCATGGAGGTAAGATACTAGGAAGTTTATTTCACAATTTTGTAGTATACAGTCGTTTGGTAATAATTTATACTTCATACATATTAATCTGTGGTGTATGATTATCTGTACTATAACTATCAGCGTGTGACATATCAATAGCTGTAACAGTTTCATCATTTTTCGATAAAAACGTGTCAATTTGAACATTGTAATGGTAAACTTTGTTTGTGTCAAAAGTGGGTACTAAACAAAAACGATAAACAACAAGGAATACAATAATAAAACACAAAAATATAATGTTCAACAAAAGAGTTCCCAAGATTACGAATACCAGTATCAGTATCAAAAGAGGAATGTAAAAAACATGACTGCAGAACTTGCTATAATAAAGAGCACTAGAGTCTGGCATGCCAGTTTCTACGTAGTAACCATTGCACAGTAAAAAGGCTTCGGGCCACATTCCAGCCTTGCAAAACTTGACTTCTAACAAATGTTGTCGAGGAGCGATTTCGCTGGCCAACTGTTGAACTTCGGGTTCATTGTCCAAAACAGGAATATTATAACAAAGATCCTTTTCTTTGCTTTTAAAACAGTCTGCTAAACCACTAGTATCCTTGTAGAATGGAGCAGCAGCAGCAGTCGATTTAGAGATTTCCAACTGTGCTTTTCTAATGGAAATATTAACTTCCAAGGGGATTACATTCCCACTGGGAAAGTTGAGATTGTATACTTTTTTGACCATTTTCTTAATGATAGATATCGCTTAAAAATAAAAATAATAATATAATGGATTTTAACGAAAAATTGAAATGAAATTATTAAAAAGAAACACAAAATAAAGGAATGTAAAAAGAAAGAAAGCAAGAAAGAAAACAAAGAAAGAGTTTAACAAATCGATTTGTCACTTAGCCTACTGATACTGCACCACTGCTGTCGCTAAATCTGATTGGTGATTGGTGGATCAAAAAAAATC
>JAUXWR010000191.1 GCA_030680075.1 Legionella sp.
ATCTCCGGGTGGTATTCGAACCGGTCGCCATTGTCGGCCAGCCAGCGGGCGACGGTGTCGGCGTCATTCAAATCCAGCACCGGGCGCAGGGTGGGCACCGGCATCGCCTCGGGCGAATCGGTGGCGATGGCGACGATGAAGTCGTCGTCCGGATAGCGCGCCGGCTTGCCGGCCGAAGTCCGCCAGACCTCGATCTTGGCCAGGTTGCTTTCCTTGAAGCCCTCGACCAGCACCCAGTCCACGCCCTCGTACAGCTCGGCCAGCAGGTGGTGCACCGACAGCCGCGAGGGCTGCTCGAATTCGCGCATCAGGGCCAGCCGCCGGTCCGACGCGACCACCACCTCGAAGGCGCCGGCCTCGCGGTGCCGGTACGTGTCCTTGCCGGGCCGGTCGATGTCGAAATCGTGGTGCGCGTGCTTGGCCACCGAGACCCGCAGGCCCATCAGCTTGAGCGCGGGAATCAGGCGCTCGACCAACGTGGTCTTGCCCGAGCCGGAGTAGCCGGCGAAGCCGATGACTTTCATCCGCAGCGGGCGGCGATAAAGCCTTTCACCGCCTCGACGTCGGGCGGCAGCACCGTGACCCTGCGCGGCAGCTGCTCCAGGCCCTCGAAGCGGGCCGGCCGCTCGGGCTCGCGGCCCAGCGCCTCGACGATGGTGGCGGCGAACTTGATCGGCAGCGCGGTCTCCAGCACGATCATCGGCACGCCCGGCTGGCGCTGCTCGCGCGCCACCTTCAGGCAGTCGGCCGTGTGGGTGTCCACGATCACGCCGAAACGCGCGAAGGTGTCGCGGATGGTGGCGACGCGGTCGGCATGGGTGCTCCTGCCGCTGGCGAAGCCGAAGCGCTCGCGCGCCTGCGGGAAAGCCGGATCCGCGTTCAGGTCGAAGCGGCCCTGGCGGGCGAGCTGCTCGCCGAACAGCGACCGGACCCGCTCGCCGTCGCGCCCGAGCAGGTCGACCACGAAGCGCTCGAAGTTGCTGGCCTTGGAGATGTCCATCGACGGGCTGGAGGTCTCGTGCGTGTCGGCAGCGGCGCGAACGCGGTACACGCCCGTGCGGAAGAACTCGTCGAGCACGTCGTTCTCGTTGGTGGCCAGCACCAGCC
>JAUXWR010000475.1 GCA_030680075.1 Legionella sp.
TCCTCGGTCATCGGCGCGCCGTTCGTCTCGCCATACATATACAAATTTTCCACCAGCACCAGTTTGGCATTACCACCCGTCAAGCCGTCAATAATGGATTTTTGCAACGCGGGAAATTTCTCGACCCATTGATGATATTCAGGCTGGGATGACTGATACACAACCTTTGCGCCGCGCGTCACTTCTTTGACCTGAGCCTGGTCATACAAATCCGCGGCTCTTACTTCCACTCCGGCAGGGGCCTCGTCCATCCGCCCCGAGCGGTTCACCATGCGGACGAATTCCCCGCGTTTGACAAGTTCCTCCGCAATCGCACGACCGATTGCACCTGTTCCCAAAACAACATGATTTACAGACATCCTATATTCTCCGTTTATGCTTGAGCAATGATACTATTTTCCATGCCTAGTTCCCACTTTTCACAAATTGTTTGATGATCGAATCGATCTCGTAACGATACAAGGCTGCTCCATCCATGCTAAATGGCGGCATTTTGCCTGAAATTTCAAGTGAAACCAGTCCATGCACACGGCTCCAAACGATCATTGCAACAGAGAGAGAGAAAATATCGTATTCTCCCGCAAAATTCTGCCAAACAGCTAATTGTTGTTCGTACCTGGAGTGAACGGCAGGAAAATTCTCCGCAGACAGCATATTGGCTATGCGCAGGCCGTCAATTACACTGACAAGGGCACTGAGCGATCGTGCCGCAGAAGGAAGGACCTCCTTCATCGGAGAGACATATCCCGGAATTGGCGTACCAAAGACCAGCTGGTATCTCTGGGGGTACTCTATCGCCCACTGACGGTATGCCATTCCGATTGCGCGCAGCCGCTCCACCAAATCGGCTTCCGGGACAGCATCTCGCGCCGCAATCTGCGCATCGCCAAACGTAGTGTATGCATCAATGATGAGCGCGGTGACCAGCGCATCGCGGTCTCGGAAGTAGTTGTAGATGGCGGGAGCAGTTATCTTCAACTCGCGCGCAATCGCACGCAACGACAAAGCTGGCGCACC
>JAUXWR010000493.1 GCA_030680075.1 Legionella sp.
TCCTCGGCCCCTCGGGTGTCGGGAAGACCGAGCTCGCCCGCACGCTCGCCGAGTTCCTCTTCGGCGACGAGAGCGCGCTCATCCAGGTGGACATGTCCGAGTACATGGAGAAGCACGCGGTGTCGCGCCTGGTCGGCTCGCCCCCGGGCTACATCGGTTACGACGAGGGCGGCCAGCTCACCGAGCAGGTCCGTCGCAAGCCGTACTCGGTCATCCTGCTCGACGAGGTCGAGAAGGCCCACCCCGAGGTGTTCAACATCCTCCTCCAGATCCTGGAGGACGGGCACCTCACGGACGCGCAGGGCCGCTCGGTCGACTTCCGCAACGCCATCCTGATCATGACCTCCAACATCGGCGCCGCCACGATCTCGCGCAACACGCCGCTCGGGTTCTCGGTGTCCGACGAGTCGGGGATCTCCTACGACGACATGAAGTCGCGGATCATGGGCGAGCTGAAGCGCGTCTTCCGCCCGGAGCTGATCAACCGGATCGACGAGATCATCGTGTTCCACAAGCTCACGAAGGAGGAGATCACCGAGATCGTCGATCTGCTCCTCGTGCGCCTGCAGACGCAGATGAAGGAGCACGGTATGGCCCTGCGCCTCACCGACGACGCGAAGGACCTCCTGGTCGAGCAGGGCTACGACCCGACGATGGGCGCCCGGCCGCTGCGCCGCGCGATCCAGCGCCTGATCGAGGACCCGCTCTCCGACCGGCTCCTGTCGGGCGGCTTTCCGGAGAACGGGATCGTCACGATCGACCGGGACGGCGACGACATGAAGCTCGAGATCCAGGAGACCGCACCCGAGCCGGAGCCCGAGACGGTCGGAGCGGCCGCGGGATCGGTCGCCGAGGATTCGCCCGCCGGCCCGAGCGAGTCGTAATCCCCGCGCGGGGACCTCGCGCGACGGCGTCGCGTGCACGAGTGTCGTACAGCTGTGGGGCCTGCGGAGCGCAGGCCCCACGGTGGGTCGGTCGCTGCCCGACCTGTGGTGAGTGGGGGACCGTGGCCGAGGAGGCCACGCCCGTCACGCGCCAGAGGGCCCTCGGCGCCGTCCCCGCCGTCACGCGGCTCGACGAGCTCAC
>JAUXWR010000499.1 GCA_030680075.1 Legionella sp.
GTTCGTCACGTCCCTGTTCGGGGGTGAAGATGCGGGCAATCCCGGCAAAATCAATACCGCAAAAGGCAAAGGCCAGGATGGACGCCCAGCGTATCCCTGCGAACTGCAGATCGCCGAGGATATCCCGCAGGGTATACGATGTTATGCCAAAATTGGACGCCTCGAAGGCCAGCAGTGCGGCAACAAGAATAGATCCAAAGATCGCGCCGCGCTTCAGGGAGACGCCCCTGAGGAATGGGATCAGTTGAAAATTAAGGGAACGGTTCATGGGAATTCTCCTTTTGGAACCATGGGTGGGGTAAGCCGTCTGCCCTTAATATAGAACATATGTTCTAATTTGTCAAGAGGATTTCTCGCCCTTCTTCTCCCCTCCCCAAAGGTACCATTTGGTTCAAAAATCGTCAAAGTGGGTTATAAATAATTCAAGGAGAGACGATGAACCTACGAGACCTGCTGAGGATTACCAGCCGGACGTTCGCGCTTGGCATCGAACGCCTGCCCCGTATTTTGTGTGACGCGACCACCATCGCCTACCTGCTCCTGAGGGTGTCGGACTATCTCGAAGATAATGACGAGATGGACACCGACAGGAAAATCAGCCTGTTAAATTTATGGATAAACATCCTCCGCGAGCAGGAGCAGGCTGTCTGTCTCACCGTTCAATTAAAGGACTCTGATACCGGCAATCCGGATGCGATCGTGGCGCAGCATTCAGGGGAGATCCTGCAACGCCTGCGCTCCCTGCCCTATCAAGTCCAGGAAATCATCGTCCATCACGTCATCAACAGCACGCAGGGCATGGCGCGCTGGACGCAAAAAGGCCCAACGGTGAACGACGAAAAGGACCTGGACGATTACATGTTCGAGGTGGCGGGCCGCGTTGGATATCTGGTGACGCAGTTGTTTGCATGGTATTCCATCACCATCCGCCGCAGGGAAAAGGAGATCATGCCGCTCGCGCGTGAATTTGGGCTGGCCCTGCAGACTGTGAACGTCATCCGCGGCTTGCGCGAGGATTATGACCGCGGCTGGATCTACATCCCAAAAAATTTCCTCACGGATACGGGCATCTCCGCCGAGCAGCTCTTCGACCCGGACTATCGCCA
>JAUXWR010000500.1 GCA_030680075.1 Legionella sp.
GGCGCGCGAGCGCGAGCTGGAGCGAGCCGATGCCGTCCTTGCCTTTGCGGTCGAGGTTCACCGCGAGGTGGGGCCGCCCGTCGAGGATGCGTCCCACGAGTCCCGTGAGGACCGACCCGGGGCCGACCTCGAGGAACGTGCGGGCGCCGGCGGCGTACATCGCCTCGACCATCTCGACGAAGCGGACGGGGCTCGCGATCTGGCCGGCCAGGGCGGACCTCAGGGCCTCAGCGCCGGTCCCGTGCGGGGCGGCGAGGGCGTTCGAGTAGACGGGCAACCGGGCGGGCTCGAACGGGACGGCCGAAAGGAACCGGGCGAAAGGCCCGCAGGCGCCCGCCACCAGCTCGGAGTGGAAGGCGGTGGCGACCGGGAGCCGCTGGAACGAAATCCCCTCGCCCGTGAGCTTCGCCTCGAGGTCCGCGACGTCGACCGTCGAGCCCGAGACGACGACCTGCGTGGGGCCGTTGTGGTTGGCGACGACGACCCGCGGGGCGAGGCGCGCGACGAGGTCGCGGACTTTCGCGACCGGCAGGCTCAGGGCCGTCATCGCGCCCGGAATCGCGGCCGCCTCGGCCATCAGCTCGCCGCGCCGCCTCACCACCTTCAGGAGGTCGGCGTCCGCGAGCACGCCCGCGGCGCGAAGGGCCACCACCTCGCCGAGGCTGTGCCCTCCGGCCAGGTCGGGCAGGACGCCGATCTCCTCGAGGAGTGCCAGGTGCGAGAGAGAGACGCAGGCGATCGCCGGCTGGGCCCGCTGCGTCGCGGTGAGCCGCGCGAGGTCGCGCTTCTCCTTCTCCTCGCCGAACCCCGGCCTCGGAAAGACCACCTCGTGGAGCGGAAGTCCCGCTTCCAGCTCGAGGTCCGCGGCCCGGTCCCAGACCCCGAGCGCCGTCGCGAGCCCCATGGCGAGGTCCGCTCCCATCCCCAGGTACTGGCTTCCCTGTCCCGGAAAGAGGAACGCCAGCTTTCCGCTGCGCTCACCCGTCCCGTAGGCGGTGCCGTCCGGCAGGGCGAAGGCCTCCCCCGGTGCCGTCTCGATCCGCATCGCAGCCTCGAGGAGCTTCGCCTCGAGGCTCGCAGGGTCCGAGGC
>JAUXWR010000509.1 GCA_030680075.1 Legionella sp.
GGTCGAGACCCTGCGCGAGCAGCTGCTCGAGGCACTGAACGCGGCCTATGCCAACGCCTCCGTACGGGCCATCGTCATCGGCAGCGCCGGCAAGAACTTCTCCGTCGGCGGCGACCTTTCGCATGTCGCCGGCCGCGAGGCCGGTCAATCGAGTTACACCATGATGGCCGGTGTCGGCGAGGTGGCACTCGCTGTGCGCAACAGCCCCAAGCCGGTCGTCGCCGCGGTGACAGGCCATTGTATCGGCGCCGGTGCGGGTTTGGCGCTCCTGTGCGATACGGTCGTCATGGGAAACAGCGCGGCGATGGGATTCCCGTATCTCAAGATCGGTCTGGTGCCCGATTTCGGCCTGTCCCATACCCTGGCGGAACGTATCGGGCTGCCGGCCGCACGTCAGGTCCTGCTGTTCGCGAAAACATTCAAAGCTGACGAAGCTGCCGCTGTCGGTCTCGCCGACGAGGTTGTCGAGGACGAACGCGTCGGAGAGCGCGCCTTGCAGCTTGCCACCATGCTGGCTGAGGCGCCGGCCCATGCCCTGCTCCTGTTGCGCCGAATGATCCGCGACGGCAGCGCGAGTCTCGAGACCATGCTGGATCGCGAGGCCGCCTATCAGTCGACCTGCTTCGGCTCGGCCGATGTGCAGGAAGGCATCGCCGCCTTCAAGGAAAAGCGCAAGCCGGACTTCGTGCGCTCCTGACGCGCTCACACGATTTCAAACAAAGCAGCGGCGCCCATGCCGCCGCCGACGCACATCGTTACCACGCCGTAACGAACGCCGCGGCGGCGTCCTTCGATCAGCAGGTGTCCGGTCATGCGCGCACCGGACATGCCGAACGGATGGCCGATCGAAATCGCACCGCCGTTGACATTAAGCCTCTCTTCCGGGATGCCGATCTTGTTGGCGCAGTACAGCACCTGACTGGCGAAAGCCTCGTTCAATTCCCAAAGGCCGATGTCATCCACTTTGAGGCCATGCTTCTTCAGCAGCGCTGGCACCGCGAGCGCGGGTCCAATGCCCATCTCGTCGGGTGCGCAGCCGATAACGGTGAGGCCGCGATAAATGCCGAGCGGCGTTAGGCTGCGACGGGACGCTTCCGCTTCCGACATCAGCAATACCGCCGCGGCGCCATCCGACAACTGGCTGGCATTGCCAGCCGTGATCGTACCACCCTCTCCGCGCACCGGCGCGAGGCCGCGCAATCCATTAAGCGTCGTGCTTGGCCGGTTGCCCTCATCCTTCGTCAACGCCGCCGCCCGCTCTGAAACCGAAACGCCATCGGCAACAAGACGCACGATCTCGTCATCGAACAGTCCGCCGGCCTGCGCTGTGGCGGTTCGCTGCTGACTCTGGAACGAATAGCGGTCCTGCTCGTCGCGACCGATGTCGTAACGCCGCGCAACCACCTCGGCGGTGTCGATCATGGGCA
>JAUXWR010000517.1 GCA_030680075.1 Legionella sp.
TACGCTCGCGCTAATCCGGGCTACTCAGTTTTTAAACCAAAATTCTGCATTAATAACGACTCTGTAGCCCGGATTAGCGTTAGCGTAATCCGGGTTATCGATGCCTCAAAATAGCGCATTTCCCGGATTACGCTCGCGCTAATCCGGGCTACTCAGTTTTTAAACCAAAATCCTGCATTAATAACGACTCTGTAGCCCGGATTAGCGTTAGCGTAATCCGGGTTTTCGATGCCTGGGAATAGCGCATTTCCCGGATTACGCTAGCGCTAATCCGGGCTACTCGGTTTTTAAACCAAAATCCTGCATTAATAACGACTCTGTAGCCCGGATTAGCGTTAGCGTAATCCGGGTTTTCGATGCTCCAGAACAGCGCATTTCCCGGATTACGCTCGCGCTAATCCGGGCTACTCGGTTTTTAAACCAAAATCCTGCATTAATAACGACTCTGTAGCCCGGATTAGCGTTAGCGTAATCCGGGTTATCGATGCCTCGAAACAGCGCATTTCTCGGATTACGATCGCGCTAATCCGGGCTACTCGATGAACTTAGATACTGAACTCTGATTCTTCATCAACTTCATAATCAGAAGAGTCAAGAGTGCCATCATTTGCACTTTCCTGACTTGACTCGTCCACCAGATCATCAGAAAAATCTTTCAACAGGTCAATACATTCACTAATTTCATTCAATTGTTTATTTACCAAAAAGCGGACTTCTACATACGCAGCGTAAGCCGCAAAAATAGCCGTGGCTGCAAGTAAGAACGTAAGAGCCAAACCTACTGCCAATAGTCCAAAAGGACCTGCCGCCATACCAATCGCAAGTGTAGCAACAGCGCTATACACCATAGCCGCACTGTAATAGATACCGACAACAGAAAGAACCGTAACAACGCTCGCTAAGCTAAAATTAAAGCTCGAACTAAATTTCTCCCAGCCACTATTTTTCACAGATGCCAATTGATCGAAGGCATTAGTGAGTGACTTTAATTGTTCCTGCGGAATGGGATTATCTATACAAATTAACTTAAGAGCTGCTTTCAATTCATTTTCTATATTTCTTACCATTCTCAAGCGTTTGCCATCAAAAAAGAATCGAGCTTCCAATTGACCAAAGCTGGCAGAGGCATTAGCAACGGCTCTTTTTAAACAGATGAGCGAAGCACAGCGCTCAGAAGCCGCTTCATCGTTAGCTAACCGATTGCGTTTGGCCACATCGAGTTTAATCCGCATAGTTATTTCGTAAGGCTCAGGAAAAAAGCGAGGAACATAGAACCTTGGGTACATAAATCACCATTATTAAATCAAATTGCGCACATTTTAACACTTAAAAACCAAATTACAATAAAATTGCTCTACTTCAGAACTAATGGCCCGCTATAGTCATTCCATCAATCAATATCGAACCACACTGGGTTGCAATATTGGGATTAATATCATTACCCACGGCTTTAATAGCAAGAAACATCTCTTTTAAATTGCCTGCTATGGTTATTTCCTCTACCGGGTATTGAATTTCGCCATTTTCTACCCAAAAGCCCGTAGCGCCTCGTGAGTAATCGCCCGTTATTCCATTTACACCTTGCCCCATTAACTCTGTAACTAACAATCCTTTATCCATTTTTTTTAATAAATCATCGAAACCGCCGGCATTGGCATCTAATGTCAAGTTATGCACACCCCCACTATTGGCAGTTGTTTTTAAACCCATGCGCCGAGCAGAGTAACTGCCTAATGCATATTGGCAAAGCTTCCCATCTTCCACAAAAATATTATTTCGCGTTAAAACACCCTCTCCATCAAAAGGCGAACTACCAAGGCCTTTCTTTAAATGAGGTTGTTCATAGATCCTGAAGGATTCGGGAAAAATCTGCTTTCCCAGAGAATCCAGTAAAAAGGAGTTTTTACGGTATAAATTAGAGCCGCTTATCGCATTGATGAAGCTGGATAAAATACTGCTGGAAACGCGAGATGAAAATAATACTGGTGTTTTTTGTGTTTTAATTTGACGAGCACCCAAACGACTGGTCGCGCGCGAAACAGCGCTTTTTGCCAATTGATCCAGAGAAGTCAAATCTTTAAAATGCCGGGATGTCGTGTAATCATAATCCCGCTGCATGGCCTCACCCTCTTTTGCAATTAACGAGCAGCTAATGCTATGCCTTGAGCCGCTAATAATCCCTCGCCCGCCATACGTATTGGCAAAACCATGGATAAAGTTATATGTCGACACACTCACACCATCAGAATTGGTGATGCGCTTATCATGATCCAATGCATGCGCCTCACAGGATAAAGCCATTTCAATAGCCTCAGGCGGATTAATAGCCCACGGGTGATAAAGATCGAGATCCGGGAATTTGTCCGTCATCAACTCTTTATCAGCAAGACCAAAACAGGGGTCTTCTGCACTTACCCTGGCAATATCACAAGCAGCGGTTACCAACGCATCGAGTGCTTTGGGTGAAGTATCAGTACTGCTCGCCCCTCCCTTACGATGACCAATATAAACAACAAGGCTCACACCTTTGTCTTCATTAAATGAAACCGTCTCGACTTCTCTCATGCGCACATCAACCGAATATCCTTCATCATGATTAACCGATACTGTGGCATCACTTGCCCCTTGTGCACGGGCTCGTGCTAATACATCCTGCATCAAAGCTGATAAATCGCTTGCTGATTTTTGCTGCACTCTGGTAAGATTTTCCGATTGTGTTGACATGACAGTTTCCGCTCTTAAGAAATATGTTTACAAGGATACAAGATTACTATGCCCAGTCAAACCATTGTAACCACAAAATGGCTGAAGCGATTCTGGAAGTCGATACTTACCTTTTTAATGGTTGCTTTATTATTAAGTTATGCATTTGCAGCCAATAATTGGCGCAGATTAAATGATGGGCTGGACTATCAGGATTTGGAGCGCGGCTATCTCACTCCCTGGTCACATGTTCACGCCTTCAGAATTAACCTCAAATCCAATAACCTCGCACTGGTTATGGCCAAAGATTTGGCGGTCAAACACGCCTCTGTTGATGAATTTGCCCAACATAGCAAGGCACTTATCAGCATCAATGGTGGTTTTTTTGATGAAGCCTATCACCCGCTTGGCCTTCGTATCAATAATAAAAAACAGCAAAGCCCCCTTAAACAAATAAGCTGGTGGGGTGTTTTTTATATTAAAAATAATAAAGCTTATGTTTCAAGCGTCCGCCAATTTAACCACGACAGCCAAATTGAGTTTGCTATCCAAAGCGGCCCGCGTTTATTAATCAATGGACAAATCCCGCCGCTTAAGCCCGGGCGCGCTGAACGCTCAGCACTGGGAATTACCAAAGACGGGCAAGTTATTATTCTAATTACAGACAACTCCCCTTTATCCACAACAGAGCTCGCTCAATTAATGAAAGCCCCCCCGCTAAATTGCCTTAATGCCCTAAACCTTGATGGCGGCAGCTCCACTCAATTACACGCACAAATTAACGCTTTCAGGCTTAATGTGCATGGCTTTTCCAATGTATCAGATGCGGTTATTGTGAAGGCGAAAAACTAAAGGTAGCGGACAGTTTTTAGTTGTAGGGTGGGCAAAGGAGCTTGCGACGTGCCCACCAACGGAGCCCAACCATTGGCGCCTTGAACTGGTGGACACGTAGCAAGCTCCTTTGTCCACCCTACTAAAGATGGCAGGGCAGTATGCGTTATTCGGACCCGGATTACGCTGGCGCTAATCCGGGCTACAAAGGGCTTAAGAACGCATTCCCTCCCCCCCTGATTTCACACCAGCTTTTCTAACTATCTACAACTTATCCACAAGTTATCTCCAGCTTACAAACACAATATCTAGCGTTCTTTGCAACAAATTAAACTAGATATTGTGTGATTAGGCTATACTATTAGTAAGCTTTTTAGGTTACAATTTTTAACTCACGAAAAAAAAAGTAACCTAAAATAAAGTGGAGGCATCATGTCGGAACTACTTGAACCAGTAAAAGGTGTACCGTCTATCAGTCAGCAAGAATTAGATGTTATCGCACCTGGCTCATTAAAAACCATTAAGCGTAATGGCAAAGTTGTGACTTATGATGAGAGCAAAATTAAAGTCGCTATTACTAAAGCGTTTATCGCCGAAGAAGGTGCTAATGCTGCTGCGTCTAATCGCATTCATCAACAAGTTGATGAGATTACCAAACAAGTTACCCAAAATTTTAAACGACGTTTTCCAAGCGGCGGTACTATTCACATCGAAGATATTCAAGACCAGGTTGAATTGGCGTTAATGCGCAATGAGCAATATAAAGTTGCTCGCGGCTATGTTCTATATCGTGAAGAGCACCGAAAAGCACGCGCGGCCAGCTCGCCAAAACCCGCTCATGACAGTAAAACACTCCTCATCACTATGTCGGATGGCGAGCTTAAGCCCCTGGACATGAAACGAGTACAAGTGATTGTTGATGAAGCCTGTCGTGATCTTGCCAATGTTAAAGCCGCACCTATTATTAAAGAGGCGCTGCGAAACCTTTATAATCTCGCGAGTCTCGACGATGTTCATAAGGCATTAATCATGGCAGCCCGCGCCCGGGTAGAACAAGAGCCTAATTACACTTATGTAAGCGCTCGCCTGTTGCTTGATAGCCTGCGTGCAGAAGCCCTCAACAAATTAAATATTCAAACGGAAGCCACTTTTGACGAAATGGCAGCGCTCTATCCGTCTTACTTCAAGACTTATATCGCGCAAGGTATCAACCAGGGCATCCTTGATAGCAAGCTAATTGATTTTAACCTGGATAAACTGGGAGCCGCCCTTCTTCCCAAACGGGATATGCAATTTAGCTACTTAAGTATACAAACCCTTTATGATCGCTACTTCATTCATGAGCAAGGCGTGCGTTATGAATTACCGCAGGCATTTTTCATGCGCGTCGCAATGGGTCTTGCTATCCGCGAGAAAAATAAAGACGCCAAAGCCATTGAATTTTATCAATTGCTATCCTCCTTTGATTACATGGCGTCAACACCCACCCTGTTTAATGCAGGAACGGTAAGACCGCAATTATCAAGCTGCTATTTAAGCACCGTACCTGATCACCTTGATGGTATTTACAGTGCCATTAAAGACAATGCACTATTATCAAAATTCGCAGGCGGCCTTGGTAACGACTGGACCCCTGTTCGTGCCATGGGCTCTCATATCAAAGGGACCAACGGCCAGTCACAAGGTGTCGTGCCATTCTTAAACGTAGTAGATGCTACAGCAGTTGCAGTTAATCAAGGCGGCAAGCGTAAGGGAGCTGTTTGCTCATACCTTGAATGCTGGCACCGGGATGTAGAAGAGTTTCTGGAGCTTCGTAAAAACACTGGTGATGACAGACGACGTACGCATGATATGAATACAGCGCTGTGGATACCGGATTTGTTTCTGAAACGGGTGCACGAAGAAGGCGAATGGACGCTATTTTCCCCAGATGAAGTACCCGAACTCCATGATCTGAGCGGTAAAGCCTTTGAAAGCCTCTACGAAGAGTATGAAGAGAAAGCACGTCGCGGCGAAATCAAAAATACGCGAACGCTGCAAGCGGTCAAGCTTTGGCGTAAAATGCTGTCCATGCTATTTGAAACCGGGCATCCATGGCTCACGTTTAAAGATCCCTGTAATTTGCGCTCTCCACAACAACATGCAGGCGTTATTCATAGTTCAAATTTATGTACAGAAATTACATTAAATACATCACAAGATGAGATTGCCGTTTGTAACCTGGGCAGCATCAATTTGCCAGCACATATTACCAAAGGCAAATTGGATAAAGAGAAATTGAAACGAACGATTACCACGGCAATTCGTATGCTGGATAACGTGATTGATATCAACTATTACTCTGTCCCACAGGCACGTAATTCCAACCTGAAACATCGCCCTATCGGCATGGGATTAATGGGTTTCCAGGATGCGCTTTACGAACTTAAACTTGATTACGCCTCAAAAGACGCCGTTGAATTTGCTGACTATTCCATGGAATTAATCAGTTTCTATGCAATTGAAGCTTCATCAGAGTTAGCCGCTGAACGTGGCAGTTATTCAAGCTATGAAGGGTCATTGTGGAGTAAAGGAATTCTGCCCATTGACTCCATTAATTTATTGCAGCAATCCCGTGGTAAATACTTAGAGCAAGACCGAACCCAACGCCTGGATTGGGAAAGTTTGCGCGTCAAGGTACGCACTCAGGGAATGCGTAACTCAAACGTCATGGCAATCGCACCTACTGCTACTATTTCCAATATTTGCGGTGTTGCCCAATCGATTGAGCCGACTTATCAAAACCTGTATGTGAAATCTAACCTTTCCGGTGAGTTTACTGTTATTAATCCCTACCTTGTCGCTGATTTGAAAGCGTTAAATCTGTGGGATGAAGTAATGGTTAATGATTTAAAATATTTCAATGGTAGTGTGCAGCCTATTAGCCGCATTCCTGCTGAGTTAAAAGCGCGCTATGCAACAGCCTTTGAAATTGATCCCACCTGGTTGATTGAAGCAGGCTCTCGTCGTCAGAAATGGATTGATCAGGCGCAATCATTAAATATTTACATGGCCCAACCATCGGGTCAGAAGCTTGATAAATTATACAAGCATGCATGGCTTCGTGGTTTAAAAACAACTTACTACTTACGAAGTCTGGGTGCCAGTAACGCTGAGAAATCAACGGTTACAGATGGCGCACTTAACGCGGTCAAAATAGAAGAACCAAAAGTTTGTTCTATTCTTGACCCAGACTGCGAAGCTTGCCAATAAGAGGATAATTGAATGTCAACTACACACTTAGTCGAAAATGAAGCACCCTTGATTGTACCTGGTCTCGAATCATTGGCAATGGGCGCAGGTCGCATACATGTTGATGACAAACAAGTCATCAACTGCCGCGCTGACTTAAATCAGCTAGTGCCCTTTAAATACAAATGGGCATGGGATAAATATCTGACCGCCTGCGCAAATCATTGGATGCCCAATGAAATCAACATGAGTGCTGATGTGGCCTTATGGAAAGATCTGGATGGTTTAACAGATGATGAGCGTACGATTATTCTCCGTAATTTAGGCTTCTTCTCAACAGCGGATTCATTGGTTGCTAATAATTTGGTACTCGCTGTATACCGACATATTACCAATCCTGAATGTCGTCAGTACTTGTTGCGTCAGGCGTTTGAAGAAGCGCTGCATACTCATGCTTATCAATACATTATTGAAAGCCTGGGCCTTGACGAAGCAGCAGTGTTTAACATGTACCGTGAAGTCCCATCGGTTGCCAGTAAAGCATCCTGGGCTCTGCCTTTTACCCAAAGTTTAGGCGATCCTAATTTCCAAACAGGAACACCTGAAAATGATCAACGCTTATTACGTGATTTGATTGCTTTTTACGTGATCTTTGAAGGTATTTTCTTTTATGTAGGATTTACACAGATTTTATCCATGGGTCGACGTAATAAAATGGTCGGCACATCAGAACAGTTCCAATATATTTTACGTGATGAATCCATGCACATGAATTTTGGTATTGATGTCATTAATCAAATTAAAATTGAAAATCCACACCTCTGGACACCTGCATTTAAAGAAGAAATTATCACGCTGATTAAAGAAGGGGTGGCTTTAGAATATCAATACGCTAAAGATACTATGCCGCATGGTATTTTGGGCATGAATGCCGAGATGTTTGAAGAGTATTTATATTTTATTGCTAACCGCCGTTGCAATCAAATTGGCTTACCTGAGCAATACCCGGGCGCCGAAAATCCTTTCCCATGGATGAGCGAAATGATGGATTTGAAGAAAGAGAAAAACTTCTTCGAAACACGCGTTATCGAATATCAGGCGGGTGGTACGTTAAGCTGGGATGAAGAGGATAAGTAGATCGAGCCGGCTCGATGCAAGTAGTCACTTTATATCCATAACTAATCTTAAGGCAGCGCCATTAGGCGCCGCCATACATTTACTAACCTTGAGTTTTTGGCATTATACTTTCTGTATCAAAAAAGGTAACTTTGCCGGTAGAAAGGTCTTGAATACCACCCACAATTCCTACCTCTCCCTCTTGGATTAACTTAGCCAGCACAGGACTTCTTTCCTGAATTTGCTTCATCACCACCAATACATTATCCTTGGCGATTTCATTAATAACGGCTTCACTAGAGCAATCAGGAGCTGATTTTTCTTTATCAACCTGATTAAGCGCTGGCTCTATTTTTTGCAATACACCAGTTAGATGCCCAAGCTTGACCTGGTTACAAGCACCTCGAATAGCACCACAATTCGTATGACCAATGACAGCGATTAATTTAGCGCCCACAACCTTTGTACCAAACTCCATGCTACCAAGAATATCGTCATTTTGGACATTGCCTGCCACTCGCAAGGTGAAAACATCACCAATGCCTTGATCAAAAACCAGCTCAGGCGGGGTTCGTGCATCCATACAATTAAGAATTACGGCAACAGGATGTTGATTTTTGGCTGTTGCGTAAGCTTGAGCCACTAAATCACGATTTTTTAGTTTCCCTTCGGTAAAGCGCTGATTCCCGTCTTTGAGCCGTTGTAATACTTGTGCGGGCGTCTTCGCTTCCTGCTGGTCTGCACTCATAACGGTGGAATGAGAAGACGCATTATCCGCCATCGCGATTGTTGCCAGTCCCATCAAACCTAGAATCAAACCCGATTTGCATCCCTTTCTATATTTCATCACCACTCCTTTGGATTATTAACTAATTAAATGTACAGGAGTTTAAATCAAAAACCCACCCGTTTATTCTTGACAATAAATCTATCTCTATTATTCTGATATTCTGAGGTTTCTACTTATACCTAGGGAATAGCGGATATGTCAGAGGAATCAAGTGGTTTTTTTTCGACGCTTTATGATTACGGCAGTCCCGCTGTCAGTACAGTTTGGGATTTTACAGTAAAAAGTACTATTGGGGATTCCTATCAGCTTTACATGAATCCCGATCAATTTATTGGAGAAACTCTTTATCAGCGCGCAAGAAGTTCCCAAAGCCAGGTGGGCATTGGTCATATAGGGCCTGATTGGGCATGGTTTTTACCAAAAGTTGTAATGGTAACCGATAGAAGAGCTTTTTCACAGGTTACAAACTATGGTGAGCCGACCCGCCCAGTTGAGCCTCAACAGGTTGCAAACTATGGTGAGCCGACCCGCCCAGATGCGCCTCAACAGGTTGCAAACTCTGATGAAAATAAAATACCAGGCGATCCAGCCGCTCGTAAATCATTTGATTTTCTAAAACCGCTCCTGGGTCAAGAAGTCAGCAATAATTTACAAGGTCCTGCTGCAATGGCGGCAAGAGCAGAGCTGAAACCTTTTGTACATTCAGACACATTTTCAACACTTCACGACCATTCCAAGGTGGCCTTCGAAAATTTTCTTTCTACTATTACGAAACATCCTGAAGAAGCTTTTACTCACTCAGTCTATGGGCTTGTCGCTGAAATTCTGGGTCATTGCGTTTTTGGCGTAACATCCGAATTGAATAAAGCGGATATCCCCGATTTGATGCAGATAGCGAATTTGATTACATCTCCCTTGAAATCAGATAGTCAAATACGAAAAGCCCACAAGCGTTTAGAAGAAATTAGTGCTGAATTACTAAAAAAAGATGGCTCAAAATCCATTGATCCTGAGAAATTTATTGCCGTACATGCAGCTATTACAGACGAGATGTCTGAAGACGAAAAAATAGAACGATTAACGGCACAAAATATTTCAGGCAGTTATTTGGCTGCCGTAAATCCCTACAATTTAATCGTGAAAACCATGGTTGCAATTAGTAAGGATCCTGCCCTTCGAAGCGCTTTATTAAACGAATTAACCGATCCTGAAACGGAAAAACCGGAAAAATTACGCAAAGCGCCATTATTAGAGGCCGTATATTGTGAAGCACTTCGTTCGTTTTCCCCATCGTTAGTAGTACGCAACACCTCGAGGTTTTTCAAACTATCGACCGTCGATAATATGGGAGCAGAGCATGAAACAATCGTTCCTCCCTACTCTTTTATGTTTGTTCCTATACTCGCGCAACATATGGACGAGGATTTATGGGAAAAGCCTCGTGAATTTAACCCCGAGCGATTTCTTGTTGATAAAAAATTAAAAAAATTACTGAATACCTTTTCCGTAGGTATACGCTCTTGTCCTGCCCAATCCGGGTTTACAGAATTACTTTTCAAAGAGTTAATACGACTGTATGTGTTATCCATAGCCACATTAGAACTGACTGAAGAAGTTGAAGAAACTCCGATTTACAGCATTAATACCGGTTGGAAAAAACCATACTATTTAAAGCAATGTACTTTAAGAGATAGAGATAACTCAAAAGGAAAAGAAGCCAATGAGGCAGAACCGTCTGACGAAGAATTTTCTAATGAGGAATCTTCAGAATTTTCTTTGGGCCGGTAATTACCCTCCTCCCTTCTTTAAATAAAAGAAGGGAGGATTTTAAATCAGGCAATAAGTCCCAATCGCAATGGTTCTATTATAAGGTAAATGATAAAACTCAATATCCAGATTTGCTGAATAATTACGTAATAAAAAGGCGAATATTTTTTCCTGAATATGAAACGAAAATGAATTGATTTTTTTCGATGCAACAACATTTGGAATCTCTACAATATAAGTGGCCGCATCTGTGTTAACACCAAAGGGTAACATTTGTCTTTTGTTAGCTAACTCGAGTGCCGTTGGAATAGAAATATAATCCATAAAGCCATAATGAAGCGTTAGCTGGCAAACCTTTTCATTAAGGCATGCGACTTCGTACCGTTTGCTATAATGCACATAGGGGATGTTTTCTACCACATAATTTACAATTAATACGTGCTCCGGAACCGCCATACTCAGTTTTAAAAAATGAAGAAAACTTCCGCCGCTCTTATCATATACATCCGTAATAAAAATAGAAGTAACGCCTTTTAACTGATTTAACGATTTATAATTAAGCTGATTCAAGATCTTCGAAATATCTTCTTTTTTCATGTAAAAATTATTACGAAGGTATTCCAGTCCAACAGTCCATGTATACATAATAAACGCAACGATTAATGCAAAAGACGCAGGCACCCATCCGCCTGTTAAAAACTTATGCGAGTTAGCGCCTAAAAATGCCAGGTCAATCATTAAAAACGCACTAAAAATAACCGTAGTTTTCAAGCGTGACCAATGCCAGACGGTAAGTGCTGTATAAGCCACCATTGTTGTGATCATTAACATATAAAGGTTCACAGCAATACCGTAAGCATGGGCGAGATTACTGGAGTTTTGAAAAAATATAAGAAGTAAAAACGTACCAATGCCTAAAATAAAGTTTATTTGAGGGACATAAATTTGCCCTTGATGTTCTTTAGACGTGTGAATAATAGGAAATCGTGGACAGATACCTAAAAGAACTGCTTGCCTCGCTAATGAAAACGTTGCCGAAATGACTGCTTGGGAAGCAATAACAGTAGCCACTGTCGCAATAATTAACAGAGGAATACTAAACCAATCAGGAGCTAGCAGAAAAAAAGGATTATTAATCGCCTCGGGGTTGGTTAATAAATAAGCGCCCTGCCCAAAATAATTTAACAAAAGCCCCGGAAAGACAATAGCAAACCAACTATATCTAATCGGGTTTTTACCAAAATGGCCTATATCGGCATATAATGCCTCGCCACCTGTCACCACAAGAAATATCCCGCCCAATAAAAAATACCCTCGCCAGCCACTTATTTGTAAAAAATGAATCGCATAGTACGGATTAACTGCGGCGAGAACCACGGGATTTTTTATGATTTGAACCAAACCAAGCACAGCAATGGTGATAAACCACACGAGAATCAGCGGACCAAATACTGCGCCTAAGCGACTGGTCCCTTTAGATTGCAAAATAAAAATAAAGAAGAGAATAAGAAAGGCAATCGGAAGAACAAACGATGTCAATGTCGATGAAATAGTGCTTAATCCTTCCACAGCACTCACTACAGAAATAGCCGGTGTTAGCATTCCATCGCCAAGCAAGAGTCCTGCGCCAAATATGGCAACGAGATAAAAATATTTCTCATGTTTGGTATTTTTTTGCTTTAATAAGGCCAATAAAGCGAGAATCCCTCCCTCACCATTATTATCAGCACGAAAAATTACCGCCAAATATTTTATAGAAATAATGACAACCAATGACCAAAAAATTAAGGACAAAATTCCTAATATATCAGTCAGATCAACGGGTAAGCTGCCTAATGTTTCTCGTAGGGCATATAATGGGCTGGTACCAATATCCCCAAAAACTATCCCCAAAGCACTTACGGTAAGACCATATGAAAAATTTTTCTTCTGAATCAATGGTAATTGCATATATTTCTTCCAATATCCTTATTATTCCTGCTACCGAATATTATTGCACTGTCTCAAGATTAATGAATCCTTTTTTATAAACTTTTCAGTGTATCTCTCAAAATAGCTTGTAGCTACAAAAATAATTTAACCTTTCGAACATAGCCTGGATTACGCAATTTCCCCGGATTACGCTGGCGCTAATCCGGGCAACAGAGCTGTCATTTAATGAAGGATTTTGGTGTGAAAACCGAGTAGCCCGGATTAGCGCTAGCGTAATCCGGGAAATGCGCTTTTCCGAAGCATCGAAAACCCGGATTACGCTAACGCTAATCCGGGCTACAGAGCTGTCATTCAATGAAGGATTTTGGTTTAAAAACTGAGTAGCCCGGATTAGCGCGAGCGTAATCCGGGAAATGCGCTATTCCCAGGCATCGAAAACCCGGATTACGCCGTCGCTAATCCGGGCTACAGAGGCTGTCTTGGTGTTGAGTCTTACAAAAGGATGTTGCCTAGTTTTTATCGCGGAAAATAATACGACCTTTGCTTAAATCATAAGGAGTTAATTCCACTTTGACTTTATCACCAGTTAAAATTCGAATATAGTTTTTGCGCATGCGACCTGAAATGTGGGCGGTAACCACATGGCCGTTTTCCAGCTCTACACGAAACATGGTATTTGGCAGCGTGTCAATCACTGTGCCAAGCATCTCAATATGATCTTCTTTTGCCATGAGTCTCTCAGAAATAAATAAATAAAAAAATTAAGGGGCAAATAGTGCACTAAATTCAAAAAAATGGCAATTGATTTACACCAAGTGATATTTCTTTACAATTCAGTGACGCCATAACCCTTTATAAGTAGGATATTGCAAGCTCAGACTTAACTCAACCAAAAATTCACTTCTCTTGATTATTATTGCTACTAATCTTTTGCAAGTAAACGGTCAATTGGCAATGGATATAACCAAACTGCCAATTGATGGTTAAACGTTATTCCCCCACTTCATCCAGGTATTTCTCAGCATCTAAAGCGGCCATGCATCCAAATCCTGCGGACGTAATCGCTTGACGATAGACATGATCAGCCACATCACCACAAGCAAACACACCCGGAATAGAGGTGGCAGTCGCCATGCCTTGTAATCCTGAGCGAATCGTCAAATAGCCATCGTCAGTCATTTTTAACTGCTCTTTAAAGAGACTCGTGTTGGGATCGTGGCCAATAGCAATAAAAACGCCATCAAGAGACAATGTTTCAACGCTGTTATTTTCCACATTTTTCAAACGCACACCTGTTACTTTCATGCTATCACCCAGCACTTCATCGAGAGTGTATTGCCACATTAATTTGATATTGCCGGTGCGTGCTTTTTCGAATAATTTATCTTGTAATATTTTTTCAGCTTTTAAACTGTCGCGGCGATGAATCAGCGTGACGGAGGCTGCGATGTTGGATAAATACAATGCTTCTTCAACCGCGGTATTCCCGCCACCGATAACACAGACATTTTTATTGCGGTAAAAAAAGCCATCACATGTCGCACAAGCAGAAACGCCGCGCCCCTGATAAGCTTTTTCTGATTCAAGCCCCAAATAACGGGCAGAAGCGCCGGTTGCAATTATAAGGGCGTCGCAGGTATAAGTTTCAGTATCACCTTTAAGTATGAAAGGTCGTTGACTAAGAGAAGCTTTAACAATATGATCAAAAATAATTTTGGTTTCAAAGCGTTCTGCGTGTTTTTGCATCCGTTCCATTAAAGCCGGGCCTTGTAAACCTTCAATGTCACCGGGCCAGTTATCGACATCCGTTGTGGTTGTTAATTGACCACCTGGTTCCATGCCTGTAATAAGAACCGGATTGAGATTAGCGCGCGCTGCATAGACGGCTGCTGTATAACCTGCAGGGCCTGAACCCAGAATTATCAGGCGGTGGTGATTGTTAGGAGTTGCCATCTCTGCCTTCCTCATGAATTATGTTAAGATGGCAAATAGTATGATAAAAACACAGATTTTTAAATAGTTATGGCAAAACAAGGCAAAAGTTCAGAGGCAGGCAACTCTAAAAAAGCTCTGCCACTATTTATGATGAAGCGCATCAGCGAAGGCAGTTTTATACTGGTATTGACGTGTGCGTTATTCATCATTCTATCATTGAGCACCTATCAGGCAACTGATCCGGGATTATTTCATGCTGGCCAAAAGGGGCATGTGGTTAATGCGGGTGGCCAGGTTGGGGCTTATATAGCCGACGCCCTTTATTTTCTTTTTGGCTATTTTGGTTATGTGCTTCCGCTTTGTTTTGCTTATGTCGCCTGGTTAGTTCTGCATGAGCATCGAGCTTCACGAGTGGTTAATCAACCGGCTTTACTACTACGTGCAAGTGGATTGATTTTCTTCATGATTGGCGGCTGTAGTCTCTTAAGTCTTGATTCAGTAGTAAATAATACCAGCGGCGCTCAAATTGCAGGGGGTCTTCTTGGGGATTTTGTTGCGGGTGGATTTGACTACGCGTTAAATTTGCAAGGCGCAATATTGTTATTGCTGGCGATTGCACTTGTTGGGGTGACGTGGTTAACAGGGCTTTCATGGGTACAAGCAACAGAGATTATCGGTTTTTATACTTTATTTGCGTGCCTCTGGATTATTCGTGCAATTAAAAGCGGCTTACATCTTTGTGTCAGTCAAATCAGACAATTTCAAGCGCGTGAAAAAACGACACCAAACATTCCCGCAGAAGGCCCGCGGTTAATGGCTGCAAAAGAAAGAAGGGAAAAATCAACACCTGTTCTCGTTGTTACCCCGTCTTTACCTAAACCCCCGATAGCAATTAGCGCACCTGCAGAAATTCTGCCTATTGAAAAGCCTGCTCCTGCAAAAGAGCCGCGCCCCAAATTGACGCCTTCCGGCAGCATGCCTCCTTTAAGCTTACTGGATAAGGGTCTGCCTGGAAAACCTATGGGGGGATATACTCACGAAGAGTTGGAAACAGTCTCCCGTGAAGTTGAACAGCATTTACTGGATTTTGGTATTCATGCTGATGTGGTGGCGGTGCATCCCGGGCCTGTTATTACCCGTTTTGAGTTACAACTAGCCGCAGGCATTAAAGTCAGTAAACTCTCTTCTTTATCTAAAGATTTGGCACGCTCGCTTTCTGTTATTAGTGTCCGTGTTGTTGAGGTTATTCCCGGAAAAACGGTTGTGGGTCTTGAGTTGCCTAATCAGCATCGTGAGATGGTGCGTCTGTCGGATGTTCTGTCAGCCGATGTCTATCAACAGGCTCATTCACCTTTAACCATGGCATTAGGTGTTGATATAGCGGGTCATCCTATGGTGGTTGATTTGGCAAAAATGCCGCATTTATTAGTGGCGGGGACAACGGGTTCTGGAAAATCCGTCGGCATTAATGCCATGATTTTAAGCCTTTTATTTAAGGCTACCCCTGAGCAAGTCAGGCTAATCATGATTGACCCGAAAATGCTTGAGTTATCTGTTTACGATGGCATTCCTCACCTGTTAACGCCTGTGGTCACCGACATGAAAGAAGCCGCAAGCGCTTTACGCTGGTGTGTTGCTGAAATGGAAAGACGCTATCGATTAATGTCTGCTTTGGGTGTACGGAATCTCGCGGGTTTTAATACTAAAGTTATTGAAGCTCTGGCAAAGGGTGAGCCATTATCTGATCCGTTGTGGAAGCCTACTGATTCGGTAGATGCTGTGGCGCCTCATCTGCAATCACTACCTTATGTGGTGGTGGTTATCGACGAGCTTGCCGATATGATGATGGTGGTCGGTAAAAAAGTTGAGCAACTTATTGCGCGCATCGCGCAAAAAGCGCGCGCTGCAGGAATTCATTTAATTCTGGCAACGCAAAGGCCTTCGGTTGATGTATTAACAGGTTTGATTAAATCCAATATTCCTACTCGTATTTCATTCCAGGTCTCCTCCAAAATTGATTCGCGCACCATTCTTGATCAACAAGGCGCCGAACAATTGTTAGGCCATGGCGATATGCTTTATCTCGCCCCTGGTACTGGCGCGCCTCTGCGCGTCCATGGTGCTTTTGTGGATGACAAGGAAGTGCATCGTATTGCTGATGATTGGCGTGCGCGAGGTGAACCGGATTACATTGAAGAAATTACTCAAATTATGGATCCTTCGGAAGGGGGCGTTTCGGAGGATGGTCAAGACGTGGAAGAGGAAGATCCATTGTATGATCAAGCTGTTGAGTTTGTGGTGCAAACACGCAAGGCGAGTATTTCAGCCGTTCAGCGTCGTTTAAAAGTGGGTTACAATCGCGCTGCCCGTTTGGTGGAAGAAATGGAACGCACAGGTATCGTCGGCCCACTGGATGGTGGTTACCGGGATGTATTGGTCACGTCTGTTACTGAGGAATAAATATGAAAAAATTAGTTGCCTTACTGTTAGTTTCATTTATCAACAGCGTATTTGCACAGTCTGCAAGTGACGAGGTTCAAGCGAAGCTTAATGCTATTCAAACAATGACGGCCAATTTTAATCAGGTTGTCAAAGCTGGTAAACGCGAAGTCTCTAACTCTTATGGGGTTATGGCATTGCATCGCCCAGGTCGTTTTCGCTGGCAAACGAAAAGCCCGCTTGAACAAGTAATCGTTGCGGATAGCAAAAAACTATGGGTTTACGATGTAGATCTGGAGCAAGTTACAGTAAAAATACAGCAAAAGGGAATAGGTGGAACACCTGCACTTTTTTTAAGTGGCTATGATAATACAGTGGCTCGTGACTTCACGGTTACCAAAAGCGGTGATGATAAAGCCCAAATTTATAATATGCATGCCAAATCATCTAAAGAAAACTATCAGGATGTTAAATTAACCTTCAAGGGTGAGGTATTAACCTCTCTTGAGCTTTTTGATCAATTAGGTCAACGTACAATGGTGCGTTTAAGCAAGATTAAAACAAACCCGGCATTATCATCCAAACTCTTTCAATTTACACCTCCTAAAGGAGTTGATGTAGTAAAACAATGAGCTTGTTTGCCGAACCACCTCACGCGCCTCTTGCCGAAAAATTAAGGCCTGCCCATTGGGATGAGGTGGTGGGCCAAACGCATTTATTAGGTGTAGACAAACCACTGCGACTGGCTTTTGAATCGGGAAAACCCCATTCCATGATATTTTGGGGGCCACCAGGTGTTGGGAAAACAACCTTGGCAAGATTGAGCACGAAAGCTTTTGACTGCGAATGGATAGCTATTTCCGCGGTGTTGGCAGGAGTGAAAGATATCCGTCTTGCGGTAGAGCAAGCTCAAACAAATTTAATGTACCAACGCCAGACGGTACTTTTTATTGACGAGATTCATCGCTTTAATAAATCTCAGCAAGATGCTTTATTGCCATTTACTGAGTCAGGTTTACTCACTTTTATTGGTGCTACTACTGAAAATCCCTCTTTTGAAGTCAATTCCGCGCTTTTATCGCGTGCTCAGGTTTATGTTTTAAAATCGTTGACTCCTGATGAGCTTCGTGAATTATTAGCCAGGGCTCAGCGTCAGATATTAACTCATCTACATTTTGATGAGGATGTTATAGAGGTAATAGTAGGGCAAGCCGACGGTGATGCGAGACGTCTTTTAAATCTTCTTGAACAAATCGATGCGGCGGCATCGGTACAAAAAACAACCCATATTTCCTTAGATACTCTGACAAAAGCCCTTACATCAGGCATTAATCGTCGGTTTGATAAAGGAGGGGATAATTTTTACGATCAAATCTCGGCATTGCATAAGTCGGTACGTGGGTCTAACCCGGATGCGGCCTTATATTGGCTAACTAGAATGCTTGATGGTGGCACCGATGGTCATTATTTGGCACGGCGTATTGTTCGAATGGCATGGGAAGATATTGGACTTGCTGATCCACGTGCAATGCAAATTGCCAATGATGCAGCGCTCACTTTTGACAGGCTTGGATCCCCTGAAGGAGAGCTTGCTTTGGCACAAGCGGTGATATATCTCGCTGTTGCGGCTAAAAGTAATGCCGGGTATGTAGCTTATAATCAGGCGGTAGATTTTGTTAAAAAAGACAAATCAAGAGAAGTTCCTTATCATCTGCGAAATGCCCCGACTGCTCTAATGAAGCAACTTAAGCACGGCCATGGTTATCGTTATGCCCATGATGAGCCTTATGCTTATGCGGCAGGAGAGAATTATTTTCCTGAGGGGATAAGTAAACCAGAATGGTATAAGCCGGTTGATAGGGGGCTTGAGGCTAAAATTGCTGATAAGTTGGCTTTTTTACGAAAGCTTGATAGTGAATTTAAGTTAAAGTCAGGCTCTGATTTTGGCTCAGGCTCCGGAAGGAAGTAAGAAGGAGCCAACCTGTTTGTAAAACACGCTTTTCGCCATCCATGGTCGCTCTTGAAAAACATCCTTGTTTTGCAAAGGTTACAAACAGGTTGGCTCCTTCTTACTTCTTAAAGCTCAAACTGAATTGATAAAAGCTGGTACATTTTCGACGCCTGATTTTATTAAATTTTAACTTTCATCTAAAGTTTGTTAGAGTGATATTACGTACCGAAACTTTATCTGACTATGTATTGTAGCGAGCTATCAACAAATCCTTTTAATGCAGAGCAGAATCTTCCTGAGTATGAGATTTTTGCGCGTTTGCCCTGTGGATTAATTGTCATCAACGCACAAGGCTTGATAGTCTGGTTTAATGCCGCTGCTGAGGATTTATTAGGCAAAGGCCTTGAAGGTGCGGTGTGGCTTGATGTTATTAAAAAAGCGTTTTCTCCTCGTGCTGATGATGGTCATGAGGTATCACTTGTTGATGGAAGGCGCGTAAGTGTGGCTATTTCCTCTCTTGACAGCTTGCCAGGCGAGCTTGTTACCTTGACGGATTTAACCACCACCCGCGATTATGAAAATGCAAAGGCCAATCAACGACGACTCGCAGCCATTGGCCGTATGACGGCACAATTGGCTCATCAAATTCGAACGCCCCTATCATCAGCCATGATCTATACCGAGCATTTAATTAATCATGGCTTTGAACAAAACAGAAGTGATAAATGGATTGCTCGCATTCAGGAATGTCATTTAAGCATTGAGAAACAAATTCAGGACTTACTCCTCTTTGCTCGCGGTGATACGTTGGAACTCACCCCCGTGAATTTGCAAGAATTTGGCACAAAACTCACTGAAAGAGCTACATCATTAGTGAATGCATCACTCACTATTTTACACGTTGATAATCATTTGCCACCTCTTGACTATCCTCTTCATGAGGAGTCTCTAATGGGAGCTGTGTTAAATTTGGTTAGTAATGCTTTACAAGCAGGAGCCAGTTATATCACCATAACTCTACGCTATATAAAAAATGACGTATTTTTGATTCTGATAAAAGATAATGGCAGCGGTATGAGTGAAGATGTTAAAGCGCAAGCTTTCAGTCCTTTTTTCACCACCAAAGCGCAAGGGACAGGGTTAGGACTCGCTGTGGTCAATGCGGTGGTGAAAGCCCATGAAGGCGCAATTATTTTGGACTCATCGCCAGGTACGGGATGCTGTGTGACTATTAATCTACCAGGATAGGATTCCTCATGAGTGACGTATTAATTGTAGAAGATGATTCTGTATTACGAGAAGCGCTCGCGGAGACCATGAGTCTTGCCGGGCACTCCTATTTAACCGCAAGAGATGGTAAAGAAGCGCTTGCGATGCTGGAGCGTCATAATCCTGCCCTCATTCTAAGCGATATCCGAATGGACAGGATGGATGGTCAGCAGCTTTTATCCGAAATTCAACGAAAATGTCCTGGTATTCCGGTAATATTAATGACCGCGCATGGCTCGGTTGAAGATGCGGTTAATGCAATGCGTCGAGGCGCGGTAGATTACTTGCAAAAGCCCTTTAGTGCCAATACGCTCACCGAAAAAATAAATCGCTATATTAAACCTGATTTTAATGAAAGTGATAGTCAGCCTATTGCTCAAGACCCTAAAAGTCAGGCGTTATTGTCCATGGCTTTGCGAGTCGCTCAATCTGATGTGGGAGTGATGATTAGTGGGGAGAGTGGAACGGGTAAAGAGGTGTTGGCCCATTTCATTCATGATCATTCACCCCGCAGTAAACACCCTTTTATTGCCATTAACTGTGCGGCTATTCCCGAACAGATGCTTGAAGCGACATTATTCGGCTATGAAAAAGGAGCCTTCACCGGCGCTTATAAATCCACCGCTGGTAAGTTTGAACAAGCTCAAAATGGCACATTATTGCTTGATGAAGTGAGTGAAATGAGCTTGAGCCTCCAGGCAAAATTATTACGGGTGTTGCAAGAAAAAGAAGTGGAGCGTATAGGTGCTAATAAACTGATTAACCTGGATGTTCGCGTATTAGCCACCAGTAACCGTGATTTGCTGGAAGAAGTAAAGCTTGGCCGTTTTCGTGAGGATTTGTATTATCGGTTAAATATTTTTCCCCTGCATTGGTTACCGCTCAGGGAGCGTATTTGTGACATCATTCCGTTGGCAAGTTACCTCGTGCGCCGCCATTGTCAGGATAATTTGCCCGTAGTACCCGTATTTAGTGAAGAAGCAACAGAGGCATTGCTGCATTATTCCTGGCCGGGCAATGCGCGAGAATTGGCGAATGTTGTGCAGAGAGCTTTGGTTTTGCAAACTCAGGGAGTAATTGAACCTGCTCATTTACAATTACCCAGTATTAATACAACTGAGGCGATATTAACCTCTCGAGCGGAGGTGAAAAATTTACAAAACCATGAGTTTGATATTATTGAGCAAACGTTAAAAACCTACAGTGGAAATCGTCAGAAAGTAGCGTCGGTTTTAGGGGTGAGCGAGCGCACTTTACGCTATAAATTGGCAAAGATGCGCGAAGAAGGATACGTGGTATAGTATAAACGATGACATTAATTCGATATGGTTCTTTAACAAAATTTTTAAAACGGTGCTGGTTCTTTTTGGCAGTGCTGATTATCATTGCGGCTGTACTTTCGAGTCTTTTTCGCGCCCTTACTCCCTGGGCAAAACAATATAAGACACAAGTCGAACATCATCTTTCCACACTCCTTGGCGAACCTGTAAGCATAGACACAATGGAAACGGGTTGGTATTGGTTCGAACCCGTCATTAAATTAAAACATGTTGCAGTTTCCAATGGCGAAAATAATGTTATTCAATTAAAAAAAATGCTGGTAGGTATAAACCTCTTTAGCTCGCTCTGGCACTGGCAGATTCAACCGGGTGTTTTATACATTGATTCGCTAAACCTGTCACTCAGGCAAACCAACAATCATTGGCAGGTAGAAGGGTTAGTGGGTAACCCTCAAATGCAACTTGATTCATCTTCTTATCAAACCATTTTGGCATGGATTTTAGCCCAACAAAAAATCATTATTAAGAATGTATCAACAAAAATATATTTGCAAGATGGCAGTCAAATCCCGGTTACAAAACTTAATCTGGGTGTCGTGCAAAAGAGAGGCCTTTATTATATAAGTGGCGATGCCTTACTGGGTGTGACCCCTACCTCTTTTCATTGGCTTGCAGAAATGGCTTTAGATCCCTATGCGTTGAAAAAAAGCCGTGGACACCTCTTTGTCTCCGCAGATAAATTACAACTGGCAGCCTGGCAAAAATTTTTTCCAAAATCCCAATTCAAGATTAATGATGGGGAAGTTAATACACAGCTATGGCTGGATTGGCGGGATGGAAAAGTTCAAAGTGCTCAAAATCGAATTGGCATTCATCATTTCGCGTTTGAAGAGTTGACCACTAAACAAAGCTATTTGTTACCTTATATTAATGCAAACCTGGCCTGGAAGCCCTCAAAGACTGGTTGGGAATTAACCGCTGACCACCTGATGTTTAAGCTAGACCATACAAAATGGCCTGAAAACACCTTGATGATTCGTTATGATGCGGTTACCCAAACATGGTTTGTTTATGTAAAACACCTGATTGTTGAGTCATTAATGTCAATTTCATCAACATGGCCTAAAGACTACCAGCCATTTGTCGCCGCCTTGCCTCATGGCGAATTAATTGATACGCAATTTAATGCTAAAGATTTAAAATTAGAATACCTGTTAACGCGCTTCACCCGGTTGGGCTGGCAGTCGTTAGACGACGTGCAGTCTGCAAAAATTTCAACAGCCTTGGGCTCCATTCCGGGAGTTGAAAATCTCTCGGGTGTTTTACATTGGCAACCCTCAGAGGGGAGTCTGGAGTTAGACGGCGTTAAAACAATAATCAAGCCGCGTGATAAGCCTGCTGTTACATTTAAGGCCTTAAATGGCGCTTTTAAATGGAAAGAATTGAGTCATGGCTTACGTGTTAGTATGGAGCGGCTGGTCATTAATCACCCACAACTGTTAATCAGTGCCAGTGGGGCGGTTGATGATATTACGCGGGATTCCCTGGGTCAATTGAATCTCTCGGCGCAAGTGTCGGCCAACAATGCTCAGCGGTGGTTGACTTATCTCCCTTCACAGCATTTACGGCCTAAACTCGATGAGTGGCTTAAACAGAATATCAAACACATTGATAATCTGGTTGCTGAGGTTGATGTGAATGGTGAGGCGTCTGATTTTCCTTTTGATAAAGGACCTGGGCAGTTTCAGATTAAAGGTTATGCACGCGGAGTGGATCTTTATTTTGTAAAAAACTGGCCTTTGACCATTGATATGGAAGCTTATTTTCAGGTGAACAAACGTCTCTTCGAAGTGGATGTTGTACATGCGAATTTGCTCGGAACTATTGTACAAAATGGCAATCTGCGTATAGATGATATTGGCCTTAATCGTGAAACGCTCCTGTTACATACCAAGATCGATGCAGATACTCAGAAAGCGTTGACTTATATTTTAGCAACGCCACTCAGTAAAAAATTATCAACTTTAAAAATGTTGCGAACAAAAGGGAATTTTAATCTGGATTTGCGTCTTGAGGCGCCGCTTTACCCTGAAAACGACGAAGTGCTCGCCTTAGGGGATATTGCATTTAATAATAATCAGGTAACGGTTAATCATACGTTTGGTAATGTTCAATTGAATGCATTAAATGGTTCGCTGCAATTTGATCATGATGGAATTTTAGACAGCAGCCTCAAAGCAACGATTATGGATTATCCGGTAACCATTTATATGCAATCGGTGCGTAACCCCCAACCTTATGTTGAAGTGAGTATCAAAGGAAAAACAACCATTGATGTCTTGCGGGATAAATTTGATTTGCCGGCTTTTTCATTAATGCAGGGAACTCTCTGGATAGAAAGTTTATTAACAATAACCGATGAGCCAAGCGATTTGGATCATATAAGAATTCAAAGCTCGCTTGAAGGGGTTGCTATAAATTTACCCGAACCCTTTGGTAAATCAATAAGCATTAAAGCGCCGTTGACTGTAGACGTTGATTTTAATCCAACGAAGGCTCTGCGCGTTCGAATTAACTATAACGACAGAGTAAGCAGTGACTTGTGGTTTTCAGGACCTAAAGGTAAATTTTATCTGGAAAAAGGCGAAATTCGTCTTGGCAGTGGGCAGGCATTGTGGCAAAAGCAGCAAGGTCTTCAAGTCGTCGGTGTTTTACCTCTGTTTGACCTGCAGCAATGGAAAACGGCATTATCCAAATTACCAACAGTGGTCAGTGATAAAAATTTACTGAGTGCAATTCACTTTGTTGATGTTATCTTGAAAAAAACAATAGTGGGAAATCAGCAATTTGATGATGTGCATCTCAAAGTGAGTAAATTGCCCCAGAATGAATGGGCGATTAATATCAGACAACAAGATATTATGGCTCGATTAAACTATCAGCTAACGTCAAATCGTTTAAAAGGAACTTTTTCCAGATTACACGTGAAGAAATTTTCTGATGAAGAATCCAGGAAAACAACCCCTTTATCTCTAAACGCTGGAGACTTTCCTAATCTTGATTTACAAATTAATGACCTCCTGTTTGGTGAGCTTGATTTGGGAGATGTAAAAATACAAACTACGGCACTAAAAAATGCATGGCGGCTCGACTCCTGCAAGATAACGGCTCCTTTTTACCAATTTACAGCTAAAGGACAATGGACCGAGGGTAAGACAAACAGTACCAATTTACAGGCTAACCTGGAAATCAATGATTTGGCCAAAGCCTTGGCGAGTTGGAAAATTAGCCCTGCTGTTGAAGCTCATCGAGGTAGTATACAATTTCAGGGTACCTGGCCCGGGGCCTTTCATGATTTCTCTCTGGCAAAGGTCTCGGGTCAGTTAGCTATTTCGTTTAAGAATGGACGGATAACCAATTTAAGTCCAGAAACGGAAGAAAAATTAGGCTTGGGCAAATTATTAAGTATTTTGAGCTTGCAAACTATTCCTCGCCGCCTGAAACTTGATTTTAGTGATTTGTCACAGGATGGCTATAGCTTTGATGAATTCAAGGGTCATTTTAAAGTGGCAAACGGCCTTATGACAACTCATGACAGTTTTATCAATGGCCCTATTGCGTACGCGAGTATGAATGGCGATCTGGATATTGCGAGGCAACTTTATAACCTTGATCTAAAAGTTTCACCGCACGTGACGGCGAGTCTTCCTGTAGTGGCAACTATCGCAGGCGGGCCTGTCGCAGGTATAGCTACTTGGGTGGTTAGTAAAATTATTAATCAGGGAATGCAAAAAATAAGTGGTTATACTTATAAGATTTCAGGCCCCTGGAAACAACCGGTTGTTCAGCAAGTAAGCATTATTAAGAAAAAGAAAGTATAGGATAGCGTTATGTGGGAAATAATCAAACGTTACTGGCAAGTGTCAATTTTTAAAGAAACACCAGCCAATACGCCGCACTCCATGTTTTTGTTAATTTCAGCGCTTGTACTTTATTTGACTATGTTAATTACTCAATGGTCGATTATTGATATCAAACAAAAATTTACCTTTGTTCACTCGTTACTCGCAGCTGTATGCCTTCTGGCTTCTTATTTAATTTATACAGCGCTACTTCTAAAGCTATTTAAAAAAACCGGGCGTTTTTTACAAACAATGACCACGTTGTTGATGACGAGCCTGATTATTCATGTTTTTGCATTCCCGCTTTTATTAATGAGCTCATCATCTTACGTTGCAGGGTTGCAGCAAACCGCTCTTTTGTTGTTTGCTTCAACCTATTTATTAGTAACCCTAATGCTTAGCCTCTGGCAACTCGGTATTATCGCCTATATCTATAAGCTGGCACTGGAATTAAATGGCTTGAGCGCTATGCTTGTGAGTTTTGGGTGGTTAGCATTCAATATTTTAAACGTATCAATTTGGCGATAAGCAGAGGCCTTTATGCATATACATATCCTGGGAATAAGTGGCACATTTATGAGTGCTATGGCGCTTTTGGCACGAGATGCAGGTTACGAGGTTACGGGCTGTGATGCCAATTGTTACCCTCCGGTCAGTGATTTATTGCAGGCAAAAGGTATTAAATGGACCGAGGGATATGATGATACTACTGACGCACTAAAAGCGGATTGTGTAATTATTGGCAATGCTGTCAAGCGCGGAATGCCGGTTCTTGAAGCCGTATTAAATGCTGGTAAAAATTATACATCGGGCCCGCAATGGCTTGCTGAGAATATCTTGCCGCGTTACCGTGTTTTAGCGGTAGCAGGCACGCATGGCAAAACAACTACTACCTCGATGCTGGCATTAATTTTACACGAGGCCGGTTTAAACCCTGGCTTTCTAATCGGGGGTGTTGCTCCTGATTTTAATACCAGTGCAAACTTGGGCGGTGGGGAGTGGTTTGTCATTGAGGCTGATGAGTATGATAGCGCTTTTTTTGATAAACGGCCTAAACTCATGCACTATCGGCCTGAAATAGCCATTCTGAATAATCTTGAATTTGATCACGCAGACATTTATGCCAATCTTGAGGCGATTCAGCAACAGTTTCATTATTATTTAAAAACGATACCAGAAAAAGGCGTGGTTATTAAACCGAGAGATGATGAGGCGCTAAATGCCGTTATTGCTCGCGGGGTGTTTTCCTCTGTGGAGGATATGGCCTTTGAAGGTAAAGCCATATGGCGAGCTGAATTATTGGAGGAAAGCGGCAAGGCTTTCCGGGTTTGGCATCATGATAAGGCTGTAGCTGAGGTAAATTGGTCTTTAATTGGGCGTTTTAATGTAGAAAACGGCTTGGCCGCTATCGCGGCAAGTTCACATGCGGGTGTGAAACCCGAGGTCGCCGCGCTCGCGTTGCAAAAATTTAGCCCGGTGAAACGTCGCCTTGAAGTAAAATCTGATAAACACGGCATCACGGTCTATGATGATTTTGCCCATCATCCGACCGCTATTGCCAAAACCCTTCAGGCATTGCGGCAAAGCAGGCGCCATCAGCGCATTTTTGTGGTCCTTGAATTTGCTTCTTATACAATGAAAACGGGTGTCCATGCGTTGAATATGGCAAAAGCCTTAGCAGAAGCAGATGCGGTGTATGTGTTAAACGCGGCGCAATTTGATCTCACCGATACTGCAAAAAACTGGTCATGCCCCTATAAAATTTTTGCCAATTCTGCCGCTATAGTTGATGCAGTGATTGGGGAAGTAAGAGCAGGGGATGCTATTGTTGTGATGAGTAATCGTGGTTTTGACAACATTCATCATCAATTAACAATGAGAATTGATTCGCGTTTTGAAACCTTATTTTGTGAATAAATAAGTATTGGAGAGGATTATTTTAATTCGCTGTTGCAAAAAGTTTGGCAGATTGTTATAAAAAAAGAAGGTTCTGAGGAGGGTATCTCCATGAACGGTTTGTAAGAGGATCTCAATCGACAATATACCTGGCTCAAAGAATTATATGAGGCTTTTCTTGCGGATATGCAGGCCATAAAGGACGCGTCGCGCGTTAAGCAATCAGCTAGTGACTCCATCTGGAATAATATATCAAATAGAGTTAGCTCTAGCTTTAATGGATTATTTTAAGGAGTTTTTTATGACCTACGAGGCACCTTCATATGAAAAACTGGTAACCAAAACGGCTAGTTTAAAAAGAGACTTTGTTGGACGCTATTCTAATCCAACTTATGAAGAGACGTGTAGGCTAATTAGTCAGTTGAAAAAAACATATTGTACCAACAAGAAGGATCCAGCATCTGCAAGCTGGAGCAGCGGCTTCTTCCCTGACAAAAAAGATATACGCCTTGAACAAATTGCTCTTATTGAACAATTAGGTAAGCGCGTCAAAGAAGGTGTAACGAAGCAGTTGATTGCAGAAGGGTTAGACGGCGATTTTCAGAGAGCAACTGACGTAGAGACAGACACAGAGGAAGAGAAAGCGAAGAAGAAGAAAGAAATTGAGAAAAAAATTGAGAAAAAAAACGCAATATGTGAGGCCGCAAATAATACTTTGTTAGGAGCGCTGGTACATCGTCGCTGGCGATTAATACTTGAGCATGCGTGGACGGGTCCAGATAATTGCGCATTGAAACGCACCATTGATGAGTTGCTTGCTATCAATGACAAGAACCCTCTCGATCCTTTAACTATATCGACTTTTTGTGAAGCTTATCTAAATTATTTACAGAAAATAGAAAACGGTAAAGCAAATTATACCGAATACAGCTATATCAAGACAAAAATAGCGAAAAAGTATGATTTTTTTGGGGAAATACAGGAGACAATTAATAATGATGAGGTAAGAGCGGGGTGTGTCTATATATCCAGGCTTTTAAGTTTTGTCGAATTTGTTCAAACTATTCCTCCCATCCTGACTCCATACAGAGAAAAGTTTATGGATATGGTAGCAGAATTAAAAAAATTACTTACTGAAAAATTAGTAGATGAAGAGGAGATTGGACGAGATGAGGTGCTTGAGTTTTTGGCAACTATTAAACCGACTCGACCTGAATTAGTTGATTTTATAAAAGAATATATCCTTCAACCCGGGATAAAGGTAAACGAAAGTTCCCTCTCTTTGTTTATTGAGAATATTACTTACAGGATAGATGTTTATTGTCGCTACGCCCTAATAGGTGTTTATATGATGACGTTGTACGAATGTTCAGACGAAGACTTACACAAAACGTTCTATAAAGCTATAAAGGTTGATGAGCACAATTCATTGGATGGTGCGGAAATACGTAATGCTTTGAAAGGGTTGAATTGTTTTATTGAAAAATTTCCCGATTTTCCCGGGAATTCAGGTTTTGTTGGTAATATGGGTCCATGGGGTTTTGGCAATAATTTTAAAAAGAAATTAGAACAGCGAATACAAACTTTTGAGCGGCCTGTTGAAATATTAACATTAAAACCTGATGAAGAGACGAAAATTGACGAGGACAGAGGCTCCACCAGTAGTTGTACCGCTTAAAAAATAACCGGGCCGTGAACGTGAGGAAGCGTTCACGGAGCATAGTAAATAGCGAACCTTGAAAAATACAAGTGGTTCTTTTAGTTATTATACTCCGTGAAACACTCCCTAACGGTCGTGGCTCGGTAGGACGTCAAATTGCAATTTATCGTCTTTCCATGACACTTGTATCGTATCGCCGGCATTAAATTTCCCGGTTAACAAAGATTGCGCCAAAGGATTCTCGAGCTTTTGTTGAATAACCCTTTTTAGCGGTCTTGCGCCATAAACCGGATCAAAACCTGCTTCGCCTAAGTGAAGAAGCGCCTTTGCATCAACCTCCAGTTTAATATCCTGTTGCTCTAAACGTTGCCGTAAGTTACCGATCTGAATGGCGGCAATAGCGGCAATTTCTTTTTTGTCGAGCGGATGAAATACAACCGTATCATCTATTCTGTTAATAAATTCAGGGCGAAAATGTTGGGCGACAATTGCCATCACCGCTTCTTTAAGTTGCTCATAAGTTACTTTGGTCGCCATGTCCTGAATCAAGTGAGAACCAAGATTAGACGTCATAACAATAACAGTATTGCGAAAATCAACCGTGCGACCTTGGCCATCAGTCAAGCGGCCATCATCCATTACTTGCAATAAAATATTAAATACATCAGGGTGCGCTTTCTCGATTTCATCTAAAAGAATAACGGAATAGGGTCTTCGCCGGATGGCTTCGGTGAGATAACCTCCTTCTTCATAGCCGACATAACCGGGAGGTGCGCCAATTAAGCGTGCCACTGAATGTTTTTCCATAAATTCTGACATATCGATGCGAACCATGGCGTCAGGTGCGTCGAAAAGGAAAAAGGCCAAGGCTTTACAGAGTTCAGTTTTACCAACACCTGTAGGTCCTAAAAAGAGGAAGGAGCCGATAGGGCGATTGGGATCAGACAAGCCTGCGCGTGAGCGGCGAATGGCATTAGCGACCACATCCACCGCCTCATTTTGACCAATCACTCGTTGATGGAGTGCGTCTTCCATTTGTAATAATTTTTCCCTCTCACCCTCAAGCATTTTTGTCACGGGAATTCCTGTCCATTTTGATACAATTTCAGCTATTTCTTCTTCAGTAACTTTATTGCGCACTAGACGGTTTTCGGTGGTTTCTTCTTCATTGACCAGTTGCAGCTGTTTTTCCAGCTCAGGAATGCGACCATACTGCAATTCTGACATACGGCCCAGATCGCCCGCGCGCCTTGCGGTTTCAAGTTCTGTTTTAGCTTGCTCCAATGCTTCCTTAATGTGTGTGGCACCTTGCAAGCTTGCTTTTTCTGCCTTCCATATTTCCTCAAGATCATGGTAGTTTTTTTCAAGCTCATCAATACTCTGCTGTAAGTCTTGGAGGCGTTTTTTAGACGATTCATCCGTTTCTTTTTTAAGGGCTTCGCGCTCAATTTTAAGTTGAATAAGGCGTCTTTCCAGCTTGTCCATGCTTTCAGGCTTGGAGTCAATTTCCATGCGAATCAAGCTGCCTGCCTCATCAATTAAATCGATGGCCTTATCAGGAAGCTGCCTGTCACTAATATAACGATTTGACAGAGTAGCTGCAGCGATAATTGCGGGATCTGTAATTTCAACCCCATGATGCACTTCATAACGCTCTTTTAAGCCACGTAAAATCGCAATAGTATCTTCAACGGTTGGCTCGGCAATTAATACTTTTTGAAAACGTCGTTCAAGGGCTGCGTCTTTTTCGATGTACTGACGATATTCGTTTAAAGTGGTGGCACCAACGCAATGTAATTCACCACGGGCAAGAGCCGGTTTTAACATATTACCCGCATCCATTGCCCCTTCAGCTTTACCAGCACCTACCATGGTGTGTAATTCATCAATAAATAGAATAATCTGCCCTTCTTGTTTACTTAAATCATTAAGTACGGCTTTTAGACGTTCTTCAAATTCCCCACGAAATTTCGCACCGGCAATAAGTGCCCCCATATCAAGAGACAGCAAGCGTTTATTTTTTAAACCTTCAGGAACTTCGCCATTCACAATGCGCTGCGCGAGTCCTTCCACCACTGCGGTTTTACCAACACCGGGCTCACCAATCAGGACGGGGTTATTTTTGGTACGACGCTCCAGAACCTGGATAACACGGCGGATTTCATCATCCCGACCAATTACCGGATCAAGTTTGCCTTGCTCGGCTTTTTCAGTCAGATCAAGGGTATATTTTTCCAGAGCCTGTCGCTGTTCCTCCGCATTGGGATCAGTCACTGTATCGCCTCCTCGTACGTCATTAATTGCTTTTTCAATGGCCTGTTTATCCCCGCCCGCTTGTTTTAAAAGTTTGGCAAGGCTACTTTCTTCGCTAATAGCTGCTAATACAAATAATTCGCTGGAAATATAGTCGTCTTTTCGCTGTTGCGATAGCTTATCCGTGAGGTTCAACAGACGGTTTAATGCGTTGGAAATATGTACCTCGCCACCTGTGCCAGATACTTTGGGGAATCTGTCAAGCGCTTGATCAAGCAGATTACGTAGTTGAGATATATTAACACCAGCTTTGGTTAAGAGTGGTCTGCAACTGCCGCCTTGTTGATCAAGCAGCGCCTTCATGACATGTTCAGGCTCGATGAAACTGTTATCGCGGCCCAAGGCCAGCGATTGAGCATCAGAAAGTGCCATTTGAAATTTGGAAGTAAGTTTATCCATGCGCATGATGTTACCTCTTGTTAAGAACTTTGGGGTATGTGTTTAAAGTTAAGTAGCCGTCTGCAAATACTTTAAATAACACGCTCTCGGAAATAGATTTAATTTAATTGCTACCTGCCGTAAAATAAGGTCTCTTTTTTAAAAAACAAGTAGCCATACATGAATAATCGTTCGTCTGAAGAAAACCCTGATTCACAAGCTCTATTGAATAAAATTGTTATAGAGTTCATGCATGAACAAAAACGCAAGCGAATCTGGCGTTGGACGATGCGAAGTATCATATTGATTTTAATCATAGTATTAATTTTTAAATTTGTCGCTATGGGTAAGGATACTGAAAGAAAAAATGCAAATCCCCACGCAGGGCTAATCGATTTAAAAGGCACAATATTTGATAGCAAGGAAGCGAGCGCTGATAATTTTGCCAAAGGGCTTGCTTCTGCCTACAAGAAAACTGGACTAAAGGCGCTGATTATCCGCATTAATAGCCCCGGCGGAAGTCCTGTACAGGCTGATTACATGTATAACGCGCTTAAATCGTATCGAAAAGCTTATCCCGATATTAAAATATACGCCGTTTGCGTTGATATGTGCGCTTCAGCAGCTTACTACGTAGCAGCTGCGGCTGATGAGATTTATGCCAATGAATCCAGCATGGTTGGTTCAATCGGCGTGTTGTATAACGGCTTTGGTTTTGTGGATACGCTTCAGAAATTGGGTGTAACACGCCGTTTGCAAACGTCAGGGCGCAATAAAGGCTTCCTCGACCCATTTTCACCTGTTTCTCCTGACCAACAACTTGTGTTGCAAGGTATGCTCAACGATATACATCAGCAATTTATTAATAAAGTTAAATTGGGAAGAGGGGCACGGCTTAAAATTGACGACGAGACTTTTTCAGGGCTATTCTGGACAGGCGTCAAGGCTAAAGAGCGTGGCCTTATCGATGGTTTTTCCAGTAGCCGCGAGTTGGCAAAAGAGCAGTTAAAGCTGGATAGCGTAGTGAATTATACCTATGAGCAAAGCATGCTTGAGCGGGTTGGCAAGACGATTGGCATCGCCCTGGCTGGAAGTCTTCCTGAGGCCTTAGGACTTGATTCGGGAGTAAAAGCCTCATTGCGATAAACCGTGATCGCGCACTCATACTGTTATAGCAGTAATTTTTTACTTTTTAAAAGCAATTAATGCATTAAATTAACTAAAAATAGTATTAATTACTGCTATGGCAGTAAAATTATTGAATTTCGCATGAAAACTTACTCTATCAACCTTTTATTTTAGAGATATTACTGCTATAACAGTAATATCTCTCTAATTCAGGGTGGCAATATGACTTCCGCCGAGATTGCAAAGATAGTCCATTATTGTCGCAAACAAAGTGGGCTATCTCAACAAGAACTAGCCACATTAGCGGGTATTGGTAAAACAGCTATATTTGATATTGAAAAAGGTAAAGAAACAGTGCAGTTAAAAACCTTGTTAAAAATACTCGATGTTTTGAATATCCGAATGAAATTTGAAACCCCTTTTTCACCAATAACGGATTAATTCATGAGAAAGGCAAACATATCAGTAAATGGGGTTAAAGCTGGAATATTAGAAGAATTAAAAGAGAGTAAATTTCAATTTACCTACTTTGATGATTATCATGGAGCACCAGTTTCCCTTACAATGCCATTAACAAACAGGGTGCACAACTTTACTATTTTTCCTCCATTTTTTGAAGGCTTATTACCAGAAGGTATGATGCTGGACGCGTTGTTACGAAAATATAAAATCGACAGGAATGATTATTTTGGTCAATTGCTAATAGTGGGACATGATGTCGTGGGTGCCGTTACTATTGAGGAGTCAGTGTGAAATACTGTCCCATTACCTATGACATCATAAGTGACCAGGAAAACTATTCGCAACGAGGGTTACGATTACTTTCACCTCAATTAAAAAAACTTGATCCACTAGAATTAAGTGCTGATGAACAAAGGCAAGAGGCACTCGATCGGGTAGGAAAAATGTCGATTCAAGGTGTTCAAAAGAAACTGAGCGCACAATTAAAGGTTAAGACCGGGTGTTTTGAAATCGTTGATCAAAATGGGCATTATATTTTAAAACCACAAAGTGACAGTTTCCCTGAGTTACCAGAAAATGAAGCCATTACTATGTCATTAGCAAAAACTATTGGCCTGGACGTACCAGTTCATGGTTTAGTATATTCTAAAGATAACAGCCTGACGTACTTTATTAAGCGATTTGACCGAACTGGTCATAATAAGAAATTAGCTCTGGAAGATTTTGCACAGTTGTCAGGCGAAGATCGCTATACAAAATACCAAAGCTCTATGGAAAAAGTGATTAGCGTTATAGAAAAATTTTGTACATTCCCAAAAATCGAATTTGTTAAATTATTCAAATTGACCCTATTTAACTTCCTAATCGGCAACGAAGATATGCATTTAAAAAATTTTTCTCTCATTACAAAAGATAAAAAAATTTCTCTGTCACCTGCCTATGATTTACTTAACTCGACCATCGCTTTAAAAACTGCCAAGGAAGAAATGGCTTTGCCTTTAAGAGGTAGAAAAAATAATTTAACTAAACGTGATTTTTTTACCTATTTTGCTGTTGAACAACTCGCATTAAACCAGAAAATTATTGATGGCGTTATACACGAGTTTCAGAGAGCAATACCTGGATGGCATCAACTAATAGGATTTAGCTATTTGTCTCAACAAATGCAGGAAAAATATCTTCGATTGTTAGATGACCGATGCAGGCGATTAGATATTTTTAATCAATAGCCAATACTTTGTAATTCGGGATATCGATGTTTCGTTGTTACGCATTTCCCCGGATTACGCTGGCGCTAATCCGGGCTACGTTCGGTGTTTAGCGTTTAATTACTGGCATTAATGTTTGTAAGAGCGATTTAAACACTTTTGGAGTGCCGGCAACGACATCACCTTGATTGAGGTAATCTTCACCGCCCTGAAGGTCGCTGATTAATCCGCCTGCTTCTTTAATAAGTAAAGATGCGGCCGCAATATCCCAGGGGCGAAGTCCAAATTCCCAAAATCCGTCGAGTCGCCCGCACGCAACATAGGCCAAATCTAGCGCTGCAGAACCGGTTCGACGCATGCCGGCACATTTGCCAAACATTGCTTCAAAGGTTGGCATGTAACGCTGCGCCAGTGTTGCACTGCGGGTGGGGAAGCCTGTGCCGAGCAATGCCGCGCTTAGTTGTGTCTGCTTGGAGACACGAATACGGCGGTCATTTAATTGGGCTCCTCGCCCACGACTTGCTGAGAAGCACTCATGACGAATTGGATCATAAACCACCGCATGTTCAATGCGATTTTTAACGCGATGAGCGATAGAAATGGAATAAAAAGGAAAGCCATGAAGGAAATTGGTTGTTCCGTCTAGAGGGTCAATAATCCACACAGATTCCGCATCGATGTTTTGATTGCCACTCTCCTCGGCCATAATGCCATGCTCGGGATACGCCTTGAGAATGGTTTTGATAATCATCTGTTCGGCTTTGACATCAACCTCACTAAAATACTCATTACTGCTTTTGGCAGTTACTTTAATTCTGTCTACTTGCTCGATGTGCCGAACGATAACATCCCCAGCCAGGCGTGCTGCGTTGATAGCTATGTTTAATAATGGTTGCATGATTCGCTCTTGATGTATCGCAAAGTCCGCGATTCTATCACATTTTTTTTGTACAGAGAGAAGTCATTACTGGTATAGTTACTTTTTTTTAATCATTTAGTATGTTTATATGAATTTTTCTTCAATTCGAATGGTGCTTGTTGCCACATCGCACCCTGGTAATATTGGTTCTGCTGCCCGTGCTATTAAAACCATGGGGATGGACAGACTTTATTTGGTAACACCTAAAGTATTTCCCGACTTAAAAGCAAAAGAAATGGCCGCAGGTGCTGATGATGTACTGGAAAAGTGCCAGGTAGTCGAGACACTGCCTGAAGCGCTCAAAGGCTGTCGTTTAGTGATTGCGACCAGTGCGAGACCCCGAGGGCTCTCACTTCCCGGATTAACACCGCCTGCCTGTGCCGAATTAGTATGCAATCAGCCAGATACCACCGAAGTTGCTATTGTTTTTGGGCGCGAGCACTCAGGTCTTACCAATGAGGAATTACTGCAATGCCATTTTCATGTCAATATTCCGAGTAACCCTGACTATAGCTCCCTGAATCTGGCGCAAGCGGTACAAATCATTGCCTACGAACTGCGCATGAAACTGTTATCACCTAAAGCACAGGTCGCTTCATCAGAGGAGCCAATAGCAACGGTTGATGACATTGAACGATTTTATGCGCATTTATCGGAAGTAATGCTTTCTATAAATTTTTTAAAGCTCAAAAATCCTGGTAAAGTAGTAGAACGCATAAGGCGGCTTTTTACCCGTGTGAGGCTTGAGGAAACGGAAGTTGCAATTTTACGTGGGTTTTTAAGTCACATCCAAAAAGCATTAGGTCAGGAAAAGCCACCGCAGGACTTGTTAAAATGAACACAGATACCTTGCCAATCTATTTTGATTACATGGCCACAACGCCTGTTGACCCCTATGTGGCCGCTCAAATGATGAAATACCTGACACCAGATGGTATTTTTGGTAACCCCGGATCGATAACTCACCCCTATGGCAGACTTGCCGCACAAGCGGTGGAGGAGGCACGGGAAAAGCTCGCGACCACAATCCATGCACAAGCACGAGAAATAGTGTTTACTTCAGGCGCGACTGAGGCCAATAACCTCGCCATTATTGGTGCGGCGCGATTTTATCAGCGTAAAGGCAAGCACCTCATTACGATGGTAACCGAACATAAAGCCGTACTTGACAGTTTTCATCATTTGGAGAGCGAAGGCTTTTCCGTCACTTATTTAAAACCCTGTTCTGATGGGCTACTGGATATACAAAGCCTTGCAGATGCAATTACCCCTGAAACCATTCTTGTATCAATTATGCAAGTTAATAATGAAATTGGGGTAATACAGGATATAGCTGCTATTGGAGAGCTATTGCGGCATAAAGGTATTATTTTTCATGTCGATGCTGCTCAAAGTGCCGGGAAAATTGCAATAAATTTAAAAGAGCTCCCCGTTAGTTTAATGTCCTTTTCAGCCCATAAAAATTATGGTCCAAAGGGTGTGGGGGCGCTTTACGTTCGGCAAAAACCCCGTATTCGATTGCTGGCTCAAACATTCGGGGGTGGGCATGAAGGAGGGCTTCGATCAGGTACTCTTCCCACCCATCAAATAGTGGGGATGGCAGAAGCGTTTATGCTGGCTGAGTCAATGAGAGTTGAGGAGCAGGCAAGGATTTTGAAATTTCGCGACAAACTTTGGAATGGAATTAGCGATATCCCCGGGATACAGCTAAATGGCCATTCAGGCGCGCGCATTGCGGGCAATCTTAATTTAAGTTTTGCAGGTATTGAAGGCGATTCGTTATTATTGGCTCTGAAAGAAATGGCCGTATCAACTACTTCTGCTTGTATGGCGGCTATTATGCAGCCTTCTTACGTATTAAAGGCGCTGGGTTTAAGTGATGAATTGGCTTATAGTTCCATTCGTTTATCCTTAGGTCGGTTTACGACTGAGGAACAAGTAAACCAGGCTATTAAAATTATTCGTTATCAGGTTAACCGTTTGCAAAAAATATCGCCGCTATGATTTATAATGAACTTGTAGAGAACTGTTTTTTTGAGCCCAAACATGTGGGTATGATGGATTGTCATCTAAAAAATACTTTATGCCACCAAGTGGGTAACGTATCACAAAGGGAGTATTTTGATCTGTATCTCTCTTTTGATGAGACGGGACAAATTCTTAAAGCCTGTTTTAAGGCCTATGGGAATCCATACTTGATAGCAGGGGTTGAATGGGTATGTCGGCAGTTGGAAGGCACCCTGATTAATGAGCATCCAAAATTTGACTACCATTTTGTGGTACAAAAATTAGCAATACCAAAGAGCTATTATCCCATTGCTCTGTTGGTGGGCAATGGATACCACGACATAGTGCACACAGTGAAAGAACAATTGAGGAAAAATGATGAGTGACGTTTTGCAACATAAAGCTAATAAAGAAGGCGGGGTTACCTTGACTGAGTCAGCCACCCGCCATTTGGTGTCCTACCTTGATAAAGAGGGCGATCATAAGGGAGTTCGTTTATCCGTTAAAAAAACAGGCTGTTCCGGCTTGTCCTATGTAATGGATTATGTAGTGGCGCCTCAAGAAAACGATGTAGTTATACCGCTGAATGAACACTATAAAATTTTCATCGATAAAGCCAGTTATCCCTTTTTAAAAGGCATTAGTATGGATTATATAAAACAGGGGCTTAATTATAAGTTTGTTTTTAATAATCCGAATCAAACAGGTCAATGTGGTTGTGGCGAAAGTTTTACCGTAGATAATCTTGAAATTTGACAATAAAAAAGATGGTAAATCTTGTTACAGTTCTTTTAACAAAGTGGACGCCTCATCAAACACTTAAGGCTTCTTAATCAAGTTAAGCATGCTCACCGTATTTGAAAATCTGGCTTCCTGTTTGGTGCTGTTAGCTGAACAAGAAATACCATCTATATGGTTAACAATATACCCATATTGTGTAAATAGCTACCTTTCAATTGTTAAAATCGCGAAAAAAACCTATTAGAAATGCGCAACTTTCATGGCATTTGCGCGCAGCATTCACTCATTCAAAGTTAGATAAAAACTAACCATAAAGACAAAATATAGATCCAATAAGCTTTGCTTAATAAAAAAAGCTTGATAAGTGTTCATTTTTTTCTTAAGCTTCCCTTAATAAATGAATATCAATCAAACAATGTTTACAGTCTTTGTGATATTTGGTACTATATCGGTCATGGTGTTCTGTTAATGTCTCAACAGAGCAAAATTGAAATATTTTTTTTGAGCGTATGGAGCGGAGAATGAGTGCAGTAATGCAAGAAATTGAACAGGTTAATGAGGCATTAACACAACAAGTTGTTAGTGCTGTAAAAGGTTATCTTAATGCAGTTGGTAATAAAGAAATCAATTTAAATCTTTATCAATTAATTGTTGAAGAAGTGGAAGCGCCTTTATTTCGTACAGTAATGGAATTAACACGATACAACCAGTCAAAAGCGGCGCGTGTTTTAGGTGTCAGTCGCGGAACTTTGCGCACTAAGCTTAAGCGTTATTTTGACGATGAGTTTATCGGAACCCGGTAATATTTCTGGTGTTTTACGGGGCACTTTGCTAACATTGAAATCAAAGTCGGTCAGGCAATCGCTCTTTGTTTACAAAGGGAGGAAAGTCCGGGCTCCACAGGGCAAGGTGCCAGGTAACGCCTGGGAGGCGTGAGCCTACGGAAAGTGCCACAGAAAATATACCGCCTTCTTTGTGAATAACAAAGAAGGTAAGGGTGAAATGGTGCGGTAAGAGCGCACCGCGCGGCTGGTAACAGTCGTGGCAGGGAAAACCCCACCTGGAGCAAGACCAAATAGAAATCCATCTTGCATTTATGCAAGAACGCACGGCCCGTGTGGGATTTGGGTAGGTTGCTTGAGGCATGTGGTGACACATGTCCCAGATGAATGATTGCCCGCGACAGAACCCGGCTTATCGACCGACTTTTACCTCTTTAGTCTTTTTATCGCACAAAATTCACTGTAAATAATAACGGATCGCTTGATTCTGTAAATTTCTACCTTTACTATCGACCTCTTAATTGTGCCTCTAGAGTTTCAGCCATGATGCTATGTATTGATGTGGGTAATTCTCATATTTATGGCGGTGTTTTTGCGAATGATGAAATACGATTGCGTTTTCGTCATACCTCAAAAGTCAGCACATCTGATGAATTAGGTATTTTTCTTAAATCAGTACTGCGCGAAAACGACTGTTTGCCTGAATCCATTACGGAAATTGCCATTTGTTCCGTGGTACCGCAGCTGGATTATTCCTTGCGTGCGGCTTGTGTTAAATATTTTTCGATAGAGCCTTTCATCCTTCAGGCAGGCGTAAAAACCGGCTTGAACATCAAATACCGTAACCCTGTTGAAGTCGGCGCTGACAGAATTGCAAACGCCATTGCGGCTGTAGAGGCTTATCCTGGGCGACCTGTTATTGTAATGGATTTTGGTACGGCAACCACATTATGCGTCATTAATGCTCAAAAAGAGTATTGGGGAGGGGCAATTTTACCGGGTGTACGTTTATCGGTTGACGCGCTTTCAAACAATACTGCCAAACTGCCGACTGTTGAAATTATAAAACCAGACCAGGTGGTGGGACGAACAACTGTCGAAAGTATCCAGTCAGGCGTGTTTTTTGGGGTACTTGGGGCGTGTAGAGAATTAATTGGTCGCATTAAAAATGATTTTTTTACTAAAGATGAGCCGATAGTTCTGGCAACAGGCGGCTTTGCATCCTTGTTTGATGGTCAGGGAATTTATGATCATCTGGTACCTGATTTGGTATTGCAGGGAGTGCGGTTGGCCGCCATTATGAATCGCTAGCAAGACATTCAATCGAAAAGCAATAGTAATGGAGGGGTGACAGGGTGGTGTTTATTTTTAGCGCGGAATGTAATGAGCACTAAAAAAAACACTACCCTGGCAGGACCCCGACGCGCAAAAGTGACATTACAGAGCAAGTTTAGGAGAGTGGTAATTGAACTTACCCATCTACCTAAAACGTGTAGTCATAGAAGAATTGTGCCTCAGGGGCGGGATTTTCCCGGATTACGCTGCGCTAATCCGGGCTACGTCGCTACGTCGCTACACTCGAGAGAATAGTTGATGATTTTCACATAAGGCTAAACACCAGGTATATAGATTAGGTACATAAATTCTGCCAAAGAAGCAATGGCAATGGAGGGGTGATAGGGTGGTATTTATTTTTAGCGCGGAGTGTAACGAGCACTAAAAAAAATACTACGTGGCAGGACCCCGACGCGCAAGAGTGCCATTCCGGAGTACGTTTGGGAAAATCCTAATCGAACGTACTCATCTACTTAAAACGTGCCCTCGTATTTTATTCAACAATTTTTTCGCCAATCGTATCTTTTTGCCCACTATGATGCAATTATGCGCATATCTCTGTCAAACCAACCTCATCAGCATAATTTTTTACCAAAAAACTGCATTTTGGGTTGACGTATGGGAAATTGTGTTTCTATAGTGTAATAAAGTGGTATAAAATATAAAAAAGTGGAGAATTGTGGGAAGATGAAAATCAACCCCAATTAAGATAACTATGTTCCGTGGAATAAATGCACTCACAATAGATGGAAAAGGACGGCTTGCTGTGCCCACACGCTATCGTGAAGCATTAGGCTCGCAAATGGTTCTTACTATTGATACGGACACCTGTCTTTTGCTCTACCCCAGAACCGAGTGGCAAGTAATTGAAGCTAAATTGCAGAGTCTTCCCAGTTTTAATGAACACGCACGCCGCATTCAGCGTTTGCTGATTGGACATGCGACCGATGTAGAAATGGATGGCAATGGACGAGTGTTACTCCCGCCGTTGCTCCGTGATTATGCGCAAATTGATAAGCGCCTTGTCATGATAGGCCAAGGAAATAAATTTGAAATATGGGATGAGGTCTTGTGGCAGCAAAAACGTGAACAGTGGTTAACGGCAGAAACCTCATTACTCGATGGACTGCCAGATGAAATGAAAACCTTTTCTTTGTAATGGAAAAAAATAATGACACATCAGTCAGTGTTGTTGCATGAATCAATTGAAGGCTTGGCCATTAAGCCAAACGGCATCTATGTAGATGGTACGTTTGGTCGCGGCGGTCATAGTCGTGCAATTTTGCAACAACTAGCACCCAATGGCCGTTTGTACGCCATCGATAAAGATCTTGCGGCAATTGAATTTGCGAAACAACATTTCAGCGAAGATACGCGTTTTCAAATTTTTCAAGGCTCTTTTGCCAGATTAGGGGAGTTTGCGAAAGAGGCAAATATATATGGTCAAATTGATGGGGTTTTACTCGACTTAGGTGTCTCCTCACCCCAGCTTGACGATGCTTCCCGTGGATTTAGCTTTATGCAACAGGGGCCGCTGGATATGCGCATGGATCACACCCAGCGCCTCGACGCCGCCCAATATATCAACCATGCTGAAGCAAACGAGATGGCCAAGATTTTCCGTGAATATGGCGAGGAACGTTTTGCAGGTCGTATTGCCAGAGCAATTGTTGCAGCCCGGGAAGAAACACCTATTTTAACCACTGATGTTTTAGCTGAAATTGTTAAAGAAGCCAACCCCAAATGGGAAAAGCATAAACACCCGGCAACCCGTGTTTTTCAGGCACTTCGTATTCACATTAACGAAGAATTAACCGATCTGAAAACGGGTTTGGAGGTGGCTTTTGACGTATTGGCAGTAGGCGGGCGTCTATCGATTATCAGCTTTCATTCGTTGGAAGACAGAATTGTTAAGCAATTTATGCGCAAAAAAGAAGAAGGTAACCGGCCACCTCCGGGGGTGCCTGTACGCGCTAAAGATATCACCACATGTTTCAAACGGATAGGAAAAGCAATTAAGCCACAGGAAGAGGAGATAAAAAATAATATCAGATCACGAAGTGCGGTCCTTAGAATAGGGGAGAAAATAGCATGAATGCGGCAGCCAGAGCGATTAATCAGAGTAATTTATTCAATGGACAATTATTTGAGATGAGGCTTTCCAGGCAATTATGTATGGTTTTGACTTTATTATTGACAGTGCTTGTGAGCGGATTGGCGGTGATTTATACAACTAATGAACACCGTTCAAGTTTTAGTCAATCGCAGCAGCTAGAGCAAAAAATGCAGCAACTACAACTTCAGTGGGGACAACTGCTTCTTGAGCAAGCAAGTCTTGCAACCCCCGCACGCGTGGAAGAATTGGCCGTGGAAAAACTGCAAATGCGATTACCTGCGGACAAACAAACCTTTGTATTGCAATCAAGATGAAAAAGAAGGGACATTGGGCGCGGTTGATCATAGTCTCTTCTTTTTTTGTGATGTTGTTATTGATGTTAGTTTGGCGCATGCTGGATTTAACCGTATTGCACCGACAATTTTTGAAAGGACAAGGGGATGCGCGAAGCCTTCGCATCCAGACAATTCCAGCTTATCGCGGTATGATAACCGATAGGCAAGGTACGGCTTTGGCAATTAGTACGCCTGTGCAGTCCGTCTGGGTTAATCCCAAAGAGTTTTCACCGAATGCAAAACAACTCAAAGAACTCAGCACTTTATTAAATATTCCTTCAAAAACCGTGTTAACTCAGGTAAGTCGTGCCGGTTCACGCGAGTTTCTTTTTCTTAAACGTCAATTAAATCCCATGGTCGCTAAAAAAATTGAAGAGCTTAAAATCCCCGGGGTAAATTTTCAGCAGGAGTTCAAGCGCTATTACCCGGAAGCTGACAGTACAGCACAGCTTTTAGGGTTTACCAATATTGACGATATGGGAATTGAAGGCCTTGAGCTTGCTTATCAAGAGTGGTTAATGGGCGTACCTGGCAAAAAGCGCGTTCTCAAAGACCGAACCGGTCGGGTTATTGAAGAGCTGGGCATTATCAGAGAGCCGCGGGCAGGCAATAATCTGGTGTTGAGTATTGACAGACGAATTCAATATTTGGCCTATCATGAGCTACAAAATACCCTGGAAAAATTTTCAGCCAAATCAGGCTCGGTCGTTGTGGTAGATACTCAATCCGGTGAAATTCTCGCCGCAGCGAACTCTCCTTCGTTTAATCCCAATGCACGCGGACGTTACACGCGTGACAGTTATCGTAATAAGGCAATTACAGATACGTTTGAACCAGGGTCGGTCATTAAACCCTTTAGTATTGCGAGCGCCTTGAGCAGTGGTTTGGTTAAACCTGAAACCATTATTGATACGAGACCGAGTTGGATGATAGTGCATGGGCGCACCATTCGTGATGTTCATAATTACGGCGTTTTGGATGTAACCGGTGTATTACAACACTCGAGTAACGTCGGTGTGACGAAGATGATTTTATTAAGTCCGCCTGAGCAACTAATTGGTTTATTGCAACGAAGTGGCTTTGCAGAGCGCACCGAAAGTGGTTATCCGGGGGAGAGTGATGGTAGCATTGTAAAGCCCAAGGACGCTAATCCATTTGTGTTGGCCACATTAAGTTTTGGCTATGGCATGTCGGTTACGGCCTTGCAATTGGCAAAAGCATATCTGGTATTTGCTAATAAGGGTAATTTATTGCCCGTTACACTCTTGCATAGCCAAACACAGAATGCAGGGCAAAAAGTAATCGATGAAAAAACCGCCGCCCAGGTATTGGCAATGCTTGAAGCGGTGTTGGGTAACGAAGGAACAGGCAAACAAGCACGAGTTCCTGGCTATCGTGTAGCAGGGAAAACGGGAACCGCGCGAATTGCGGGAAAACATGGTTATGTGGAAAAACGACATATAGCAAGTTTCGTGGGTATTGCGCCAGTTTCCAACCCGCGTCTCGTGGTCGTCGTGGTTATTCATGAGCCAACGCGCAATAGTTACTATGGTGCGGCAGTTGCAGCCCCGCTTTTTGCTCAAGTCATGTCTGGTTCTTTGCGTATTTTAGACGTTCCCCCTGATAAAACAACGAGTGAATAATGAAACTGACCGAACTTTTAAAACCATGGATTGATAACAAGTTTACGGATTGTGAAATTTCAGGGTTGCATAATGATAGCAGGCAAGTGGGCAACGGTTTTTTATTTATTGCCTATCCTGGTGCAGCTACTGATGGCCGCTTGTATATCAATCAGGCGTTGAATGCCGGCGCTGTTGCTGTCATCTACGAACCTGCCGAGTGGCCAGCTCTAGCCTCTATACCCTCTGACACGATAAGTATCCCGTTTCCGGGTTTAGCCCAACACCTTGCATCCATCGCCAGTCGATTTTATGGCAACCCCACTCGGAAATTGAGCGTTACCGGTATTACCGGAACGAATGGTAAAACAACCATTGCTTATCAATTGGCACAGGCGCATGAATTATTAGCCAATCCTGCCGCCTACATAGGCACGTTGGGTTATGGGGGAGTTTCTTCCTTGCAACCATTGGTTAATACAACACCCGACGCACTGTGTTTGCAGCATATTTTTCATACCTGTTTGCAAGAACAGGTCAATCAGGTTTGTATGGAAGTATCCTCACATGCTTTGGCGCTACAACGTGTTGACAGCATTGATTTTAAACAGGCTATTTTTACCAATTTGACGTTAGATCATCTGGATTTTCATCAAACAATGGACGCTTATGCGGCTGCAAAAGCGATGTTATTTGCATGCTCTTCTTTACAATGGGCGATTGTAAATCACGATGATAGCTATGCTTCCCTTATGAAATCGGCAGTTCGTGCCCCCTGTAAAATATTATCGTATGGGGTAGAAGAGGGTAGTGATGTACGTGCGTTAAGTTGGGATATTACGTTAAAGGGCACGGTGATTGATATTGATTCTCCCTGGGGGAGGCATCATTTAACCATCAAGGCACTTGGGTTTTTTAATGTTTACAATGCGTTGGCGGTTTTTACGAGTTTAATGGCTTGTGGTTATGAAGTAGCGAGCGTTATTGAGGTCATGGCAAAACTTTTACCCGCTCCTGGTCGGATGGAAGTCGTCACAGAAGAGCCATACACAATCGTGGATTACGCGCATACACCAGATGCGCTGGAAAAGGTATTAAGTACATTAACTGAAGTGAAAAAGGGACGAATTATAACAGTCTTTGGCTGCGGCGGTGATCGCGATAAAACCAAGCGCCCAATCATGGGTGAAATAGCAGCTCGTTATGCGGATGTGGCCATTGTCACCAGTGATAATCCTCGTTCTGAAGATCCCGTGCAAATCTTAAGAGATATAGAGAAAGGAATTGATGCGGGTAGCACGGAAATTTTCACAATAGCCGACAGAGAGCAGGCGATTGCCAAAGCGCTAAGTATTGCGAGCGTGAAAGATATTGTTCTTGTAGCTGGCAAAGGTCATGAAGCCTATCAACAAATTGGTCAGGTGCGGCATGTTTTTTCTGATAAAGCAGTAATTAAACGCCTCATGAAAACCCTTCAAACGGTTTCGTAATAAATTGTGCGCAGGTTAGATTCGATAGGGGAAAAGGGTCAAAAAAGGATTTCAGTACCCACCGTAATATGGAGTTCAATGAGCTGCCCTTTAAAGTGTAATTTTTCTGACAATTTATTTTTTTTTCTTAAAGCAATTAAATCAGGCGAGTGTACTGCAAGACCATAATACCTTTTAGCGCCCAGATCAGCGCTAAAAGCTCCCCGAATTTCAAATGCATGGTGTTTCTCTAATTCATCTTCAGGCAGGAGACAATTTTCCTCTGGATAAACGACGCTGATATGAGCGCCAATAGATTTTTGAGCTTTAACCACCCCAGGATAGAGGGAGTGAAACAGTGGGAAAAGGCGATGAATATAATCATCGTCAATATCAAGATAAAATAATTTATCAGGTGTAACGAGTAAACTACCTACCCGTGATAAATCAGCCACTTGCTCAGCTCCACCACTTAGCTCAATTTTTTTAAATCTCACCATTCTTTATACCAGTGGTTTCAACAAGCTACGTAAATCTGACTTATTTTGCATCCGATACTGATAAACCACATAAAAAGAGATCACATTTTTAAGGTAATTACGGGTTTCATGCCAGGGCAGCGTTTCAATCCAGATATCCATTTCTTTGGGTGGATGATTTTTAAGCCAATAATTCACCTGCCTTGGGCCTGCATTATAAGCGGCCGCCATTAAAACCGGATGCTGGATAAAATGCCTGGCTAAATGCTTGAGATAAGCCACGCCCAGGACAATATTTTTCTGAGAAGAAAAGAGTTGATCCTTATTGCTGTATGAAATTTTTTCCTGTTTAGCTACAACACTTGCCGTCGCAGGCATTACTTGCATTAACCCGCGTGCACCAGCTGGTGATACAACATCATCTCGAAAGCCACTTTCCTGCCTGATAATGGCATAAATTAATGCCACAGGAATTTGATAAATTTTTGAAAATGAATTAACCACGCCGTTATAGGGGAGAGGGAAGCGAAGAGCCAGTTGATTGGCCATCTCCTCATTATTACTGAGGAAAACGGATTTACCATGCCATTGCAAACTGGTATCAATCCAGTAAATCAATGCACTTTTATCGTCTTTGGGTAGTTCGGAAATGAAATCATTTAATAATCGTGACGCTTGCAGTGATTGTTTGTTGTTGTATAAAAATTTGATATTGTCCATAAAGGGCTTGTACGGTGTCAAAACGGCCATATTGGTAACAATTTCTTCATTTTGAAAGCTAAATTTTTTATTAAGACGCAAGCTTGCGAGAAAACCATAATAATGACGAGTTCCCGCCAGTGATTGATACAGCTCGCGCGCTTTATCACCTTCACCCGTCTTCTCCATGGCTCTGGCAAGCCAATATTGCCAACAAGGATTCTCTTTGTCCTGAAAATGATTAATTAACTTTTTAACCTTAACCCACTGTTCACGTTTGAGCGCTAATCGAATTTGCCAATCAAGTAATGCATCCGTGTAAAAAGCGGGGTTTATTTTCAGAAACCATTCATTGGCATCGTCATGGTTGCGCATGGCCTTATATAAAGCCACATGGGTGAGAAAGGACTGTTGTTGGGCATAAGTCAGCAGTTTTTTTGTTTGCGGGTTTTTCCAATAGGCTATAGCCTGGTCCATGTTAATAGAAACCAGGCGCTTTAAACCAAATAAATAAAATATATCATGTAGCTTTCCCGGTTGTAATTGGCCAATGCGCAGAGGATTTTGATTGATCTGAACTAGCGATTGTTCATCCTTAAGACGTGGCTCTTTATATTGTTTTAATAAAAATCGGGCAAGTGCAAAATTACGTTTATCAAGAGCGAGAGCAATACGTTCTGAAATGAGCTTTTCATCAAAATTTTCACTCTTTAACAATAAATCAAATAAGGGATTACACGCGCCAGGCATGGAATCACCGGTTAACCATAAAGACTTTGCAATCGCCAGCGGTGGCTCTGTATTTTGTTGATAATAATTTGCCATATGAGCGAAGCATTGTAAGTTGATATCATCGGAGTTTTTATAATGCTGACTGAAAATCGACCAGTTCTTCTGGCGCGCTAATTGATATAACCACCTTTCTCGCAATTTTTTGGCAAGTGGTGTATCGCTATCAATAAATTGTATAAAATTTTCATCGGGCTGCTCAGGAAGATTTTGACTCCACCGAGTGTAGGCCATAAAACGTTCGAGGTAATCCTGCCCGCTCAACGCGTGAGTACAAGAGAGCCACAGCACCCCCAGTAAAATAAAGATCCTTTTCATAGCTGCTTGTTTACCTGTAGTTTAGGGGAGGGTGTCAGGTCAGTTGACGTCGCATTGCCGCGATGGCGTCACTGTAATTACTACTGGAGAATATAGCAGAACCGGCCACAAATTGGGTAGCACCTGCACGCGCTAAATTAACAATATTATCAATAGTGACGCCGCCATCGACACAAATTGGTAATTGCGGATATTGCGTATTAATCAGTGTAATTTTTTCAATGACCTGAGGAATCAAGGCCTGCCCGCCAAAGCCAGGATTTACGGTCATTACCAGGACAAAATCCAGTCGATGTAAACACCAGCTTAAGCACTCTGGTGAGGTCGCTGGATTTAAAACGAGCCCTGCTTCACAACCTTGCTGGCGAATAAGTTGTAAACTTCGGTCCAGATGCACGGTTGCATCGGGATGAATACTAATGCGCCTGGCGCCTGCTTTGGCAAACTGGATAATCAAGTCGTCTACGGGGTTTGTCATCAGATGAACATCAATAACAATATCCGTGAATCGTTTCGACAGGCTCTCACAAATAAACGGGCCAATGGTCAGGTTAGGCACATAATGATTATCCATCACATCAAAATGGATCATATCAGCGCCGGCAGCCATTACGGCATTGACCTCTTCGCCAAGGCGGGTCATGTCAGCCGAAAGTAGGGAGGGCGCAATCAAATAAGTCATAGGAAAATCTGGAAGATATAATTGAACTAATCATAGGTTAAATAACCGATAAGAAGCAACTACCTGGCTTGTGAAATTTCATTGGGCAACCGAGCCGCGCTCTGTGAGGGAGTATCACAGGCTTTGTTCGCGGCCGGTTGGTTTGGCTGATTACCTTTTACGGTTGATCAAAAGAAAAATTCAGAAGGAAATTCCAGGTACCAACTTGCACCCGTGAAGTATTTCGTGAAGTAATTCGTGAATCAAGCGTTCCAATGCTTCCGGTACTCATGTAGCGAAAATCTGTTCCCAAAGAAATAGAGTCATTAAAGAAGTAATTAATTCCAATGATAGCTTGTCCAATCGCAGAATTTGTAGATTCCGAATTTCGATTTCGATTAATGAGGACGGCTCTATTGATGTAATAATATGGACTATAATAATAGAAATCCAGCGTGTTGCGAATATGAGCATAACCTACCCCTAATCCGATATAGGGAACAAATTGGGTTTCACTGTAATCTTCATCATAAAACTCATAATATGCATTAAATAAACCTGCGGTAAAAGAAGTTTTACCTCTAATACTAAGTCCAGGCCTTTCCTGATTATTTGTTATAGTAAATCCGTTAACAGTTAATTCGTCAAAATTATTGGCGTTGTAAACCAACTCTCCTTCAAAGCGAAACTTATTGCAACGGTATCCAAGTTGCCCACCGCCATTGGCAAGGACACCATAAGATAATTTACCCAAAAGGGGAGTTGTCGTAAAAAAAGGACTATAGATATCAAATTTTCTACTGGGCGCAAAACTTGGCCCTGCAAAAATACCCGCATACCAACCCATGGCAGGCTCTGCTGCAAATACCCCGCTGCTTGCGAACATTAAGCCCGCGATACCACATTTAGAAAGAAAATTCATAATTATTCCTATTTATAACCGTTTTCGTTAAATCGATAAATAACGCCGAGAGTAGCAAGATTTGCCTGAAACACTCTGCCTAAATCATGGACACGATCGGTGCCGACATAACGGTAAGCAATATTGAGCGCATAATTTTCAGCAAAGTTAAACGTAAGACCTGCTGTGCCCTGATAAGCAAATACACCATTTGAGCCCTCATAAAAAGTGTGTCCAAAAGGGCCTCTGCTTTTAAAATCGCCATCAACATAGGCAAAACCCAGTCCCAGCCCTACAAAAGGGTAGATAGTCGGCAGCACCAAATCGCGAAAATCATAATAAATATTGGCCATACCCACGATGGCAGTGGTGTCACCATAGACATATGTTTGCCGGACGCCATTAATAAAAAAAGTATTCAGGTTAGATTCAATATAGGTAATTTCGCCTTCATAACGCATAGGATTACTTTGAAAGCCCAAGCGACCTCCCGCATGATACCCTGGTTCATATGCGGAATGATTGCGAGAAAGGCCGTAACGAGTGGTGCTGAGATTATCCGGTATATCAGTGTAACCACCAAACACACTGCTATACCAGCCATCAATGGGGGTGGCAGCGACCGCGATACCAGAAGCAAATAGCGCCGCGGAAAAAAATGCAATTCTCATGACTTCCCTTGTTTTTTTGTTATTGTTATACAAAGTATTTCCATGTTATCGATTTACTTTTATTTTGCAAGCAGCTTTTGTTGCTTGTATTAAGCTATCGTTAAGCTAAGATGATAGATGCCATGAGGGAAAGGAGTATTTATGAAAGAAAAATGGACTAATGATATTACCAAGCAGGGTTATCCAGATATATTAAATCTAATTAATCAGGGACTTAGATTTACTGATAATGTAGAGGCGTATACGCAAGCCATCTTTAATTTTATCGCTGATTGTTCAGACGCAGGTCATGATCGATTAATTGATGTATTTAAAAACGCTCAAAAAAGCTATTTAAAAAAATGTACAACGCAAGGTCGCCGTGAGCATTTTGAAAAAGCGCTAAAAGATCTTAATGAGTTTAACAATCATATCATTTCGTTACAGACGGTTAATGCATTTCACTCTAAAGGGAATTGGAACGAAAATTCGGCGAATACGATTTTATTATTTGCACTCCTGATGGCGGGAGGTTATACGTTTAAAGAACATGAAATAGAAAAGCTTTTGAAAGGCGATCAACTTGGATCTTATAAAAGAATTTATCGTGGGTTCGTTCTTGCAGCGGAAACAGCAGACCAATCTGCTATAGAGAAAAAGAAAAAACAAAACCGCGAGCTGAGCGCTATGGGTAAAACTGAAATTGTCGATTTACCCAATATTCTGTTGTGTGATAATCATGAAATGGCTGAAGCCGAAAACGCATTACATCCAGAGAAAGCTGTTTTTTGCTTATTTTATACGCCTGAAGGATGGCAATTGAATTGGTATGATGTTCTTGGACGCCCCAATTTTTTACCCATAGATAATAATTTTCAGAAAATACTTGATGAGTTAGACGATAATAAATTACCCGCGCGAACACTAAAAAAATATAAGTTAATAAAAACTTTTTGTGCAAATGCTTTGAAGAATCTGGTTTTGATATTTGATGATGCAGAACGTGCCGAAGCCTTTGTACGTGAATACCCGGAGCAATTAAGCTTCCTTTTGACCCGCGAACCATCCTCTAAAGAACCCGGCACGTTGAAGTGGCAATTGTATTGGTATGACTTGCAAGGCAGGCGAAATCTTCTCCCCTTTAACGATAAAAAGTTAAAAGAGCAATTCCCGTCAACAGAAACCAAATTGCATTATGATATCAATCAGAATTGCAGAAATGCCGTAACCGAATTTCTCAATAGAATGCGAGTGAGTGTTAACCCGAAGGCAAGTGATTCATCACCTAAAGTGGCTACTTATATTCTCACTCATATCCCCCCAGCCCCGCTTACAGCCTCTCCCTTTCAAGTCAAGCTCGAATGGGTGGATAATTTAGGGGTTTCCAAAGAAATTCCTCTGGATGGATATGAGAAATTAATCGACTGGTTAATTTTGCAGGATAAAGTGGATGATGAAGAAACACTGACCCAACTTAAAATATATTTGATGCACTTAAATCCCAATCTTCGCCGCGAAGTGGATGAAGCAAAACAAAAGAGTGCTCGGAAAATCGTGCAAAAAGTACATGGTATTGCAAGCATTGCATTATATGTCACCAATAAGAAAATTAAATTGATGCCGGGTACTTATATATTGAGGAGGGATGAACTTTCAGGTGAGTGGGTATTATATCAACGGCAAAAGGCGCGAGGTGACGTAGTAATTGATACTCAATGGGAAGAATGGGGTGCGTTTCGAAATTGTTTGAATGCGCTAGGCAATACTATGCCGGATGATTTGGATATTACCCAGAAAAATAACATTCGTGGGTCAATTGAAGTGGCATTAAACACGGTTGAAGAAGCATTCAATCCCATTGATAAAAATGCCAAAAAATGTATCGCAGTCAACAATTTTTTGCCTGAACAAAGTAGTAAGTACAGAGCATGCTCATTTATTTTAACCACTGAAAATGATAAATGGGCATTGTTTTATCTGAATGTTTTTCAAAAACCAATTCCAGTAAATCTGGACGATTGTCCTGCAGTAAACGTTTTACTGAGTCAATGGAAAGGCTCGCCTGAGTCACTGAAATCTTCAAAACTTGACGACTTAAACAACGCACTGGCTGATTTCATACCGGTAACACCTTTAAATAAAGCGGCATTTATAGAAGTCGAAAGATTTTTTGCAACGCGGCCTCTAAGTAATCCGGAGGGGGGTGAGTGTTCCACTCCGAGGAAGTCCGTGTTCGAAACAGAAGAAAAAAATTATTCTTCAGTGAAACGTTATTTATTGGAACGCTATTTGCCTAAAAAAATTAAAGAGGAAGAGCCCCAAAAAATAGACAAGAAACGGATTGCAGATTTCGCAACAATGTTTGGTGGCGTAAAGCCCGTAAATCCGGAAATGATGGAGTCATCTGATAATAACACCTATAATTAAATGTAGCCCGGATTAGCGAAGCGTAATCCGGGAAATGCTCCATTAACAAAGCCAATCCGGAGCTATATCGCTACGGGTTAAATCCTGACGTAATCGGCATACGCCAATCCCTGCCAAATGCTCGCGGGCTAATTTTAATCCCTGGTGCGGCTTGGCGGCGCTTGTACTCATTACGCTTGATTAAGCGAAGAATTTTATTGACTTCTATCGCGTCAAAACCCTTCTCGATAATGGCTTTTGCGTCCAGGTTTTTCTGCATATAGAGGGTAATAATAGCGTCTAAAACAGCATAATCTGGCAGGCTATCCTGATCGGTCTGGTTTTCTTTTAGTTCAGCTGAAGGTGCGCGAGTCAAAACGCGAGAGGGTATAACGTCCCCAAGGCTATTACGATAACGGGCCAAGGCATACACTTGAGTTTTTAATACATCTTTGAGCACCGCAAAACCGCCCGCCATATCGCCATACAACGTAGCATAGCCAACTGCTGTTTCACTTTTATTGCTGGTAGTGAGCACCATATAGCCGGTTTTATTGGAAAGTGCCATCAACAAAACCCCGCGAATTCGAGCTTGAATATTTTCTTCGGTTGTATCATTAGGTAGTCCCGCGAAAGACGGTGCCAAAGTATCAAGAAAGGTTTTAAAAACAGGCTCAATTGGTAATAACGTGCTTTTTACCTGCATCGCCACTATTTGTGCTTCTGCATCGTCATTACTCATATCTGCGGTATAGCGTGAGGGCATCATCACGGCATGTACACGCTGAGCGCCAAGCGCATCAACGGCGATGGCAAGTGTTAAAGCCGAATCAATGCCGCCCGACAAACCTACCAAAACCCCGGGAAAATGATTTTTTTCCACGTACTCACGCGTACCATATACTAATGCTTTGTAAATTAATTCATCAGCGTCCAATAGGGGTGTGATTTCCCCTGACACTTGATTCTTCTCTATAATTACGGTCTGAAAATCCTCAACAAAAGCATGCGCACGCGCGCAAACTTTACCGGTTTTATCCATAGCCAGCGATTGACCGTCGAAAAGCAATTCGTCTTGCCCGCCTACCGTATTGACATAAATGATGGTTAAGCCTCGTTTAGCATGAGTTCGTACTAATTCTTCGCGAATTGAATGTTTTTCATCATCAAAGGGGGACGCATTGATGCAAAATAAAATCGTTGCCCCTGCGTTAACAATCTGATCTACGGCATAATTTCCCCATATATCTTCACAAATACAAACACCTATTTGATAACCCTTAATGGTTAAAATACAAGGTCGAGGCTCGCCCGATATAAAATAGCGGGCTTCATCAAAAACCCCATAATTTGGCAGCGTTTGCTTATGATATAAAGCAACACGTTTATTTTTGTAAAAGACACTGGCTGAATTAAAATATTGGCCGTCTATTAAAGAGGGATGCCCAATAATTACGTGGCAGTTTTCTGTTATTTCCGCAATTTTCTGCAACCCATCTTCTATCTCCTGATGAAATGCTTTGCGCAACAGTAAATCTTCGGGGGGATAGCCGCTTATCGCGAGTTCAGGGAATACAATGACATCATGAGTTGCTTGCCTGGCACGGATAATGGCGATTATTTTTTCAACGTTTGCATTTATGGCGCCCACCACAGGATTAAATTGCGCCATTAATACGGTTAATTTTTGCGTCATGACTATGCCTTTCGTAAGATGTTGCTCTATTTTATAGAAATCAGCAGGGAAGTGCATGTATTTGTATAAAAGTCGCTGGGATGCTTTACTTGCGACCTCAAAGATGATTCATTTTTCCGCATAAATAAAAATTTCTCCTATCCAGAGATGTTTCTCAGTATAAATACCAAATCTTAAGTAAAGTAAGTTATAATTGACGGTTTATCTAAACAATTGTTGGTAGCTTATGTTAAAGGATGCTTTATCACGGATGGCGGATGTGTTTGCACCTACCGTGTTGATGCAAGGCCAGGAATATCAACAAAAAGGATACGTGCTTAATATTCGTTTAAGCGACGGTTTGCTTAAAGCGCGTGTTAAAGGCCGCTCGAGCCAGATTCATGATGTACATATTGATTTGAAATCATGGCCAGGGAGACCTGCGCGCTGCAATTGCCAGCACAGTAATTGCAAACATGCCGCAGCGAGCTTGTTTGCCATGCAGGTGCGTGAAAATGTTTCTCTTCCTGCACCGTCCAGTCAGTCATCAGGGCAATCGCTTACAACCTGGCTGCAGTCACTACAGGAAAAGCGCTTACTTGAGACCCATGAGGAGATGACTCATCAGATAGTATATCTTCTGGAGCCGCAAGCAGGGCTTCATGAACATAGGGTTCTGGTCAGGCTTGCATTAGCAAAACGCTTAAAGCGAGGTGGTCTTGGCAAAAAGATTATTTTTAATACGATAACCGCCAGTCGCAAACAATTTTTTACGGATAATGATGAAGAGATTATTGCAGCCTTGCTTTTTAAATGCGGGGTTAACGGCTGGTTTGAGCGCCTTGCAATCCGTAACAGTGATTTAATTGAGAAAATTCTACTGACAAAACGCGCTTTTCTTTTTGATTCGGCAGAAGAGCCTGCTCTTGGCTTAGGCGAACCTGTAGAAGCTCAATTGCAATGGCATCTGGAGCGTGATGGTACCCAGCGCCTGGTTTTAGAGGCCTGTGAAGAGGCGCTAACGCCGCTTTTTTTGGATAAAGCCTGGTATTACGATAAAACCACCGATATTCTGGGATTTTTGACCACACCTTATCAAGCAGGGCAGTTAAAAACTTTCCTGACGGCACCTCCAGTGGCCTTGGATGAAGTAGCGTTCATTGCATCATCTATGGCAACTACCGCACCTGAGTTACCGCGACCTCAATTGTATGAGCAACGCCGAATAGCGCATATAACGCCTGTGCCCGTCATTTATTTCAATGCGTCTCCCTTAGAGGATAATGCTAGCCAATCAGGTGAGGACTTTGATTTTTCAACGGCTTTTCTTTTTTCATTAACGATTGCTTTTGAATATGATGGCTTACAGGTAGATGCGCGCGATCCCACTGATTATCTTTTTTATGGAGAAGGGGAGACGCTGGTTGAAATTAAACGCGACCGATTTTTTGAAGACAATAAACAAAATGAATGTTTGCAAATTCTTCCTGTACGCGCGGCTACCATTCAGGAGAAGCTTAACAGCAGTGAAGATTTACGGAATGTTGATGTGTTGATGCATTATCGTTATCAAGAGGATTTGGCGCGGCTTCATAATCAGGTTATTCCGGTACTGAAAAATAAAGGCTGGCGAGTTGAATTTAATCATTCAGTTTTTGCAGAAGTGCTCACTGCCGAAGATATAGAATGGTTTTCTGAACTTCGCGAAAAGGGTCATGATTTTTTTGCCTATCAGTTGGGAATTTTAGTGGAAGGCAAACAAGTCAGCATTGTACCCTTGGTCGCTGATTTAATTACAAAGCTTAATCATAGTAATATCGATGAATTACCTGATGAAACAATGGTTTCATTAGCTCTGCCTGATGGAAAAAGACTGCAAGTGAATATGGGACGTATTAAGCCCTTAATCCGCTTTTTATTACAATATGGCACTAAACTGATTGATGGAGAGCCAGCGCTTCAGATAAATCGCTATCAACTCATCTTAATGCAAGAAACGGAGCAGGCAATAGCTGCAACGGCCATGCGTTGGCGAGGGGGCGAGCTTTTACGCCAGCAAATGCAGCAATTAATCGCAAAACCGGGCTTTGATGCGGTGGAAATCCCGCAGGGTTTGCAGACCACACTTCGTGATTATCAACATGAAGGGTTGAACTGGATTCAGTTTTTACGCAAAAGCCGCTTGGGTGGAGTGCTTGCTGACGACATGGGTTTGGGTAAAACGGTACAAACCCTGGCACACCTTCAATACGAAAAAGAACAAGGTCGATTGACTCGCGCAACCCTTATCGTCGCCCCAACAAGCCTTGTCGGTAATTGGTATGAAGAAGCGATGCGGTTTACCCCGCAATTAAAAATTCTGATATTTCATGGCTTGGAAAGGCATCAGGATGAATTTGATAACTATGATGTGGTCATTTCAACTTATGGATTAATACAACGCGATAAATCGCGTTTTGTTGATTATCAATTTTATTACCTCATCCTCGATGAAGCGCAATTTATTAAAAACGCTCGAGCTAAAACCACCCAGATTATTCAGCAAATTAACGCAGAACACCGCTTATGTTTGTCAGGAACACCGCTTGAAAATCATTTAGGCGAACTTTGGTCCTTGTTTCATTTTTTAATGCCAGGTTTATTGGGCGATGTGAAACAATTCAGAAAGTTTTTTAAAACACCCATTGAGAAAAATAGCGATAACGAGCGACAAACCTTGCTTGCCAATCGCGTGCGCCCCTTTATGCTCCGGCGCACTAAAAACCAGGTAGAAAGTGAGCTGCCTGCAAAAACTGAAATGACCAGGATGATAGAGCTAGACGGCACTCAACGCGATTTGTACGAAGCAATTCGCATGAGCATGGAAAAAAAGGTACGTGATGCCATTGCAAGGCAAGGCATGGGCAAAAGTCATATTGTTTTACTAGACGCCTTGCTTAAGCTTCGCCAAGTCTGCTGCGACCCCCGGCTGTTATCTATTCCTGAGGCTCAAATAGCTCATGGCACTTCTGCAAAATTAGATGCTTTAATGGATTTAATTGATAACCTGGTTGCTGAAAAAAGACGGGTTCTGGTGTTTTCACAGTTCACATCGATGTTAAAACTTATCGAAGAAGAGCTTAAGAATCGTCAATATGAGTATCTTAAACTCACGGGCCAAACACAAAACCGCCAGCAACTTGTTAACAAATTTCAAAATGGCGATACCCCTGTTTTTCTTATTAGTCTTAAAGCAGGGGGTACGGGTTTGAATTTAACAAAGGCTGATACGGTCATTCATTACGATCCCTGGTGGAACCCCGCCGCAGAAGACCAGGCAACTGACCGAAGCCATCGAATAGGGCAGGAAAACCCGGTTTTTGTGTATAAGTTAATTACAGCGGGGACGGTTGAAGAAGCCATTCTTGCGATGCAAGATAAAAAGAGACAATTATTCGACGGCATTTTGTCAGAAAATATCAAAAGTGTTACGGCGTTGACGGATAGTGATATTGAGAAATTTTTTATGCCATTGGTTGAGTAGGGGTTTTGGTGGGCACGTCGCTTCGCTTCTTTGCCCACCCTACGGTTTTTGGGTAAGTGGCACGTCAAACCTATGTCTCTAGCGTAAGGACGGGTAGGGTGGGCAAAGGAGCG
>JAUXWR010000202.1 GCA_030680075.1 Legionella sp.
ACAGCCGAACTATCAGCGGTGGGAGTCGGGTGCCGCGCCGATCCCCGATGCGCAATTGAAGAAGGTCGCAACGGCGCTGAAAACAACGCCCGAAGCAATTATGGGCCGCCACCCGTCAATCGAGGCTGGCCTCTATGATCCAAATGTAAGCGACGAGCTCAGCTACTACGGAGAAGTGGCCGTCCACTTTGCCGGTGGTGGCGCGCCGCTGTTGCTTTCCATCACGGAACGCGAACTCGATCGCTTGCATAGCGCGCTGCAGCAGGACGTTGCCTTTGTCACAGTGAACAGTCTGGCAAATCAAACCGTATCAGTCAGAACCCAGGCTATCGCCGACTTGTATTTTTCCAGCGAAGCGTATGACGATTACGGCCCGGAAGACGATGCATATTCAGATCACATAAATTTCCAAATGCCGGACGCACGCGATTGGGAAATCGTCGAAGCATTGTGGGATGGAGGTGGAGATTTGGAGGATTTCAGCCCCTCTGACGTTAAGCGCGTCCAGGAGCGGATCATGATAACGGACGAACAGTACGACAAGCTCGTCGCCGACGGCCTGATAAAACCTGGAGACTTGGAAAACGAGCGCGCCAAAAATCAGGATGAAACCGATCGAATTATCCAGCTGGCGACCCACGTCGTTTATCAGCTGTCCAGCGGGAAAAAACGAAGCGTCTGGGTCGATGACGATTATGCCACCTACAATGCCTTCTATGATCTCACAGAATTCGCCGGTGGCGGTCCAGCGAGCGACATGATTCGCGTCGCGGCCGAAGGTAGGCATAGGATCGTGTTCATAAATAAGAGTGCGTTGGATTATGTCTCCATTCCAACGCACCGCTACGAAGCTGGTGCAATAGAGGCCGCAGCAGAAATTCTAGAATAACTTTCAGAGATGATGAGGCCGGGTATCGCCTTCGCTTCGCGCCGCGAGGCGTGAAACACATCTTTCCCCGCTGTCGCCTAAGCGCATAAGGTCCGGCGCGATCGCGCCGGACCCGCGCACCATTAAGCGCCGGCCTTCATGGCCTTTCCGGAAATCTGTACGCCTAAGCCTTCCGGGTCGGGAACGTGGAAACTATTCTCGGTATCCGGCCGCGGTGTGAACCCGCGGCGCTTCAATTCAGCTTCCACCCCATTTTTGTCCCAGGTGTCGATGGTGTAGGCAATATGGTCGACAGGCGGGCGCTTATCATCGGCCGCGCGATTGCGCAGCACCAGGAAGGACTCGCCGAACGCAAGCTGGCAGCTCTTTCCGTCGTCGTTCAGAACCTTCATCCCCAGCAAGTCGGCGTAAAAGTCGCGAACCTTCGTATAATCTTTGACGCCGTAAGCGATGTGATTGACCCCGACGGCGCCAAGGCTCTTGCCCGGCGCGGCCGCCAGCGCGGGCGCTCCGGCAACCGAGGCGGCGGTAATCGCAAGGCTTTGAATGAGATGCCGGCGGCTCAGCTTTCCTTGCTCAAAGTCGGACACAAGATTAGCGATGATTTTTTCCATGATTCCCTCCCAAGAACGGCGAGCTCGACCTCCAAACCCGCGCCTCGCATGCTGTCATGCGGCGGCAAGGCCATAAAGCCGAAACGCGCCACCTGAAACGCATTCAGGTGCGATGCAGCGCCGCGTTGATCGCCGCGGCTGACAGCGCCGGGCGCGTGCCATATTCTCCGTATCATGGAGCTTCTGGCACATGCCCGCATCGTCATTTGGGAAGGCGGCGCCCTATGGGTGGTCGAAGCCACGGCCCCCGCCGCGCCGGGCCGCAGCACCGACCTCCATGCGCATCACGCTATCCAAATCACCGTCAGCCTTGGCGGCCATTTCCGGCTAGCCACGTCCGATGAACATATGACCGGCGACGCGGTCGCCATAGCCGCGGACACCGGTCACACCTTCCAGGCCGAAGGCCTCTTTGCCATCTTGTTTGCCGAACCCGAGAGCCGCCTTGGCCGGGCCATCGCCGCGCGCCTCCTCAGCGGAAAAAACCTCGCCGCCATTCCGCGGGAGCTGCTCGGGGATTATACGCGGCAGATCGCCGGCGTCTTCGGCGCCGGGGGACGGAATGAAAACGAGCTCATCGCGCTGGGCCGCGCCCTCAGCGCGCATCTTGCCGCCGACATGCGCGGCGATGTGCCGGACCTGCGGGTCCGAAAGGTTATCGCGTGGGCGCATCAGCAGCT
>JAUXWR010000530.1 GCA_030680075.1 Legionella sp.
GACGCGGTCGATCACAGAAACCGGCTCCGACACGACTTCGCAAACGTCTTCCGAGAGTTCTTCGGCGTCGGAATCCAAATCCCTCGAACCGACGCCGTCAACTCCAAAAACTGTGAGCCGCACCTCCACGGAATCGCAAACTGACTCCGCATCGAAATCCAGCTCCATCACCGGTTCGCACACCGTCACCGAGTCGTCGTCACAGTCACCCTCCGTCACCACTACTGCCACCCACACCGCCACCGCTTCCGAATCAAAATCAGCCACTTCATCTTCCTCGGCAACACCGAGCGGCACAGTCACCCTCTCGTCCACCGAATCTCGCTCCGACTCGAACACCATGTCGGACTCTCCTTCGTCGTCACCGACATCGACGCACACAGGCTCCTCGACCCAATCCAGTTCCCTCTCCGAGACGCGCACCGCCACCGCTTCCTCCTCCGAGTCCTCGACCAAATCCAAATCTGCCACTTCGTCAGCAACCGTTTCGGCCTCGATGACCGGTTCGCTTTCTGAAACTGGCACTGAGTCCAAATCCCTCGAACCGACGCCGTCAACCTCGCAAACGGTCAGCACTAGCGTTAGTAAAACGGAAAGCATCACACAATCCGCGACACATTCCGCGACGACAACCGCATCAGCCACCAAGTCTTCGTCGCTGTCTGACTCATCAACGCGCACCGCGTCTCTCTCGCACACTGAAACGATCACCGCGTCGGCTTCGGAATCGCGCTCAACTACTCCATCGTCCACGAACTCCCAAACAAAATCTGCGTCGGTGTCGTCATCGAAGTCATCCAGCGCCACCCAAACGTCCACCGCCTCCGCCACAAGCTCTCCATCAAACTCCCCATCAAAAACCAGAACGAAGTCAATGTCCGCATCTCGCTCCGCCTCGTTCTCCGCCACGGACTCCCGCTCGTTGACCGTGACTCTCACGCCGTCGGAGTCGGCGACCACCTCGCAATCGAAAACGCAGACGCAGACAGTGTCCGTCTCCGATTCGGTGACGATTTCTTCCTCCGCGTCTTCGACCAAAACATCGTCCAGCACGAAGTCCCAGACCGCCTCGGCAACCGAATCCGCTTCCGATTCCGCGCTGACAGCCACCAAGTCGCGCGAGCCGACGCTGACCGTCGACCCCACCGAGTCGAATTCAGCCACCGCCTCCGCTTCCGATTCCCAGAGCAAAACCGCCAGCACATCGCAGTCGTCCTCACGATCGTCCACCGTCACGGCGTCGGCCACGCAATCCGCGTCCGGCAGCCGGTCCGAATCTCTGACCAAGACCGAGTCGCCGTCCAACAGCTACTCCGGCTCCGCGTCGTTCTCCTACTCGCTCACCGACTCGAAGTCGCCGTCACGAACCGTCTCGTACTCCGGCAGCAAGACGTGGACCTACTCCACGACCGATTCCGCGACCAAGTCCGCCTCGTCGACGGTCTCGAAATCGAAGTCAGATTCCGACTCCTCCACCGCGTCAGAATCCCAGAGTCGCACAATGACCGGAACCATCACCAAATCGACCACGCCAACGACAACGACATCAACAACACGCTCGTCCTCCAG
>JAUXWR010000535.1 GCA_030680075.1 Legionella sp.
CGTCGTCGAGATCGTCCGCTGAACCGCCGGTACGGCGCACGAGCTCTTTGACCACGGTCGAGGCGAGGTCTGAGGCGGGAACATCGCGTAAAGCGCCGCCGTAGCGTCCAATCGCTGTGCGCAAGGGTTCGCAGATTACAGCGTCACGCATGATATGATCTCCGCCGGTGTGCCGGTCGATGCCGTCAGTTGTTCGGTTGCGATGCAGGCCGCCCGATAATGCCGCATTGGCGCAGCGTATCGATATCGGCGCGGGAATAGCCAATCTCGAGCAGCACGCCGTCGGTGTCGGCGCCGAGGGCTGGCGCGGGCCGCGGCGGTTCTTCGGGGTTGACCGGGCTGACGAGCGGCAAGGTGCGTTTCAACTCGTCGAAATCGACCCAATTGAAAAAGCCGCCCTCGACATTTTGCCGCTCGGTCAGGACATCTTTGGGGGCAAGAACGCGGCACCCTGGAATGCGGGTGCTTCGCAGAGCGGCAAGGCAATCCTCGCTGCTGCGGCCGTCGCACCAAGACTGCATCAATACGCTGAGTTCCTCGCCATTCTCGCCGCGCTTGATGTCATCGGCAAAACGCGGCTCATTGACCAGTTCCGGACGGCCGACAAGTTCAGCCCAGCGGCGGAACATGTCGGCACCGATGACCTGCACAGTGATCCAAGCGTCGCTCGTCTTGAATATGTCCGAAGGTCCAGCGATCGGGCTGCGATTGCCGATGGCGTTTCGCGTCCTTACGCCGAGCGCTTCCTCGATCAGGATCGGATTGGTGATTGTAAGCGCCGTACGAAGAAGCGAAGATTGAATGTTCTTTCCCTCGCCGGTGCGGCTGCGCTCGTAAATCGCAGCCGCAGTCGCGAAGGCCGAAGCCATAGCCGTTGCGTAGTCGACGTAAGAAGCGGCGCAGCGCGTCGGCCGGCCATCGAAGCCGCTCAGATAAACGGCGCCGCCCATCGCCTGCCCAATGCCGTCAAAGCCTATGCTCTCGCTTTCCGGGCCCGCATCTCCAAAGGCGGTGATGTTCGTGTGGATGATCGAGGGCTTGATGGCCCTAAACGTCTCGTAGTCGAGCTTGAGGCGGTTGAGCATGCCGTTCGGCATATTGGTGACGACGACATCGCTGGCCTCGACCAGGCGAGA
>JAUXWR010000545.1 GCA_030680075.1 Legionella sp.
CGAAAAAATGTGCACGATGCGTCTGATTAGACACCAGAGGTTTCAAGGGGAAGTAGGTAACTTGATCAATACAATGAAGCTCAAACGCGCTGTGATGGGGGCAAAAAATCGCGTCGGCCGACCTTGCAGAAAGGCCCATAAATGCAGGCTTAAGTGCTGCTGAGGCGAGATTAAATAGCTGTTACCCCGATTGATCCAATTCGGGGCTCGGCTAACATCAGGCCCAATCCGTCGCGAGCCACTTCTGCAGAGGCGCGCGATCGAGGCACGCGGATACCGCAACATAAAAAAAGCGGGTCGAGCGTCTCATCCACGAAAGGGCTTTTGAAAAATGCACGCGGTTTCTTCTCGTTTCCTGCCGACGGTCGCGACAGCCATGGCGCTGGTCTTCGCCGCGCCTGTCGTCGTCGACTTCGCACAAGCACAGTCCGCGCAGATGGTACCCACGCGCGACGGCATTCCAACACTGGCCCCGCTCGTCGAGAAAGTCATACCGACGGTGGTGAACGTGCAAGTGAAGGCCAAGGTGAGTATGGCCGAACAGCAGCAGTCCGATCCCTTCCGCTTCTTCGGCAATCCGCGCGGCCAGCTGGCGCGTGAGCGCTACTCGGGAGGGTCGGGCATCTTCATCGATGCGAAGAATGGCTTCATCCTGACCAATCACCACGTCATCGCCGACGCGGTCGATATCCAAATCACCTTACATGACCGCCGGCAGTTGACCGCCAAGATGGTCGGCAGCGATGAAGGCACCGACATTGCCCTGCTTCAGGTCGAAGCCAAGGACCTAGACGCTCTGCCCATCGGCGATTCCAACGAACTGCGCGTGGGCGACTATGTGTTCGCCGTCGGCAGCCCGTTCGGCCTTCAAAAAACCGTGACCTCGGGCATCGTTTCGGCGCTCAGCCGTTCGGGCGGCGGCATCGAAGAGTATGAAGACTTCATCCAGACCGATGCGGCCATCAATCCCGGCAACTCGGGCGGGCCGCTGGTGAACCTTAAGGGTGAATTGATCGGCGTGAACACGGCGATCCTCGGACCGGCGGGCGGGAACGTCGGCGTCGGTTTCGCGGTGCCGACCTCCATGGTGAAGGGCGTCATCGCCCAGCTGCAGGAGTTCGGTGAAGTGCGCCGCGGCCGCATCGGCGTGGCGATCTCGGACATCACACCTGAGGTTGCCGCCAATCTCGGCATCGACCGCACCGAAGGCGCGCTGATCGGCAGTGTCGAAAAGGGGACGCCGGCCGATGTCGCGGGCGTTCGCGCCGGCGACGTCGCCATCGAAATGGACGGCCGTCCGCTGCGCGGATCGCAAGACCTGCGCAACCGCATCGGCATGCTGACCGTGGGTACGACGGTGAATCTCACCGTTCTACGCGAAGGCCAGAAGCGCAACTTCAAGGTCTCGATTGGTAAGGCTGCGACGGCGCAGCTTGCCAAGTTGCCCGACCGCCAAGCCCTCGAAGGGGCGAGCTTCTCGGCCACCGGTCGCGGTGATGCGAGCGGTGTGAAGGTGACCGAAGTGCAGCAGGGCAGCCCCGCCGAGCGGAGCGGTCTTGAACCGGGCGACGTGATTACCGCCGTCAACCGCAAGCCGGTAAAGACCCTTGAGGAGTTTCAGACCGCGATGAAGGCTTCGCTGCGGTCGACCGTACTTCATGTGCAGCGCGGCGATGAGAACCGCGTGGTCGTTGTCCCTTAAGGCGTTAACGATCCTTGAAGCCAGAAACGGCGCCCTCACCAGGCGCCGTTTTTTTTGGCGTATTGACCGGGATTGGGCATACTGTTCCACGGGTTACGAGGGCCCGGGGGGTTCCAGGATGCAGACGTCGATGCGCCTTCTCTTCAGCGCGCTGGCTTTGGCCGGGTTCGCTGTCGCGACCCCGGCGCGGGCCGATGTGGAACGTGTCGAAATCCTTGAGCGGGCGGTGCTGGCCGAAGGCCGGGCTTTCGGCGGCGTCGGGCCCTATGAGCGCCTGCGCGGGCGCATCTATTTTGTGATCGATTCCGCTGCGGCGGAAAATCAGGCCATCACCGATATCCGTCTCGCGCCGCGGGATTCCCAGGGGCGCGTG
>JAUXWR010000550.1 GCA_030680075.1 Legionella sp.
GGGGCGCGAAATATAGAGATCGCCGTCGTAATTACCGCCGTCCGGGTTCACCTGAACGAAGCGCGATTTCAGCGTCGTGACACTGTTGAGATAAACCTCGGCCTTTTTCAGGGCCTCGGCGTCAGCCGCGTCCGCGGCGAAAGATGGGCTGGCGAATACAACCGCGATCAGCAGCGCGAAGAGACGAAAGACTGTGGCCATAGCGTCCTCAAGTGTGAGCGTCAGCTCTCAATGTGGGAGGACACTATGGCGACCCTATGGCCGAGTCCACTTTTGGAAGCCGATCCTATCTATCCTGCGGTTCGGGCAGCAGAATTTCGCGTTTCCCCACGTGGTTGGCGCGCGAAATCATGCCCTGCTTTTCCATGTCCTCGATGATCTTGGCGGCGCGGTTGTAGCCGATCTGCAGATGACGCTGGATGAAGCTGGTGGAGGCCTTACGCTCGCGCGCCACGATCGCCACCGCCTGGTCGAATAGGCCGTCGCCCGCCGAGGTGTTGCCGCTGCCGGCCATGCCGGCGAAGCCGGGCACGTCATCGAGATCGTCTTCCTCGGTCACCGTCTCCAGATAGTCCGGCTGCGCCTGCTCGCGCAGGTGCGCGGTGACTTCCTCCACTTCGGTGTCGCTGACAAACGGGCCGTGCACGCGCGTGATGCGCCCGCCCGCAGCCATATAAAGCATGTCGCCCTGACCCAGCAGCTGCTCGGCGCCCTGTTCGCCTAGGATGGTGCGGCTGTCGATCTTCGAGGTCACCTGGAAGCTGATGCGTGTCGGGAAGTTGGCCTTGATGGTGCCGGTGATCACGTCCACCGACGGACGCTGGGTCGCCATGATGACGTGAATGCCCGCCGCGCGCGCCATTTGCGCCAGGCGTTGCACCGCCGCTTCGACATCCTTGCCCGCCACCAGCATCAGGTCGGCCATTTCGTCGATGATGACGACGATGTAGGGCAGCGGCGTGAGGTCGAGCGCCTGTTCTTCGTAGGTCGGCTTTCCGGTGCCGGGATCAAAGCCCGTCTGCACCGTGCGCGTCAGGGTCTTGCCGCTCTTGGCCGCTTCGCCAAGGCGCTGGTTGTAGCCGGTGATATTGCGCACCGAGAGCTGCGACATGGCGCGGTAACGGTTTTCCATCTCGCGCACGGCCCACTT
>JAUXWR010000206.1 GCA_030680075.1 Legionella sp.
CGCCGAATTCTTGATAAGGAAGATCTTAAGCTGTTAAAAAAGGTGCATGAAAATAATCGGCTGGAATACAGCGACCGCATGCGACCTTTATTACAGCTGTTGGCGATCCTGGAATATCGCAACGGCGAAAACTGGTGTGACGTACACCCTGTCTTAAGGAAACTACTACATGGTTGAGACAACAATTCAATTCATGCCTGAAACTGTTGCCGACATGGATGAACGCCTGGAAATCATCCTTCGGGAATTCGAATTATCCATTCGATGGCAGCGTCCCTGCATCCTCTTTGCGGTGTACAGCTCCGAATATGTTCGCGCTGATATCCAAAACGAACTTGAAAATTATCTGTTTGATTATGGGCAGAAAATCGTAAATATTCGCGTTAAAGAACGTCAAAATCAGGACCTGATACAGATCATAGATAAACATGAACCATCCGCCAAGCATATATTTATTATTGAAGGTTTGCGATGGGGATTGGATGAGCATGAAAATTTGTACGAGGCGCTGAACAATCAGCACGATTATTTTTCGGAAAACAATATTAGGCTTTTATTCTGGCTGACCCAAAACGAAATCATCAGCCTTGCCCGTTATGCCCCTGATCTCTGGGGGCAGCGCCACCAGGTCGTTGAGTTTTCCGAATCGCCCAAAGGCGGCTATGTCCTGCAACAAAAACTTGAATCGGAGTGGCAGGGAACCGGCGAGTATGACGGTCAGTTCGACGACACGGATGAAAAAATCTCCATGCGGGAGACAATGTTAACCGATATACCCCAGGAGGTTGAGTCCAGTTCGATACGCGCCAACCTGTTGCTGACCCTTGGCATCCTCCATTGGCGAAAAGGAGATTTTGAAAAAGCAGATCAATTGCTTGATGAAGCAATGAACCTTGCGATCAAAATTGAGGACAATTGGTTTGAGGCGGAATGTCTGAATGCACGTGCCCTGGTTTACACCAGTTTGGAGAGAATTGACGAAGCAATTGATTCCTATAAACAGGCAATTCATCTATTGCCGGGACAGATCTTTGCCTGGAACAATCTGGGAAATTTATGCGCC
>JAUXWR010000557.1 GCA_030680075.1 Legionella sp.
TTTCGCGCCGGCCATATGGCCATCAGCTACGCACGCCACAGGGGCTTTCGGAACGGCGCGCTAGAGCCGTTCCGAAGCTCCTCGTCGATGAATTCGGGCTCGATGCAAAGTCGGTGTTGTCCACGGGCTACGGTGCCAAGCAACTAGGCAATTCAGCCGGACAGAAGCTGCAGAAAATCGTCGCGTGAATGCGGTCGGTGAGAGCTGCCTCGAGCCAGCCAAGGCGGACCGCAAATACATCTTTTGCAAGGATGCCAATATGAGCTATAGAGCACTACGCTCATCTACTATTCTGTACGCAGATCTTCCGTCTACTGTTGTGCATATTTTGTGCATGCTAAGTCGCAACACAATCAACAACTTAGACGATCAGGCCAATCCATCACAGCGCATAGGCTAGGCGAGTCGCACCCGACGAACATCACTGGAGCGTTGCGCAGGGCGAGCGGCGAATAGAGCCGCCCCATGATCTCGCGGCCGCGCTCGTCGTCGGTGCCGACCAGCACGCGGTCATGATGCATGAAGTCCTGGATGGCCGAGCCCTCGCGCAGGAACTCGGGGTTGGAGCAGACGGCGAACTCGCCCTCTGGGGGGCGTGTTGCGGGCGATAACGTTCATCGATCCCCGTCTCGTTGGAAACATCGCTCTAATAACGGCTGCAAGGTCGCAGCCTCGGAGCGGTCTAACGCCGAAGTGCAACCGAGAGCAGATAAAGAAATTTGGGCTAACCCGGAAACGTGGCGCGCGATGCGCAACTTTACTCCAACGAGGAGGTTAGACATTTGATCACGGCAGCGGCTTACGTAAGCGCACGCCCGGCCCCTGTTGTTCATCTTGCTCGATGAAAGCAATGCCCGCGGCCTCGAGAGCCTTTTTTATTCGCGACAACGTCTGAACCGTACCAGTCAGCTCAACTCTGGCCGCCTCAATCCGCTTCACCGTACCCAGCCCGATTGAGGCACGCGCCGCCAAATCTGCCTGGCTCAACCCTAGCAGGACGCGGGCGGCCCTAATCTGCACGGGCAGGATCACGCCGGCTGCCGAGGGGGGCTCGCCAGGGCTTGACATTTGGTACGCATAATAGTACCAAAAGACCCAGTAACGGTACTGGATGTCCTCATGCGTTCATTTTCCCCACACGGTTTCGGCGCAGAGCTAAGCAAATTTCAAGTGCTGCGCGCGCGCCTTCTCGCCGAGATTCCCGACCTCGATGCGGAGACTCTCGCCGACACACTCGAGGGAATCACCGATCTCAAGGAGATGTTAGCCGAGCTGGTCCGTTCCGCACTAGAGGATGAGGCGCTGGCGAACGGCCTCTCCACACGTCTTTCCGACATGAAAGTGCGGCTTGACCGATTGGAGACGCGAGCGAGGCGCAAGCGCCAGCTCGCGCTGAGAACGATGGGCGACGCCGCGATCGCTAAACTCGAGCAATCCGACTTTACTGCCTCGCTGCGGCAAGCGGCGCCGGCCCTTGAGGTGGTGGCCGAAGACAAAATTCCCGCCGCCTACTGGAAGCCGCAGCCGTTCAAGCTCGACCGCCAAGGACTGCTGCAAGCACTGAAGGCGGGCACAGCGATCGACGGGGCTGGCTTGGCCCCAACCCAACAGTGTCTTAGCGTGAGGACCAAGTGATGGCATTCACCGATGAACAGCGCCAGGCGCTGAACGCCAAATTGCGCTATCGCCACGTCAAAATGCGGGCGAGCAACGGCGCTCAGTTGGCCTATGTCGAGGGGTGGCACACCATCGCCGAGGCCAATCGCATCTTCGGCTATGAGAGCTGGGACCGGCAAACGTTGGCGCCG
>JAUXWR010000559.1 GCA_030680075.1 Legionella sp.
CGCCATCTTCGGCATCAACCGCGTCGCCAGGTTCTACCAGCTTCTGCCGCCGATCGCGTACGGACTCGGTCTTTGTGCGCTCGCATTTTTTCTTTTTGTCGCGGTGCGGGATCGGGTCAAGCCGCTCCTGATCCTGTTCTATCTCGCCGCGCTGTCCATCGCGCTGTCTTTCATGTTCCCGCTGAACGACCTGAGAATCTGGCTCCAGCCCCAGGCCGGCCCGCGGTACTTTCTGTTCGCCTGCATCTTCATCCATTTCACCATACTGCACCTGGCATTCGCCGCACGCTCCTTCAAGCGCATCGGGTATGTTTTCCTCGCGACGGCGGTGGTCGTCGGAATCCCCGCCGATTTTTTCCACCCCGGGCAGCCCGACATCCACTGGGCTGACAACGCGAAGGTCTTCCGCTCCCTCCCGCCCGGGTCCGACTTCTATGCGCCCGTCGTGCCGCTCTATCATCTGGGCATGACGTTGCGCAAGAAGTCGACGCGACGCGGCCCGCCCGCCCTCTCCGGACTTCAAGCTCTTCCGTCCCGGACGCCGGCCGATTTTTCCGTCAGCCGGCCGGCGAAAGTCACCTTGGCCGCGGTAAGCAACGACAAATACCTCCTGGTGGCCGGGTGGGCGATCGATGGCGGCGCCCGGGAGCCGGCCGGAGTGGTATACGTGATAATCGACGACAAGGTGTTCCCCGCCGTCACTGGCTTACCGAGTGACATCAGCAGCGACGGTCGTTCGTACGCTGACTGTGGCTTTTCCCGACTGATCCCGATCGACGAGATCGGCCCCGGCTCGCACCAGGCGTCGATCGCCGTGCTCACCCGCGACGGTACCGGTTATTTTCAGCCCTCGACGCCCCAAAGCTTCAGTGTTGGCCAGTTCTTTCCCTGACAGGCCGCTGTACGAAAACCGGTTGCCTTGAGAACCTGCTGTGCGGAGGGATGGCGCGCAGGGGCGGTCTCCAGCGGAGCCTCTCCGGCACGCGATCCGATCGCATGCCG
>JAUXWR010000001.1 GCA_030680075.1 Legionella sp.
GTCCCGGGACGGGCGCCGGTGAGCTCGCCAATGGCCGGGCCGACCACCAGCGGCGCCATCAGGATCTCGTAGATGTCGAAGGCAAAGCCCAGCGCGGCAATGCCGCAAATGAGCCACTGCAAGGGGGTCAGGGCGAGGCGCGTGGTGGTGGTCATAAATCAAAAAAGGGCCGGGCGGAGAAACGCCAGGCGTTTGCCGCGCGTAGTATACGAGACGGGGGCTGCATATCGTGCGTATCGTTGTTTTACTCCTTACGGTTCTACTCGCGCCGGCGTTAACCGCCTCGGCGCAGACCTCTGGCACCATGGCCGGCCGCGTGGTCGACGCCAGCGGGGCCGTGGTCCCTGGCGTGGCTATTTCGGTCAGGCACCTGGAGCGCGGCGTGGAACGCGCCACGGTGACCGGCGCCGACGGCCGCTTTGTGCTGGCGGCCTTGCCGGTGGGCGCCTATGACGTGCGGGCCGAGCTGCAAGGCTTCAAGTCGGCGGTGCGCCAGGGCGTGGCGTTGACCGTGGGCGAGGCGGTGGTGCTCGAGTTTGCGCTCGAAGTTGGCGCCGTGGCCGAGGCGGTGAGCGTGTCGGCGGCGGCGCCGGCCATCAACACCCGGACCGGCGAACTGAGCTACCTGGTGGATGCGCGAACCATCGAACAGCTGCCGCTGAACGGCCGCAACTACACCGACCTGGCGTTTCTGCAGCCGGGGGTGACGCCGTTTCCCTATCGCGACGGCGGCTCGGTGGTGGCCCACGGCCTCGGCATGTCGGTGAATGGCCAGGACCCGCGTGCCAATGTCTACCTGCTTGACGGGACCTTGTTGAACGACATGACCAACGGCCCGGCCGGCAGCGCCGCCGGCACCGCGCTCGGCACCGAGACCGTGCAGGAGTTTCGCGTCGAGACCAACGCCTACGGCGCCGAGTTCGGCCGCATGAGCGGCGGCCAGGTCAACGTGATCACCAAGTCGGGCAGCAACCGCATGGGTGGCACGGCCTACGAATTCCATCGCAACGACGCCATGGATGCGGCGAACTACTTCGACGTTGGCGGCAAGCCGCCCTTCACGCGCAACCAGTTCGGGGTCACCGCCGGCGGCCCGGTCCGCCAGGACAAGCTGTTCTACTTCGTCGGCTACGAAGGCCTGCGCGAGAACCTG
>JAUXWR010000013.1 GCA_030680075.1 Legionella sp.
TGGCTCAAGCAGCAGACCATGCTGGTCAACGAGAACCGCCTGAACCTGGCCGACCAGCGCGCCCGCCAGTACCTGGCGCGCCAGATGGAGAACCACTTCTTCGGCAGCGGCGCCGACGTCGCCCAGGGCTACGTTCCCCCGGCCCCCTGAGGCCATGGCCGCAGGCTGGGCCGGCCAGCCGCAATGGCGCATTCTCGAGACACGCTTCGGCGACGGCCTGCGCTTCCTGGCTGCATGGCGCGCCTGGCTGGACGACCCGCAGCGGCCGCGCCTGCTCCACTTCGTTGCGCTCGCCGACGGCCCACCGCCGCTGGACGAGGTGCTGCGCGCAGGCGCGCGTGGCCCCGAGCTCCAGCCGCTGGTGCAGGCCTTCGCCAATGAAGCCTACGGCCTGCTGCCCGGCGTGCACCGGCTGGTGTTCGAGAGCGGCCACGTCCTGCTCACGCTGTGCATCGGCGAGCCCGGCAAGATGCTGCGGCAGCTGGATTTCCATGCCGATGCGGTGTCGCTGCACGCAGGCCAGGCCGACACGCTGAATCTCAAGGCGCTGGCCCGCTGCTGCCGGCGCGGCACCCGGATCACGCTGGACGATGCCTCGGGCGCTCTGCGCCCCGCGCTGGGCCGCCACGGCTTTCGGTTCGACGACCCAGCCACCCCCGCAGGCCGCAGCCGCGGCGAGTTCGCTCCGTCCTGGGAGCCGCGCGGTGCGCATCCGGCTGGCGATGTCGTCGCGGGCGACTGCATCGTCATCGGCGCTGGCCTGGCCGGAGCGGCCGCGGCGGCCAGCATGGCCCGGCGCGGCTGGAAGGTGCAGGTGCTCGATGCGGCGCAAGCGGCCTGCGGCGCCTCGGGCCTGCCGGCCGGACTGCTGGTGCCGCACACCTCCCCCGACGACAACCTGCTGTCTCGCCTGTCGCGCGATGGCGTGCGCGCCACGCTGCAGCAGGCCCGCGCGCTGCTGCAGCCCGGACACGACTGGGAAGCCAGCGGCGTGCTCGAACACCATGTCGATGGCGCACCCGCCGCGAGCCGCCTTCCGGCGGACCCCGCCGCCGCGGTGTGGAGCCGGCCGGCCGATGCGACCCAAAAGCACCTGGCGGGACTCGAGGCCGGCGCCGCCGCCGACTGGCACGAGAAGGCGGCATGGATTCGGCCGGCGCGGCTGGTGCAGGCCTGGCTGGACCGGCCCG